>JAFTJZ010000025.1 GCA_017456145.1 Clostridia bacterium
AAAGTGTAGCCACACGGGATTTCGCTGCGCAAAATCCCCCCAAGTCAGTAAAATTTTGGCAAGATACAGGTGGCTATAAAATAAGAGCGAACAAAGTGTAGCCACACGGGATTTCGCTGCGCAAAATCCCCCCAAGTCAGTAAAATTTTGGCAAGATACAGGTGGCTATAATATAAGAGCGAACAAAGTGTAGCCACACGGGATTTCGCTGCGCAAAATCCCCCAAGTCAGCAAATTTTTAAGTATGAATCCTGACATCAAAGCGGTGTACACTGCTGCGTGAAAGGATGCGAAACTCATTATCTTGACAACCGTCATCCTATTGCTCGCATCCTCATGGAGTGCGAGTTTTTATTTTTTACGGAGGTTTTTTAATATGGAAACAAGAGTCGCTGTCATGAGCATCGTCGTGGAAAACGGAGATGCCGTAGAAAAAATCAATGCACTGCTGCACGAGAACGGCGAATATATCATCGGGCGCATGGGCATCCCCTACCGCAAGCGCGGCATCAATATCATCAGCATCGCCATGGACGCACCGCAGGACGCCATCGCCGCACTGGCGGGCAAGATCGGCAATCTGGACGGCGTCAGCGTCAAAACGGCATATTCGAGTGTGGGCGCATGAGCAAGCAAACATTCGCTTTGATTGATCGTCTCGCCGCCCGGCGTTCGTTGTCGCTTGACGAATACCGGGCGCTGTTGGACGAGCGCACTCCTGAGGCAGCGGCGTACCTTGGTGAGCTTGCCGTTGCGCAACGACAAAAGGTCTACGGCAATGCGGTCTATATCCGCGGGTTGATCGAGATCAGCAACATTTGCAAGAACGATTGTTTATACTGCGGCATCCGTCGGAGCAACCGTCAGTGTGATCGCTACCGTCTCTCGCCCGAGCAAATTTTGGAATGCTGCCGTGAAGGTCATGCGCTGGGCTTTCGCACCTTCGTGATGCAAGGCGGCGAGGATGCCTATTTTACGGACGAGCTGCTGTGCGATCTTCTGCAGCGCATCAAGGCCGAGTTCCCCGACTGTGCCGTTACGCTCTCCTTGGGTGAGCGAACGACGCAAAGCTATACGCGGCTGCGGCAGGCAGGGGCAGATCGCTACCTTTTGCGCCACGAGACCGCCGACGCAGCCCACTACGCGCTTTTGCACCCCGACACCATGTCCCATGACAATCGTATGCGCTGTCTTAGAGATCTCAAGGCGCTGGGGTATCAGGTGGGCTGCGGCTTTATGGTCGGCTCGCCCCGGCAAACCACGGCACATCTGGCAAAGGATCTGAAATTCATTGAAGAATTTCAGCCCGATATGTGTGGCATCGGCCCCTTCATTCCGCACAAGGATACCCCCTTTGGCGGCGAGGTAGCGGGCACATTGGAGTTGACCTGCTATCTGCTCTCCATCATTCGCCTGATTCATCCCCACATCCTGCTCCCTTCCACCACCGCACTCGGAACCATCGATCCCCACGGTCGGGAAAAGGGCATTTTGGCAGGCGCAAACGTCGTCATGCCCAATCTGTCTCCCACCTCGGTGCGCAAAAAATACACCCTTTATAATAACAAAGCCACCGACGGCTCCGAGTCCGCACAATGCAAAGCCGCGCTGACCGAGCGTATGGCGGCCATCGGTTATGAGGTCGTCACCGCCCGCGGAGACGTGAAACGGCAGGCTTAACCCTTTTGGATTTTATATACATGGATCAAAATTTTTCGCGCAAGCTTTTTTCAAAAGGCTTGTAAGTCAAGGGCAGCCCCCTTGAAAACAACAGAAAGGACACCCTTCATCATGGCAAATTACAATCCCAAATCCCCGGTCGCGGAGGAATTTATCTGCGACGAGGAAATCCGCGAAACCCTCAAGTACGCCGAGGAGCATAAAAACGACCTGGCTCTGATCGAGAAAATTCTCGAAAAAGCGCGTCCCCAAAAGACCGAAACAGGTTACATCTGCGCAGGACTTACCCACCGCGAGGCCTCTGTGCTGCTGGCTTGCGACATTCCCGAGGTCAGTGAGAAAATCTATCAGATCGCCGAAGAGATCAAGCTCGCCTTTTATGGTAACCGCATCGTCATCTTCGCGCCGCTCTATCTCTCCAACTATTGCGTCAACGGCTGCGTCTACTGTCCTTATCATCTCAAAAACAAGCATATCGCCCGCAAAAAGCTGACGCAGGAGGAAGTCAAGGCTGAGGTCATCGCCCTGCAGGATATGGGGCACAAGCGCCTTGCCATCGAGGCCGGCGAGCACCCCACCGAAAATCCCATCGAATACATTCTGGAGTGCATCAACACCATTTACTCCGTCCACCACAAGAACGGCGACATCCGCCGCGTCAATGTCAACATTGCCGCGACGACCGTGGAAAATTACCGCAAGCTCAAGGACGCGGGCATCGGCACATATATCCTCTTCCAAGAGACTTACCATAAGGAGAGCTATCTTGCGCTGCATCCCACGGGACCCAAGCACGACTACGCCTATCACACCGAGGCGATGGATCGCGCCATGGAGGGCGGCATTGACGACGTCGGTCTGGGTGTTCTGTTCGGGCTGGAGCTGTATAAGTATGAGTTCGCAGGTCTATTGATGCACGCCGAGCATCTGGAGGCTGTCCATGGCGTCGGCCCGCACACCATCAGCGTACCGCGCCTCAAGCGCGCCGACGACATCGACCCCGACGCCTTTGACAACGGCATCGACGACGACACCTTCGCCAAGATCACGGCCTGCATCCGCCTGGCTGTTCCCTACACAGGCATCATCATCTCCACCCGCGAAAATGAGGCTGTTCGTTCTCGCCTGCTGAGCTGCGGCGTCAGCCAGGTGTCGGGTGGCTCCCGCACCTCGGTGGGCGGTTATGCAGGCTACACGGCAGACGAGCGCCCCCACGACACCGAACAGTTTGACGTCTCTGACCAGCGCTCGCTGGACGAGGTCGTTCGCTGGTTGATGGAGAACGGGCATATTCCCTCCTTCTGTACCGCCTGCTACCGCGAGGGACGCACGGGCGACCGTTTCATGAGCCTTTGCAAGTCGGGGCAGATCCTCAACTGCTGCCACCCCAACGCCCTGATGACCCTGACCGAATATCTGGAGGACTACGCCTCCGATGCGACCAAGGAAGTCGGCTATAAGGTCGTCGAGCAGGAGCTGGAGCGCATCCCCAAGGAGAAAGTGAAACAGATCGCCAAGGAAAATATCGCCGCCATCAAGGCCTCCAACCGCAGAGATTTCAGATTTTGATGCAAGGGGCTCTGTCCCTTGTCCCCGCGCTCCGCGGGGGCAGACCCTTTTGGAAAAAGGGCCCGACACCCCAAAAACCTTTTATCACTTTTTGCAAAATTTTAGCGGTTCTGTTCTAAACAAATGAACAGCAGCGTCCATATGGGGCTGCTGCCCCTTATAGGCAATGAATAGTTAGCACATTCTAATTTATGCAAATAGGAGCCCTACCATGAGCCTTACCACCACCCCTGCCGCCGAGCGCATCCACATCGGTTTTTTCGGGCTGCGCAACGCGGGAAAATCCAGCCTTGTCAATGCCGTGACAGGACAGCCTCTCTCTCTGGTCTCCGACATCAAGGGCACTACCACCGACCCCGTCAAAAAGGCTATGGAGCTTTTGCCGCTGGGCCCCGTTCTCATCATCGATACCCCCGGACTTGATGACGACCAAGAGACCCTTGGCGCCCTGCGCGTCAAAAAGGCCAAGGAGATTCTCGCCACCGTCCATATGGCCGTTCTGGTCGTGGACGCCACCCGCGGAAAAAGCGCACAGGATGTCGCACTGGAGCAAACATTACAGGAGCGTAAGATCCCCTATATCGTGGCATACAACAAAGCCGATCTGCTGGATGTGCGTCCCCCCCCGGATGAGCACGCGATGTACGTCAGTGCCGCACGCAACGAGGGGATCCATGCGCTCAAGGAGCGCCTTGGCGCCTTCGCCGAGGCGGTAAAGAATTCCAAGGTGTTGCTTAAGGATCTTATCACCGCGAAAGATACCGTCGTGCTGGTTACCCCGATCGATGAATCCGCCCCCAAGGGGCGCATCATCCTGCCACAGCAGATGACGCTGCGAGAGCTTTTGGACGCTCACGCCACCGCCATTGTCTGCCAACCCGACGAGCTGGCCTTCACGCTGTCTGCGCTGCGTCATCCCCCCCGCATGGTGGTGACCGATTCGCAGGTCTTCGGCAAGGTCGCCGCCATTGTCCCCCCCGAGATATCGCTGACCTCCTTCTCCATCCTGATGGCGCGTTATAAGGGCGATCTGGCGGCACTGGTCAGCGGTGCCGCGGTACTTATGCGGCTGCGGGACGGTGACCGTGTGCTGATCTGCGAGGGCTGCACCCACCACCGTCAGTGCAATGATATCGGTACGGTTAAAATGCCCGGCTGGATCGAGCAATTCTCGGGAGCAAAGCCCGCCTACGACTTCACCTCGGGCGGTGCCTTCCCCGATGATCTGTCTCCCTATCGCCTGATCGTTCATTGCGGCGGCTGTATGCTGCAGGAAAATGAAATGCAGCGCCGCCTGACCACAGCCGCTGCGGCGGGCATTCCCATCGTCAACTACGGCATCGCCATCGCGGCCATGCACGGGATTCTCTCCCGTAGTCTTCAGCTTTTCCCCGAGGTGCTGGCGCTGCTCGACCAATCAAGCCGATAAAGTCAATAAAGCACGGGCTTTCCCATCCTTGCGGTGAGAGGGCCCGTGCTTTTACGGTATTACGATATTACGCAATTATGCGGTCATGCATTTCCCTGCGTCCATCTCGGCTCCGTCGGAATATGGGCGGGAGTGTTTTCGATGGGATAACGGATCTTATCCGACTTGGCCATGCAAAAATACATGTCATCAATGTAGATGCTCCCGTGGTTGCGCTTGGGATTGTGGATCGTGGCCATACGGAAATAATTCGCCGCCGTCGGATCAAAGCTGCCGCATCTTTTGGCGTCGGCAAGCGAGAGCCAGATTTCGTTCCAGCCGTTGTGGGTGATATACGAGGTGCTGACCCAGAACAGACCATTCTCGTTCGCTCTGTCGCTGCTGGTCAGCTGAATACGCTCGCCCCAGAGCTGGGTGCTCATGTCCTCGACCCAGACCCACAGATGCAGGTATCCGTTGCGGTTGATATAGCGGGAGACGTCCACAGGATCGAACCGCAGCTCCAGCAGAATGTCACTCGCGGGCTGCATAGGATCGCGCGGTGCCGTGTGACAATAGGAATATGCACCGTCCTTAATATACGTCGGATCCGTATTCAATACGGCGGCGCGCAGACCCTTTGCATACGCATCGGACACCGGGGACATCCGATCGGTTACGGTAAAGCCGTAGTCGTCCGGGTCATACTGCCCGGCTGCGGAGTGGTAGCTGCCCTCAAAATAGATCTCGGTATTGATGCGGTTGTACAGATCCAGCGTGGAGCTCTCATCACAGAACAAAGAATCTCCTGCCGAGCGCAGCGCGTTGACCACCACGACGCGACTTCCCTTCTCCACGTGATAGACCGAGCCAAAGCCGACAAAATCCGCCGAGGTGTTGAGCAGCTTGGCATCGGAGCTCGTCACCGAGATCAGGCGATACGGCGCATACATAAAGATATTGTTGATGGTCTGCTGTGCAGCGTCCACAACGTGCACCATGGTGCAGTAGCGGCGCAGCACGTCGTCACGCAAAATGGAAAAGCCTACGCCCTCCGTTCCCGACTCGCTGACACTGCAAAGCCCCTCCCACGCCTTCACATCGCAGTAGGCATCATTGCATAAGCCAAGACCTGCGAAGTTCTGCCGATTGATGAAGTGAGGATTGTTCAGGCAGGATTCGACCACACCGCCCCGTCCGCCAACCTTGGCAAAGGTATGATAGACGCAACCGAAGGTCTGCTTGATCAGGTGCCCGTCGCAGCCGGTAAAGTCAATGCCGATCATGGTGGCACTCACGCCGACGTTGTAGGTATAGACCCCCGCGCCAAGCCCCTTGATGCCGACGCAGGTATTGACCACGGGATGATTTTCCTCCAGGCGGGCCAGTGCCGTCTTGGTATGATACAGAGGGCAGAAGATGCGAAGACCGTAGACCCCCGCATTCTCGCCAAGCTCGACCGTCGCACCGTCACCGACATAGGTCAGGAGCACGCAGCCGCCGGGAAAGCCGACCGAGGTGTCCCGCACAAAGACGGGTGTGGGGCCGCGCAGCTGTACGCCCGCGGGAACGTGCAGAGTCATAAGGACGGTATAAACGCCCGCGGGGAGCGAGACGACCCCGCCCGTCGCTGCCGCTGCGTCCAGCGCCTTTTGAATGATGGGAGAGACATCCTCACCCGTGGCGCTTTTATCCTTGATGTCGGCCGGGTACCAATGAGGCGCGGGCTTTTGATATTTGCCGTAAGGAATGTCATATGCAGACAGATCGGTTTCCTTGTCCCACATGGTGGTACCGCCCTCGCTGACCACGCCGCCCGCACCGGTGAGCGTAATGCCGCACAGCTTGAGCGTGCTGGCGCGGGAGGAATTGACGATCGCCTTGGCGCTCGCATCAATGCGCGCCTTGGCGATCACTGCGCCGATCGAGGCACACAGCTCCTCCACGACGATACCGTACATACAATCGGTGATGTCAACGTCGTAGATCAGACCCCAAAAGCCCTGCTGCACGGGATTTTTGATCCGCGGCAGATAAATCGCGGTGCGGCAAGCGTCCAGACGCAGGGTGCTCAGATGCTCGTCATCCAGCTGCTGAAGAATGATCCCCATGGTATGCTCGCGGCAGTAGCG
This sequence comes from Clostridia bacterium, assembly GCA_017456145.1. Taxonomy (GTDB): domain Bacteria; phylum Bacillota; class Clostridia; order Oscillospirales; family CAG-272; genus SIG644. The sequence goes on from JAFTJZ010000025.1 coordinate 6,790, forward strand.
CCGCAGTGCGGCGGGATCGTCACAAGCAAAGCCGCAGCCCGCCGTCTCCCAATAACGCGGCGAGACGTCAATATCGACCGTGTTGCCGACCTCGGTGGAGCGATACATTTCGATGGCGGTGTCCAGTGCGCAGATGCGCAGCGATTCGTTCTGCATCAGCTCATGCCCCGAGGTGCCGTTGGCACCGACACCAACGCCACGGTATGCATTGATCATGGTGATATCACGCAGTGCCGCGTTGCGGGGGGCCTCACTGTAGATAGTGTAGCCGTAGGGGATGGGGTGCGCGATGCTCTGCGCGGGGTAATAAAAGGTCAGGCCGATCATGCCGCAGCGTCCCTCCATAAAGAGCAGCGGTGCCGCTGCTCGGTCAGGCAGCTGCTCCTTGGTCAGGGGTGCGGGCTTGGCAAGAATGATCGTACCGTATTCGGGCTGCGCAGTGGTATTGGGATCCTGCCAGTCGCCTTGCAGGATGCACCCTGCGGGCACAGTTACGGTGTCGGTGATCAGATATCGCCCGGCGGGGAGGTACACGACACCGCCACCGAGCTCACGGCAGGCATCAAGTGCCGCCTGCACGGCCGTGGTGCTGTCACGCTCGCCGCTCGGATCGGCAAAATAGGGAGCGGCGGTGGCGAGAATGTCGGCGACGACAACGTCCTTGGTATAATACTCGGTTTGATAAAGCATGGGATTCTCCTCCTTATGTCTTATAAAACGATGCGCATCAGCGCGAATGTTGCAAAGCGAGGTCCCGCGTGGCTACGCTATGCTCGACATAAACGTAGCCACATAGGAATGACGCTTACCCCTTGTCATTCGTCATGCGGATATCATCGATATAATAGTCGATGGTCTTCCCCGTCTGGGGGAAAACGTAGATGCGGAAATAATTCATGGCGCTGGGATTGAAATTACCGCCCGTCTTGCCCGCCGTGGCAAGCGGCAGATACAGCTCGTTCCAGCCGTCCTTTTTGATGTAGGTGGTGGCGGACCAGTTGAGCTCGTTCTTGTCACAATCGCCGCCGCTGGTGATCTCGATCTGTCCGTTTGCCATATCCGAGGCATCGCTGACCCAGATCCACAGATGCAGATAGCCGTTCTCAACATAATCGGAAACGTTCATCGGCTCGCTGTATTTGACATTGAGCACGACCAGGTTGTTATCCTTTACCCACCATGCACCGCTGCCCTCCTTGATATTGGCGGGATCGGTCACCATGCGCATTCCTCCCGCGCCGGGCTCGGAGAGCGTATCGCACGTGGCAATGATCAAGTCTCCCTTGGCATTGATCTTACCGACTTCAACCTCGGGATCCTCCTCCCCCACACCCATGCAGAAGTAAACATCATCAATGTAATAATTTCCGTAATTGCCGTCAGCGGTTGACATCCACAAGCGGATGAAGTTGAGCTTGGTCGGATCAAAGTCCGAGGCGGTGCTCTTGGTATCGTTCAGAGGGAAATAGACCTCGTTCCAGCCGCTCTTGGTGATATACTTGCTCGGAGCCCAGTTCAGCTCCTGACGGTCGCAGTTCCCGCTGCTGGTCAGCTCCAGTTCACCGCTGACGAACTTCTCGACATCCTCCACGTAGATGGACAGATGCAGATATCCCTGTCCCATATAATCCGAAATATCCAGCGCGTTGTCCCCGTTGAATTTGAACAGGAAGATCTCGTTGCCGTTGCCTCTCTTTCCTGCCTCGGAGAGGAAGGAATAGTTGCCCTGGGTGACATAATCGGGGTCATCGTTGAGCTTGAGCGGCACGGAGGCGCCAAGATTGATCAGCTCCTCGCAATCGCTGACGTAGAGGAAATCCACGTCCTCATCGATCTCGGGGGCATCACTCGGTGCAGGCGGTGCCGGCACGGTAGGCTCCTCAACGGTCGTGCGCTCCATGGGATAACGCACCTCATCCGATTCGGCAAGGCAGAAATAAACGTCGTCAATATAGAAGGTTCCCTGCCCACTTGTCACGTTGGAAACGGTATGAATTCGCAGATAGTTGGCATTTTTGGGATTGAAGACCCCCGACATCTTGACGTCGGACAGCGGCAGCCAGACCTCGTTCCAGCCGTCGTGGGTGATAAAGGAGGTTTCAACCCAGTAGATCCTGCTCTGGTCGGCGTTTCCTGCAGAGCTGACCTCAAAGGCGCCGCCCCAGAGCTGGGTGCTCATATCCTCGGCGTAGACCCACATATGCAAATATCCACCCTCGGTCATGTATTTGGAGATATCAATCGCATCAAAGCGTCTCTCGTAAACGATCTCCTGCTGCGCGGTTCCCTTCGGATCGTGGCGGTGGGCATATTCACCTGCGCGAACGTACGTGGGATCTCGGTCGGGAACGGCGGTATTATTGAGTGCCGCCGTGCTCTCATCGGGCAGCGCCGTCTTCTCGGTGACGGTAAGACCAAGGTTGTCGATATGACTGTCGGCCGTATGGAAATTGCCTTCGTAATATATTTCGGTGTTGATACGGTTGTACAGATCGACCGTGACCGTCTCGTCGCAGACGATGGAATCGCCCGCCGAGCGCAGCGCGTTGACGATGGTGACCTCGGAGCTTTCAACGATGTGATAGACCGAGCCAAAGCCGACAAAGTCCGCCGAGGTATTGATCAGGGTCGCCGTGGAATTTGCCACGGTGATCAGGCGATACGGCGCATACATAAACACGTTGTTGATGGCCTGGTTTTCCGCGTCCTTGACCGTGATCATGGTGCAGTATTTACGCAGCACGGCGTCACGCAGCTCGGCAAAGCCAAGAGAGCCGCCCACGCCCGCCTCACTGACCGAGCTGTATACGCTCCAGCGATTCAAATCGGCGTATTGGCTGTTGCAATATCCCATGCCCGCGTAGTTCTGACGGTTGATGAAGTGGGGGTTGTTCAGACAGCTCTCCATGACACCGTTCTTACCGCCGACAATGGCGAAGGTGTTGTACACACAGCCGAAGGTCTGCTTGATCAGATGATCGTCGCAGCCCGAGAAATCGATGCCGATCATGGTTGCCGTCACACCGACGTTGTAGGTGTAAACGCCCTTGCCCGTGCCCTTGATACCAATGCAGGTGTTCACGACGGGATCGTTCTTTTCCAAGGATTCAAGCGCCGTTTGAACATCCAGCGGGGGGCAGAAAATACGAAGACCGTTGACTCCCGCATTTTCGGCAAGCTCGATGCAGGCACCGTCGGTGACATAGGTCAGAAAGACCGCACCGTCCGGCTCGCCCGAGGAGGCATCTCGCACAAAAACGGGGGTAGGTCCGCGCAGCTGCACACCCGCGGGCACCTTGAGCGTGGAATAAATGCTGTAAACACCCGCGGGAATGTAGACGGCACCGCCTGTTTTTGCCGCCTCGTCCAGCGTCTGCTGGATCACGGGAGAGGCGTCGTCCTTCTTGCCCGACAGGGATTTGATGGGCGCATTATAGAGGTAGGCAGCAGGCTTTTGGTAGCTGCCGTAGCGAATCTCATAATCGGACAGATCGCTCTCCTCGTCCAGATAAATATCGCCACCCTCAGCACAAATCTCACCCTGACCCGTCAGTGTGATACCGCACAGTTTCATGCTGCCCCCGCCCGAGGAATTGACGATCGCCTTTTTATCGGCATCAATATCGGCCTTGGCAATGACCGTACCGATCGAGCTGCAAAGCTCCTCGGCAACAATGCCGTACATACAATCCTTGATGGTAACATCATAGATCAAGCCCCAAAAGCCCTGCGGCACATCGGGGGTGGAGGGCATATAAATGGCCGTGCGGCAGCCCTCAATATACAGGGTGCTGAAGTCCTCGTCGTCCAGATCGTTGAACACCAATCCCATGGTGTTCTCCTTGCAGTATTCGCGCAGGGTGTCAGGGTCACTGCAGCCCCAGCCGCGTCCCGCCTCGATCCAATACGAGGGCGAGATGCAGACGTCCACGGTATAACCGACCTCGGATGAACGGTACATCTCAATGGCCGTGTCCAGCGCACAGATGCGCAGCGATTCGTTTTGCATCAGCTCATGCGTGGTCGTTTGCATGGCACCCACACCCACGCCGCGGTAGGAGTTGATCATGGTGATGTCACGCAGCGCGGCAATGCGGGGTGCCTCACCGTAAATGGTGTAGCCGTAAGGCACGGGCTCTGCAATATTCTGCTCGGGATAGTAGAAGGTCAGCCCGATCATGCCGCATTTGCTGTCCATGTAAAAGAGCGGATTGGAGGCGCGAGAGCGCACTTCCTTTTCACTCAGCGGCTCGGGGCGAGCGAGAATGACCGTGCCGTACTCGGGGGCATCGGTCGTGTTGGGATCCTGCCAGTCACCTTGCAGCACCACCCCCGCGGGAACAAAGACGGTGTGAGTGACCAGATACTCGCCTGCGGGCAAATAGACCACACCGCCGCCCAGATCCTCCACGGCGTATAAGGCGTTCTGAATTGCGGTGGTGCTGTCGGTCTTGCCGGTCGGATCGGCGCTGTAGGGGGCGTCGGTCGCGATAATGTCCGCCACCACCACGTCGTCGGTGGTGTACTTGGTCGCCACCATGACCGCACCTTCTCCTATCGTTACGGGGGTGGAAGAGTCGGTGGGTGTATTGTCCTCACCCGGTGTTTCGTCCTCGCCGGGGTCATCGGGGATCTGCTCCTCGTTTTGGCAGGAGATCAACATCCCCAGCGTCAGCAGCAGGGTAAGTATCGTTATCAGCCATCGTTTCATTTTGTGTTCTCCTTTGTCTATAGATAGCTTATTCATATATAGCTTAAAGCTTATAGCGGGTTGGGACAATATCCCAAGCCCCTTTCTCACGCCTCGTACTCGGTCAAAAGGACTTTTTTCCATGCCTTCTCACCGTCGGGAAGATAGTAGGTCTCGACACTGTACGCACCGATGGTGTCTGTAAGCGGCACGGGCAAGGTAGCGCCCGTCGCCCGGAAGGTGGCTTGCTTGCCCTCGGTCTCATACAGGCGAATCACCGTACCACAGCCATCCTCCGCTCTTTTGAGCGCGGAGAGCATGACGTTGTCCGCGCTGATGGTAAGGCCCGAGAAAATTTTGTCTGTCCACTTGCCCGTGTGCCAGTTCTCAATGATGTTGACGGGGGGTGTATTGAGCAGACGCGCGGCACGGATGATGGGCGCATTCTCACCGCTGCAGGGCATCATGGCGTAAGTAAACTCCCGTATTCCCTGCTCGGTATAGGCACGCTCGCCGTCGCGGGAACCGCCGTGATCGGCGTAGATCGGGCTGCGCAGTACCGTCAGATAAACGCAGCCGTCCCGAATCGAGGTGCTGTAGCTGCTGTCATTCAGGAAGGCGTAGCCATCGCCGCTCGTCTCGTTACGAACAGCGACCCAACTGAGTCCCGGCTCCTCCTCTCCGTCGGCAGGACGGCGCATGACGCCGTAGGGGATCTCGTAATCCGCTATCGGCTGCGCCACCTTCATGGGGAACGCCAGCTTGAGCATCTTGTGTTTCTCACTCCAGTCGCAAAGTCCGCGGATGTGCAGTGTGCTGTCGCCGGCACACAACGTAAAGTAGAGTGTCAGAGTCGAATCATTGTAGCGGCTGACCACCTTGACCGTCGAGAGCACGTCACCGTTCTCGACGACGCTGATCGCAGCGTCCGAAAAACGCGCCATGTGGTTGGTAAAAAAGGTGTTCCCGTGACTCCAGGTATCGTGATAATATTCATCCACAACAATCGGCACAGCACCACCGCGGCCGTCGAGTACGTTCTCTCCCGTGCGCTTGTCGATCATGGAGAGAATATAGCCGCTGTAGTCCTCAAACTGAATGCGCCAATATTCGTTCTCCAGCACCGGTCCTGCCTGCCGCCCTGCGGCGTGCGCGCCCTCCATGGGCGTGGCGCGGACAACGCTCTCACCACGCTCGGTCGGCTCGTCGTGCAGATAATACACGGCATAACCCAGCGCGGGGATTCGTGCGCGGAAGGCGGTGTTCCCTCGGCCGGAGCAAGGGGCAGCGCCCGAGGTAATGATCTGCGAGGGCACCTCATTTCCCTGCGCATCCCGTACGCCTGCGTGCTGTTGGTTAACGCTGACCACGCTGTCCACGTCAAAGCCGTGGGGATTGAAAACAAAGACAGGAAGACCCTTGTCCCGATCGGCAGAGGTATCCGTCGCCCAGGAGATGGACTGCAGTGCGTTGTTCTCTGCTACGGCAGCCGTGTTGCGCGCCGCCCCCAGCATCAGATCGGCATCGTCGTAGACCTCCTTGATCGAGCAGCCGTCCATGCTGTCGTGGAAATGGCAGAAACAGACCTCGCGCCAAGCCGCAGCAAAACGATCGGTCGGGTAGCTTTTGGAGAGCAGCGTGCGGGCGAGCATAGTATAATTCTCGGCAGCTCCCAGTGCGCTCTCGGCGCGGCGGATGCCGTTTTTGATACGGCTGACCGTGGCGTAGCAGCCGGGTGCGTGGTGCTGCAGATCGTCGTGCAACGCAGGGCGCGGCACGTCGGCAACACGATCAAAGAAGTCGGACAGATCCGAGTAGATCATCTCGAGCTCGGGATGTGCCGCCGCGTATTCGTTCATCACCTCAAGGTGACGAATGGTCGGGCCGCCGCCATGGTTGCCGACGCCGTAAAAGAGCGGCATGGCATCCTGCCCCTCGTTGGCGGTGCCGTCCAGAAAACGCATCCGCTCGGCAAGTGCCTCGGTGTTGTCAAATTTGAAACAGTACGGATCCATGATGCGGAAGGTAGTCACGCTTGAGCCGTCGGGCGAGACCCAGTCAAACAGATTTGCCTCCAGCTCCTTTTCATGGGGCCCCGGTCGCATAAAGATGTAGGCGTTCATACCGCTCTTTTTGAGGATCTGCGGCAACATGGCGTGGTGACCAAAGCTGTCGACGTTGTATCCGACCTTGGCCGTCGTACCAAAGGTCTCCTTGAAATATCGCTGCGCATACAACGACTGCCGCGCAAAGCCCTCGCCCGAGGGCAAATTGCAATCGGGCTGGACGTGCCAGCCGCCGACAATGACAAAGCGCCCCTCTCGGATGCGCTGCTTGATCTCCTCAAACATCTCCTCGTCAAATTCCTCGATCCAGCGGTAGATCGACGCAGACGAGCAAACGAAACGGAAATCGGGAAATTCCTTCATGCGGTCCAGCGCCGAGCGCACGGTCGCCTTTGCCTCGGCACTTCCCTCCTGCCATCGCCATTGCCAGACGGGGTCAAGATGCGCGTTTCCGACCAGATAATATGCTTTCATTTTCATGTTTCTGCATCCTTTCTTTCCGTCCTTGGGACAGACATTTATACTGCCTATATGATATCAAAATTTCATTCGGATGTCAACTGCTTTTTGAATATTTGTGTATAAAAACATTCGGATATTTATACAACCATCACACCAGGATCAGCAAAGCGTCCAGCGCGGGAACCGTGTACGCGCAGCCGTCCAGCGTCAGTGCAACGGGCACATCCTCGGGATTGACGACGATATGCGCGACCTTGCCTCCCTCCCCACAAAAGGCCGAGAGCAACAGCCGCGGCAGCCTTGTCGTGCCGTACGCACCGCTCAAGGGGATTGAAATCTCACCGCACTCATATGCATGGCTTTGGCACATTCTGCCGTCATAGAGATATTCTTTTGCCTGCTCCCGATAAAATTTCGTCAGATTTTTGATCAGCGTCAGCGTTTTTTCCATGTCGGGCGCATGGGCGAAGTCGCGCGTCCCCCAGTGCGTCATCAGTGCGCCATTCGGGGAGAGCGTCAACGTCATCAAATCCCCGATCGAGAAGGCGTAGGCAAGCCGATAACGCAGCGTGTCGCATTGCGTGGAGAGCGTACAGCAGCACTGGTTCCCCATAAAGTTTCTGACGTATTCGTGATAGATATAAGCGTACAGCGGGACGGGTGTACCGTGAGCGTAGTTGAGCTCAAAGCGGTTGTCGCTCATGGCGAGATTGCCGATAAACGGCTCTGCCGCCGCGCTCTCGCAGCCAAACAGCATCCCCGCTGCCCGCTCGTTCCAATCGCCCAGTAGCGACTGCATATTTTCGGTCATCCACGCCCCGGGCATGGCGGGGTGTCCGTGATGTCGCGCGTAGCACAGATACTGCCCTCCACCGTGGTTCTGATCCAGGATCTGCGCGTAATCGATGCCGCACTCAAACAGCGGAGCGTACGCCTCCATCAGCAGCTCCCGCCCGCTCTCGCAGGCAGGACAGATGTCGTAGCCCTTTCGCTGCCCTGTGCAGATTTTGCTGATCTGCGGCTCCCCCGCCGGGGAGTGGCACATGGCGTCAAGCAGCCCGCGGCGCTCGAGTTCCTTTTCCATGCAGTAGCTCTCGATCAGATTGCTCTGCAGCGTGTAGCCAAAGCCCGAGCAGTAAACGCCAAGCAGATCCCCCTGTTGATGCAGCCGGTCGCGAAAGGCGAAAAAGCCTACCTCGCCGCCGTACGGAGGCCAGACGTAGGGCGGTGCCCACGGCGCAGTTCCCTCCCAATGCATCAGCAGTGCCATGATGCGGCTGTCCGTCGCCCGCTTGATCTTCTCCAGCACGGGAAGCGCATTGACGTAGGGAAAGAGCGCATTGGGCGTCATCTCGTCCATATCGTGAATGCCGCGCACGGGGTAGGTGACGACCAGCGGCGCATCCTCATACCACGCGGGCAGCGCAGGATTTTGCGCCGTACGGATGACACGGGGTGGCAGATGCATCTCAAACCAAGCGCGGTAGATCTCGGCTGCCGACTCCCAGCGCCCCTCGCACGCCCGCCAGACGATCGGGTAAGACGGCGCGAAGGCCTGCCCGAAATCCGTTCCGCAAAACAAACGCATCTGCAGCAAAATGCCGTCGCCGTCGGTATAAAAATCAATGCCCTTGGGTGCTCTTTGAGGATCGTGAGCACCGATGTACAATCCCACGTCATCATACAGGTAGGCTAAAAATTGCGAGCAGATCATGTTCGGGAAGACGGCATATGCGCCAAGCGAAGGATACTCCGGCTCCATGTGCGGTAACATTCCACGTGCACGCCGCTCATCATTCGAGATCAGCACGCCCTCGTTATACGGCAAAAGTATCCTGCCGCCGCGTGTGTCACACTCGATCAGACGCGGCAGACAGATCTGCGGAAAATCCACCCATTCGACGGCATACTCCGTCGGCACGCCGTCCACGCGAATGTACCAATCCACCGTCTCGCCCTCCGTCATCGAGACACGTACGGACAGCGCGGGAGCTTCTTCGCCAAAGTCAGAATAAACGGCTCCCTGCCCATCCGTCTTTACACTGCGGGCTTGTGTGGCTTGCATATGCACCGCCTCGCCGCTGCGGTGGCGGAGCCTTGCGGCAAAGAGCGGTCGCGGTGCTGCCGTTCGCTCCTGCCCGCCGAGCATCAAAGAGTCGATGACTCCGCGCTCCCAATCGACGTGCAGCTCCAAGAGATCACTGTTTTGCTTGTTCATGCTTGTGTTCCTGCCTTTCTTTTATTCCATTCCTGTTTCGATTCCGTCCGCATGAACGTCCGCTCTTCGGGGCGCCTGTCGGACGGTTGACTTTTCATCAAACATATGTTATAATGGTATTATACCGCGAATTTATGCGATATGTAAGTCGGAGGACACGCAAAAATCATGCAAAAACGCGCATTTTCATCAAAAATACAGTATCCCAATTATTTTGCTCCACTACCCATCTCCTCGGACGAGGCGGTGTGTATGGACCGCGATGCCGTGGCACTCCCATATGCAGCGGATTTTGCCAAGCTGCATTATCACGACCGTTATGAATTCGGCATTTGCGTCAGCGGCAGCGGGCTGTTTCTCTCCAACGGGGTATATTATTCCTTTTCGCAGGGCGACATGGTATTCATCCCACCCGATACACCACACTATTCCCGCTCGATCGACGAGGAGCAGCTGTCTTACGCGCGGTTCTTTTACGTTTTTGCCCCCGCAGTGACCGCTTGCCTTGGGGATGTCCCCGCCGTCTCCGTTCCCGCCGTCATACGACAAGGCGAGCACGGACGGCTTTACGACCTTCTTCGTATGGCCGCCGAGCGCTGCGACAAAGCGGACGCGGGGCGAGACCGCGCCGTGGTGATGCTGCTGGCACTGTTCCTCAACGATGCGCCCCTGTATCTCCATACCGCTCCCCCCGCCGAGCCCTCGGTAAAAAGCGCCACCCCCGCCTCGTTTGTCATGGAATATCTGTCGCTGCATTATAATGAAAGCATCGGCGTGCGCGAGCTTGCGGGGATGTGCTATATCAGCGAAAGTCAGTTGCGCCGTCAATTTCTCGCAGCTTACGGCATGAGTCCGATGGCGTTCAAGACAGAACAGCGCTGTCGCATCGCTTGTGAGCTGCTGGTAAACACCGCCCTCTCCATCGCGGATATTGCACAGCAGTTGGGCTTTTCTTCCACCTCGGACTTCTTCCGAATGTTCAAAAAGCGACACGGCTGCGCCCCGGGGGATTATCGCAAAAAATGCCGACGAGCGGATCGGATGGATTCGCTCCATGAATAACACCATCCCTCGCACATACGTTTCGGGATGCAAGCAGGAGCGATCCTATGACGGTCAGCTCCTGCTCATTTTACTGTTTCTTTGTCCCGTATTCTGCGGGCCTTATCCGTCCTGCATTCTCTGTGATACCCTGTGCGATACTCTCCTGTCCGCCGAGCACCGATGAGCGGATCCCCACCCCGCGCTCTGTGTCGCTTACGGATATTTTTCGGAAAACCTCTTGACATTGCCATAAAAATCGTGTATAATATGAATACCGTGAGATTACGGTAGAAAGGGGTATTCTAATATGAAAAAGACAATGAAGATCCTTGCACTGGTCATGGTTGCGGCAATGCTGTGCTGCGTGCTCGCATCCTGCGGCAACACCCTCAAGGGTACCTACGCTGCTGAGGTTGCTACCATCAGAACCGCCTATAATTTTGACGGTGACACGGTAACCATCGATGCAGGCGCTCTCGGGGTCTCTACGCAGGTTGCAGAAGGCACCTATGAGATCAAGGACGATCAGATCATTTTCACCTTCGGCGATGACAACAAGTACACCGGCACCTTCAGTTTTGAGAAGGGCGACGATTACATTAAGATCAACGGCATCACCTATACGTTGGAAGATTGATCGCTGTATTATTATAATACCGCAGACAAAAGCCTCGGGGCAACGGTTGGAAAAACCGAGCGCCCCGGGGCTTTTTTATCAAAAAAACACGGAGGATCGTTTTTATGTCAAGCTATCATCATGTGCAGACCAAACAGGGCGCGGGAACGGTCACCTTCCATCTCCCCACCGTTGCACCGCACACGCTGATCCCCGTCATCGAGATCTTCCTCAAGGAATAAGGCGGGAAAGAAAAACAACAAGAAAAATCAAAGGAAAGGCAAGAGAATCATGTCAAAAATGAGCGAACGCTTACATACGGGAGAGCTATATTTGCCGGGAGATGAGACGATCATGCAAAAGCAGCTGAGCTGTCTGGATCGGCTGCAGGCCTTCAATGCCATCCCTCCCTCTCATATCAAGGAAAAGACCGCCCTGATGAAAAAAATGTTTGCCGAGATGGGAGAGGGCTGTTATATCGAAACACCCATGCACGCCAACTGGGGCGGATATCATCTCCATCTCGGAAAAAACGTCTACGCCAACTTCAATCTGACGCTGGTGGACGATACGCACATCTACATTGGAGACAACACTCTGCTGGGGCCCGGCGTCACGCTTGCCACGGCGGGACATCCCATCTGCCCCGCACTGCGTGCCAAGGGCTATCAATATAACGCCCCCATCCGCATCGGCAAAAATTGCTGGCTGGGTGCGGGCGTCATGGTCATGCCGGGCGTCACCATCGGTGATGATACGGTCGTCGGTGCGGGCAGCATCGTGACCGGGGATCTTCCCGCGGGAGTGGTCGCGGTGGGCAATCCCTGCCGTGTTATGCGGGAGATCGGTGCGAAAGACCGCGAATATTACTTCAAGGATCGTCGCATCGATTGGAATGATATCGAGCAATGATCATACTAAAATGCACAGGAGACTTCCATGAATAAAAGCAAAGGCCACTCGCCACGCTTTTACCTTACCCTGACGCTCTTGAGCCTGATCGGGCAGATCGCGTGGGTGGTTGAGAATATGTATCTCAACGTCTTTCTTTATAAAATGTTCCGCGCCTCGGCGGCGGATATCTCACGGATGGTCGCAGCCAGCGCGGTCGCGGCTACCTTGACCACCGTCCTCATCGGCGCACTCTCGGATCGGATCGGCAAGCGCAAGCTGTTCATCTGCGGCGGCTATATTCTCTGGGGGATCTCGATCCTTGGCTTTACGCTGCTGCGGCTCGATATCATCTCCGCACTCTTCCCTGCCGCCGTATCGGCAGCCTCGCTGGGCGTTTCGCTGGTCATCGCGCTGGACTGTATCATGACCTTCTTCGGCTCGTCTGCCAACGATGCCGCCTTTAATGCCTGGCTGACCGACAGCACCGATCGAACCAACCGCGGCACCGCCGAGGGTATCAACGCCATGATGCCGCTGGTCGCCATTCTCGCCGTCTTTGGCGGATTTATGGCGTTCGATCTGGACGCGCCGCAGAGCTGGACGTACATCTTCGCCATCATCGGCGGCATCGTCACCGCGGTGGGCGTGCTTGGCTGCTTTCTTTTGCGGGAGCCGCCCATCCGTCCGTCACAGCAGGGCTACCTGCGCACCGTCGTCCACGGCTTTCTTCCCTCCACCGTCAAAAAGAACGGCCGCCTTTATCTCACCCTGATCGGCTTTATTCTTTTTAATACCTCCATCCAGATTTTCATGCCCTATCTCATCCTATATTATGAGGTCTCGCTGGGCATGAGCAATTACGTTTTCGTCATGGCACCCGCCATTCTGCTTGCCTCGGTCGCCACCGCGCTGTGGGGCAAGGTCTATGATAAACGCGGATTTTCTCTGACGGTATGGGTCAGTCTCGGGGTGCTTGCTGCGGGGTATCTCCTTCTCTTTTTCGTCCGCGCAACGCCTCTTGTCTTTGTCGGCTCGCTGCTGATGATGTGCGGCTATCTGTGCGGCATGGCGGTCTTTGGTGCCCGCATCCGCGACCTGACTCCCGGTGGCGCGGCAGGAATGTTTCAGGGTGTACGCATCTTCTCGCAGGTGCTCGTCCCGGGCGTCCTCGGTCCTTGGATCGGCAAGCTGGTTCTGGCCAATGCCGAGACCATCCTCAACAGCGACGGCACCGAGTCCTTTGTGCCTGATGCCAACATCTTCGCAGCGGCGCTCGTCCCGATCGTATTGCTCTGTTGCCTGCTCGCCTTCACCCTGCGCAGCCGACGCGACAAAACCCCCACCACTTAAAAAAACGGGTTTCCCACAAGAATGAGGGAAACCCTGATTTTTATTTTGCCAGGCCGCGCCAAAACACGAAATCGCGTTTTCCCTTGGAAAGTCCTTGTGCGCAAAGCAGACCTGCTACGGCTTGGACTTCCCGATGACATCGGCCGGATAATACTCCAGTTTCATAGACATATAATTCATATATCGCATTCTTTTCAATCGCAACGACCGATTTTCGAACACGCTGATATCAACCGCCTCCCAAAGCAAAACCCATGCCGCAATATCGATCACCTCCGACCAGATCACACTGTCTTGTCGGTATTCCAAAAAGATCGCCAGCGCAAGAACCAATATTCCGACCCACGTTAAGACCAAAACGATCAGATTATTTCGTTTCAGATCCCTGTCGTTGACGTAATATTTGGCCGAATAATATTCTTTCGTTGCACTTCGGTACATTATCTTTTCCTGCTCATCAATACAATTCCCGTAGATCCGCAAGGTCAACTGCTGATTCGGAGGAATTGTCTGCGTATGATTTTCGATAAATTCAGCAACCTCTGTGCTGATCATTGGGTTTTTGTTAGGTGAATATACAGATAAAAAATCCCGATCGTCTTCAACTCGCATATTGATGATCGCACGTCCGTCACGGTCCTGCTCATATTGCCGATGCAACAGCTGCTGATCTATTTCCCGTCTTCTTTTATAAAAAGATTTTCGCATATGGTCTTACTGCCTTCTCACATCATTTGATTCGATTTTGACAAATTGGTTTGGATTTGGTTTCATCCTGTTGATCTCCCGCAAGCTTCCTTTATTTCGGAGCAAGCCAAACACACCCCGTCCTCCATCTGTTAAAATTCAACTGTGGGGGAATAAAATGCGCGTGCACGGATATCGTCAGCACTGATGATCCGATTTCAAATAGGTTTCTATCTTTTCCCTGACGGTGTCGCAAAGCTCGTTTGTCCTTGTGGTGCACACCTGCTTTGCGGGAATGACGTCCAAGATCGCCAAATCCACGTGTGAGCGGCGGAAGGGAAAATTCTTATGGATTTTTTCCGTACCGCGAATGGCGACGACCGCAATGGCGGAATTTCCCTTTTGCGCAATTCGCAGAACACCGCTGTGAAACGGTAACAATTTGCCTGATTTGGAGCGAGTTCCCTCGGGATACACGCCGACCGATACCTCGCCGCTTTTCAAAAGCTCGCCCGCCTTGTTCATGGTGTCGAGCGCTTTTCGCGGGTTCTCACGGTCAATCTCCATAAAGCAGCATCGGCGAATCATCCTTCCGAAAAACGGTATTCTGAAGTTCTCTGCCTTGGATATGTAAGAAATCTGCTAATCTCTTAATACGTACCACGTGATGATCGGATCAAAGTTGGAGCGGTGATTGCCCACAAATAATAATTTCTGTCCCCGGGGCAGCTTTTCCGTCCCGCTTACGTGAACCTTGACACGTAGAAACCACAGCCCGATCACACTTGCCATATTCAAAAGGAAACGATACCCTTTACTGTCACTTTTGTACTCCTTCTTCGGGTTGACAAACAAGCCAAAAAAGCCGGGAATTAAGAAGTACAACAGCGCAAGTCCCAAAATAACACCTAAAATCCACAATACGATCTTCATTGCTCATTACCTTATCTGTGATGATCTTGTTGATGCAGAAATACGATCTCCCGAAAAACACATATTTCTTGATTTTGCAACAAAATTATACCGTTAAAATCTAAACTGAAACGAAACAAATCAAAAAATCGGGGGTAAGCCAAATGCAAAAAATGCATTTGACTCCCCCTGTCGTCTATGCTTTGTTAAACACCGCAATTTTTACCTGCATTGCAGGTGAAAGCGCAAATTCCGCACAAAAAAAGCCTGTCGTCGGCTTTTGCGAAGGGGCTGCGCCAATGGCGCAGCCCCTGAATGATACATTTGTTTACCTTACGCTCTCTTCCCCGCGGGGGTGAATCGCATGACGAACAGCTCGGTCGGCTCGCCCTTGAGCGTGACGGTGGTCTTGGCGGTCACGGGGTGAGATTCCAGCAGCTCGCCCGTCTCGTCAAAGATATCCAGCACAAAGCGGGTGGCATCGGAAAATTCGGTGATGTCCAGCGTCAACGTGGTGGTGCGGGTATTCTCATCCAGTACGGCAAAGCCCAGCACCGCGCCGTCCAGCGTGTAAAAGCCCGCGCGCGAGCCCTTGCCATTCTTGGTCATGGCACACTCTCCGATGTTCTTGCCGTCGGTAAAGAACGGCAAAAACGTCTTGCGCAACGCACTGAGTCGCTTGAGTGTAGCGGCAAATTCGGGATAGTCCGCGATCATGGCAGAGCCGTTCATCAGCCCCGGCTTGGAGGGGTAGGCGTTCATCATCAAATTGTCCATGAAGATGTACTTGGCATACAGCGGCGAGGAATCGACGTTCATGTTGGGACGCTCGGTCTCCACGGCATACAGATAAGGACGGAAGTCGGTCACGCCCTCCTGCCACCAAAGCCATGTCCATTGGCTGTCGCAGTTATCAATGTCAGACTCCATATAGAAGGTAGATTCCGCAGAGAAATGCGCGTTCGGGTACATCGCCTGTGTTTCGGTGCGGTACTCGTTGATCAGATCGTGCAGCGCATCATTGGCAGCGGGCAGAACGTACTGATCCCATGCGATGGAGGGGCAATGCGCCTCGTCGCGCCAGAAACGCAGCGACTGCATGACCGCCTCGCGCCACCAATCCACGTCTAAGTTGCCCATGTTGTGGCTGCTCCACGACTTCATATACGGCGCGCGGAAGACAGGCACCGCCTTGATGGTCTCTGCCCAAGAGGCATCCACCTGCAGCCCTCTCTTTTGCGCCTCGGCATACCAGATCTGCACCATGGAGACCAGCGGATAGACCTCCACGCCAAGCTCGGCTGCCTTTTTCACACCTGCAACAAAGCCGTCAAAGCCGCCGTACTCGGGATAAAAGCATTCCTTGGTCATCGGGAATCCCGTGTAGGTGCTGCCCCACAGGTTCATGCCCGAAAGTCCGACGTCGGCAATGTCCTTTGCAAGCGCGGGAAAATCAAGATAGGTCCAGTTGGCATCCTCCTCGTCCTTGGGATACCCCGAGCCCATCCAGATGGTGCGGAATCCCATCCACTCCTTCATGCACTGCGGCACGGGAACAACTCTTTTCTGATTCTTCTTGACCCAGGCACGATAAGGCTCGATGCCGTTGACCCAACCGCCCAGGTGCGGAGTCAGAACGTAGATGCCGCTGTCATAGGTCTCGCCCTTGCCAAGGTTGAGATACTGCATCGAGGCGATGCGCATGGTGCGGTTTTTATGGTTGAGCTTGACCCAGTAGGTGTCGTTGCTGCCCATCCAATATTTGTTTTCGGGCCCCCAGCCCCACGCCTGACGGTAGAGAGAGACGCCCGCCTTCAGGCTACCGAAATCAAACCAGCGTCCGCCCATGGCACGGTCCGCGCCATTGGCGGGGAAAAAGCCGGCGGGCGAGAAAAACTGCCCCGCGACGGTGCGGTTCTCACCGTAAAAGCGCTCACGACTGCGGGGGGTGCTGGTCTGCTCCTCATAGGGATTGGAGTGGAAGAGGCTGGTGGTAAAACGCGCCTCTGCCTCCCCGCTGACGGGAGAGAGTCCCTCTAAATTGGGGAAAAGGATCTGACGCACGGGGTTGTCCGTTCCGTTTTTGACGGTGCAGCGCAGATCAATGGACTGTCCGTCCTCGTTGGGCGAGAGGGTGACCACTACCTTGATCTCCCCTTGGGGGATCTTGTCCTTTGGAATGTCAATATTCAATGCCATGCCGCGCCAGGTGATGCTCACGCTGCCGTGGTCGGTTGCGATCTTGGGGGCGACAGAATGATATTTTGCACAGGGGTGCATACGCAGCGGATCATAATCCAGATGAACCGGCCATGCAAGATCGACCAGAGCGCAGGGCGCACCGATAAATTCGGGGGAGCCCGAGCGGCGCAGCGAGGTGATGGCGCCGGTGGCAAGATCGAGCGTGATCTGGTTGCCGTTCATGCGAAAGGAGGCTGTTCCCGCCTCGGTGTCGCGATAAATACGCAGAGTTGTGCTCATATTAGTAACCTCGTTTCGTTCACGATGACCGCACAGAGCGGTTTTTTATTATTATACACGATATTCACTGACTTTGCAATGGAATTTTCCCATTTTATCATGGATTTTTTACATTTCTATCGATCAAAGCAGGGTTAATCGACCACCCACAGCCCATCCTTGATCAAAAGATCCCAGTTTGGCGCCAGCATGGGAATTTTCGGCGCAAACGGTACGGCTCTTTCTTTTTGCGTCAGATACCCGATCTCTATCATACGGATCAGCGTCTGTTCCACCTGTTCTCTTGGCACACGACGTGCTCTTGCCACATCGTATACCGTTCCCACAAAGGTCGGAACGCGCGCAGGTGAGGAGGAAACCTCCGCCACATAATCGACGATCATCTTTGCATATCTGAAAAACAGCACCTCATCCCGCGGAATATGCATGACCTCGTCGGCTGCGCCTTGTAAAAACCGACTCATGGTGTTTGGGGCACCGCACACGATCACTTTTTTATTTTGTTTCTTTTTCAGGTAATTGACAACAGATTGGAAATGTCCATCTCCCGTGAGGATCAAATATACTTGAATGTTCTTATGATCTGCTGCGTGCTGATAGATATGATCTAACATGATAAAATCGGTCATGTCCTTTTTGTTCTGTTTATAGGTATTCCCTGTTTCGATGATAGAGTTGGTGATATTTCTCAGCTCTCCCAGATCCTCCGCCAACAAATTGTTTGAAAAGTCACCGAAGATCTTAATGTCGATCAATTCATACTGTGCTTGAACATCTGCCAACCATGCAGCAGGATCGGGACGCATACCAAGCTGATGCCGATGGGAATAGAACCAATATTCGTAATCCACAAAGGCAACAGCTTTTTTCTTTTTTTTGCTCTTCCAAAACATCTGCGACATCCTTTCTTGGGTGGTATCGATCATGTTTGATGGTGGGTTATTCGATACTTGTCCGGTCACCCTTGGCGTTTGCCAGCATGAGCTTGAGACGATTTTCCTGATTGACACGGGTAGCCCCCGCATCGTAATCGATGGCTACGATGTTAATGTCGGGATAAGCGTCACGCAGCGGTTTCATCATGCCCTTGCCGCAAATGTGGTTGGGCAAGCAGCCGAAGGGCTGGGTGCAGACAATGTTTTTTGTCCCGTGGGTGTATAGCTCCAGCATCTCGGCGGGAAGGAGCCAGCCCTCCCCCATTTTGATGCCCATGCTCATGTGCTTTTGGATCAGAGCAATGGTCTCCTCAATGGGCGTGGGGGCATCAAAGCGCCCGTCCTCGCGGATCAGAGCGATCAGTTCCCTTTGCTTGGCGGTCAGATACTTCCAGACGGCCTTCCAGATGGGGTAGCTCCACCCACCCGCGCCGTACAGCTCGTGATCCATCAGGTTGTTGTAAATGCAGTAAAGAATAAAATCAACAAGCCCCGGGATGACCGCCTCGGCACCGTTGTCCAGAAGGAATTGAGATAGATTGTTGTTACCCAGCGGGGAGAATTTGACGTAGATCTCACCGACCACGCCGACACGCACCTTGCGATGGGCATTGGGACGGCGCTCAATCGCGGCAAAATCCGAGAGGATCTTTTTACAGTTTTTCTTGACCTTCGGGAAGGACGCGCCGTCGCGATCCATACATTCGACCAGCTCCTTGGTATAGCGGTCGGCCAGCGCCTGCGCCGTACCGGGGACAGCCTCGTAAGGCTCGGTCTGATTGACCAGCGACATCAGAAGATCGCCGTAGATGATGCCGAAAAACATACGGATCAGAATCGGCAACGTCAGCTTGAAGCCGGGATGCTTTTCGATGCCCGCCACGCTGAAGGAAATGACGGGAACGTAGCCGTAGCCCGCCTTTACCAGCGCCTTGCGGAGCAGAGAGATGTAGTTGGAGGCACGGCAACCGCCACCCGTCTGTGCCAGCACCAGTGCGACCTTATGCGGATCATATCTGCCGCTTTGCAGCGCATCGATAAATTGACCGATGACCAAAATCGCGGGATAGCAGGTGTCGTTATGTACGTAACGGAGTCCCGTCTCGGCAATGTGCGGCCCCTGCGTTTCCATCAGATCGATCTTGTAGCCGCGGTTGCGCAGAACCTGAATGATCAGCTTGAACTGCATGGGCAGCATATTGGGAACCAGGAGCGTATATCCGCTGTCGCGCATCTCCTCGGTAAAGGCAATGTAGGGCTGCGCCGACGGGCGGTCGTAGCTGTTCTTGTTTCTCTTGCCGCTCATACCGGCACCTCCTCTCTTGCCGTGTCCACGGCAGGTAGTTCGACCTTCTCACCTTGGCGCTTGCGCTCCTTGTCCTCGATCGCGCCGATCAGCGAGCGCAGACGGATCTTGACCGCGCCGAGATTGGTGATCTCGTCGATCTTGAGCTGCGTGTAATACTTGCCATTCTCCTCCAGAATGGCTCGCACCTCGTCGGTGGTGATGGCATCCACGCCGCAGCCAAAGGAGACCAGCTGAACCAGCTCCGTGTCCTGATGTGCCGCCGCGTAAGCCGCTGCGCGGTACAGGCGCGCATGATACGTCCATTGGTTGAGCACCCGTACGGATACGGGCTCGGCCAGATGGCAGACCGCATCCTCGCTGACCACCACAAAGCCCAGCGTCGTTGCCAGCTTGTCAATGCCGTGTCCGATCTCGGCGTCGATGTGGTAGGGTCTGCCGGCGAGAATCATCACCCGCTTACCATGCGCACGGGCATATGCAAGTGCCCGCTCGCCCTCGCGGCGGATGCCCTCGCGGTATGCGTCCTGCGCCGCAAGCCCCGCTGCTACTGCTTCTCGGACCTGCCGCAGCGTCAAGTCACCCCAATGGGGCTTGAGACTCCGAAGAAGTCCCTTGGCAAGTGCCTTTTCGTTGTTGATATCCAGCGCGGGATAAAGAAAATTGGTGTCTGCCAGCGCGTCCACGTTGCCGCGGAGCAGCTCGGAATAATAGGCGACCACGGGGCAGTTGTAATGGTTATCCGCAGCCCCCTCGTCGACGTTGTAGGTCAGAATGGGATAGAAAATGGCGTCCACGCCCGCGGCGAGCAGCTTTTCAATGTGCCCGTGCATGATCTTGGCGGGATAGCAGGCGGTGTCCGAGGGGATGGAAAATTGCCCCGCCTCATAGGTGCGCCGCGTCGACATGGGGGAAATCTCGACGGTAAAGCCCAGCGTACGGAAAATGGTGTGCCAGAGCGGCAGCAGCTCATACATTCCCAGTGAGAGCGGCAGACCGATCCTGCCACGCTTGCCCTCACCCCGCTCCAACGAGGTCAGCACGTCTCTTTTATAAGCGTAAAGGTTTGGCAGCGGGTCGCTGCTCTCCTTGAGCCCCAGCCCCTTTTCACACTGGTTGCCCGAGATGAATCTCGCCCCGCCCGCGAACTTGTTGATGGTCAGTCGGCAGCGGTTGGTGCAGCCATGACAGCTTGCTGAGGATGCCTCGTGGACAAAGCTCTCCAGCGCCTCACGTCCGATCAGGGAGGAGACCGCCTTCCCTTCTCCCTTACTGCACAGTGCCGCACCCAGCGCCCCCATCAAGCCGGCAATGGCGGGACGGATGACCTCACGTCCCAGCTCCCGCTCAAAGGCGCGCAGCACGGCATCGTTGCAGAAGGTGCCGCCCTGTACCACAATGTGCTGACCCAGCTCGTCGGGGTGTCCGGCGCGAATGACCTTGTAGATGGCGTTCTTGACCACGCTGACCGACAGCCCCGCCGAAATATCGGCCAAAGAGGCGCCGTCCTTTTGCGATTGCTTGACCGAGGAGTTCATGAACACGGTGCAGCGCGAGCCGAGGTTGACGGGAGAGAGGCTCTCAAGCCCCTTTTTGGCAAATTCGTCGATACTGCAGCCCATGGCACGGGCAAAGGTCTCAAGAAAGGAGCCGCAGCCCGAGGAGCAGGCCTCGTTGAGCATAATACTGTCGATCGCCCCGTTTCTGACGCGGAAACACTTGATGTCCTGCCCGCCGATATCCAGAATAAAGTCCACGTCGGGCTGGAAATGGCGAGCCGCGGTATAATGGGCAATGGTTTCCACCAGCCCCATATCAACCGAGAAGGCGTGCTTGATCAATTCCTCCCCATACCCCGTGACGGCACTGCCCGCAATGGTGATGCGGTCGCCGATCAGAGCGTAAATGGTTTGCAGCTGCTCGCGAACGATCTGCACGGGGTTGCCGCGGTTGGAGGCGTAATATGTATAAAGGATCTCGTTGTCCTCGGAGAGCAGCAGCAGCTTGGTCGTCGTGCTGCCGCAGTCGATACCGAGATACGCACGTCCGCTGTAGGTCGCAATATCGCGCAAAGCCAGCGTCGCCTTGGCGTGGCGGGCGGCAAAGGCCTCATACTCCTGCCGATCGTTAAAGAGCGGCTCAAGGTTCCCCGCTCCGGCGCGAGCGACCTGCGCACCTTCGATTTTTTTAATCAGCGTCGGCAGCGTGGTCGGTACGGCGGTACGGCGTGCATACATCGAGGCACCCATTGCGACCGAAAAACGGGCGTAGGGCGGAAAGACGGCGTGCGCATCATCCAGCCCGAGCGTTTCCTTGAAACGAATGCGCAGACCCTTGCAGTAGTAGAGAGGACCGCCAAGAAAGAGCACCTTTCCGCGGATCCTTTTGCCCTGTGCAAGTCCTGCGATGGTCTGGTTGACGACTGCCTGATAAATACTTGCCGAAACGTCCTCCTTGCGCGCGCCCTGATTGAGCAGCGGCTGAATGTCGGTCTTGGCGAACACGCCGCAGCGGGAGGCGATGGGATAAAGCCGCTCGCTCTTCAGACTCATCTCGTCCATTTCGTCCACACTGACGTTGAGCAGCGTTGCCATCTGGTCGATAAACGCACCCGTACCGCCCGCGCAGCTGCCGTTCATTCGCTCGTCGATGCCGCTGTCAAAGAAAATGATCTTGGCATCCTCGCCGCCCAGCTCGATGACGCAGGAGGTATCGGGCTCCAGTGTTTTGACCACCTCGCCCGTGGCAAAGACCTCCTGCACAAAGGCAACGCCCGTCGCCTCGGAAAGTCCCAGTCCCGCCGAGCCGGAAATCGCCACCGCGACGGGGGCATCCCCCACCAGCGGCACCACCTCACGCAAAAGCTCCAGCGTCTTCTCCCGTACCGCGCTGTAGTGACGTACGTATTTTTCATATATGCACGCTCCACCAATGCCACCTTTGTCGTCTGCCGCGCTTGCGTACAGAACGACCTTGACCGTCGTGGAGCCGATGTCAATTCCCAATGCGTAAATGTCGGTCCGCTGACCGAGAGTGTTTACTGACGACATATATCATCCTCGTTTCTCTATATCATCAAATTTTATTATAACTAATCTATTATATCTCCAAATTGTGAATTACGTATGAACATTTGATAAAAGTCGACAGAAAAATGGGGGGAGTCAAATGCAAAAAATGCATTTGGCTCCTCCCCGTCGCTTTGGCTTTGCGGCAAATTCCCGCAATTATACCCGCTTTGCAGGCAAAAAATCACAAATACAGTATCATCCAGGCCGCAATGACGATATGCAGCACAAGACCGACGATATTGACGACCCAGAAATACCAGTGCTTGGTCTTATGACGCAGCATATTCATGGCAAGCAGCGCGCCCACCGCACCGCCGCAAAAGCCCACGCCCAGCAGCGTCGCCTCCGGAATGCGCCATGCGCCCTTTTTTGCCTTTTTCTTATCTGCAGCATACAGGATAAATGCCACAAGACTCATGACGGCAACAAATACAGAAAAATAAACGATCATAGAAAATCCTCCCTTGTTCCGCCTGCGCGGTTTTTTACATTGTAACACAAATTCCGACGTCTGTCAAGACCCAATCCCTGCTTACAGCGCCGCCGCCTCGGTGTCAAGAATATTGAGCAGCAGCCGATCCGCCGCGGGATTGATGCCGATATTCTCCACAAGATTGAAGGAGTTGATCGTGATCGCACCCTTCCCTTTGCGATAGGTACCGATATTGAACCCGCCGTAATAGCCGTCCGGATTGATGCAGCCCGTTCCAAAGGACGCCGCCGCAGTGACATCGGGAATGGCACCGTGCTTGAAGTGGTAGCCGTTGATCATATATATCCAATACTCCCAATCCATCATCCCACAGGGCAAGCCCGTAAAATAGGGATGCTGCCGCTTTGCCAGATATTCCTGATGATACAGCCAATCCGCCTCTCCACCGAGAATGGGGGCATTGTCCACAGCAAGATAGTGGGTAGCACCCGACGGCCCGCCAAGGACGTGACGATTGGCAAAAACGACGCGGCTGCCCTGCATTGCCATCTCGTTGAGCACCGAGAAAAGAGCCTCTCGCTCTGTCTCGGGCACGGTATCGACCAGCACAACGGCAGGAGCTTGTCGCTCCGCCGTTTGCAGCGACTTGACCGTGACGCCGACACGGGCAAGCAGCGCAGCCGTCTGCTCACCCAGTCCCACGCCGACGATCTGCTTAGCGTCGGTGGTAATATCCGCCTCGTTGGTGACGTAAAAATCAAGATAGTGATCCATGACCGCCGCCCCCTCGATATCGGCATACATCCGATATTTCCCCGTCGGGACGTGCAGCGTGATCATCTCATCCAGCACCGGTACCGAAAAGCCCTTGAGCTGCTCCGCGGTGGGATGCAGCACACTTTTCCGCTCCCAGAGAACGCCCGCCTCCCCAAGGATGCGAAAACAGACAGGATAATCCCGCTCTGCCAGCTGATCCTCATTGGCGATCAGTGCCTCAAAGCGCACGGGACGCCCGGCATAAAAATGCATATCGTCAAAGAACATACACCATTTCAGCTTGGCCAATCCGTTCTGCATGGCGTCCACGCAGCCGGGCTTCCATTCCCGCATCATGGTCCAAAGTCCCTCGCCGCAGATGGAGTGATCCAAAAGCCCCGTGATGGAATAGCCGTTGATGTAGGGATTGGCACGAATCATATCAAAGTTGTAGGCGCGATGGCGAGCGTGAAGACGATAGCTCTCCTGCATCATGCCCTGCGGGAAGGCGTATTCCTGCGCAAAGCCGTAACGCTTAAGATCCTGCATCAGGCAATCGTTCATGTGGTAGATCTGCCGCACGTCGGGCAGATTCTTGTCAATTCCGAGTTGATCAAACATCTTGGTCAGCCAGACCGTGTCAAACAGCGAGCCGGTCCCGTTCTCGGACAAAAAGACGGGGCGCTTGACGTCGCATCCGACC
Organism: Clostridia bacterium; assembly: GCA_017456145.1. GTDB lineage: Bacteria > Bacillota > Clostridia > Oscillospirales > CAG-272 > SIG644. The sequence continues at coordinate 31,414 of JAFTJZ010000025.1, forward strand.
GTGCGGATCAGATTGCGGTCGTATTTGCTGACGGGATAGCGGGGATAGATATGTATATCGCCGACGTTTTCAAAAAACGCACCGGGGTTGGGGGGACGCCAGGTGACGTGAGTGGGATCGTTCTCATCCTCCCGATTCCATAAGCACTGCCACGTATCCGAGCCGGGATTGGCGACTGAGCCGGTGAAGGAGTCGCCGTCAAAGCGCCCCGAGGAATACAGCACCAGGCGACTGTTGTCATACGTACGTACAAGAGGAAGCAGCTCTCGCCCGTAGCGGCAGCACTCATCAAAGGGCGGCGTGGGGCCGGTTTCGTTGAGCATTCCCCAGATGCAGATGCTGGGATGCGAGCGATCACGCTCCAGCATGGTGACAAGGTCATAGGTGTAAAGCTCCTCGGAGAGCGGGCCGTTTTGGGTCAGCCAGGAGGCGACCGGCTCCTCGTAGATCATCAGCCCAAGCTCGTCGGCATAATCCAGCTGATCGGGCAACGCAGCGCCCGAGATAAAACGCACCATATTCAGCCCCGATGCCTTTGCCATATAAAGATCGCGCCGCACCATATCGGGGCTTGGCGGGATCGCGTGGGTCGAGTACGGAAAGGCGTTGCCCGTGTGGGAGCAGCGCAGGAATATGCGCTTGCCGTTCAGGTAGAAAAATCCGTCCTCCCCTACTCTGAAATCGCGGAATCCCGTGTGCCGCACCAGCGTGTGACAAACCTCGCCGCACCCATCGGCGCGCGGGGTGATCAGCTCCGCTTGAACGTAGTACAAAAAGGGATCGTCCACGCTCCAGAGCTGCACATCATCCAGAGGCACCGAGAGCGAGTATTTGGTCTCCCCCGGCACAAGCTCGACCGTCGCGGTGCAGCTGTTACACACCTGCCCCGTCCGTTTGTTCCCGACACGGGTGATCATCCTCGCCGTCCTCGGCTGCGCGGCTTCCGTGTGCAGCGTATAGACGATATCCACCGCGCAGGTCTGCATATTACCGACCAGATACATATCCTCAATGCGGCACTTGGGCTGCAGGGACAGTGTGACCTCGCCCGAGATACCGACTTCATTTTGACAGTGTCCCGGCCAGATGACGTCAGGGCGCTGGTTGCGGTGGGGGATCTGATAAAAATTGTAGCCGTCCACGTCCTCACTGTACGGCTTGGAAACGCGAAAGACCAAAAGATTTTCTTCGTCGTAGTTGAGCAGCTCGGTCACGTCGTATCGGAACGGGTTTTCGGTGCCGCGATGCAACCCGACGCGGCTGCCGTTCAAATACGTCTCACACAGAAAATCTGCCGCGCCGATGCAAAGGATCACGGCGTGGTCTGCGTCCGGGCGCAGACGGGTGGTCAGGCGTTTCTGATACCAGAAGATGCCGTGCTCATAGCAAAACGATTGGTGGGCAAAGCTCGGAACGACGCACGGCTTTGCGCCCTCCTCCGGGATGCCGCGCTGCCAGCCCTGCTCCTTGCCGACGTTTTGCGGATCGTGACAGATCAGCCAGCCGTCGCGATAGGTCTCCGTGGTGTTATGGTACATCATAGCCTCACTCCTTTTTTATAGGTTCCGTCCACGCTCCACAGCAAACAACGCCGCCACGTCAGCGGATCCCGTATTTGCTACATTATAGCATACTTCATTTCAAAAAGCAACAGGTATCATCAAAAAAAGAGGGGGGAATCCAATGCAAAAAACACATTCGATTCTCCCCTTTGGAAATCTGAACGGACATGGTGCGATCAAAGACAATGCTGCCAAGTCATGATTTATCCTCCTCGGAGCGTTTCTTGGCTTTATCGATCAGAGCATTTCCCTTGAGCAGGAGGATATCCTTGTTCGTTTTGAGAAAATGGCGCAGCTGGGTCTTGTGGTGACAAAGCTTTTCCTTACAATTGGCACACGACAGTGCAGCATTGCTGCACTCCGAAAAGCGCTCGGGATGCAGGCGGGCGGAAATTTCCCAGACCAGCAGTAAAAAAAGTGCGATGCCGAGCAGACTCCACGTATAGATGCTGCGGATGAAGACGAGCGGCGTGAACATCATGGCGTAGTCCCAGTTATAAATACGGCAGCTGCCACAGCACTTGTTTTTCATGAACCATGTCTGAAACGGGCAGAAAAACAAAATGCAGATCATATCGCACACCGAATAAGCAAGGCTGATCAGCAGCAATATCCCCGCGTCGATGCAGCCCGTATCATACAGGACACCAATGGTCCCGTTGAGCAGTATCCAGCACACCGCCACGGCAAGCACTCCCCGCGACGTTCGCCGCTGCGGCACTTGCCCGTCTTGCTGTGCCGGAATGTAATTTTTCCGAAATTGCTTTTGGCATCCCATGCTCTCCGCATTGGAGGGAAAGAAACGCAGCACCATTTCAGCGACAAAAATGACCCAGATCACGCTCAGCGTGATCGGCATCCTCTGCAGCCCATGCATGAGGGTGGGCGCATCGTTCAGCTTGCCTATGATATAGGTCACCGTTGCCGCGATCCATAGCGCGGAGCGATAAAACAGCTTGAAATAATGCAACGCAGAAATTTTGGATAAGCGGAATTTATGCTTTTTACTCATGCACGCACCAACAGTGTTTTAATATGATTTCTCGATTCGGCATCATCAAAGGCCTGATTGATCTCACTGACGGGATACAGGTCGGCAAGCGCACGAATGGTCGCGTGCAGCTCGGGATGTGCGCACAAAAAGTCTAAATATGCATGAACATCGCTCACGGAATACTGCGACGAGCCGATGATCTGCAGTGCCTTGAACGTAATCATCTGCGGTTGGATCTCGATGCCTCCGCTGTTGCTGTACTGCCCCGGCACCAAATACACCCCGCGGTTGCGCAGGATATTCATTCCCTGCGGGATGGCAGACGGCGCCCCCGATGCCTCAAAGCACAGATCCACGCCAAGTCCGTCGTTCTCCTTCTGCAGATATGCCGTCACGGCATCCTTACCCATGCGGCTCAGGTTCAGCACCTCATCCGCACCCAGACTCCGTACCAGCTGTTCGCGGCGATCGTTGCTCCCCGCCGTGATGGCGTAAATCTTTTTGACCCCCAGCGCCTTGAGGTACATGACCGCGTAGCAGCCGACGGGGCCAAGCCCCTGCACCACGGCAACCGTTTTTGAATCGATCGTAACCCCCGCAAGATCTGCCAGATGGAAGGTGTGCATGGCGGTCGGCCCGGGGCAGGCAAAAATCGCAACCATGGTCGGATCCAGTGCCTCGGGGATCTTGATCAGATTGGTCAACGGCGTATAATTGACCTCTGCATAGCCACCGTACAGATACGGGGCGATCTCAATACTCCCGCCGTTGGTGACCTGCATATTGACGCAGTTGGCATCGTCTCCGTGCTGACAGAGCAGGCATTCGCCGCAAGGAACGGCAATATCCGCGATGACGTTGTCTCCCACCTTCAGCCCGTGTGATGCAGCCTCGTCCGCATCGCAATCCTCAAGTCGTCCGACAAATTCGTGCCCGATGATGGTCGACGGCTGCACGAACAGCGTTCCGCGGTAAAAATGCAGATCGGTGCCGCAGATGCCGCTTGCGATCAGGGTACTGCGTCCATATCCCGCGGGGGCTTTTGTGACCTCAAATTCTCGAATATCAAAGGGCTGCCGTGCGCCCATAAATACGGCTGCTTTTGCTTTCATATCGGTTGTTTTCCTTTCCATATGTGTTAAGATGATTCATGCTGCGTTCTCGCGAGAATATCCTCTTGTACCTCGCGCGCAAGATAGACGTACGTTGCCGAAAAGCCCGACACGCGGACGACCAGGTCCCGATAATTTTCGGGATTTTTTATGGCATCGCGCAAAATCTCGGGGGAGGTTGCGTTGATCTGCAGCTCCTGCCCACCCTGCGCAAAATAAACGCGAATCGCCTGCAACAGCTTTTGGCGGTTCCCGTCCTCAAAGAACGACGGCGAAAGCTTTTGGTTGACCACCGTTCCGCAGGCGCAGCGGGTATAATCGGGCTTGGAGACGCTGAGCAGCGTCGAGGTGATGCCGCCCGTGTCGCGCCCGTAGGAGGGAGAGGCAGCATCGGAGAGCGGCTGCCCCGCATGGCGGCCGTCGGGCGAGGCACCGAGATTCTTTCCTGCGTAGATGTTGCTGATATTGGCAGCCATGGCAAGGTAGATCCCGCCGCCGTCGCGCGTTTTGTATTGATCAAAGCAATCGGCAATATAGGAGGTGAACCATACGGCGTAACGATCGACGAAGTCATCGTTGTTGCCGTATTTCGGGGCGGCGAGCAGCTTTTGTCGCAGTGCCTCCCACCCCTTGAAGTCCGCGCGGAGCGCGGAGGCAAGTTCGGGGAGTGTAGCATCACCGTCAAGGAAAACCACCTTCTCGATGGCCGCCAGCGAATCGCTCAGCGTACCGACGCCCATCAGCGCTGCGCCGTGAACCGAGGGATATTTGCTGCCGCCCATGTTGATGTCCAGCCCCCGCTCGATGCAGCAGCGGCAGAAACAGGAAAGAAACGGCTGGGTATACGCCTCGGGATGCTCCACATGGTTCCCCGCGTGAAAGCTTTTGACGTACTCGGCTACCCCGTGCGCGATCTGCTTTTCCAATTTTTTCATCAGATCGCTCATCGACGTGATCTCGTGTACGTCTCCCGTGTCAAGTCCGTAATGCTCGCCGAGCAGACCGCGTCCGCCGCAAAGCACATACTCCAAAAAGCGGGGCGTGTCAAATCGACCGTCACTCCACGGCGGCTGCATACCGGTGATAAAATTCTCAATGCAACCGACCATGGTATAATTGCGTACGTCCTGCAGCTCATAACCATAGCGCGAGAGCGCCTCTATGTTGACCGGGTCGTTCATCAGCGCAGGATACCCCAGTCCCGTGCCAATGACCTTCAAGCATTCGTCCAAAAATTCGTCGGGGCAATCGGGCGTCACGCGCGCAGACAGATTCGGCCCGGGCAGCCGGATATTCCGTACGGCGTGCAGTGTGCAGTAGGAAAGCGCATTGACCGCGCATCTCCCTTCCCGATCCACGCCGCCGATGGCAATGTTGACCACGTCGTCACCGCCGGGGTAGTATTTCCGCTCACAGATCTTGACCAGCGCGTTCTCGATCAGCTCGGTCGCACGCTCACGATCAAGAATACCGTCCGCACAGTCCTTTTGATAAAACGGATACAAATATTGGTCAATGCGACCGAGCGCCATGGCGTAGCGCCCCTCATAGAGAAAGCAGGTATGGATCATCCAGACCAGCTGAAGTGCCTGCGCAAACGTTTGAGGAGCACCGAGCGTCAGCCGACGGCAGTTATCGCGGATGAACGACAGCCGCTCGTCGTCATATCCCTCGCAGCCCATCAGCGCCTGCGCTCTCTCGGCGTAGGCGGCAAAGCGATCACGCAGTGCCAGCAGTGTCACCCGCATACTGTCTAAAAAATCCAGGCGATCGGGCTCATTGGCGTGTGCCCGCTCGGATGCGGCGATCCGCTCCAGCATCCCGCCGATCCCCTCGCGCAGCGGCGTTTCGTAGTCGGGGGAATAATGGTCGCTGTTGGTGCCGAAATGGCGCTCCGCATACGGCGCGACCGCCAGTGCGGCGGCAGCCAGCTCCGGCTCCGTCGCCTCGGTGTAAAGAGGACGGATGCAGCCGACGATCAAATCGCCTTGGAAGATGTGCGGCGTGGGTCGGGTCAGCAGCGCGGCGATGCCGTCCGCTCGTCTGCCCGAGGGTGTGGTGTGAGCCCCTTCCCGATAACCCATCGCGCGAAAATAGTGCGGGGCAAAGCTCCCAGCGGGCGGCGTACTCATTTCCTTTTTCAATTGCTCCATCAGCTGCATATGCGAGTCACCTCCATGCTTGAATGATACCAGTATACCATATTTCTCCCCTTTTGGCAATACTTTTTCTCATTTTTGCGTAAAAATGCAAACGGATGCAGGCAAATGCGCACCAATAAATTTTACAAGATTACCCATATGACTTGACAATGTTGTCCTTTTCCGTTATAATATATCTATGATTCCAATGAATCAATGATTCCAACGAAAGGAGTGCATCTGCCCTTGGCGGATGCATAAAAAACCAAGCATGAACAAACACGGATTTCAACAAAGAGTCTCTCTTCTGCTTGCCGTCGCGCTACTTCTTGGCTCACTTGCTCTGTTTGCCGTCGGCTGTACCGACGACGAGCACGATGTTCCGCTGATCAGCTTTTCCGAGAACGGTATGTCAGAGTACAAAATCGTCCGTATGGATTACGATCCAAACGGTGATATTACCGATGTCTGCGTCACATTGCGCAACGCCATTGAAACGGCAACGGGCGCCTATTGTGAGATTCAGGGCGACTGGGTCAACCGCGGCGAGACCGTCCCCACCGACACAAAGGAGATTCTGATCGGTCAGACCAACCGACAAGAGAGCATCGATGCTTACGCAACGCTTGGCGAAAACGAATATCTCATTGCCGTCAAGGGTCAGCGGCTGGTCATCATCGGTCAGACCGAGGCAGCGACGCTGGAGGCGGTCAAGGTCTTTATCCGCGACGCGCTCGGCTACGACGAGGCGAGCGACAGCTACAGCACAACGTGGCTCAAGCTCCCCGAGAACCATGTACAAACGGGTACGTACGTCGCGCCGACGCCCTCCACCCCCGTGGTGACCCCCACCCCCTCGACCCCCGGCGAATACGGCCCGCAGAACGCGCAGACCGTGCCGGTCAAGAGCTACGTCACCCCGACCTACGCGCTGAAGAACGGGGTCTACGTCCAGAGCTACGACAGCTTTGAGATGGACGGCGTACGCACCACCTTCCAGGCAAATACACTGTATTCCGACATCTATAACATCCATACCGACTCGGTCATGGTGTATTCCAGCAACGACAACAACTTTATCACCTGGTACTCCTCGGGCGATTACGTCATCGACATGATGATCGCCATCAACCGTGCCGGCAAGGATTATCTGGAGCTGGATGAAGATAATTATAACGATATCCAGATGGACAGCGCTGGAAATTACCTCGTCCACACCGAAAATCAGGCGTGGTACATGGTTCCCTCGCTGGACTGGATCGAATACGCATGGGACGAGCTGCTCAAGCCCGTCATCGAGACATACCATCCTCAGACCATCGCTCTGGAGGAGCCCGAGATGTGGATCCGTTCGGGATACTCCGAGACCTTCAAGGAGGAATGGGAGGAATTTTACGGCGAGGAATGGGAGGCGCCCTCCTCCTCTGCCGCCGCCAACCTCAAGGCAAATCTGCTCAAGACCTACCTCTTTGAGCGCATCCTGATCGAGCTGTCCGCGCGCGCCAAGGAGCTCGATCCCACCATCCAGATCTACGTTGCCTCCCACTCCACCGTCAACTACACCGCATGGAACATCAACGCAGGTCTCAACACCTACCTTGCCACGGGCGCCATTGACGGTGTCATCGGGCAGACGTGGGCAGACACCCACAACAGCGCCTTCAAGTACAACGGCGCCTCCATCCGCGACAACTTTACCAACGCCTATATCGAATACTGCTCCTACGTGGACAGCGTCGAGGGCACCAACTTCTACGCGCTTGCCGACCCGATGGCGGACGGGAAATCCTACGTTGAGGAGGATCTGCAGTACATATACCGCCAGAGCGTTGCCGCACAGCTGATGCAGCCCGAGATCAACCGATTCCAGGTTCTGCCTTGGGTGCAGCGCGCCTTTGCCAACGTCAGCGCCGACTACCGCACAGTGCAGTCTCAGATCTTCGAGATGCTCAACAACATCGGCGGTGAGGAGATCACCATGAGCGCGGGTACGCCCGGCATTGCTTACCTTGCCTCCGACTCGCTCTCCTGGATGAACGCAGGCTCGGGCTGGGCACTGTCCACCTCGGACGGTATGTACGGACTGTGCGCTCCGCTGCTCCGCGACGGTATTCCCGTCAAGATGAAGGCCATGGAGCAGATCTACACCAAGGACGATCTTGCCGGTGTCAATCTGCTGCTGGTCAGCTTTGACTCCTCCGTTCCGCTGTCCGAGGAGGTCAATATCGCCATTGCCGACTGGGTCAAGGCAGGCGGCACCATGCTCTACGTCGCAGGACAGAACGATTATTGGGACATCGACGACTACTTCTTCTGGGCGGACGATGTCACCCCGCTTGACAATCTTCTGAAGCACCTGGGGCTGGACAGCATCACCGTCAACACCACGGGCGTGAATATTTCCTCCGCGCTCTCCGGTACGGCCCCCGCCCTCAATGACGTTTTCAGCAACGTCAAGATCGCCACGGCGTACAGCAAATACGTCATCTCCTTCACGGGCGCAAAAAATCCCATCCTGCGCAGCGGTGCAACCGTTCTCGGCTTTGAGGAGACGGTTGGCAAGGGACACGTCGTCATGGTCGGTCTGCCCAGCGCTCTGTATGCAAACGTGGAGGGCGGCTCGTCCTTCATGCGTGCACTGACCGAATACGCGCTGCAATATACCGACTTTGAATACGCCTCCACCACGTTGATGGTCACACAGCGCGGCAATTACACCATTGCCCACGCCTTTGGTGAGAGTGAATTTTTATTGGGTGAATACATCGATCTGTTTGACAGCAACCTTTCAGTCGTTGAGGATCCCGACGTTGTGAAGGATGACAGCGTCATTCTCTACGACATCTCGGGCATCAAGCGCGACATTCCTCGCCTTGGCTATACATCGGGCGAGATCCTTGATCTGAAGGAAAGCGCAAATACCACCACACTGACCTTGACCAGTGCCGCCAACGTCAATGTCGGCATTCGTATGCTGCTGCCGGACGGCATCTATCCGCAAAGTATTACAGTCGCGGATGCTCAGGGGAAGGAATATCCCGTTCTGAGCTATTATTACGATGAGGAGTCCACCTCCTGCCTGATCAAGGTGGACGGCAACAGCGACAAGCTGATCGTCACCGTCAACTGGGGCAAGGACGAGAAGGCGTTCAACTTCAACGCCAAGGTCTTTATCGAGGAGAAATACCTGACCAACGGCAATACGCCCGAGGACGCGGACTTCATCGAGCCCGAGACCACCGCAGCGGCCAACCACGGTGTCCGTTTCTGCGACGGCTCGCTGCAGCTGATCTATAAGTTCGATCTGACACAGTACGATACGCCCCTGTTCCGTTTCAACGTCTCCCAGAACTACTACATTGAGGTCAGTGCAGACAAGAAGGATTGGCAGCTGGTCGTCGATTACTCCAAGGGTGGCACGGTCGAGAGAATGCAGAACGGCGCCAACGCCGAGGTCATCACCATCGATCCCACCGACTACGGTCTGACCGACGTCATGTATTTCCGCCTGAAGAATACCGCCACCACGGGCGGCTTTGGCGGTGCGATCTCCTCCTTCTCCATTCGCCATCTGGTCGCCAATGAGGACGAGGCAGGTGCGACCAAGACGCCCGCAAACCGTCTGTACGGTGTCAACAACACGACCGAAAACATCTCCGACACCATCCGCAAAAGCACCTCTAATGATGAAAAGAAATACCTCGTCTCCACCAAGGACGGCGTCTCCACCTATCGCCGCATCGTAAAGACCAACAACAAGAATGAGGATGAATCTTTCCTGTACGCATCGACGGCAGGCTCCAACGATGGCTGTCGTTTCTGCGACGGAGATCGTCAGATCATCTATTTCTTCGATCTTGCCAATATGCTGGACGTCGAGATTGCGCTGTCTGTTTATCAAAACTACATCATCGAGGTCAGTGCCGACGGTGAGGAGTGGGAAATGATCGCCGACTATTCAAAGGGCGGTACCGTTCCCCACATCACCACGGGCGGCAACCACACCACCATCACCGTCGAGCCGTTTGACTACGGCTGCGACGACACGGGTGTCTGCTACGTTCGGATTCGCAACAGCGACACCTCCAAGGGCTGGGGCGGTTCGATCCAACAGTTCGTTCTGACCTACGAAAAGGAATCCTGAACGATTGACCCGTCAGGGGGGAGTCAAATGCAGCAATGCATGAAAACTCCCCCCGTCGTTTTTGCTTTGCGGTTGAGCACCGCGCGGCAAAAAAGCCTGCCGTGGCTTTTGCAGAGAGGCTGCGCCAATGACGCAGCCTCGCTCTTTGTCGACGAGCAGACTTGGGGCTTTGCCCCAAACCCCACTTAAGGTGCTTTTTCGAGAAAAAGCACCTTAAGAATCCTTAAAAAGCTTTTTCAAAAGGATCATTATATGGGTTTTCGCCCCACAGTGTTGGGTGGTGAATGCTTTGGTCTACAGTCTGAGGGGCTGCGCCAATGACGCAGCCCCGCTCTTTGTCGACGAGCAGACTTGGGGCTTTGCCCCAAACCCCACTTAAGGTGCTTTTTCGAGAAAAAGCACCTTAAGAATCCTTAAAAAGCTTTTTCAAAAGGATCATTATATGGGTGTTCGCCCCACCGTGTTGGGTGGAGAATGCTTTGGTCTACAGTCTGAGGGGCTGCGCCAATGACGCAGCCCCGTTTTTGAAAGGAACGACGGATGTAAGCCCTCCCGAAAAAAAATTTTTACGACCCGTGACCTTTTTCCCTCCTTTGGGTAGTATATCAGTGAGAGCAAAATTTTCCGCCTCACAGAAAGGAGTTTCCCATGAACGATCAACGCATCATCGACCTCTTCTGGCAGCGGGATGAGAGTGCCATCCGCGAGAGCTCTGCGCGTTACGGCAGCTATTTGCTATGTCTGGCACAGCGTATCTTATCCAACCGCGAGGATGCCATGGAATGTGTCAACGATACTTATCTTGCCGCATGGAACACCATTCCGCCGCAGCGCCCCGCCGTCTTATCCGCTTATCTCGGGCGCCTTACCCGCAATCTTTCCCTCAAGCGACTGCGGCATAACACGGCAGAAAAGCGGGGCGGCGGCATCACGCCGATCCCCTTGGATGAGCTGGGCGACTGCATTCCCGATACGACCTTTTGGCAAAAGGAGGACTCCGCAGCGCTCGGGGCTGCCATCGATGCCTTTTTGCGCACACTGCCGCCGACCGAACAAAGGGTATTCGTCAGCCGCTACTGGCATCTATACAGCATCAAGGAGATCGCCCATGCTTACGCCATGCGCGAAAGTCGCGTCAAAATGATGCTGCTGCGCACCCGCGGCAGACTGCGCGCCCACTTGGAACAGGAGGGATTTACCGTATGAAAAGTCAAAACAACACCAATGAAAATGCCCACATTTTTCTTGCTGCCATGGGCGAGATCGGAGACGACCTGATCCTATCGGCACAGCTCCCCGCTCCCGCTCCCATCTCACAATGTGACAAGGGCTCCCGTGTGTCACGCATCCTGCGCCGCGGCGGGTGGGTCGCCGCTGCTGCCGTTCTCTTGATCGCTGCCATTCTTCTGCCGTTGATGTCGCGCACCTTTGTCCCTGCCCACGACAGCGCTGACTACTCTGTACTCAACGACGGGCTGCACTATATGTCTTATGAAGGCCCCGTGATGCCGTTGAGTGCGGATGAGAGCTACCCTGCACTGTCCGTCCTGCGCGCCTTGACCTATGATTTTTCCGCCTTCGGTTACGGCTCCTATTCCACAGCGCAGGTATATGACCAATACACCCTGACCAACACGGGCGATGAGGCGATCACCGCGCAGCTGCTCTATCCCTTCAGCGCGACGCTGGCGCAGGAGGACACCCGAATGCCCACCCTGACCTTGGGGGAGCAGACCATCGCCGCCCGCTTGATCGTCGGCGCCGCAGACACGGCGTATGTGCTGCAGGATGCGCGAAAGAGTCCGGGGTATGAAGACTACGTCACGCTGCTCTCGGACGGGAGCTATTATCAAAACGCGCGCTCCCCTGCCCCCGCCTTGAATTTCCCCGTCACAATCTACGCCATCAGTGATTACGCCATTCACGGCAAGGGAACCAATCCGACGCTCAATATTTCCTTCTCCATGGACCCTCAAAAGACGGGAGTGATGACCGTCGGATTCAACGGCGGCACCAACGATGCCGACAAAGGCTATTACGCCCGCCACGTCTCCATCCCCGCACCCGATGAGTACGGCTACGGTGAGGTCTATTATCTGGTATTTGTCGGCGAGGACATCCGTGACTATACCCTGCAGGGCTATGAGGACGGCGGCTGTGATCGCGGCGAGGAGATCGACATTACAGCAAAGGTGACGCGCTATGAGAGCACACTGCTTGAGTTTATCCAAACGCAGATCGACAAGGTCGATTTTTCCGATGCCCTGACGCAGCAGTACAACGCCGATGGCGAGAGCGTGCGCCGCATTCTCTCACATCTGACGCAGGAGGAATATCTGGCTCAGATCGCCAAGCTGCTGACCGAAGACATCGAATACGGCAACTACACGCAGTGGGGCTATCACTTCCGTACGCTGGAGGAGATCCTCTCCGCGGTGCGATCGAGCGAGAGGGTGATGTGTCTCGCCTTTGAGGTCAGCATCCCCGCGGGCGAGAGTGTGCAGTTGTGCGCAAGCATGAAAAAGGACGCCTCGGTGAATTATGCAGAAACCGAGAGCGGCGGGTTCGGCTTTGATATGATATGCACACTCGGCTCGACGCTGTCGATCCAAGGTCAGACCATCACCGTCACGGGAAGTGAGTGCGTCACCGTCACGCAGCACAACCTGGCAACCGGTGTCTCCCCTGCCGTTCCCGATGCCGTCACGCCCATCGGCGCACCCTTCCCCGCCGACACCCCCATCAGCGTCTACGACGAGCATTGCTATCTGGTCGTCCAATATACACCAAAAGCAGAGGAATAAACGCAAACAAAGCATTCTCCACCCAACACGGTGGGGCGAAAACCCATAAAAATGATCCTTTTGAAAAAGCTTTTTAAGGATTCTTAAGGTGCTTTTTCTCGAAAAAGCACCTTAAGTGGGGTTTGGGGCAAAGCCCCAAGTCTGCTCGTCGACAAAGAACGGGGCTGCGTCAATGACGCAGCCCCTTTGTAAAAAGTCGCGAAACGCCCTGCAGCGCGTCTGCACGGGAAATGTACAGATCAAACGATGCAGTCCATCTCGATGATGTCAGAGGTAGATATTCCACCTTCGGCGGCAAAAACTTCGTATATCGACTATCGACCGAAGTCGACAGCCTCCGCGATGTCAAGCACGGCCGCCTCTGTCTCGACGATCCGCTCGGCCTCAGCGGATGCCGTACTTTTCGATGATATAGTCCATATCCTTGTCTCCTCTGCCCGAGAGGTTGATCAGGACGGAGCCGTGATCCATGCGCTCTGCCAGCTTGATGCCGTAGGCGACAGCGTGTGCGCTTTCGATGGCGGGGATGATGCCCTCCATGCGGGAGAGTGCGAAGAAGGCGTCGATGGTATCGTCGTCGTTGATCACGTCGTATTTGACTCTGCCCAGATCGTGCAAGAAGGCGTGCTCGGGGCCGCTGGAGGGATAGTCCAGACCGCTTGCCACCGAGTAAACGGGCGCGGGATCGCCGTTTTCATCCTTGAGCATGATGGAGTTAAAGCCGTGCATGACACCCTCGGTGCCGTATTGCAGGCTGGCCGCGTGGTCACCCAGCGCCGTACCGCGACCGAGCGGCTCAATACCGTAAATATCAACGGGATCGTTGAGGAATCCCGAGAAGAACCCGGCAGCATTGGAGCCGCCACCGACGCAAGCGACGATGGCGTCGGGCAGGTGCCCCGTCATCTCGATAAACTGCTCTCTTGCCTCCTCACCGACGACGTGCTGGAAGTCGCGCACCATCATGGGGAACGGATGGGGGCCGACAACCGAGCCGATGCAATAGATGGCATCCTTATACTCCTTGGCATACGCCTCAAAGGCGGAATCCACCGCCTCCTTGAGCGTGGCAAGACCGTGCGTGACCTCGACGACGTTGGCACCGAGAATCTTCATACGGGCAACATTGGGTGCCTGCTTTTTGATATCGACCGAGCCCATGTAGATGTCGCACTCCATACCGAAGTAAGCGGCAGCGGTCGCCATGGCAACGCCGTGCTGCCCTGCGCCCGTCTCGGCGATGACCTTCTTTTTGCCCATATATTTGGCGAGCAGCACCTCACCCATGCAGTGGTTGAGCTTGTGCGCACCCGTGTGGTTGAGATCCTCTCGCTTGACGTACAGCTGAACGCTGCCCAGCTTGTTCGAAAGTCTCTCCAGATGGGAAACGGGCGTGGGGCGCCCCTGAAATTCCTTGCGGATGCGGCGCAGCTCGGCGATAAACTGGCGGGACTGGCAGATGGTGAAGTACGCCTCGGTGATCTCGTTCATGGCGTTCTGCAGATTTTCGGGGATGTACGAGCCGCCGTACTTGCCGAAATATCCTTCCTTGTTGGGGTAGTTTCTGAAATAAGTCTCAAAATCGACGTTGTTGAGTTTCATGGTTATTTCTCCTTATGCTTGTGATTTTTATGCCTCCGACGGCTGAAAGTTTTTGAAAAAAAGCTTTCAGAATGCAAAAATCTTTGATATCGGAGGCGTGAATGGGAAGGTTGCTCGTTGGAATGGGCTTGGGATCAGGCAGCTCGCCATCGTTTGGCAAAAATGTACATATGCACCTCCGCATCTTCCTCGGGAAATAAAAAACGCCCCGACAGAAAACGACTGTTTTCATTGTCAAGGACGGATATATATCCGCGGTGCCACCTTGCTTCACCGCCGCGCAGCGGTGCTCTTGAGCGGGATACGGTGATCGTCATGAGCGTTCCGCATATCCCCGACGGCTGACGTGCGCCTTACGTTGCGGAATACTCGGCGAGCTCTCCCCTTTTCTCCGCACCCTCCGCGGGCCATTTGCCAGACGGTGTCGCACCCGCATCCCAGCGCCGCAGGCTCTCTGTGCCGTCTTGTCTGACGTTATCTCCGCATCAACGGTTTGAATTATGATGATATTTTATTATAGCACGCTTTGCCCTGAGTGTCAAGAGGTTTTACGAATTTTTTTGTTTTTTACCGCGCTCCGCGTCTTGATCACGTAAGGCTCCCGTAAAAAACCCCCCGCAGGCCTGAGCCTGCGGGGGCAGAGGTTATTCGGTGACGTGGTCGTTGTCGCCGACCGTGTGCTTGATGACAATATCGGAACCGTCTGCAATTTCACCATTGATTCTGATTTTTCCATTTAACTCATACAATTCCGGATAAATATAGTAAGACAGCGTGGTTTCCTCAGGCCAGAGCCAAGGATACTCCTCATACGCCTCCGGCGTGCTGGAATACATGTATTCAACAAAATTTGAATCCAACACGGCATAAATAAATTCATACCCATCGGGAACCTTGGTAGAATCTATCACGTAATAGGTAGCCACATTGTTAAGCTCTATCGCTGCCAACAGTGCGTAGGCCTCACTATCTTGAGAAATATGGCTTGCAGAATCGATATAATTACTCAATTCTTCCATAGAGTAAAAAAACAACTTCTTTTCTATGCATTGCGGCAATTGAAAATCCTCAATCGGCTCAATCGGGGTGATGGGGGAGATTGGCTCAACGATGATTTCATCTTCAACAGGTTTCTCAATTTCTTCGTGCAAGGGTGAATCATTCACGGTTGTAGTCGGAGTATCATTGCCGATATCCGCTAGAGGATCTTCTGATATTTCGTTTGCGCAACCGAAGAGCAATAGGCTCAAAGCGATTGCCATGATGCCAATGACATATCTGATTTTCATAATCGTTTCCTCCTTGTTGAATTATTATAATTACGGCTTTGATGCTCTGGCTTGAACAATCCTGTTATAGCAATTCACACACCAATTTCCATTTTCGGTGGAACTACTCATCATGCACCTGTATAGGTGATTGCAATCATCATCCAACGCACCAAACCAATGAGAAATTTCATGTCTTGTAGTGCGTATGACATCACTGCTGGTTTTTGTAACGATAGCATCATCACCGTACGAATATGTTAACCCGTTCACACCATAGTGCCTTTCATCCTCTGAGTCGTAATAACACATGGCATGATTTACGTATCGCACAAGATATGTGCCGGAGGGAACATTTCCGACATCCGCCCATAATAACCGTAGTGAACTTCGGTGATGAATATCACTGCATCTTTCGTTCGCTCCGCAAGGGTCAGCACTACACATAGTCATATTAGACGAGTGAACATCTGCACAGTCATTACCGTCAAGATTTGGGGTTGAACCCATGGATGAAGTGCTTGCAGAAATATAAAACTCATTTTCGAAAAGTGATAAGCTACTTTCTAAGTAGTTTAGATACTCACTGGTGGAATCATTAACAGTGTAACTACTTAGCTCATATACCACATTTACATCCATGGTAGTATTCCCATCCACAATCGTAATCGGGCAGGTGTAGCTTGCTTGCATGATGGCGTTAGAAACCATAACCTCTGCGGTTCCGACTTGATGTCCGGTAACGACACCGGATTGTGAAACTGAGCAAATATTCGAATTGTTTGAAGTATATCCCACCCACGGTGAAAAATCATACGTAGCAGCATTGGAATATATCGGTGCCGATAAAGTCTTTGAACTGCCCTTTTGTATTACTGTGCCATATTGGTATATCGCTGTAAGATCGGACAAGTTGATTTGCGGAATCATACCGTACACGGTTCCGCTGGTGCTAACCGAGCTTGCGTCAAGGTATTTCATGGACACTGCGCTTGCAGACGAATTGGTCATAAGGCGAACACCGTCACCATAGGTGATCGGAGACCAATATTGTTCGATCTGCGACGCAAACGGCTGCAAGGATACAGCTCCCGTCGTTGCGTTAACGGTCAAGCAAAGAGACGACTGATTGACGGGACGAACGATATACGATCCGGTGATATACTCCTCAAACACCCATGTGTGTAGCGTGTTTGAGGCAGAAAAATATCCCATGTACGGCGTAGATCCCGTCGTAACACTGCTACCTTGGTGTAGCAGCATCTGTCCGTTTGGAATCCGTGCTAAGCCATAAAATGCCCGATCGCCTGTCGCCAGCGGAGTATATAGTTCCCCACCGGACTCGGCTAATGCAGCGGCAATATTTTGCTGAATTTCTTGTTTTAATGCCTCCGTTTCGATCGGCTGCGTGTTGACTGTTTCGGCGGATGCAGAAAACAAGCAAGCAGAGCAGACCATTACAAAAGCAAGAACGATGCATAACATTCTTTTCTTCATATGATGAACCTCCTTGGTTATTTGTGTATCTGTCGAATGTGCCTTTCCGTGCAGACGCCCCTTGCGCCCACACACCTCATCGATAGAAGATCCACCTCGGATGACAGCCGAGATGAAGTTTGTGGCTGACAAAAGGAACAAATACATGGTCAAATTTCATATCCGCTGTCTCCTTTCTCTTTCTTCACTTTTTTATGCTTTTACAGTATAGCAGAAAATGGTAGACATGTCAATGAACAAAGTGTGAACATATGATATAAAATAAAACTTTGTTAACCTGCACAATTTCACCGTATTGCTTTTGTGCAAGCAACACAAAAAACAGCCCCGCGGATGCAGAACTGCCGGAATTGTTCCCTTTTGGTACACTTTTTTTCCTTTGTTTTACCGAACGCTTGACAAACGGGTAAAAATAGAGTACAATACCGTCATGCAAGCCTGTCACCGTCTCTTCAAAGGAGAAAGGAGCCGCCATGAAATTATACGCACCGACATATTATAAAAAATTCGCCTGCATCGCCGATCGCTGCCGCCACACCTGCTGCGCGGGCTGGGAGATCGACATCGACCCCGACACGCTGCGGTCCTACGCCCGCCTCACCGATGGGTACGGCAAGGTGATCGCAAGCAGCATCGACCCCGAGGGCACCCCGCATTTTCGCCTGTGCGAGGGCGAGCGCTGCCCGCATCTGGATGCCGGCGGGTTATGCTGCATCATCAAGACACTGGGCGAGGAGTATCTGTGCGACATCTGTCGCGAGCATCCGCGGTTCTATCACGACACGGCAAAGGGCAAGGAGGTCGGGCTCGGGATGGCGTGCGAGGAGGCCTGCCGCCTGATCCTCTCTCATGCGCACTATTGGGAGTTTGAAGAGGTCGGGGAGACCAACGGCAAGGCACAAAAGCCGAAATTTGATGCACTTCCCCACCGAGAGCGACTGTATGCCCTGCTCTCGGACACTACGGTCCCGTACACAGAACGCCTGCGGCGCATCGCCGCCACTTACGGTGTGACGCCCGCCGATCGCGCGGACGATATCTGGCGCGCGCTGCTCGCCTCGCTGGAATATATGGACGAGACGCACCGTGTGCCGTTTGCCTCCTGTTATCGCTCCGCGATCCGTCCGGGCGGCGACCTGGAGGCGCTGCTGGAGCGCTCGCTCGCCTATTTTATTTTCCGTCATTGCTCGGATGCTTACGACCCCGACGACCTGCGCGCCTCGCTCGGCTTTTGCTTGGTCTGCGAGCGACTGCTGGCATCCCTTGCCACAGCGGGCAACGTCCGCGATACGCAGGGCATGATCGAGCTCGCGCGGATGCTCTCCGAGGAGTTGGAATACTCCGAGGAGAACACCGCCGCGATCAAGGAGGCGTTTGGTGCCTGATCTCCACACACTCCGCATCACGCGATATTCCTTAAGGCTCGGCGTACCACCTATGGAGCATAAGAGTAAAAACGACGGGGGGAGTCAAATGCAAAAAATGCATTTGACTCCCCCTTAAGCGATGGTTGGGGCAACGCCCCAACGGCTTTTTTTTACACTCCGCGCGAGTCTGTCATACACCGCGCGACGTAAACACCGCTGGCGGATGCGTGGGAGAGCGAGTGCGTGATCCCGCTGCCGTCGCCGATGACGTACAGACCCGGATAGCAGGACTCCAGATTCTCGTTGACATCCACCTCCATGTTGTAGAATTTGACCTCTACACCATAAAGCAGCGTGTCGTCGTTCGCCGTTCCCGGGGCGACCTTGTCCAACGCGTAGATCATCTCGATGATGCCGTCTAAAATTCGCTTGGGCAGCACCAGGCTCAGATCACCCGGCGTCGCCTTGAGCGTCGGCGTGATGAATGCCTCGTCGATGCGGCTCTGCGTAGAGCGTTGCCCGCGGATCAGATCGCCAAAGCGCTGCACAATGACCCCGCCGCCCAGCATATTGCTCAAGCGGGCGATGGATTCTCCGTAGCCGTTGGAATCCTTGAAGGGCTCGGAAAAATGCTTGGCGACAAGCAGTGCGAAGTTGGTGTTTTCCGTTTGCTTTGATGGATCCTCATAACTGTGTCCGTTGACGGTAATGATACCGTTGGTGTTTTCGTTTACCACGGCGCCCTTGGGGTTCATGCAGAAGGTTCTCACCCTGTCACCGTATTTTTCGGTGCGGTAGACGATCTTACTCTCATACAGCTCGTCCGTAATATGGGAGAACACCTCGGCGGGCAGCTCCACGCGGACACCGATATCCACACGGTTGGAGCTGGTGGGAATCTGCAGCTCCTTGCACACCCGCTCCATCCATTTGCTGCCGCTGCGCCCCACCGAGATCACGCATCTTTTGCAGGTGTATTCTCCGTTTTTGCACGAGACCGTAAATCCGTCGTCAATCACGCCGATCGATTCCACGGGCGTATCAAAGTGGAAATCCACCACGTTTTCAAGCGCATGATAAAGATTTTCCAGAACCACGTAGTTGATGTCCGTGCCGAGATGACGAACCGAGGCATCCAAAAGATGAAGGTCATGCCGAATGCATTCCTTTTTGAATTTCGTTCCGGCGGTGGAATACAGCTTGGTTCCTTCGCCTCCGTAGCGCATATTGATCTCGTCCACGTATCGCATCAGCTCCAAGGCTTTCTTCTTTCCGATATATTCATACAGCGTGCCGCCGAAATCATTGGTGATATTATATTTGCCGTCCGAAAAAGCGCCTGCACCGCCAAAGCCGCTCATGATGGAGCAGCTCTTGCAGCCGATGCAGCTCTTGATCCGCTCTCCGTCAATGGGACAGCGCCGCCGATGCAGAGCATGACCTGCCTCAAACACGGCAATGTTGAGCGCAGGATTTTTTTGTACCAATTCGTACGCAGTAAAAATACCGCCGGGGCCTGCGCCGATGATGATCACGTCATACTTCATTGTGTTTTCCTCCTGAAGAAAAAATGATTGACTACACTGTTTGTAGTCAACCGTTCTCGGTGGTTGGTAGAAACGCCCATCCATATTGTGAGCCTATACAAATCAGACAAAGCTTGTCTTTTATCATACTTTTGGGGCTTGGGACAGCGCCCGACCTCGCGCGCTCCGCAGCGCATCTCGCCGTCGGCGACCAAGGGGGAGTCAACTGCAAAAAATGCATTTGAAACGCAAACACCGCAATTTTTACCGGCTTTTGCAGGTAAAGAACGCAAATTCCGCGCGGCAAAAAAGCCTACCGTCGGCTTTTGCGCAGGGGCTGCGTCATCGGCGCCGCCCCTTGGAGCCCCAAAAACGTTTTCCCTATCAACGCCAGACCGATAGAACAAAGTCTCTTTTTAGCTTTTGGGGGATTTGGGAGGTCGGGGCAGCGCCCCGACTCTCCCTTCCAAATCATTTCACCAAATAGCGAATAATTTTGCGCGAGGTGGTCTTCTGAAATTCATGATCGACCAGCTCGACCATGTGAACCTGCTTAAAGGAAGGCAGGTTCTTGTTGATCTTGGCGATCTCATCGTGGAAGAATGTTTCCATCTCCTGTGCCGTCTTGTCCTTGGAATATTCGGCGGCGGGATAGATCAGGGCGACCAGGTTGGTCGAGCCGTTGATAACTCTGCCGACCACGACGCACTCGGCGATCTGCTCCAGCGGCTCCAGATATTCCTCGATCTCCTCGGGGAAGACGTTCTTGCCGTTCTCCAGCACGATGACCGACTTGCTGCGTCCCGTGATATAAAGGTAGCCATCCGGATCCATATAACCGATGTCACCCGTGCGGAACCAACCGTCGGCGGTGAATGCCTGAGCGGTCGCCTCACTGTTGCCGTAATAGCCGAGCATGACGTTACTTCCCTGCACCTGTATCTCACCCGTCTCATAGCCGTCGTCGGAAAGGTTGCCGTCCGGTTCGATGCGCACGGTGCAGCAAGGAACGGCAGGGCCGACCGAGCCGGGCTTGCGGGCGTAATACGGTGTGACGTTGGTCAGCGGCGAGCACTCGGTAATGCCAAAGCCCTCGTAGATCGAGATGCCAAAGCTCTCAAAGGCGTAGATCATGGAGGGGGCAAGTGCCGCACCGCCGCAGATGATCTTTTTGAGATTTCCGCCAAAAGCGTCGCGCACCTGCGCAAACAGCTTTTTACGGATGTCCACACCGACCGAAAGCAAAGCGTTGGATACCTTGGCGCCGTAGTGCAGCAGATGCTCCTTCCCCTGCGAGCGCGCCTGCGACCAGATGCGCTTATACAGGGTGTTGACGAACAGCGGCACCAGCACAAGACCGGTGGGCTTATACTTCTGGAAATTCTGCACCACGTGGCGCAACGAATCGTTGATCGCAATGGTACCCCCGTAGTTCATCAGTGCCAGCTCACACGCCAGCTCATAGGTGTGGTGAATGGGCAGCACCGAGACGATGGTATCCTCGGGTGAAAAATCGACCGTTGCGCAGGCACTGGAGACCACCGAGAAGATGTTCTCCTGACAGAGCATGACGCACTTTGACGACCCCGTCGTACCCGAGGTAAACAGCATCTGTGCCATCTTGCGATTGTCGGTCACGACGGGAGGGGTATAGCCTGCCGAAACGGCGGTCTGCCCCAGAGCAAGATAATCCTCAAAGGTGGAAAATCTCTCGTCTGCCTCCTCGGGCAGCGGTGCATCCTCCTCCATCTGTACCAGACGGATCAAGGAGGGGTTGCGGGCAGCAATGGCGACCATGGTGGCTGCGAGCGAGCCCGCAAAGAAGACCGCCTTGGCATCGATCATCTGAATAAAGCCCTCAATCGCAGTCTCGGACAGCTCCTTATCCATAGGGACAACGACGTTATCCGCGGTCAGCGTGGAAAGATACGCCTCCATCCACATATGCGAGGTGTTACCGATGACCACCACTCTTGCCTCATCACGCAGCCCCGAGGCAGCCTGAGCCGCCGCCAGTGCCACAACATTCTCCGCCAGCCGGGCATACGTCAGTACGCCGTCGCCCTCCTTGGCGTTCCAAAGATAGGCGGTGCGATCTCCGTGATTACGGATCACCTCAAGCTGCTCGGTAATGTTGGAAACGGGTGTGTAGACCCGTTCTGTCTTGGGTTGATTTTTGATTCGGATTTGCTGTTTCATAATAGCGCTTTCCTCTCACAAGGAGGAAAGTTCCTTTCTTACTTGGTTTGAAGTAGGCACAAGCAGGTGCTCAATCTGCCATACCGGCAAATTTCTGCTCCTCCAGACCGGCCATGTACTCCTTGAATTTTTCGTTGATCTTCTCCAGTGTGCACATAAATGCTGCGATCTCGGCATCATCCATTCCCTGCATGGAATAGCTTGCCGCATTCCCTGCGACCTTGAACAGATCGTCTGACATTTTTACGCCCGCCTCGGTGAGCTTGAGGCGAACGCGATATGCACCGCGGCGAATGATGTTGCTCTGCTCGCTGTCCTTCTCCGTCGTTTCGGGCAGACGCGGATGCGCGTATGCAATCACACCCATCTCCGTCAGCTTTCTCACCGTGCGGGAGATCAGTGCCTTATCGATGCGGCATTCCCGACTCAGCTCGGTAGAGGTCAATCCCTCGGGGTTCTTCTTGAGCATCATCAGACAGGTCAGGTCAGAGATCCCGAGCCCGAAATGCTTCATCGCCTTACTTCTCAGGCGATATACGTTCTTGTGCAGTTCTTCCATCGTTGTTGAAAATTGAATCATGTTGTCCATAGCGTGTTTTTTCTCCTTCCTTTTTTTTTGGCGCGCTATTTTCTTATATTATACACGATTTTTGTTGATGTGTCAACTTAAAAACGAAAATTTTTTCGATTTTTTCAACAATCTTTTTATTTTTTTTTGAAAAATGCCGTATTTCCCTCTTGACAGGTGGGGGTGCGTATGATATAATACATCTGTACTAACACGCATAGTACAGTTAAACAGATGCGTGAAAGCACGTCAACCTCACACGAAAATCGATGGAAAAGGAGGAACGCCATGCCGGTCATCGACAAGACCTCACGAAAACCGATCTACGAGCAGATCGTAGAGAGCATCGAGCGCGAGATCGCCGCGGGGCTGCTCACCGAGGGTGTAAAGCTGCCGTCCGTGCGCGAGCTGTCCGTACTGCTGGATGCCAATCCCAACACCGTACAGAAGGCGTTTACCGAATTGGATCGTGCGGGACTGATCATCTCCCACCCCGGGCGCGGCTGCTTTGTCGCTAAGGGGGCCCGCGCCGCCATACGGGCACGGGGGCAAGCAAAGCTTTCGGAGATCACCGCCATCGCGCGGGACCTGCTCCGCGCCGGGTTCAGTGCTGCCGAGCTGCAAAGCGCGCTGGATCGCGCCATATCGGAA
Source organism: Clostridia bacterium (assembly GCA_017456145.1). Taxonomy (GTDB): domain Bacteria; phylum Bacillota; class Clostridia; order Oscillospirales; family CAG-272; genus SIG644. Next base: position 54,849 of record JAFTJZ010000025.1, read on the forward strand.
ACCCAAGCCGTATGAGTTGAGCCACTACTGAAGAAAGGAAACAATGAATTATGATCGTTGCAAGCGACGTTACCATGAAATTCGGTAGCTTTACCGCACTGAAAAGCCTGAACTGCTCCATTCCCGACGGAATCATCTACGGGCTGGTCGGCAGCAACGGCGCGGGTAAATCTACATTTTTGCGTCTGATCAGCGGAATCTATCGCCCGCTCACGGGCCAGATCACCATCGACGGCGCCCCCGTCTTCAATAACCCCGCCGTCAAGCAGAATATTGTCTACGTCCCCGACGAGCTGTATTTTCTGCCCCAATCCAACATGAACCGCATGGCGGATCTCTATCGCGCGCTGTATGACAATTTCAGCGACGAGAGATATAGGAATCTGACCCAAACCTTCGGTCTTGATCCGAGCGCCAACATCAACACCTTCTCCAAGGGAATGCGGCGACAGGCGGCGACGGTGCTGGCACTGTCCACCATGCCGACCTATCTCTTCTTTGACGAGACATTTGACGGTCTTGACCCCGTCATGCGCAACCTGGTCAAGCAGGTCATCTACAACGATGTGATGGAGCGCAAGACCACCACCATCATCACCTCCCACTCGCTGCGTGAGCTGGAGGACACCTGCGACCAGCTGGCGCTGCTTCATAAGGGCGGCATCGTCTTCGAGAGCGATATTCAGAACCTCAAGACCTCGCTCTTCAAGGTACAGATCGCCTTCTCCTCCCCCTTTTCCCGCGAGGATTTTCAGGAATTTCAGCTGCTGTCCTACACGCAGGCAGCCTCGGTCGCGACCTTTATCGTCCGCGGCGACCGCGAGGACGTTGTCGCCCGCCTGCGCGCGCGCTCCCCGCTGCTGCTTGACGTGCTCCCCCTCAATCTGGAGGAGGTCTTCATCTACGAGATGGAGGCGCTGGGCTACGCCTTCAAGGATATTTTAATGTAAGGAGGCTGCATATTATGACCAAAATCAAAAAATTGCATTGTAATCGCTCGGGCAAGCTCTTTTCCCTGCCGCTGTTCCTTCAGGGCATAAAAAAGCTCCGCGTTCCCGGCATCGCCATGGCAATCAGCGTCATCGGACTCAACGTGCTCTTCCCGCTGATCACCGCAGCATCCGACCGCTCAAGAGTCGATTATTATAACTCTCTGCAAATGGAGGGCTGGGGCGTTTATGAGCCCATCCCCACCCTCAACGCCGTGGACACCTTTTCGGAGTTTGCTCCGCTCTCCATGCTGCTGCTCGCCTTCGCACCTCTTTTGGCGTTTTTGATGTTCTCTTATCTGAACGACCGCGGTAAGTCCGATTTTTACCACGCCATTCCTCAGACCCGCCTGTGCGTCTACTTCAGCTTTACCGCATCGATCGTGGCATGGCTGAGTGCGGTGCTGCTGGTCTCAACGTCGCTCAACCTTCTGCTCTGGCAGCTGGCCATCTATCACACCGTCGCGATCGGTGAGGCGCTGGCGCTGATGCTGTGCATCCTGCTCGGTGCTCTTCTGACCATGAGCATCGCCATTCTCGCCATGACGCTGACGGGCACGACGGTCTCCAATCTGTTTGTCGCCGTGCTCATCTTTCTTGTCGCCCGCATCGTCTTTTGGGAATGCTTTGAGGCGCTGTATGACATCATCCCCGTCTACGACCTCGATCGCTCCTGGACGCGCCTTCTGACCTTTGATAACTATTATCCCATCGCTCTGTTTTTGGCCGTCGTTGCAGGCTCCTCCTCCTCCGAGCAGGTAGTCTTTGACGGTGCGATCATCGCTTATACGGTCGTGCTGACTGTCGTGCTTTTGGCTCTGGGTGCGGTGTGTTATCACATCCGCCGCAGCGAAATGGCAAATCAAAGTGCCCCCAACAAATATCTGCAGCACGTCTACCGCTGTGCGGTGACCATCCCGCTGCTTTTGTTTGTCGTGATCGATGCCATGTTGAACGGGCTGGACGTCGATCACATCTGGGTCGCCGTCATCGCGTTGATCCTGTATCTGCTTTATGAGCTGACCACCACCAAAAAGCTGCGCAACCTGCCCCGCACCCTCCCCGTGTTCGGCATCCTGATTGCCGTTTGTATGGTGCTGTACGGCGGCCTGTACGCCATGCACGCCGTCATCTCGGTCGACGTTCCCGCCAAGGAGAGCGTCAAGAGCGTCGCCATCTCGCCAATCCAGCTGCGTCTTGACGACGATAGATTTGATATGGACGATCTGGCAATTGCGGACGAGGAGGCGATCGACATCGTCATCGATGCGCTGGCGTTCTCCGCTCCCATGACAAGACAAGAGTATTACGATCATATCAGCACTCTTGAGCATAACATGACGAACAAGGATATTATTGATTACGACACCCCCGACGATTATTTAAGCTACGGCGGCATCAATGTCAGCTACACACCCACCAGCTACAAGAGCGTGGACGTGCAGATCAATCTCAAGCTGGGCAGAACTCTGCACCGCACCGTCTGGATGGAAGAGAGCGCCTATGAACGGCTGCGCACCATTTATTACGCGACCGAAACCTACCGCGACGCCTACCTCTCGATGCCCGAGGAGAGCGAGCTCTATTCCTTGAGCGTGAGCACAATGAACGACTATCTGCAGCTCAAAGAAACCGAGATCAAACCGTTTTACACCATGCTGTGCAACGAATATTACGCTCTGACGGTCGATGAGAAGATGCAGGTCAAGGACTTCTCCTACAACAGCAACGACTCCGCACTGCCCCGCGTTCACCTCTACGGGTACTACAGCGCCAACACCGATCTTGTGCTCTCCCCCGAGTTCTTCCCCCGTACCGTCGCATATATTGTCGAGCTGGAGAAGGAAGTGAACCACGGCGGCTCCAAGAAGGCGGCGGAATATCTCTCGGAGATTCTTGCGAATATCCTCGCCTTGGAAAACGATGATTTTTATGTAATCAACAGCAAGGGCGAAACCAAGTATTACACCTACTTTGATCTGGCCCTGACCCCCATGGGAACGTATCAGGATCAGCAGAAGGAGCTCTACAACTCCGGCTATTATCCTCACCGCTATCAGCTCTCCTTTGATACCAGCGATTATTATATGAGCGTCAAGGATTTTGATTATCTGGCAGCACTGCAGAGCGCAGCGTCTGTTCTGGAGGGGGCAAGCGACTTGTTTGACTACGAAAATACGGGCAAGCAGCTTTATTATCTGGAGATCTCCTACTCCGATCTGCCCGCCGAGCTGAGCTTGAACAAGTCCTCCTTCGATTCCTTCTACGGATACGTCTCCCTGACCTCAGCGGAGGCATCGGCGCTCAACAATGCCATCCGCCATAACGTCGCGATCAGCGACCCGAGCACCGAGAAGGTCGTGCCGGTGGAATGATCCGCACCAAAGAAAGGAGCATATCCTGATGATTAAGCAAAAAGCTCTCGCAGTAAAACGCATCCGTATCGTGCTTGTCATATCGATACTTCTGATCTCTGTGCTGCTCACCTCCACAAGCTGCCGCCGTGATCTGAATTATATCATCGGCAACAAACCGAATTTTCGTGGTATCGTTGTCGAAATCGCAGAAGATTCGGTCACGGTGCGTATCACCATCTCCGATGATGATGCACTGCACAAGTATTCCCATGTGCGCGTTCCTTTGCCGCCCACCTATTCGGACGGCGATCCCGGACGCCTGCAGCAAGGTGATGAGGTCAGCGTCTATTATGAGTCTATCCTCCCCACCGAAGACGAACAGCTCGCTGACCTGCAAAATGTCTACGCCGTCTTTCTTGTGACCCCCGCCGGCCGCGAGATCGACGTCAGCCGCATCTTTGGGGTGCGGTAAATCATAGGATGCATGAATTATGCGGGGTGAGTCAAATGCACAAAATGCATTTGAAACTCACCCCGCCCTATTTATGTTATGATATCTTTATCACTGCTTTATCACTGCGTATCGGCGAAAGCAGCCACAGATTCCTCGATCTTGGACTCAAGAACAGGCGTCACAGATTCCAATTTCGACGAAAGGTTGCGATCATCCTGCATAAACATCGTCTCAAACACACCGTCGCGCAGCGTGTCACACCAAATGGTGTCACCCAGATCAAATACGCGGTTCGCAAAAATAATGTCCAGCATCTCGGAGGAATCATTGTCGCGCGCAGCCTGACTCTTAAGTACAATGTCATAGTACGCAGGCTCAACCGTCGTCGCAGAGAGAGATGCCAATGCCTCAAGCACCGCAGAGGTGCGCTCCTTGTCGGCCACCGTCACGGGCACACCCGTCATCTCGCAGCCCTCAATGCGGGAATAGTAGTCGTCCTGCGCCTCATCGTACTTGGGATAAGGCAGAATACCAAAGTCGGTCTCCATGTTGCGAAGGTTCTCAATGTAGAAACAAGATGCGTCATAGAACAAGCCGCGATCCGCCTGGAACATATCGACCAGCACAGGGTCCTCGTTGGCACGGGACTGGTTCACAAACCAAGAACCGTTGTCGTAGGTGATCTCGTAAGCAAGATCAAACAGCTCTACAAACGCTTCGTTTCCGGGCAGCGTGAACTCGGGAATATCCTCTTCATTCTTCTCAATGGAAAGCATCCCCGCAGCGATCCAGAATCCGGGCAGTATCTGCTTGGGCTGGGAGAGGAAACCGTAGACCATTTCGTCCTCGGAGCCCTCGGAGTCGGAGGTCACAGCCTCAGCCATCATGGCAAACTCCTCGATTGTCCATGCCCCATCATGAACCAAGTCGTACGGTACCGTCAGACCGTAGTCGGAGATCATCTCCTTGTTGAACAACAGCGCGTGGGTCAGGTCGTACCCCGTAATGTTGGACGCACCGGTGGCAAAGTACATCTGACCGCCCACCGTCATCGCCGCGTTGAGGTTGTCATCCCAGTAGGACTTCTCCAGATCAATGTAGGTCAGCTCGCTGACAGGCACATAGAGATCCTGCTCCGCATACGACCAGGAGTCGGAGCAGCGTGCGTTGATCATATCGTAGTCGTCCGAGCCTGCGATCATCGCAACGCGGATGGGCTCGGTCTGCTCGACCAGATTCTCCACAAAACTGATCCCCAGACGCTCCTCAACGGCACACTGACGGTCGTAAATCGCATCGTTGATACGGCTGCCGTCAAAATCATCGGTGATCCAGTTGGAGTGGAAGAAGTTACGCTCGCGGGTAGCGATGCGGAACTCATAGCCACCGTAGTTGAGATCGGCAGGCAGATCGTCTGTATCGGGCACATCCTCGTCCACGGCAGGATCGGTGTTGTCGGAGCCGCTCGGGGTCTCACCGCTCTGGGCGCTGTCTCCGTCGGACTTGTCATCCGCAGGCTCGTTTGAGCAAGAGATCATGCCGAGCATACCGATCGCCAGCATGAGCGCGAGCACCGCCGCGATGACACGCTTGAAAAGGTTGTTTTTCATGTGTTCCTCCTTTGTTACCCGTTATAACGTTCACGGGTATGTGTTTTGGAAGATACCGCCTGTCCGTTCGGGTCAGCCAAACGCTTTCGCGGTATAACTTATTACTATTGTATCATATTCTTTACGCTTTTGCAAGTACCCCTGCGAAATTTTTACATCAAAATCCGTGATTTTTTATCAATTTTCCACAGTTTGTACACGTTTATTTCCTGCAGCGAGACCCACATCGGCCGTGCGAGCGAAAAAAATCATCATCTTTTTCACACTTCCCTATTGACAAGTCTTGTATTTTATGGTATACTAACGCCATGAGTTAGCATATGCTAACCAAAGACAGCCCTGCTCCTCACGGTGCCCGGCTGTTTTCCTCCCTCCGAGAGTTAGCCTATGCTAACCAAATAAATGCAAGAAAAGAAAGGACGAAAACTATGAGTATTGTCATCGTTGGCGGAAATGAATGTATGGTCCGCCGCTACATAGACCTGTGTCGGGACTACAATTGTCGTGCGAAGGTGTTCTGCAAGATGCGCGACGGACTCAAAAACGGCATTGGCTCGCCCGATCTGATGGTGCTGTTCACAAGCACCATGTCTCACAAAATGATTAAATTTGCCCTTGGCGAGGTTAAGGGCACCTCCACCATGATCGAACGCAGCCACAGCGCCTCTCTTTGCGCCCTGCGCGAGATCCTTGATCGCACAGCGGTAAGGGTATAATCGCCCGTCACGCCGCCGTCTTGAGCACCCCTGCGCGGGTGCTCATTTTTTATCTTGACTTTTGCGGGAAAATTGTGTATAATGAGGATGAATATGTTCTGCCTAAAAAAAGGAGGCGGGGACAGTGACCTCGCGTTTCGGATCCCGACGGGTCGCCCGCGATGTCATTCGCATTTATTTTGATGACAACCACTTGCGCGAGATCGACACTGCCCATGAGAACATACGAACAGTGCGCTGCATCAAGGGGACACATTTACAGCATCACTGCCGTCGGGACGGCCGCTGCCGATCACGTAAGCACTGCACAAACGCGCAATATACACGCAAAATACAACGGCGCGTTGTATTTTTCAACCCACTATACCAATATTTATTTATATAAATATATAACGAAAGGAATTCACCATGTCCAACACCAAGACTTCTCCCCGCGCTCGCGGAATCCTGATGCACGTCTCCTCCCTCCCCGGGGAGTATGGCTGCGGCTCGTTCGGTGCAGCTGCCGTTGAATTTATCGACCTGCTCGCAAAATGCGGCTATACATACTGGCAAACGCTGCCCTTCGGCGTACCCGATCGCAGCGGCTCTCCCTATAAGTCCTACAGCGCGTTTGCAGGAAACCCACTGTTTATCGATCTGCAGACGCTCTACCGCGAGGGCTTGATCACCGACCGCGAGCGTTTGGATGAGGCAGAGCGTTGCCGCGAAATGCAATATCGCTGCGCCTTTGCCGAGCTGACCGCGCCGCGGTATACCCTGCTCAAGCGCGCCTCGTCCCGTGTTTCACCCGACCGTGCCGCGCAGATCGAGGCGTTCATCGCCGCGCACCGCCCCTTGTCGGAATTTTGCGAATTTATGGCAATTTATCACCCGACGGTAGACATTTCAAACCAAGAGGAGCAAAGTGCCGAGCTGTTTTTCTGGAAATTCACCCAGCACGCCTTTTTCACGCAATGGAAAAGCATTCGCGACTACGCCAACGCACGCGGCATCAAGATCATCGGGGACATTCCGATATACGTCGATCTTGACAGCGCGGACGTTCACTACCACCCCGAGCTGTTCCTTTTGGATCGCGAGCGCCGTCCCGAGGCGGTCTCGGGCGTCCCGCCCGATTATTTCTCCCCCGACGGGCAGATGTGGGGCAATCCGCTTTACAACTGGCACCGCATGAAGGAGGACGGCTATTCTTGGTGGTGCGAGCGCGTACGCTTTCAGCTGGAGATCTTCGACGGGCTGCGCATCGATCATTTTCGCGGGCTGTCTGCCTACTTCGCCATCCCCGCCGATGCCCCCAACGCCAAGAGCGGCAAGTGGGTCAAGGGTCCCGGCATGGCGCTGATCCGTAAGCTGCGAGAGGTTGCGGGCGATGCGCTGATCATCGCGGAGGATCTGGGTGAGATCGATGAGGCGGCAGCCAAGCTGGTGCGCGACTCGGGATTCCCCGGGATGCGGGTGTTCCAGTTTGCCTTCCTTGACGCGGACAATCCCCACCTGCCGCACCACTATCCCGAAAACTGCGTCGCCTATTCGGGTACGCACGACAACACTACCCTGCTCGCCTACGTCTACGAGATGGACGAGAGCACCCGCAGCCGCATGATGGATTACATCGGGTATCACGGACATCCGCTGCAGTGCAGCGACGCGATTCTTCGCACCATCTCCCGCTCGGCGGCAAATTTGGTCATCTTTCCCATTCAGGATATTCTCGGCTACGGCGTGGACACCCGCATGAACGTCCCCGGCGTCCCCGAGGGCAACTGGGGGTTCCGCGTTACGCGCGAGCAGCTGGCGACCATTGACACCGCCTACCGCCGTCACGTCGGCGCTCTTTACGGACGATGCGCGACCGATACACCGTCGGAGCTCCCGTAATAAGGAGGTTCTCTGTATGATAAAACAGATCGCATTGGTTTTTTCGCTGATTTGCATGATCGGTTTGTTCGGATGCAGCGCACAAACGGAGGATTTGAAAGCAACATTTCCCGAATACTATAACCTTGAAACATTCAAAGGAATCGAAGTCTACGTTTGGCAGACAGAGGACGGCGAATATCGGTGCGGTGCTATGACGGGAACGAACCGAGGTAAAACAAACGATGAAATATTCAACTTAGCCGAGAACAGTACGACGATGGAGGAAATGAGACTTATCCTCTCCTCTTACGATATTGACAAAGAGGACATTATCATCATCCCCATAAAAATCCATTCCGCCGATTATGAGATCGACGGCACCGATTTCACAATGATCAAGGAGATTTTTTGGGAGGACTAACGTATTCTTCATGCGAAATCGACCGGGTGAGTCAAATGCCAAAACGCATTTGAAACTCACCCCGTCGTTTTTACTTTTCGGTTAAACACCGCAATTTTTGCCGGCTTTGCAGGCAAAAGCACAAATTCTGCCCTCTTTTCCGCCTCCCGCCCCCACAACACATAAGGCATCCGACAAAAGATGTGCAAAAATTTTAATTTTTTTATCGAAGTGTGTGGTGCAAGCACCGCTTTTTTCGTTTATTAGAGTGAAGGGCCTTCAACACACAAGAAAGGAGTGTGAAACATGGAAGATAAGCAGATCGTAGAATTATATTGGGCGCGCTCCGAAACTGCCATATCGGAAACCGAAAAGAAATACGGACGGTATTGTCATTATATCGCGTATCAAGTTCTGTACAATGACGAGGACGCAAAGGAAGTTGTAAACGATACATATTTGAAAGCGTGGAACACCATCCCCCCCGGGCGTCCCGACCCGTTAAAGCCATATGTCGGCACGATCAGCCGACAGCTTGCGCTGGACGTTTACAAAGAGCAACACGCGCAAAAGCGCGGTGGGCAAGTGCCGCTTGTCCTTGATGAATTATCGGAGTGCATCCCCGAGAATTCGGGCGGCGCGGATATTGGCGAGAGTGTCGCGCTCTCCGACGCGCTGAACCGTTTTATATGGGCTTTACCGGGACGAACGCGGAACATCTTTGTGCGTCGGTATTTCTATATGAGTACCGTCGCCCAGATCGCAAAGGATTTTTCTATGAAAGAAAGCAACGTAACAATGCACTTACTTCGCACCCGAAAGAAGTTAGAGCAATTTTTGAAAAAGGAGGGCTTTGACTTATAACGAACATGAATTTACTGCAAGCTATGGGGCACATTGACCCCAAGCTGATCGCAGACGCGGCACCCGATGTGGAGCAGAAGAAAAGCACCAATAAAACGTGGGTAAAATGGGCTTCGCTGGCGGCCTGCTTGTGTTTAATGATTATGGTAAGCATAGCCTATTTCATGGGGAATGATACGCCCGATATTCCATCTGTAAACTATCCCGGATATACAGAAACATCTTCATTCTACTATGAAGGAGATGTATGCGAAAATGAATTTGCTACAATTGTCCACAAAGGCTTTGATGAAACATCAATCACTTTATCCATTGATAAAAAAACTGATGATACACTTACAATCGCTTTTAGAGGTTGGGATGCGAACAGCTCTGTTGTGTTGACAAATAATATCTCCGATTTGGTTTTATATGTTAACGTCGAAAAAGCAGATGAAATGCCCACTGCTCCGGGAAAATACGAAGTGAAAATCGATTATAGCATTTTCGCAAGCAAATGTGATACACTGGACGGCTATATGTATGTGTCGGGATTTGGTTATTTCTCTTTGAATGGTGAAGGTAACAATCTCGCAGGCATTGATGCTGCCCCACTCACGATATGTTCAGCATCGGAGAACAAGTCACAATCGGCATGCGAATTTACCAAACGGTATAACAATAAGAAATATGGTTATGTATCGGAAAAAAATGATGAAATTATTTCGAAACATAAAACCGGGGGAATAGCGGCTATTTTACCGATACTATTGATGAAAGTAACATTAAGGAAAGGGGGGTAAATCATGAAACAACTAATCGTAACAATGCTTGTAATAACTCTGTGCCTTGCGGCGTTTTCGGGGTGCAACAAATCGGAAACAAACGACGGTTTCTTTTTACGACCTGAAGCAGTTGAGCCTCTTGGCGATTATGAAGTAATTACAATTCAGACGATTTCCGAAAACGGAACATTGCTTGGAAGTACAGAGGCTGGTGACAATAATTTGGTTATATCTTTAGATGAAGCTGTAGAGTGGCACAGTTCCAAATAATAAGCCGCCGATCATTCGACGACTACCACAAGAAAAGGCGGTACCTTATCGGGTATCGCCTTTGATCTATCGCAAGAAAGAGGTATTAACAACCTTGTCTGCCCCTCACGCAGACGGTTCTCGCGTATGGTTTCGTCGATGGTCTTTTCGTTTTCTTGCATGGAATCTCTCCGTTGCATTTTCCGTTATTTTACATAATCGGTGTTGGCGATCCGATCCGTCACAACTGTTCGTTTATATTTCCCCTTCGCAGTTGTTATTTGCGCTGCTTTTCGATGCTTGTTTCCGTCTCCATGCCCGTACGATCACGCCAATCACCACACCCGCGTTGACCAAGAGCCACGCATATAGGAGCCAGCTGATGATCACGGCGGCGGAAACGGACAATCCGGCAATCAGACTTCGCGTCGCGCCGCCTTGAATCTCGTCAGGCTTTTGGATGTGCCGTATGGGTAGAAAACTCCCGGTTATAAATAATACTACCACCGAGGTGATCGCATATAGGCAGCAGGAGAGGATGATGATCGCAAACGATGTCGGGCGATTTACCGTACACAGCAGCACTATGCCGGTGACCATAAAGTACGCGGCAGGAATAAACAGGATCGGAAATAAAAATCCGAGCACCGTCGAGACCAATCCCACGCCAATCAGCATCAGGCCGACTGTCCATCGCGGATTTTTTCGCTGCGAGGAGCCGCCGTGCGCGGGCGGTGCCTCCGCCCCGGTTCGAGGTGCGTCGGAGGTATCAGAGGCCGCACAGGCGAAAGTCTCGGCATTTTCGGAACGTGTCTTGCCCTTGTCGTCCGAGATTTCCGACAGCGCGGCTGCCTCATCCCGCGTCTCCTCACTCGCCGCCTGCACAGACAAAAGCCGTTCGGTACCGAGCGCGATATATTCAATAGAGGAGTCAAACAGCTTGCCAAGAGCGATGAGGTTGTACGTGTCGGGCGCGGAGAGATCGGTCTCCCACTTGGAGACCGCCTGCCTGCTGACGCCGAGCCGCTCCGCAACGTCATCCTGCGACAGCCCTCGCGCACGGCGAAGGTTGCCGATTCGCTCACCCATGGTGTCTTTGCCGCGCTGCGGCTCACGTGGCGGCTGCTGTGATGTGTGATCGGTTGTCATAATCAGTTCCTTCCGTTTTTCCAATTTTTAATGTCAGAGCGTTAAGATCATTACGACGCTCGAGCTTACGCCTTCATTTTACCAAAAAACCGCCGCACTGTCTACCAAATATAGGTTTCGGCGCGGCAGTTTTTGTCAACTATAGGTTGCACTTTCGTCTTGCAAGGTAAATTTCAGGCAGAAAGGTCATGTAATGCGTCTGCAAGTGCATCAAGCGACGCGATCACTGCGTCCGCGCCGATCGTTTCATGCATGCCGCGATATCGCCCCTTACGGTCGAGAAGCACCGTCCGCAGACCAACGGCGCGTGGACCGAGAACGTCATCCGTGATGGAATCTCCGACAAAAACCGTTTCCTCGGCACGCCAGCCCGCCTGCTCTAAAATGCGCAGATAAAATTCTCGTTGCGGCTTATAAACACCAAGCATCTCCGAGGTAAAAACGTAGGAAAACAGCGGCGTACCGTCCATCTCACACAGCGCCGTCCGTGCAAAATTTTGCAAAAGCGGTGCTGTGTCCGTGGTGGAGCCGATGGCTTGGCGGTATTGCTGCGACAAGGCAAGCAATGCGCATCGCACCTCGGGAAACAACGCCCGTGCAGACAGCGAGTCCAGCATCGGCTGCACGTCCGTCTGCGGATCGCCGTCGATCCCGTACCTTTGATAGATCCGAGCAAGATCGCGGGTGAATATCTCCCTCTCGTTTACAAATTCAACCTCGGAGAGGTGTTTTTCGGTGTCAAAGAGCGCGGCGTTAACACGGTCAATGTTCTCCCGATGAAACGCCTTCCAATCGCGATACACCTCCTGCGGATCAAGCGCGGCGGCAACCGGTGACCTGCTTTGCATAAGGATCTTGCGGGTGGCATCGACCGAGCCTGTTCCCGTAGAGATCAGCGTTCCATATACATCGTATATTATGTTACGAATTTCCATTTATTTCTCCCTTGCGCCTTTGCGCCGCATTTATATCAACCCTTGCGCGATTTATACAACCGACGCTCCCTTTTATTCTGCATCCTGCCCGTCCTCATCCGCCTCCAGCTGCGCCGCGCGGCGAATGGTCGCCTTGCCAAAGCGATCACGGATGGTATCCACGGCATGATCGATCTTACGGCGTCGTTCCCTTCTCTCATCGGGAAACAGACTGACCTGCTCGGCCTGCTCGCGTGTGATCATGGTCAGCGAGACGCCAATCAAACGCAGTGGCGTACGGCGATCCCACAATTCGCGCAAAAGCTGCTCGGCGATCTCCAGGATCTCGGCGGTGACGTCGGTCGGCTCCCGCAGCTTGCGCTGGTGAGAGGAATTTTTGAAATCGTCGCTGCGAATGCTGACGCCAATGCAAAACGCCCGTGCACCGTCCCCCCGCATACGGGAGGCAGCGCTGTCGATCAGCAAAAGCAGCACGCCGTGCGCAGATGCCATGGTGGTGACGTTTTCACTCAGCGTGACCGAGTTACTGTACCCCTTGGCAGCCTCACTCTCGCTGACCACGGGGGAATCATCCCGCCCGTTGGCAAACGCGTGCAGCTGCAGCCCTTGCTTTTCACCGATCATGGCACAAAGCAGCGAAACATCAAGTGCGGCGAGCATTCCGATGGTCTTGATGCCCTGCCCCTCTAACTTTTGTGCGGTCGCCCGTCCGACGGTAAACAACTCCCGCACCGGCAGTGTCCAGAGCTTATCGGGAATTTCCTCGTCAAACAGCGTATGCACACGGTCGGGCTTTTCAAAGTCGCTCGCCATTTTGGCAAGCAGCTTGCAACGGGCAATGCCGACGTTGACGGTAAACCCAAGTCGGTCACGGACGGCATCCTTGATCAGATGCGCCGCCGTTGTCGGATCGGGGTAGATGCGTTCCATTCCGCTCATATCCAGATAGCACTCGTCAACCGAGACCTGCTCGACAACCGGCGCAAATTCCCGCAAAACGGCGACAAACGCCTCGGACATTTTGTGATACAAGGCACGGTCCGGCGGTGCGAGCAGCAATGTCGGGCACTTACGCAGCGCACTGACCAGCGGCTCTCCCGTGCGGATGCCGTACGCCTTGGCGGGGATGGATTTGGCAAGAATGACGCCGTGACGTTTCTGCGGATCACCGCTGATGGCAGACGGAACCAAACGCAGATCACTCTGCCCGTTTGCCACGCGCCGCGTCGCCTCCCACGACAAAAAGGCACTGTTGACGTCCACGTGATAAATCAGACGTTGCATGGCGTTCTCCTCCTTTCCGTACAGATATTATAAAAAGGCAAGGGACAGCGCGAGGCGAGCAAGCCTGCTGCACTGTCCCTTGCGTATGTCACGTCAGGACGTTCTGCTCGATGAGAAAGGTGGCAACCACCGCAGAACGGAAATGATTGATGCTCATCCCGCACAGATCGGCAAGCAAATGCAGCTGCCCTTCGATCTCGGGCGTCAGCGTCAGAAGAATCGGCTTGCCGATCGAGCGTGGGGCGTGTCCCGCCGTCCGCCCGATCTTGAGCGCATACAGCGAGGCGAGCGAAGAAAGCCCGAGTGCCTCGGCAGACAGTGGTGCGGCGGTATCGCCGTCGGGCGCAGCATCTGTATTCGGGAGCAGACATATCTCGCCCTTTTCGATTTTTGTATTCACCCGACGGACATAAGTCTCAAGGATCCACGCGGTCAGCGTAGCCCGCTTGAGCCCCGTGGATTCGGACGCACGGGTCAGTGCCTCGTCCACGCGGGTGTGAAACCGAACATAAATCTGTTGATTTTTCGTCTGTGCCGCCTCCTTTCGCACGGATGTCCGTGCGGATGTCCGTGTAAGAATATACAATTATTCCGCCAGCGTCAGCTCGACCGCCGTGGTGCTGCCACCCTGACGCATATAGACGTACAGATGCTTGCCGACCACCATCCAGCACGTGCCGTCATAACCAAAGCCGGGGTTCTCTTGCGTCAACAGCGGTCCCCGGGCGATCTCCCAGGTGATCAGATCGCGGGAGCGGGCAAACATATGCGTCCACTGTGCGCCGCCATATCCCTTGTCTGCCACCTGATCGGTGCTGATCTCGTAAACCATATAGTAATATCCGTCACAGAAAATGACGTCGCGACGACCAACGGTGCCGCTCCAGAGCGTATCGTCCTCGGTGTTGATAATGGGCTCCTCCACAATGGTCAGCTCGTGCAGATCCTCACCGTATGCCACACCCAGACGGCAATCGACATAGTCAAAGCCGTGGAAGAACACATACCAGACATCGTCGACCTTATACAGATCGGGCGTGCCGACGTTGGCCGTCTGCCACCAGCTGCCATCATGGTCGGCGTAGATGATCACGCCTTCCTTTTCCCACGAATAACCGCCGTCGGAGGAAACAGCCAGCGCGACGTTCTCCAGCGTACCGTATTCGGTATTCTCGCCGCCCTTCGACTCATACACCAAATATACAAGACCGTCATCATCTACCCAGACACCCGCAAAATATGCGCCGTTGCAGTCCCATTCCTGATCGGGTTGAAGGACACAGCCCTTGTCCGTCCATGTTTTCCCATCCTCGGAGATGGCAAGGCCTACGCCGCCCTTGCCGGAGTCGGTCTTATAAGTGATGTAATACGCCATATATTTTCCGTCTATGTAGACAATATCGGGAAAATGGAATCCAAACGAGGCGCCGATTCCCTTCGTAGTGATGGTCTCGACCGTCTTGCCAGTAAACAAGCCCTCCAGAATATCCGAGAAGAACTCGTCGACCTGATCCTGCGACAGCCCGTAGAGCACGTCGGGCTTGCCGTCGTCGGGAACGATATCGGGATCGACCCAGAGCCCCTTGTACTCACTCTCCTCCAAGGTGATGGTGGTCGCAGGGGTGAAATCATGTTCGGCCTTGTAGCCGACGTAGGTCGAAAGGAAATACGCAACTGCGTCCTTGATCGCATTGTCACTGTTCGCGACGATAATGACCTTATGCCCGCTGATTCGAATCAGGTATTGATCCTTCTCGGTCAGCTCTTGCTTGGCCGCTGCCGATTCGGGGCGGTTGGTATCGCCGATCAGGATCTCATACAGAGCGGTGTTGTCGTCCTCTCGGGTCTCATAGTCCGTCTGCAGCGCGAGCGTAACACCGCTGACCGCTGCGACAGCCTTTTGAATGTCCAAGGACAGATTGGTATACAGCTGTGATGCATAGTCGCTGCGCATGACGATAAATTCGGTCGCACCGTCTGCAACCAACTTCAGCCCCTCGTCTTCGGTTGGCTGTGTCGCGGTGTCACCCTCGGGGGGCTGCCCCTGCTCTCCTGCCTCGTCGGCACAGCCGGGCACCGTCAGGCACACCAACAGAGCCAGAGCGACGATCAGCATTCTTTTCATGATCGCTTTGATCTGTTTGCTCATACGAATTACCTCCGTTTTGTAAATTCATCTCATTATATCATTAAAAACCGCGCGAATCTACGCAGTTTCGATCAGATACCGCGCAGTTTCGTGCAAAAACCGACGGACGATACCAAAAAATTTACAGCACCTATATTTTACCATACAATCGATCTTGTGTCAAGTGTTTACCCCAACGATATTTTCGCCCTGCGCGTCGCCACACGCGCCGCATACATCCGCATCAAATCACAGCCGAAAATTTCGAAAAGCCTTGACATTTTTCGCACTTTGTACTATAATAATACGGTATTTACGGCAACGCCTTCGCTGCCGATCTGTGAGGCATGATATGAAACCAAACACAACAAGCACAGCACTCCCCCGCGTCTTTCTCGATCGTAAGCACGCGTCGTTTCTGATCTATCTGTGCTGTATTCTTTACTCCACCGCCTACGTCGGACGGTACTCCTATGCAGCCAATCTTTACTACGTCATGGGCGACCTTGCAGTCACCAAGGACGTCGCGGGCTTGGTCAGCTCCTTCTTTTTCTTCAGTTATGCCTTCGGGCAGCTGCTCAACTCCTGGCTCGCCAAATATTATGAGCCCCGCCGCGTGATGACCATCGCCCTGAGCATCTCGGCGATCTGCAATCTTGGCATTGGTCTGTGCCCCGACGTCATCATCATGCGCCCCGTCTGGCTGATCAACGGCATCGCCCAGAGCATGCTGTGGTGCTGCCTGCTCAATATGCAATCCAAATATCTATGCAAAGAGGATATCGGCCGCGCCATCATCTGGAACAGCATGACCGTCGCCTTCGGTACGGTCACCTGCTACGGTCTGACCGCTCTGTTCAATCGCATGGGTCTTTCCTGGCGAGTCATGTTCTACTTCTCTTTCGCCTTGCTGTTTGCCGTCGCCATGCTCTGGTGGTTTGGCATCGGCTCTCTGGAGAAAGGCGTCAAAAACGGCTCCTGCATCATCTATGACCCCAACACAGCAGCCAAAGAGCTGCCAAAGCAGCCGCAAAATGCCGCAAAGCCCTCCCCCGCCAAGCTGTTCACCCGCTACTTTGTCCCGCCCTTCGTGCTGGCGTGCGTTGCCGCGGCGACTTGCTCCTTCATCCGTGACGGCGTAGTCACATGGCTGCCCACCATTCTGATCGAGGACTTCGGGGTCGACCCCTCACTCTCCACGGCGCTGACCATGCTCCTGCCGCTGATCTCGCTGCTCGGCGCGGTCACGGTGCGGCAGATGCAAAAAAAGCTCCACGGGCATATGCTTATGGAGGGGCTCTTGTTTGTCGTCGCGACGCTGTCCATCGGCGGCATCATATTGCTGTATTCCGCCCGCCTTGCCGTTGTCACACTCATTCTCTTCGCGCTGATGTACTGGATGCTGATGGCGATCAGCAATATCACCACCAGCGTCATTCCCTTCGCCTGCCGCAACCGTGGCAACGTCGGCGGAGTTTCCGCTCTTCTGGACTCCTGCTGCTACCTTGGCAGTATGCTCAGCACCTACGGCCTTGGCTACGTCGCCGATGAATTTGGCTGGATGAGCGCTCTGTATCTCATTGCCGCCATCGCCGCCGTCTCGATCATCCTCTGCGCCGTTGCCGCGTTGCTCGCCAAAAAAGACGGTGTCACCAAGGAGATCCTTTGATTTCCCACCGAACATGAAATTCGGGGTGAGCCAAATGCAAAAATGCATTTGACTCACCCCGTCGTTTTTCCTTTATTTCACTTTCCTCATTCATCGTTCGCCTCGTCCATGGTGCTGTACCGGTTCTCCTCACCCACGTAGATACCGACGACATTGGCCTGGGACGCGCATTGATAGAGAGATTGTGCGTCGAGACGATCGGCGTAGACGGAGAGCACCACATAGGGTGAATATTCCACCGGCGTGGCCTCATGATAACCAAGAGCGGCCAAAAGCGGCATGTTTTCCTCCACGATACCCTGATGATACTGCTTGGAGAAGGCATTGAGCTGCTCCCGCCACGCGTGGACGTCTTCTATCGTCTCTTGATCTGTGCGGCTGTGGGCAAATTCCTTATATTCCTCGGTGCTGAAATAATCACTTGCAAAGGTCACCGTGATCTGTATTTCCTTGGTGGCAGCCTGCGCCCCCGCATCGCGTCGGAGCTCCTCGACTGCCGCGGCAAGCTCCTGCGTATCGTTGATGAAGGTGTGCGCCTCGCTGCCGATATAAAAGCGGAGCTTGGCAAGCACGGGGTCGCTCACCGTTTGCGTATCATCGGCAGGTGCGTTGTCGGTGGTCAAGGGATTTTCCCCGCCCGCCTGATCGCTCGCGGATTCGTTCGATATGCCTGCCGCGCCGTCGGACCTTGCCGCCGCGGGCGCATCGGCACACCCGACAAAGCACAGACACACCGCTAACAGCAGCACCGCCGACAAGCACAGACGCCGCTGATTTATTCCTTTTTTCTTATTTTTCACGCGTGTTCCCTCCTTGTTTCTGTTATGGGACGGCATTGTCCCGTCACAGATAAAGACGCACGGGAGGGGCGAAATATTTGCCGTTTTTCCAAAAATATAAAATTTTCATAGCTTATACCGTTTGCATCTGCTCAGCCTGCGCCATATTCGCTCTCTCCTGTGCGCGCCGCTTGCCGTACAAAATCGCCGAGGCGGTAAGCTGCAAAAGCAGCAGCAATATGATGGTGATATAGAGAATGATGGTATGATGAACCAGCGTGATGGTACGCCACTGCTTTTCCACCCTTGTGTGCAGCTCCTCGTTGGTCTCCAGATGCTCCGCGTAGGAGATCAGCGTGCTGTCGGAGAGCGACTTGAGCGAATCCCGACCATCGATGTCGTAATGATAGACGGCAACGTTAAAGCATACGTGCTGATCTTTGTCCACATAGACCTCTCCCCATGAGCTGCCGTTTTCCACCTTGCCGTCAAGGAACTCAGAGGTGTAATAATTGACCTCGTATCCGTCGACGGTGGTCAACGTCTCATAATGGTCATAGGAGGCATCCAGAGAATCATACATATTCTGCCATTCTTGCGGATCATACAGGATCGATACCATACAAGTGCAGACCTGTTCATCTGTGGTAGAAGATTTTTCGGTCAGTTCCACCTCAATACGGACAGGTACCGCATCACGTCGTTGGATTTCATCCCGATAAATACGAATATCGCCATATTCAAATACGGTTTCATGACCATCGGGCAGCACGGGGACGTGCAAAGCATCCAGCAGCGTCTCCACCTCTTGTAGGTAGGTCTTGTAATCCAGCTCGTAAGGGAGCCACGAGCAATCCACATAATCAAGCCCCTGTACGCTCGCCTGCCAATGGCGAACGTAGTCGGCAGCGATTTCGTAATACAACGCCCCCTTCTCTGCCGCCCGCTGCAGAAGAGACATTTCCTCGTCGCTCCACAGCCACAGATAGTATGTATCTGCATAATCATCAAATCCGGTCGACAGCACCAGAGTCTGTGTGGCATAATAATCCCGCCGCTCCTCTCGCCGCAGATGAACGTCAAGAGCCGCAAGAGCGCCGATGGACAGAAACACCGCCAGCAGCACACAGGAGACGCGCAGCGTGATCAGATATTTGTCCGTTTTTCTCTCACGGTTGATGCAAGCGCGGTAGACAATGAAAGCAATGAGGAGCAAGAGCGCGACGGCGGCAGTCACACCGAGATAGATCCGAACACCCAACGCGGTGGCATGGATCGCATCCATCTCACTCTGCGCCGCAGCCGCCAAAGCCGGATCCGTCGCAAAGATCTCTGAGATCGGATAGACCTCGCATTTCTCAAGGTACGTCGGCATCGTCGATTGCGCATTCCCAATCTCCAGACGCGCACGATGCAGCGTGCCGCCCCAAATTTCCGCATACGCGGCATTACCGGGAGTATAATGCTTGCCATCCAGACTGCACAGCATGACACTTTTTCCGTTTAAGGTAGACAGCTCATCGATCTTCGAATAACTTCGTGTTTCCACAAGGTCGGAATGCAGCCGCCAAAGGTCTTTCCACTCGACGTTCCTATCCGTTTCCGATACCGTCAACAGCACCTCACCGATATGTAATTGGGAAATATCCGACTGAAACGCCATCATTTCCGGTACCGCGCTCACCGTTGACGAGGAAACGGGCAACATAAAATGGTTCATACCGTGACGCACGATCTCCGAGAAGGTATCGGGATCCAGCGTGTACGGCAGCCAGAAATCAAGCGCATCCTGCGCAGCGCACCGCTCGCGAATCCTCTGTGCCGCGATCTCAAAGGCAAGCGTTCCTTCCTTGGAGGCAGTATACAGAAGATACATCTCCTGCGTCGGCAGTGCGACCTCGTATTTACGGGCATACCACCCCGTCGCGTCCCCCTGCTTTTCCTCGGCCCTTGGTGCGACGGCAACGGCGCAGCACAGTGCGCCGCAAAGCAGCATGACGGCAAGCAAAACGGTTAGAATACGTATCACGAGCTGCAGTCTTTTCTTCATAAAAACCTCCTTGCCTTTGTTTTACATATCATACGGGCTCCTCTATCAATCATAACGCCATTTTCTACTAATATATTACATGAAAATATAAATTTTGTCAATGAACATTCTGTGAATTATATTTCAAGGTTAAAATTTCTGCGAAATGCACAATATTTTGTCTTGATTTTGTGCAAATCGACGATTTCCGCCTTGCAAGGAACACAAATGATCTTCGGATCGCGTAAAAATTCAGGCCGCTCTTTGTCGACGAGCAGACTTGGGGCTTTGCCCCAAACCCCACTTAAGGTGCTTTTTCGAGAAAAAGCACCTTAAGAATCCTTAAAAAGCTTTTTCAAAAGGATCATTTTATGGGTTTTCGCCCCACCGTGTTGGGTGGAGAAT
>JAFTJZ010000058.1 GCA_017456145.1 Clostridia bacterium
GATCTTCCACGTCAACTGGTTCCGTACCGATGACGAGGGCAACTTCATTTGGCCCGGCTTTGGCGACAATATGCGCGTGCTGATGTGGATTCTGGCTCGCTGCGAGGGTAAGGTTGATGCTGACATCACGCCCATCGGTTACGTTCCGAAGGCTGAGGACATCAACATTGAGGGTCTGTCCGATGTGACCATCGACACCATCCGTGAGCTGCTCACCGTTGACAACGTTTCTTGGCTCGAGGATATCCAGAATATCAAGGAGTTCTACGCACAGGTCGGCGATCGCGTTCCCGCCGCTATGTACGACGAGCTCGCTGCTCTTGAGGCAAGATTGTCTAAGTAATAGAATATTAGGCGAGGGAGACCTTTTTTGAAAAAAAGTTCTCCCTCGCGCTCCCTCTAAAAAACTTTAATCAAAAATTCATATCCGTGGCGGGATCTTCCCGCCGTTTTTATTGCACCAAAGCAGCCCGATTTCCCTCGCGCTTCTTTTTCAAAGGTTTTTTGTTTGGTCTTTGATGGCAAGGGGGGATGATTGACTGACTTTTTAGCGGTTCGGTTCTGGGTGAGCTAAATATTGCCGATTTCTTTGTCACACGACAAATGAAACGATGTTTCGGCTGCGCCGAAACGTGAAAGAAAACCGCATTCCGCTGCGCGGAACGTGCGAGTTTGCCTTGATGGCTAAACGCCATCATCGCGATGCTTTGCTACGCAAAGCGGCGCGCCCGTCAAACATCGCCGCACAAGAGGACTTCGCCCCCTTATATATCCCCTCCCGCTGCGCTCGCTCATGCTCGCGCGAGGGTGAGCGGCTCCGAGCCTCCTCCATCTCTTCGGCACCGCCTCAAGATGGGTTAGAAACGGTCATTTGGAATCGGGGCTAAATTCTGTAGGGGAGGGGGCGATGTTTGACGGTTTCGGACTTGTCCGAAACGGCGGTGTCCAGCCGCCGAGGTAAACTCGTCGTTGCGGTTTATCCGAAACTTTTCCCCTCCCGCAGATTGCGAAAAAATTAAACCGAATGAAGATTGTGCAAACAAAATTTTTACCCATCCTTGCCTTCCGTGCGTTTTGCGAAGCAAAACATCACGGCCGTTAAAGTCAGAGCGTTAAAAGAACCGAATTGAGGAAATCATCTTTCTTTCCGTAGGAGCTTCTCTGTTTTTCGTCGCGGCTTTCCCGCGACGAAAAGCAAAATTTCCGAGCCGTGACAGTCGCGTGCGTATCAGCGGTCGCAAGACCGCGTTAGCACGCGAGATGGGCGGGGTTCTTAGGGGCGGAGTCCCTAAGCGCGCTTTTTTTGGTTCGTTTTTTTGTCGCGTGACAAAAAAATGAACACCCCAAAACTAAAGAACTAAAGATAGAACACTTTGTTCGCACAATCTGAATCATCTCCCCCCGTTTCCCCTTGACAACACACCCAAAATCGGGTATAATAAAGAAGATAGCATACCACATCTTCGATCAAAGGAGTGCCGCCATGTTCACCACAAAAATTCCCCTGCACTTTCGCCCGGACGGCAGCTATAAAATCTGCTGCTTTTCCGACCTCCATGAAACTGCCGACTTCGATCCCCGCTCCTACGCCGCCCTTGACGGCATCATAAAGAAGGAGCAGCCCGATCTCGTCTTGCTCGGCGGCGACATATGGAACGGCGCACTCGATCGCCCCATCGAAGAGCTCAAAGAATTTCTCGATATTTTCACAAAACCCATGGAGAGCCGCAGCATCCCTTGGGCGCACGTCATGGGGAACCACGACCACGCCTATCACTTCGGCGACGACGCCTACCAAGCCCTTTATGAAAGCTATCCCCATTGCGTCTCCTCCCATACCACCCCCGATAGCGGTGTGGACGGCGTGACTAACTTCTGCCTGCCCATCCGCACAGCTGACGGCAGCCGCATCGCCTTTGCCGTCTGGGGACTTGATACCCATATCCTCTCCGACGCCCTCATCCTACGTAACGGTGTCAATCTGCGTCAAGGTCATCGCGTTTCTTCCCTCATCACCGGCACCAGCCACTGGGATTTCGTCCACTTCAACCAGATCCGCTGGTATTACGATGCCTCCGAGCAGCTCGAACGAGAAAACGGCGCCCCAATCGACGCGCTGATGCTGCTGCACGCCGCGCCGCTGGAATACGGCATCTGTATGAACAATCCCAGCGAAACGAAACTTGACGGCGACGCGCAGGAAACTCTGTTCTCCGGCTCGCTCAACTCCGGCCTGTTCGCCGCCGCACTGCAGCGGGGCGACGTCCGCGCCATGGTCTGCGGACATATGCATGCCAATACCTTTGCCGCCGATTATTGCGGTGTCAAGCTCTGCTTTGACGGCTCGATCGGTTATAAAACGGGCGGCAAGGACGTCCTGCGCGGCGGTCGCGTGTTTGAACTGCGCGAGGATGACACCGCCCATCCCATCACCCGCTACGTCTACGGTAAGGACGTTCTCTGACTCGCAAATTCAATAAGGAATATAGATAACACATGGCAAAAAAAGAAATTGATATTAAAAAAGAAGTAAAAAAAGCATCCGCCAAATCCGCCGCCAAGGCAGAAACCAAGCCGACAGCAAAGGCACCGGCAAAAAGCACTGCCAAAGCACCGTCCAAGGCCGCACCCACCAAAACACCCAAGCCCGCGGAAATCTCCGCCGCTCCCACCGAAGAGGGCGGCTACAATAACGCCAGCATCACCATGCTCAAGGGCGCGGAGCGCGTCCGCAAGCGTCCTGCCGTCATTTTCGGCTCGGATGGTCTGGAGGGCTGCGAGCACGCCTTCTTTGAGATCCTCTCCAACGCCGTCGATGAGGCGCGGGAGGGCAATGGTAACGTTATCACCGTCACGGCCTACGCCGATCACTCGATTACGGTGGACGACCGCGGTCGCGGTGTTCCGCTGGGCTACAACGAAAAGGAAGGCCGCTGGAACTGGGATCTGATCTACTGCGAGCTGTATGCCGGCGGTAAATATGACAACAACGCCGAGGGATCGGCATACGAATATTCGCTCGGTCTGAACGGTCTGGGTGCCTGCGCAACCCAGTATTCCTCGGAATATATGGACGTTTATTCCTACGACGGGGTTAACGAGTATTCCATTCACTTCAAAAAGGGTGAGCCGGTCAGCGAGCTGCAGACCCGCGCACTCTCGCCCACCGAAAAGCGAACCGGCACCGTCATTCACTGGCGTCCCGACCTGGAGGTCTTTACCGATATTGCCATCCCCTTTGAGCATTTCTCCGACACCATGAAACGGCAGTCGGTCGTCGTATCGGGCGTTACCTTCGTGCTGCGCACCGAGAACGAACAAGCCGAGGGCGGCTTTGACGAGGAAAAGTTCTTCTATCAGAACGGCATTATGGACTATCTGACCGAGCAGGTGGGTGACGCCGCACTGACCGCACCCGTGCAGTGGCATCTGGAAACACAGGGGCGCGACCGCGACGACAAGGCCCCCTATAAGCTCAAGGCCGACATCACCTTCTGCGTGTCCAACACCGTCAGTATGCTGGAATACTATCACTGCTCCAGTTATCTGGAGCATGGCGGCTCGCCCGATCGCGCCGTGCGCAGTGCTTTTGTTTATGCGCTGGATAAATATATCAAGAGCTCCGGCAAGTATACCAAGAACGAATCCAAGATCACCTTTGCCGACGTTGCCGATTGTCTGGTGCTGATCATCAACTCGGTCTCTACGCTGACCTCTTATGAGAACCAAACCAAAAAGGCCATCACCAACAGCTTTATCTACGAGGCGCTCAACGACTTTATGCGCCGCCAGCTTGAGATCTATTTCATCGAGAATCCGACCGCTGCCGAGATCTTTGCCAATCAGGTGCTGGTCAATAAGCGATCCCGCGAGAGTGCCGAGAGCGCCCGCATCAATATCAAAAAGAAACTGACCGGCAGCATGGACATCACCAATCGCGTTGAAAAGTTTATCAACTGCCGTTCCAAGGACCCCGAGCGCCGCGAGCTTTACATCGTTGAGGGCGACAGTGCCGCGACCTCCTGTAAGATCGGGCGCGACTCCGAATTTCAGGCGATCATCCCCGTCCGCGGAAAGACGCTCAACTGTATGAAAGCCGACTACGAGCAGATCTTCAAATCCGAGATCATCACCGATCTGCTCCGCGTCATCGGCTGCGGTGTCGAGGTTAACAGCAAAAAGGTCAAGACCGACGTCAACGCCTTTGATCTTTCGCTTTTGCGTTGGTCCAAGATCATCATCTGTACCGATGCCGACGAGGATGGTTTTCAGATCCGCACATTGCTCTTGACGCTGTTTTACCGTCTGCTCCCCACGCTGCTCGCCGAACACAAGGTGTTCATCGCTGAAACACCGCTCTTTGAGATCACAGTCAAGGATAAAACCTACTTCGCCTACGACGAATTTGAAAAAGCCGAGATTCTGAAAAAGATCGGCAATAAAAAATATACGCTGCAGCGCTCCAAGGGCTTGGGTGAAAACTCCTCCGATATGATGTGGGAGACCACCATGAATCCCGAGACCCGCCGCCTGGTCTCCGTCGTTCCCGCCGATCCCGCCGCCACCGAGGAGATCTTCGATATCCTCCTTGGTAATAACCTCCCCGGCCGTAAAGCCTTCATCGCAGAAAACGGCTCCCGCTATATTAAGGACGCGGATATTTGAGAGAGGAGGAGAAAGCGGGGAGAAACTTTTTGCCAAAAAGATGGTCGCAAGCGACCTTCGAGTTTGCTTTGACGGCTGAACGCCCTCATCGCGCAAGCGCGAACAGCAAACATCGTTTCTCCCCCGCACCCCCTCTTCAAAAACTTTTCATGAAAAGGGTATAGCGATATGCCTTTATTGCGTGCAGTTTTCGGATAGAACATCGTATTTCAACGCAAAACAGAACTATGTTTTTCAAAAGTTTTTGGGGTTCCAAGGGGGATTTTTTCCAAAAATCCCCCTTGGTCGCCGAAGGCAAAAGGAGGTTACCATGACAAAATGCATTTTATGGGTCGCCTTGGTGCTGCTTTTACTGCCCGTGTTGCTGCTTGGCTGCAGCACCCCCGAGCCAACACCGTCTGACGAGCCCTCTGACGATCCCCCCGCTCCCGAAACCACGCTGGATATTATCAAGGACGGTGAAAGCACCTTTCGCATCATCCGCCCGGAGCTTTGGGCAAGTGGCGGCGAGGGCGTTATGGCGGCTGTCGAATTGCGCCAAGCCATTGGCGAGTATACCGGCTGCATGCTCCCCATCACGACAGACTGGGATGACCAAGATAACAACGATGCGATCTTCGAAATCGTGATCGGTGATACCAATCGTGCCATCAGCAGTCAGATACCGTCCGATGCCCCAAAAAACGCATACTATATCATTGCCGAGGGAAACAAGATCTACATCGGCGGTGCGAACGAGCAGGCAACCGCCCGCGGTGTCGATTATTTCATTGATACCTACGTCCGCACAGCGACTGCCGGTACGTTGTCCATTCCCGTTGCGCTTCGTCACGAGGGCAGCTTCACCTTCAAATATCCCACGCAGCTGTTCGTCATCCACACCATCAAAAGCGTGCTGGATAACGAGATATCCACCGTCGAATACAACGACATGGTGCGCCTGATCTCTTCATTGCAGGGACGCGTCAATAAAAACGCCCCCAACACCGGCATTTATCTGTATCAGATGTTCGACGGCTTTGACGCCTTCTGGCTGGATTACATTTCCGAGGACGGCAAGCTGTTGGAGAAGCAGACGCGCCGCGATCTCGGTCGCTGGGAAGAGGTTTGGGAGGTCTTCGGCAGCACCATAAAAGACGCCGGCTTGGTCGTCTGGGACCCGAATGCCCCTGCTACCGCCAACGTGGCAGCGACCGTTTGCTCGGTCGAGGGTTATCTGCCCGTTCGCTACGATACGGGTGCAAACAGCCTGTATACCTGGCTGACCAAAAAAGGCGTGGAGGTCAAGCTCTCTCTGGTGGATATGTTTGACGGTAAGGCAGGCACGACCATAGCCGACACCGATATTCCCTCCACCGGCTCGATCAAATGCGATCCGTATCTGTGGGCACTTGAAAAATACGGAGAGCGTGTCAATTCCTCCATGATCGGTTATATCCTTGACGGCGCAACAACCGTTGCCGAGAATCCGATGTACCAAAAAGCACAGTCTACCAATCCCGACTGGAACCAGCTTTACAGCCACGATTATTTGATCTACAACGAGTGCTTTTTCGTTGATCTGACCTGCGTGGAGGACGAGCTGCCCTGTGACGATCCGAGTCAACCCATGGGCACGGATGCCAAAACGCTCAAGACCATTTTGCAATATTTTTATGACAAAAACAACGGCAAGATGGCAAAGCTGATGGGCTTCCCGCCCTGGTACCTCAAGTATTCCAACTACGGCAGCCGCGGCAAGCTCAATCCCACCGAACTGGAATTTGCATTTACGGCAACCATCACGCAATACAACTTCGCCAAGGAAGCCGATGCTGCACACCCCGCCTGGATGACCAACGGTTCAGTCTACACACATTATGTTTCCACCGCAAGCTATGAGAACACCACAGCGCCACTGACCGAGGAATTTGACGAGGAAACCTACTATTTCACCATTTACATGGGTGATTATGACTCCTCGGCATGGTTCAAATCCAGTGTTCCGATCTTCTTCATGCAGGATGAAGATCGCGGACGTTACCCGCTGATGTGGGCATTCAATCCCAACCTTGGCGACCGTGTACCGATGGTATTTGACTACGTTTACGAGAACGCCACCGAGAACGACTATTTCGTTACGGGTGATAGCGGTGCGGGATACATCAATCCCGATATGCTGCCCGATCTTGACACGTGGGTTGAATACAATGAGCCGTATCTTGCCAAGTACGACATGGACATCGTCGGCTTTATCATTACATCGCAATGCAAGATCAACGAGGAGATCATGGAGGCGTATGCAAAGATTGCACCCGTCGGCTCGTTCCACAACGACATCACCACGCAGCTGGTCGTTTACAATAACGAAACCGTATACATGCACTTGATGAACGAGATTATTCCCTCGGGGGACGATTTCACCCCGCGGCAGATGTACGAATATCTCATGGGAAACGGCACCAACTTCGCCGCCTACCGTGCCGTCAACAAGAGTCCTACGGCAATCAACGAAGCGATTGACAAATTCATCGCCTACGCCCAGCAGCGAGGTGTCACCGTCAAGTGCGTCGATCCCTACACGTTGTTTGATCTGGTGCTGCAATCGGGTCAAGGGGAGTATATTTACGGGGAGTAACGGGGAAGTTGGGGCTCTGCCCCAACCCCCGCCCAAGGAACTTTTTGAAAAAAGTTCCTTGGGAATCCTCAAAAACTTTAACCAATCTAAAAAACAATATCCAAGCCATTTTTTCAAAAGTTTTTGGAGGTCCAGGAACCTTTTTTCAAAAAGGTTCCTGGTCGCCGAAGGCAAAAAGGAGGACTACATCATGAATATCGCAATGCTCAGCGGCTGGCACGTTCACGCGACGGGCTATGCTAACGAATTCAACGCCCAAGAGGGTGTTAAGGTAACCGCAGTTTGGGACGAGATTCCCGAAAGAGGACAGAAATGGGCAGCCGATCTGGGCGCGACCTTTTACGAGGATGTGGATGCGCTGCTTGCCGATGAGAGCATCGACGCCGTTGCTTGCTCCTCGCCCACCAATCTGCACGGCGATCTGCTCGTCCGCGCCGCCAAGGCGGGCAAGCACATCTTCACCGAGAAGGTGTTGGCTTTGACCAATGAAGAAGCCTACGCCATCCGCGATGCCGTCAGAGAGAACGGGGTGCGCTTTACCATCTCCTTCCCCCACCAGACCAATCCCGCGATTGCTACCGCAAAAAAGCTGTGTGAGCAGGGCGTACTCGGCACACTGACCTACGGTCGGATGCGCAACGTACACTCCGGCTCGATCCGCGACTGGTTGCCTCCTCATTTTTATGACGCAACCCAGTGCGGCGGCGGAGCCATGATTGACCTCGGTGCCCACCCGATGTACCTGCTCGCCGACTTTCTCGGCAAGCCCACCCGCATCTCCTCCGCGTTCACCAACGTCACCGACCGCCCCGTCGAGGATAACGCGGTCAGCCTTCTGGAGTTTGAGGGCGGGGCCATCGGCGTGTCCGAGACCGGCTTTGTCTCATTGTGCGACCCATTCACGCTGGAGATCAGCGGCACGGCAGGCTGCCTGCGCGTCGTCGGTCACGAGCTGACCGTCACCACCGCTCAGGGCAGTAAGACCTATTCCAAGGACGAGATGTCCGTTGACTTCCTGTCCCCCATTTCCTACTTTGTACAGAGTGTCCGCGACGGCAAGGACGGTAAGCATTACGGCATCGACGAGGCAGTGCGCCTGACCGAGATCATGGTCGCCGCCTACGCAGCTGCCAAGACTGCAGCCAAGGCCGATCTGCGCTGATATCCTATGAAAAAACATCGCAACTGCCGCTCCCTTACGCGCATCGCTCTTGCCACAGTGCTGCTCATGGCCATGCTGCTCTCTCCAACGGGCAACGCGGCGCAGCCCTCCGATGGCGATCGAACGCATACGGATGACAAGGATAGGATCGCACAAATGAACGATTTTACAGAACAAAGCCACGCTTATCTTGAAAGCATAACGCAGCAGCTGATGGACGCGGGTTTTCCCGAAAGCTACGCCGTACCGCTTGCCGCGCTGTCTCTCTCCCATCCGAGCTGGACCTTTGAGCCGCTGCTCGTCCCCGAGGCATGGGAGCAGATTTTGTACTGGGAGGTGGACGAAAATCCCGCCCGCAGCCTGATCACCAAAGCCGAGGCATATGCCCCTTACCGCCACGGGAGCAACACCGCTCTGTACGACACGGGCTACTACCAAGCCTCCCGCGATGCCGTCGCTTATTTCATGGATCCCCGCAACTTTTTCAACGAGGCAGATATCTTCCAGTTTTTCTGCTTTGAAACCGCCCCCACAGCCGACACACTTGTCGCGGTGGAGGCCGTGCTGAAGGGCTCGTTTATGGAAAACAGCGTCATCGATGACGGCAAGACCTATGCCCAGACCTTTGTTGAGGTTGCCGAGGCTCTGGGACTCAGCCCCATCTACCTTGCTGTGCGCGCGCGGCAGGAGCA
Source organism: Clostridia bacterium (assembly GCA_017456145.1). Lineage (GTDB taxonomy): Bacteria > Bacillota > Clostridia > Oscillospirales > CAG-272 > SIG644. The sequence continues at coordinate 9,137 of JAFTJZ010000058.1, forward strand.
AGGCGTCAAGGGCGGCATGACCATCGGCGGCGACGCAGGTGAGCGCCTTGCCGCATGGCTGGCAGCCGGTACGGACGGCGCATCCTCCGCCACCGACACCCCCGCCTCTCTCGCCGCTTATAACGGCTACTACAACATCTTCAATATCAGCGCCTCGGGCACAGGACGTTATCATGTGCTCAAGGCGGCAATGAACCGCGCCATGCAGGGCTCGCCCGAGATGGCAACCACCTGGGGGAACGCCGCATGGAACACCGTGGGAAAATCCATCTGGGGCGGCGCACTGACCATTAAGGCGCGTTACATCGACAACGATCAAAACACCGTATATCTTCAAAAATTTAATGTCAGCCCCGATTCCTCCCGCCGTTTCTGGGGACAATATATGCAGCACATCCCCGCCGCGCTCAGCGAAGGGCGCTCGCTGTATACCGCCTTTGACGCTGCGGGTGCACTGGACAGTGCTTGCGTCTTCCGCATCCCCGTCTACGCAGACATTCCCGCCGCCTGCCCCGACCCCGCCGCGGGGAGCTGCGCTTACACGGCACCCTCTGCCTCTCTGCTCAGCGTGAACGGCAAGCTGCGCAGCGGTGAGCAGACCCTGCTCCTTCCAGTGTCACTTGCCGAGGACATCTCCCGTGGCGAGCTGCCCACGCTCCATGTCCGTACCACTGCAGCCAACGGGCTGCGGCTGCTCGGCGAGCTGTCGGCGAATGCACGCATCATGTCGCTTTCCCTGCAGCCCGTGGCGAAAAACGGCGTCGCGCTCGCATCCGGGCCGACCTGCCTCTACCAAAGCCGCGCTCAGGGCTGCGACACCCTGCATCTGCAGTGTAATCTTCCATTGCCGGATGACGCTGCCGCGGGTGATGTTTACACCTACGCGCTGACGCTGCATTTCGGTGACAACGACAAGCGCTGCCGCTCTTTGACCATCACTCTTGTGGAGATCGCGGTGGAATAAAAAAGCAAATCTTTTTCAAAAATCTGTTGACACTTTGGCGCGCGGGTGCTATAATAGTCAATGAACATGAAATCAACGAACGACTTGACCAACTCTCCAAGAAAGGAAACTGCATGAAAAATCTTGGCTATTACAACGGCGAAATCGGACTGATCGAAGACATGAAGGTCCCTATGACCGACCGTGGGCTTTATTTCGGCGACGGCATCTACGATGCCGCCTATTCACGTAATCATATCATCTATGCGCTGGAAGAGCATCTGACCCGCTTTTACGGCAATCTGCGACGTCTGGATCTCAATCTTGACATGGGCCGTGACGAGTTGCGCACGCTGCTGTGCGAGCTGGTTCGGAAGGTAGACGACGGCGAACAATTCGTTTACTGGCAAGCCACCCGCGGCTGCGCGCTGCGAGAGCATGCCTACCCCGAAAACGGCGAGGGTCGTGCCAATCTGATGATTATGCTCCGTCCGGTGAAGATCCGTGACCGTCACAATGCCATGCGGCTGGTATCCACCGAGGACAAACGCTATTTGTATTGCGACATCAAGACGCTGAGTCTGTTGCCCAGCGTGTTGACCGCACAGCGCGCCAAGGCTGCAGGCGCGGATGAGTGCGTTATGCACCGCGACGGGCGAGTGACCGAGTGCTCTCACTCCAACATTTCGATGCTCAAGGATGGCGTTTTTATCACTCCTCCCGCCGATTGCTATATTCTTCCCGGCGTGGGGCGGGCGCATCTGCTCACCGCTTGTCATGCGCTGGGGATCCCAACCGAGGAGCGTCCCTTCACCATGGAGGAGCTGCGCAATGCCGACGAGCTGATCGTATCCAGCGCAGGGCTGCTTTGCTGCCAAGCCATCGAGCTTGACGGCGTTCCCGTGGGACAAAAGGCTCCCGCGCTGCTCACGCGGCTGCAGGATCATCTGTTCGGAGATTGGTTTGAAAAAACATCCTTGACCGTATGAATATCTTTCTTGCAAACAAAGAGCGGGGCTGTTGCAAATAAAGATTTGCAACAGCCCCGCTCTTTGTCGACCCAAGGACTTGGGGCTTTGCCCCAAACCCCACTTAAGGTGCTTTTTCGAGAAAAAGCACCTTAAGAATCCTTAAAAAGCTTTTTCAAAAGGATCATTTTATGGGTTTTCGCCCCACCCGTGTTGGGTGGAGAATGCTTTGGTCTACAGCCCCTTTTATGCTCGGATGGAAATCAGGAAAAGAACAGATGCTCGATCAGGATCTTGGTACCGATGATGATCAGCACGACACCGCCTGCGATGGTGGCTTTGTTTTGGTATTTGGTACCAAAGATATTGCCGATAAAGACACCGACGATGGAAAGGAAGAAGGTCGTCACACCGATGATGGAAATCGCGCCCCAGATGTTGACCTTCAAAAAGGCGAAGGTAATCCCGACCGCCAGCGCGTCAATGCTGGTCGCCAGCGCCATCAGCGCCAGCTCTCCGATGCGGAAGGGGGCATCGCGCCCGTCGTTCTCCTGCTCGCAGGGATTCTTTGCCTCACGGCTCTCGCGATAGACATCCAGCAGCATCTTGCCGCCGATAAACAGCAAAAGGCCAAACGCGATCCAATGATCGACCGCAGTGATGTATTGCTCAAACTGTTTTCCGAGCAGCCAGCCGATCAGAGGCATCAATGCCTGAAATCCGCCGAAAAACAACGCCACCGTCAATGTGCGTCCCCAGCGGATCCGCCGCATCTGCAATCCCTTGCAGACCGCGACAGAAAATGCATCCATCGATAGTCCGACACCCACGAAAAACAACTCCAAAAAGCCCATTTGTGTGTATTTCTCCTTTATTTCATACCATACCGTCACGCGGTAAGGAGTATTATATCATAATCATCCCCAAATGTCAAGCAAAATATGGCGATTTTGTGTTGTTCCTTCTCATCACGCCGGCAACTTGAAATTTACTGCTGCGAAAAGAGACGATCCTCTGTATTTGGCAGCGACGCCTATACGTTTTCCGTTCTCCGTAAGGTCATCGCTCATCCCAGAAGATCCCCTGCGAGTGCAACACGTAAAGATCACCGTACCGCGGGCAAAGGGGCGAGATGCGCAGATGCAGACGGGACATCCCCTCCACCCCGCGGTCAACATCACATTCAAACGTTGTTCCATGACGCAGTGCAAGGTGCGATATATACGTAATGGCAAGGCTCTCCCGCAACGAGACGGCGCGCATCATCACCGCCTCTTGCTTGGACGGCGGCATTGACAAAACGAAATGCGGACAAAGCCGTCGGTCATCCGACACCATGCAAAGCGTCGCGCCCCGCTCTGCCTGCGCATAGACCTCCAGCCCAAGGCAGAGCATCATCACCGTCAACACGCAAGGATTCACTGTTCCCACGCATGGGAACGGCAGCGGCTCTTCCCTGCACACGGGCGCCGGCAAGCCCAGCGTCTCCCACACCAAGTGCATCCTGTCCACCAGCAGCGCCGTCAGCTGTGCACGGTTGCTCACCTCCGAGCAGCACCCTGCCCCCGCAAGCAACAGGCGGCAGCGCAACAGCAATCCGTGCAAGACGTGATACAACGCCTCATCGGTGCGACGCAGTCCACCAATCGGTGGTCCCCCAATGCCCGACACGGCATCTGTCCTACGCACACAGTCTGAAAAGCAATGCTGTAAAAGCCGCAGCGTCCGCTTGGCGTTGCCGTGTACCACCACGACCAGCAGCAGCTCGGTCTCTCTCGCCGCGGCACCGCACACCAACGCCACACTGCGCAGAAACGGAAACGCCAAAAAGCCGTCGTCGTTCTCGCACACTGCAAGCAATGACGCAAACCGAGAGGGGTCGCGGGCAAAAAAGCGTTCTCCCGCCGCATATCTTCCCTGTGCAGCCGTTGAGGCGATCACGCGGTTCTTGGCGATCAACAAAAGATCCATCTCGCGTGACCACTGCGGCACGGTGTAATTTTCCATGTCCGCATCAAAGGTAATGGGACGGTGCCCTGACAGAATATCCGTCGTGTCGTGCGTGTCGTCAAGCCATGGTTGTGTCATGATGCGGTGTACCTTCACAATATTCTTCAAACAGATCGTTCGGCGTACATTCCAGAATGTCGCAGAGTGCCTTCAGATTTTCAAACTTGATGCTTTTGGTCTGATTGTTTACGATGCGGTTGAAATTCTGGTAGCTCAAGCCCAATTGTATATACAGCCAGTATTTGGTCTTGCCCTTCTCGCGCAGGATATCAAGGATTCGCAGTTTCATTATATTACCTCTGCATTATATAATATTTCCGTGATATAATTATATCCGAAATGTGTCTGTGATAAATAGACATTCACATTATATAATGTTTACATAATATATCTCGTTTTTTTCAAATATCCGCAATTTATTTTTAATAAAACCCTTGACTTTTTCTTTGCAATATGGTATAATGGGGAGCGTTGAGGGAAACCGCAACAAAACACAGGGGTATAGCTCAGTTGGTAGAGTACCGGTCTCCAAAACCGTGGGTCGCGGGTTCGAGTCCTCCTGCCCCTGCCAAAAACAAAAAGGTGATGCAAAGCATCACCTTTTTGTTTTTCGTAGCGAGCCTATAACGCCGAGCCCCGCGAAATGATGCCCACGGCATCATTTACGCCAGAGCGTGCGCTCCGTTATACTTGGTTTACCGCAAACATTTGCGCACGCTTGGGTTCTTTAAGTCCTTCTGCCCCTGCCAAAACTCGACAAGTTTCTACAGAAGCTTGTCGAGTTTACTTTTTCACTCTTCACTCTTCACTAAAACCTCCATGTCGATTCTTGGCAAGTAATAAGTAATAGTGAATAGCGAAAAGCATTTATATTATACATGGGTTCAAGCCCATACGAAAACTCCCCGAAGTTACATAATCTATTGCTTTTTTCGCAAATTTGTGATATAATAAAACCGAGAAAGGTGGTGCAACGATGAAGAAAAATGAGCTGAGAGGCATTGACGGAAAAAAGATACGAAGGCAGTACTTCAATGCTCCGCTTATCTTTTTGTTTCCTTTAATGATCGCCATTCCTTATTCAATTACTGTATTTTCGTTTGCTATGGGAAAGTACGGGCAATACGAATTACCATCCACCTTCGGAACATCGGTTTTGGTAGTCGTTGTTTTTTCTTTGCCTTTCCTAATCCTTCGAGTGCTGAATAAGCACTTTTTCGGAAAAATTATTTGCGTGCTTAACGAAGAAGGTATTCATCACCCTAAAGGAATGCTTAAGTGGGAAGCAATAGAAAAAATCGAATATGCTATTGACTCAAAGCCGAGATACAAAAGTGATCCCTCAAGGGCATTTCGTGCAATCTTATATTACGCACAAGGTACCAAACACCTTGTTCTTGAAAAAGTCCCGATATCTTTATTATCGCGTATCAAAAAATACAGAAAAGATATTGATACCCGTATAGAAGGCATTACCTCTTTGTTACCTACGATATTGGTTATATCGGCAATTATCATCATATGCCCTCTTTACATAATATCATTTAAAAATGCGCCGGGCGCCTCCACTTCTCAAATAATCGTCTTCATGGCGATTTGGCTTGTATTGGGAATTGTTCGCATTCCCGTGTTCGACGCTTTCTCAATAGAATATCGTTTTTGGAACAAGATACTGCCGATAAAGTGGCTATCCTATATCGTTCTTGCTTGCTATTATCCGTTATTCTTTGTTGCCTTTCTTGTTTTGTTCCACATCCCAAATTGGTTTGTCGTTGTCGCGCTCGGAATATGCTTGGGCATTGTTCAGCCGCCCATTCCTTCTCGTTACGGTAGCGCAAGATTTCGCAGGATTCTTTCTTATGAACATCTTTATGATATTTACATCAACAACGCAGATTTTTGGGAAGGTAAAATTAAACAACGCAAAAATCGTAATAGAAAGTAATATTTACATAGGTTTCGATACCGAAATAATTGGAAAAATGTTTTTGCCCGCTGAAAATCACTTTGTTACACACGGGTTCAAGTCCATACGAAAACTCCCCGAAATATCTTTTTTATCGCCCCTTCACATGAAAAAAGCCATTCGCGTAAGCGAATGGCTTTTTTCAACTAAATCCGTCCTTGCGGACGGGATAAATCCACCTTCGGTGGATGAAATCGCTCAGCGATGAAATCCCGCTTCGCGGGGAGAAATAGGACGGATTTCATTTCATCTGAGGCGGAACGCCTAAGATTTCATCCGAACGTAGTGAGGATTTCATCGTGCATAGCACGATTTCATTGACTATTTTGAAATTTTGTGATATAATGGGCGAAAGAGGTGATGACAATGGCAGAAAACAAGCTTGCGGATTTGTCAACCGAATTTGCGGTCAAAATCTTGACTTTGACAGACGGAATCAAAGGACACTATTCCTTAGCAAACCAGCTTGAAAGAAGCGGTACAAGTATTGGCGCTAACATTAGAGAGGCGAAGTATGCCCATAGCAAAGCCGACTTTGTTGCAAAATTGCAAATATCTCTCAAAGAGTGTTACGAAACAGAGTATTGGATAGAGATCGCGCAAAAAGCGAATATCATTTCGCCCGAGATAGCCAAAAGTGTTTTACACGATTGCGGCTCTATCCGTAGAATGCTGATTGCATCCATCAATACAGCAAAGGAGAATAATTCATGAGCATTCTTGAAACAGAAAGACTCATTCTCCGCCCGTGGTTGCTGACGGACTTGGAAGATCTATATGAATATTCCAAGGATGAGAAAGTTGCCTCAATGGCGGGTTGGAATCCTCATATAAGTAAGGATGATGCCGTCAATGCATTAAATCAATATATAACACAGGAATATCACTGGGCTATTGTTTTGAAGTCGGAAAATAAAGTTGTCGGTGCAATAAAATTGAATCCCGATAATAACCGCGGGAAGTATTATGCCAAAGCCATCAGCTTTGTTCTTTCTCCAATTTATTGGGGACAAGGAATTATGACAGAAGCGGCAAAAAGCGTAATTAGGTACGCTTTTAATGAATTGGAAATTGACTTGTTATCAGCTTTTCATTATTCCGAAAACTACCGTTCCAAGAGAGTAATAGAAAAATGCGGATTTGAATATGAAATTACACTGCCAAAATCAAAACAAAGATATGACGGACAATTATTTGACATGGTGTGTTATTGTATATTAAAAGACAAATATTACGTCAATACATAAATTCGTTTGCAAGCATGGCCCAAAAGACCGACAGACCTCGGACAACTTTTTGCGCCCGTCATCGCCAAGGGATACGTCTATCCTCCGGCGGTTGAACATTCCGCTTGCACAAGTATTAGAGTAATGCATATATCTTCTATCAATACGGCGAAGGAGAACACGAAATGAAAAACCTTGATAAAAATCAAAAAATCGGATTAATTGCTTTAGCAATATTTATTGCTTTTCTTATTGGATTTTCAGTGTTAAGCAGTCTCGTTCAAAGCGAAATTATACCTGATTTTACGGCAAGTCAACGCGTTCAAGGTATAGTTGCTTTCTTTATGTTTTTACCACTTTGTATAGCTATGTTTTTTGCAGGTAAGCATTTCAAAAGCAAGGGTAACAAAATTGGCAGTGTGTTGACATTTGTATCAATCGCGCTTTTCGTTTTTGGAATTTTGCAAGCACTATTGTCATTATTGGGGGCATATGGGTCTTAAACAGTTGACCTTTTCTTCGCTTTTACCTCGATTTTCGACCTTTTATCCGTAATAAAGCAAGAAAAGAGCACACATTTGTCTACCAAGACAATGTGTGCTTTTTTCAACTAAATCCGACTTCGTCGGGGTAGGATAGGCGGATTTCATTTCATCTGAGGCGGCACGACGAAGATTTCATCCGAACGTAGTGAGGATTTCATCGTGCGCAGCACGATTCCATTGACTATTCGGAGATTTTATGGTATAATGAAAGCATCATTCCCGACACAACAAGGAGCACCACATGTCCCTCGAAAAAATCACCTTACGTACCCCCCGTCTGACACTTTCTGCGTTACGGGAGAAGGATGCGGCGGCGCTGATCGCGTTATTTCGCCACAAAATGGTCAACGCGACCTACATGGTTCCCGATCTTGCGGACGAGACGACCGCCGCGCGCCTGTTTTCACGTATGCGGGAGCTGTCTCTTGCTGCGGATCACTGCGTTTTCGGCATATTTCTTGATGACACGCTGATCGGCATCATGAACGACACCGAGATCGACAGCGACACCATCGAAATGGGCTATGCTCTACATCCGGATCACTCGGGACACGGCTACATGACCGAGGCATTTTCCGCCGTGATCGCACATCTGCGCGCCCGTGGCTTTGCGCGGGTGACGGCGGGAGCATTTGAGGAAAATGCTGCAAGCCTGCGTGTCCTGCAAAAGTGCGGCATGATTCCGCTGCCGAAGACCGACGAGATCGAATATCGTGGGCGCAAGCACGTCTGTATATACTATACAACGCCATTATAAATCAAGCAGCCCCAAAGCCTTTCAACTAAGGCAGCCCCCGACCGCGACGGTCGGGGGCTGTTTGATTCAATCGCTATAAGGGATGGTGGTCATCAGGGTATATTCGGGCTGTGTGACGTCCAGGCGGGAGACCTGCACGGCGATGGGGCGATCGGACTCGACCAGCACCGAATAAGGGGTATTTTTGGGGATCCTTCGCCCGTCATCGCTCACCAAGCGGTCCAGGCGGATATGGTGCGAGCGCTCGTGTGCGCAGGTAGCGTGCAGTCCGCGCAGCGGCTCGGCATCCTCAAAGTAGACGGTCAATTGGATGTTCGCCGTCTCACCGGACAGATTCAACACGCAGATCGACTCGTGACTGACGTGCTCACCCTTTTGGGTGTCGCTCATAAACCCGTCGGCGATCAGCCATACGTTTTTTCCATACATAATTATCCTCCTTATTTTACGGCAGATTCAGTTTCTTCTCCATCATATACTTGGTCAGGAAGAAGAAAAGAACGCTCATACCGGCATAGAACAACGTCATAATGGTCATGGTGCTCCCTATAAAGTTCGAAGCATCGTTGGAGGAGATCACATAACCGAACAACTCGGAGAACAGCGTCAGAAGGCTGTTAACGATGCCGTTGGCAAAATAAGCACCGCAAATGCACCCGATGGAGACCAGAACCTTATTCTTATTCGTAACCACCGAGGCAAAGAAAATGACGGTATAATACAGCAGCTGACCGTAAACCGATGCGACCAAGAGATTTAGCACCCAAACAATGACGGTGTAGGCCGTGCTTGAGCCCCAAAGCTCACCAAAAATCCCTTGCAGCTCGGTCAAACCCTCGGTAAAGCCCTGCATAAGTGCGGCAAGCTCGCCTGCCTGCGCGGCGGGCAGGAATATCGACATTCCCACACCGAATGCCAAGATGGCACACACGCCGAAAACAGCCAGTGCGCCGAAGATCAGCTGCCAGAGAAAACCGTTGATGATTTTGGACAAAAGAATTTCGCTCGCCTTGACGGGGAGGGTGAAGGTCAGATAACCCTCATCGGTGACCAAGGATTTATAAAAATGCACCAGTGTCAGGATGAGAATGGCGACCAATGCCCCACACAAGGCAAAGATGATAACCACATTCAAAAGGATGGACAAGATCATCAGCAGTGCGGCAAAGCCATCGACCTCGATCTGTGAGGTGACGTACATAATCAGCGCACCGGTGCCCCATGCGTTGAGCATTCCCACAACGATCACGCCCAACATGACGAAAAGCATGGGTTTTCCGTATTTTGCAAGAGCGCGAAAATCATATTTTATGAGTTTGGAAAGCATCGGAACACCTCCTTAAAGTGATCATCCAGCGAAATGCCGCGTTCTTGGTGCACGCTGTGCATATCTCCCTGCTCGACGATTCTGCCGTTCCAGATAAAGGCATATTCATCCAGCACCTGCTCGACGTCGGTGATCAGGTGGGTGGAGATAATGACGGACGCCTCGCTATGATAAGCGGAAATGATGGTTTTGAGGATATACTCTCTTGCCACGGGATCGACGCCCGCAATGGGCTCATCCAGCAGATACAGCTTTGCTCTGCGGGACATGACCAGCACCAGCTGGACCTTTTCCTTGGTACCCTTGGACAGAGCTTTGAGCTTTTTGTCGACAGGGACACCCAGATCGGCGAGCATTTTTTCAGCAAGGGTACGATCAAAATCGGTATAAAAATCCTCAAAGTAGGAGAGGCACTCGTCCACTCGCATCCAAGAATTGAAATAAGGACGTTCGGGGAGATAGGAAACCAGTGCTTTGGTCTCATAGCCTGGGGCTTTTCCATCGATAAGCACCTGCCCCTCACTTGCGGTCAAAAGTCCCGCGAGAATTTTGATCAATGTTGTCTTACCGCTGCCATTCGGTCCGAGAAGTCCTATGATCTTTCCGCTCTGCAACTCGAGGTTGAGTCCCTGCAGGGCGGTGAATGTGCCGTAGTTCTTGCGGAGTTCTACGGTTTTGACCAGATAAGAGTCCATATAATATCTCTCCTTTCGGTAATGGTATTATTATATTACCATATTTTATGCGCATTGTCAAGTGTTTTATTGATGGGAGTGGGAAATTGTGCGAACATAACATTCTAACATTCCGCCGCACGGAAGGCAGGGATGAAGAGAAAAGCTTGCTCGCAAAAGCCTGATCATTCTAAAAAAATATGGAGCCGCATCAACAGCGCAGCCCCTGCGCAAATAAGCCGACGGTGGGCATTTTTGCGCGCGGAATTTGCGTTTTTTACCTGCAAAGCAAAAATAACGGGGTGAGTTTTCATGCATTTTTGCATTTGACTCACCCCCCCATGTTGGGTTTATTTGATCTGTGTGCCGGCAGGGACACTGTCATCCACAAAGATGACCTTGCAGCCGCAAGCGTTATTGGTCGCGGCAAGCAGCATACCCTGGCTGGTCACGCCGGTGATGCGGTTCGGCTTGAGGTTGGCAATGACGATGATCTTCTTGCCCACCAAATCCTCACACTTGTATTCTGCCTTGATGGACGAAACGATCACTCTCTCTCCGATGCCGTCATTCAAGGTCAGCTTGAGGCAGGAGTGCGACTTGCGGATCTCCTGTGCCTTGACGATCTCGCAGACGCGCAGATCGATGGTCGCAAAATCATCAATGGTCACAATATTTTCCTTGATCGGCTCAACGGGGTCGGGGTCACCGTAGACCACAGCGGGCTTTTCCTCGACAACCTCCTCCACCACGGGATGCGCCTCCTCCTCGGTCATGGGCGTGGAGAAATCCAGAAGTCCCACGTAGCGGGCAGAATCGATGGCATACAGGAACAGATACAGACGAGGACCTCTTTCCTTGTCGATCAGCAGCTTGTATACGTTCTTGAAGAAGGTGCCCTGATAGCCCTTCATGGTCTTGTCGTCCACGTCGGTGCCATACACCTGCTTGGGGATGGCGTAAAGCGTCGTATTCAGCTCGTCCAGCGTGTAGCCGCCCTTGACAATGACCTCATGCAGCAGCGCGATCTCCTGCTTTTCCTCATCGGAAAGAGTATTATAGACCTCCCAATTGCGACCCGCGCGCAGTCTGTTGACCTGATCGGGCGCACACTGCTCCAACCAGAACTTGGCTCTTTGCAGTCTCTCGGCAAACTGCTCCTTCTTGTAAGGCGTGCCGATCTTCTCAAAGACGGTCTCCAGCATATTTTCATTGAAGTCAACGATCGAACCAAGCTGCACCATGTGACCCATGGGAACTCTCTCGGGAGTGTGCCCCTTCACGGTACAGTTGTACATAATGGCAGCGTTAAACTCGTTGGCATTGCCCGCCATATATTCGTCGTACATCTTGTCGAACTCAAAATACTGGCGCAGAATGCCGTCGTCAAAGCAAAAATCAAACGCCTTTGTCGGCTCGGTCTTGGAGTACAGCCAGAGAATGATCTCAGGATCGTACAGCTTGAGCATGGTGTCGGGCGTCAGGTTCAGACCTGTCGAACCGGACATCTTGCCCGTGCTGCCCTTGATACCGATAAACTCGTAACCCTGGAACAGGGGAGCCTCGTAGCCAAAGATTTTCTTGGAAATCTGCTTACCGTTGGAATAGGAGCCTGTGGGAGCGGCGTGATCCTTTCCGCCCGGCTCAAAATCAACACCCTCGTATCTCCAACGCATCGGCCAGTCGATCTTCCAGCCCAGCTTGCAGTTGAAATCCTCAAGGAAGTTGAAATGTCCGTGATGCCCGCAACGGCAGGTATATTCTGCCTCGGTGCAGTCCTCGGAGAGAGAAGTGATGGTGGTGAAGTCGGTGTGACAAACGGGACAGAAGATGGAGGCAGGGTAGTAAACCGCCTTCTCTGCGTCGTGCTCGGCAGCCAGCTGCTCCTCACTCTTGGTGCGATCCTTGGTCTTGAAGGAGTCCAGGATTTCAAAAATCTCCCCTCTCTTCTTCATTGCCTCGATGATGTCCTTGGTGTACGCACCGGAGCGGTACATACTCGCCTGATGACGATAGTCCATAGTGATACCCATGCGCTCCATGGATGCGGTAAACTCTGCCTTGAAATGCTCGGCATAGTTCTCATGGCAGCCCCAAGGGTCGGGGATGTCCACGTAGGGCGTACCGATATATTTGTCATAGCTGTCGCCGACCACCGCCTGTACGTTGACGGGGATCTTGCGGCAACGATCGTAATCATCCCAAGAGAATAGCAGGCGTGCCTTTTTCCCCGCCTTCTCCAGCGCGCGACAAACCATCAGCGAGGTGGCAATGTCGCGGAAATTACCGATGTGGACCGAGCCGGAGGGGCTGATGCCCGCAGCACAGACGTATTCTTCCTTTTCGGGATTGCGCGCGATAACCTTTTGCGCGATTTCCTCTGACCAATGCATAGTGATATTCCTTTCTTTTTTATACAAAACGGTATTCATAATCATTCAGTTTATCATATCACATTTTTCCCGATTTGTCAAGGTTCTGTGATAATTTTTACGCATCAGCACAAAGATGATGTAAAAAAAGAACCGAGCGAGGAACGAAAATCGCCCCCGACACGGGAAATCATTCGACACGACACCAAGAATAATGCGCGGAAGTGTCCGCTGATGCCCGTCCGTGTCGCACGGTGTCGGGTGTGGGACGGATGGGTCGAACACTTTTTCTTGACGTACGGCGCATGACGTGGTATGGTATAGGCAAGCCCGCAGATCTCTGCGGGATCAAGCAAAGAATTTTGAAAAAGAAAGGATTTTCATCATGAAACGTCACCCCACTCCTGCTCCCGAGAATCGCGCCGACAGCCAAAGCGAGCTGCCCGTACCGCTGATCATGCCCGTCAACCAAAAGCACTATCTGGTTGCCCTTGGCATCGTGCTGTTCTTTTCCGTCTTGCTTTTGCTGGTCGTCCTGACCCTTGTACCAGATCTGCTTGCCGCCAACGACATCCCCGCACAATCGCCACAGGATCCAACAACGGACAATTCCCCTACCGAAGAACCATCGTCCCCTCTTTTCCCCGATCTGCCGAAAAAGGAAGATGCATCGGGAAACGAGAATATTGCGCCGCCCGTAGACGACCTGATCGCCGACACGACAACCTCCTCTGAGCCGGAGATCGATGATACGGAGAACTCCATCGTCCCCACGCCCGATACCCTCACCGCAACCACTCCGGCACCCGACAGCACCCCCGAGCAGAGCGATCCCGTGATCGTCGTAGAGCAGATCGTTCTCTCGGGGAGCGCTGGTCTGCTTTATCGCAGCTACGGTAACGGCACCTGTGTGATAGAAGGAATCGGCAATTGCACCGACGCGTGCCTGCTGATTCCCGAGCGTAGCCCCGATGGTGATACAGTCGTCGCCATCGCAGCAGATGCCTTCTTCGGCTGCACGCAGCTTAAAGCCGTTCAGCTCCCCGCTACGCTGCGCAGCATCGGGGCGCGCGCCTTCGGAGGGTGCAGTGAGATCGTGCAATTCTGTGTTGCCGATGCCAATGCTGCATTTTGCTCGCTTGACGGTGTGCTCTACAGCCGTGACATGAGCGCCTTGATCGCTTATCCCTTGGGGCGAAACTGCCCGACGGCAACCGTTCACGCCTCGGTCAATTATATCAGCGCTATGGTATTCTCCGGAGATACCTCCTTTTCACAGATTCGCTTTCTCGGCACCATCAGTGCGTGGAGACTCGTGCAGATCGGCGAGGGGAACGACGCCCTCTATACCCTGCCCAAGGTCTTCGGAGAAGAATAAATTCCGCCGGAAACCTTTGCAAATCACCCTCAACTTCAAGAGCTTGCCCTTCCTCCCGTCAACACCCCCTTGTTTTTCGTCGTGGCCTTCCCACGACGAAAAGCAATACTTCCGAACCGCGAGAAGAGCGGGGCGTCGTCTCGCACCCTCCAAGGACTTTTTGGGAAAAATCCTCCTTTTCGGGATTTCTTCTTTCTTCCCGTCAGCGATACCATGTTTTTCGTCGTGGCCTTCCCACGACGAAAAGCAACACTTCCGAACCGCGATAACCGCGTGCGTATCAGCGGTCGCAAGACCGCGTTAGCACGCGAGATGGGCGGGGTCCTTAGGGGCGGAGTCCCTAAGTCGGTTTCTTGGTTCGTTCTTTGCCGAGGCAAAGAATGAACAATA
>JAFTJZ010000026.1 GCA_017456145.1 Clostridia bacterium
ACAAAAGAATGCGAATCGCATGATCATCTGTAAGAACACGATCCAGCAGTCTGTGTTAAAAGACAATAAACGATTGCTCTCAACCAAAAAGGAGCCGGACGTGCATGGACTTGGTCACCAAATCGTAGAAGCAACCGCTGAAAAATATCAAGGTATGGTTGATTATTTTGAGGAGGACGACATGTTTGGCGTGCAGGTTATGCTTCCGATGGATACCTACCCGTATAATCAATAGATACAGCCACCGCTTTTCGCATAAGTGAAGGATTAGCGGTGGTTCTGTTTTTTGCAATTATCCCTAAAAACCGTTGATTATCCCAAGCCGTTGATTATGTCTTGATTGTGTGCTATCATTGCATTGGATGGGGAAAGAACAAGATGAATTATGAAACAGATTCCCATTTAAAGGAGAAAAAGTGCAGATGCTTAAAAGCTTTAGTTTTTTATTGAAGTACATTTGGAAATTCAACAAAATGTATATTGTGTACATATCCGTATTGCAACTATTTACAGCATCGATGCCGTTATTCTCTACGGTTATGTCCAAATACATTATTGATGAATTGGCAAGTAGTAGACGCGTAAATACACTTGTAGCATTGATCGGTATACTTGTCGGTTACAATCTTATCGGTGGTTTAATCATTATCTTCTTGAGAGGAAAGTGCTTCACCGCGAAAGGCGTGGTTTTTCAAAAATTTCAGACTTATATGGCAGAAAAATTGTCATTGTGTGATCTTGAACAGTTGGAGAACCCAGAATTTTTGGATGCCAAAGAGAAAGCGCAACAATTTTTGTATGCCAATGGACAAGGATTTGGTGTGGCATTAGATAGTGCTATCAATATTATCGGCAAGATATTTGTTTTTGCAGGATTGATTGCGGTTCTTTCTACATTAAACATATTTGTGGTTCTGGCGTTTGTAGCAATTGTTTTGATTAGCGGCTTTTTTGAATCAAAGGTGCGTGCAGATTATGTAAAATGGGATATGGAGAAAGTCCCAATTGAGAGAAAAACGGGATATTATATGGGGCTAAATGAAGATTTTTCGTATGGAAAAGAAATTAGATTGTATAATTTCAAAGATAAACTGATATCAAAAATATCAACACATCTTGGCCTTTCCAACGATTTTTATGTTAAGCAAACCAAAGATTTTAATAAAGCCCGTTATTTCAACAATTTCGTTTCTTTCATTCGGGAAGCAATATCGTATGGATATTTATCTTTGCAAATAGTTTTGAATACGATTACAATCGGTGAATTTACGATGTATTTTTCAGCTTTAGCACAGTTTTCGGGAGCTATGAACGATGTTATGAGTAGCATCTTAGATATGAAACAATTCGGTGCCTATTATAATGAGCTAAAAAAATATATGAATATTCCTGCTACAATGAGAGAAGGAGAAAACTTGCCTCTTCCTCAAGGCCCCTATACGATTGAATTTAAAGATGTATCTTTCAGATATGCGGGACAATCAGAATGCGCACTGGAAAATGTTAATATTACAATACATAGTGGCGAGAAATTGTCTGTGGTCGGCGAAAACGGTGCGGAAAAAACGACTTTCGTAAAATTATTAACCAGAATGTATGATCCCACATCGGGCGAGATATTATTGAATGGTATGAATATTCGCGATATAGATTATGATCAGTATCAGTCAATACTTTCAGCGGTTTTTCAGGACTTTTGTTTATTTTCGTTTGATTTGAAAGAGAATATCGTTTTAGGTGGTAAAGAACCGGAAAGCGACCAAGAAGTTGAAGCGTGTCTTGAACTGAGCGGGTTTTCTGATAAATTAGAAAAGCTTGATAAGGGTATTGATACACACATATACAAGGATTTCGAGCCTGATGGTTTTGAGCCCTCCGGAGGAGAGGCTCAAAAGATTGCTCTTGCCCGTGCATTGTACAAAGATGCACCAATCGTTGTTTTAGATGAACCCAATTCCGCACTGGATCCTCGTGCTGAATATCAAATGTATCAAAGATTCAATGAATTAGTTCGTGGAAAAACAGCTATTTATATTTCACATCGTCTTTCAAGTGCCAAATTTTGCGATAAGGTTGCTGTGTTTAAAGCGGGGAGAATCGTTGAATACGGTACGCATACCGAACTTATGCATTTGAATGGAAATTATGCAGAACTATTTAATATGCAGGCGCATTACTATATAAATGACGAAGAGCAGTTTGAAGAGTAACTCTGAATATAACACAAAAGTTTAGAATTATAAGGGGAACGGAGATTATAAATCATGTGAAAGGTTTATGAATATGCATGCCAATGGCTCTTACAGAAGGAGAACGTGCCGTCGCTGCGGCAGAGCGCGAAAAAGCGCGCTTGATGCGTACAGCGACCCGCGGTGCTTGACTCGATGCCATTGGCTGCGCCTCTTGTTCAAAAGAAGATACGTTGTTCATGTAAGATACTTTGGGAGACTCCGGAGATTGTAGCCCTCCCATTTTTCTCTTGACAGCAAAAGAAAACCATGTTATAATGAGACGGTAGCCACCGATTGGTGGAATATATGAGTGACAGAAAAGAGAGGATCGTAACATATGAGAGCAGAGTGGATCGAGAGGATATTTGCAGAAACGGCATATGTACGCATGGGAGGCAGCGAAGAGGAGCTGCGAACGGCGATGTATTTGCAGGAACTTTGCGCCGAGCTGGGGCTGCAGGCAAGGCTTGAATCCTTTGAAGTAGAGATGGCGACCATGCAGGAGGCGACGCTGACGGTGGACGGTCGCGAGATAAGATGCGAGGGATATCTGTGCGCAGGCTCCGGGGAGGTGGAGGCGCCACTGTACTATCTGACCGAGGGTGACCGTTATTCGCTGTCCTGCTGCCGCGGAAACATTGTGCTCATGGACGGATATCTTGGATATTGGCGGTATCAGGATCTTTTGAAAAACGGTGCGCTGGGGCTGATCACCTACAACGGCGATGTCAATCACACGGACAATGCGATCGATCGGCGTGAGCTGCGTTCCTACGTCTCGGGCGGCGTCAAGATCCCTGTGGTCAATCTGCACGCCGCTGATGCGGTGACGTTGATCAGAAATGATGCGCAGATGGCAAAAATCACGCTCAGGCAGGAGGAGTACAAAGGAATCTCCCACAACGTCATCGTCGATCTTCCCGGCGAGGTGGAGGAGCAGATCATCTTCACCGCCCATTACGATACCACCTCGCTCTCGCAGGGGGCGTATGACAATATGTCGGGCTGCGTGGGACTGCTCTCTCTGATGGAATATTTCAGCGAGCATCCTCACCGCTATACTCTGCGCTTTATTTTCTGCGGGAGTGAGGAGCGGGGCTTGCTGGGCTCTAAGGCGTATTGCGCGGCACACAAGGAGGAGCTGGAGCGGGCGGCTTTCGTCATCAATCTGGATATGCTGGGCAGTATCATGGGACATTTTATTGCTTGTGCAACCTGTGAGATGGCACTGGTGCACTATCTTACTTACATGGGCAACGAGCTGGGCTTTCAGGTGAAGGCATATCAGGACGTATATTCCAGCGATTCCACTCCGTTTGCAGACAACGGTGTCCCCGCGGTCTCCTTTGCCCGTGCGACGGGACGTGAGATCGCTCCCATCCACACGACTTACGACACGGCAGCCGTGCTCAAGACGTCGCAGCTGCAGCGGGATATCGAATTTATCACGGCCTTTGCCGATCGCATGGTCAATGCCGCTTGCTGCCCGGTCAGCCGCGAAATTCCTGATAATATCAAGGAAAAGCTGGATGAATATCTGCTGCGCAAGCGGAAGAAATGAGCACGAACTTTTATAAGGGAAGATATGATATATGGGGAAGGATAAGAAATCTGTCAGAACAATCATCATCGTTATCGCATTTCTTTTGGCGTGTGCTCTGAGTGTAGGATGGTCGGCGATTGCTTGTGAATATCTGTTTGGGGGCGTTGAATACTTTGTGCTGTCACAGGATGTCGGCCAAATTGAAGAAATTCGGGTTCGATACTGGGATGGGATGAGCGATGAATCGCTTGATCTGGGTGTGATTGATCCTGCGCGTTATGAAGAATTTTCAAATGGTATCGCACGTATGCCGATGTCTTATTTTACACCGCCGGCACACACGGTTATGGGGGTCATTTTCGAGGTGAATTATAAAAACGGTGAATATGATCTGATATCCGCTTGCGGGATCTACGTCAGTGAGGGAGATTACCTTATTGATAATTACAGCTTTAGTTATGAGGAATATGCTGCCTTTTTGGAAACATACGGTTTTGAATATACGTATTGATTTTTAAGAAAATTGCCGTCGCACAAGAATACGGCACGGATACCTCCGACCCGGATGTACAATCCGCCCTGATCGGGGCGGATTTTTTTGCGTCGGTTGCAGAAGAGCGACCATACGAAATTATTAATTAATTTTTATCAAATTGTGAATATTTGATTGACAAAACGGGGATTTCATGTTATAATATGTCGTACGTTTTTTGTCGTGCGGGTGTTGGGTGTCTGACGCCCCGGAATCCATATGCCAAAAAATCGTATTAAACTACCGTTTTCAGATAGGAAAATAAGAGGAGGAACATTGAGATGTTCAAAAAAGTGCTTTCCCTGTGCCTGGCTGTTTTGATGGTTGCTGCAATGTGTGTTACCATGGCATCTTGCGGCGAAACCGAAGATGAATTCAAGCTGGGTGTCATCCTGCTTCACGATGAAGCATCCACCTATGACCTGAACTTTATCGAGGCCGTTAATCGTGCCGCAGAGCAGCTCGGTCTGGAAAAAGATCAAGTGATCTTCAAGAAAAACATTTCCGAGTCCAATGCTTGCTACGAGGCTGCTGCTGACCTCGTTGACGAAGGTTGTGACATCATCTTTGCAGACAGCTTTGGTCATGAGACCTACCTGCTCAAGGCTGCAAAGGAATTTCCTGACGTTCAGTTCTGCCATGCGACGGGTACCATGGCTCACACTGAGAAACTCTCCAACTTCCACAATGCATTCGCTTCCATTTACGAGGGTAGATTCCTTGCAGGTGTTGCCGCAGGTATGAAACTCAACGAGATGATCGAGGCAGGCACGATCACGCCCGATCAGGCGAAGATGGGCTATGTCGGTGCATTCACCTTTGCTGAGGTTATGTCCGGCTACACCTCCTTCTATCTGGGTGCAAAGTATGTATGCCCCAGCGTGACCATGGAGGTTCAGTTCACCGGCTCTTGGTACAATGAGGATCTTGAGAAGAACGCTGCGATCGCTCTGATCAACAACGGTTGCGTTCTGATCTCCCAGCACGCTGACTCCATGGGTGCTCCCACCGCGTGCCAGGACAGAAACATTCCCAACGTTTCCTACAACGGCAGCACTGTACAGTCTTGCCCTGACACCTATATCATTTCCTCCAAGATCGATTGGACGCCTTACTTTGTTTACATCTGCAGAAGTATCATGGACGGCACCGAGATCGCGGTTGACTGGACCGGTACCATCTCCACCGACTCCGTCGCTCTGACCGATCTGAACACCGCGGTCGCTGCCGAGGGTACGCAGGCAAAGCTGGACGAGGTCAAGGCAAAGCTGGTTTCCGGCGAGCTGCACGTATTCGACACCTCCACCTTCACGGTCGGCGGCGAGACTAAGACCTCCTATATGGCTGACGTCGATACCGATGCTGACTACACTCCCGATACCGAGGCGATCAAGGACGGCTACTTCCACGAGTCGGAGTATCGCAGTGCTCCTTACTTTGATATCAGAATTGATGGTATTGAGCTGATCAACGAGGTTTACGAGCCTGTCAGCGAATAATTTTTCCGCAAATCGGACAAGCGAGGTCACAATACTTCGCTTGTCCGGGCTTTTTGCGTTTTTACGATTATGAAGCAATTTACCAAAGCGTACGTTATGATATGTTGCTTTGTATTTGTTAGAGATATTTTTTTCTTTTGGAGGGGAACTTCATGAACCAATCGGTTGCATTGGAAATGAAAAACATTTCCAAATATTTCGGTACACTGGCGGCGAATAAAAACATCGATCTGACGGTGTATCGCGGGGAGATTCTTTCGATCCTCGGTGAAAACGGCTGTGGTAAAACAACACTGATGAACATGGTCGCAGGTATTTATTACCCCGATGAAGGTACGATCTCCGTGAACGGTCAGGAGGTCATCATCCGTTCGCCCAAGGATGCCTTCCGCTACGGTATCGGTATGATCCACCAGCACTTTAAGCTGGTCGATATTTTCACCGCGACAGAGAACATCGCCCTGGGTGTTCACGACGAGGGTAAATACAACATTAAGGACGTCAATCGCCGTGTTCAGGAAATTTCCGAGAAATACGGTTTCCGTATTGATCCCAAGAAGAAGATTTATGAGATGTCGGTCTCCGAAAAGCAGACGGTCGAGATTTTGAAGGTCTTGTACCGCGGTGCGGATATTCTGATCCTGGACGAGCCCTCTGCGGTCCTCACCCCGCAGGAGACGGAGCGCCTGTTTGACGTGCTGCGCCGTATGCGTGAGGACGGAAAATCGATCATGATCATTACGCACAAGCTACATGAGGTGCTTTCCGTCTCCGACCGCGTTGCCGTTCTTCGCCGCGGAGAGCATATTGCAACGGTGGATACCGCCAAGACCACTGCCTCGGAATTGACCGAAATGATGGTGGGCAAAAAGGTAGAGCTGAACATCAATCGTCCCGAGCCGCAGAACGTCTGCGATCGATTGGAGGTTCAGCATCTGAATCTGACCGATGCGGAGGGAATCAAGGTTCTGGACGATGTTTCCTTTACAGCCCGTGCAGGAGAGATTCTCGGAATTGCGGGAATTGCGGGCAGCGGTCAAAAGGAACTGCTTGAATCGATCGCGGGACTTTGCCATCCTGTGACGGGGAAGATCATTTATCACAATCCCAAAACGGGAGACAGCGAGGATCTTCGTGATAAGGATCCCGTTGCCATCCGTGAGCTGGGCGTTCGCCTCTCCTTTGTCCCCGAGGATCGATTGGGCATGGGGCTTGTCGGTAACATGGATCTGATCGACAATATGATGCTCCGCAGCTATCGAAAGGGACATTCGATCTTTGTTGACCGTAAAAAGCCCAAGGATCTGGCGCAGAAGATCGTGCAGGAGCTGGAGGTCGCAACACCGAGTACCCATACCCCCGTTCGTCGCTTGTCGGGTGGTAACGTGCAAAAGGTATTGGTCGGGCGAGAGATCGCCGCCTCGCCTACGGTGCTGATGGCGGCATATCCCGTGCGTGGTCTGGATATCAATTCCTCTTATACCATTTACGGCTTGCTGACCAAGCAAAAGGAAAAGGGCGTTGCTGTCATTTTTGTCGGAGAGGATCTTGACGTGCTGGTCGAGCTTTGCGACCGTATTATGGTTATTTGCGCGGGACGCGTGACCGGTATTGTTGACGGCAAGCGTGCGACCAAAGAGGAGATTGGTCTTTTGATGACCAAGACAGAGCATACATTTGAAAAAAAGCAGGAATCAAAGGAGGATACGAATCGTGAAAACGCATGAAAATCATACCAGCGAGCCTTTGTTTCACGTGGTGAAACGAGATACGATTCCCGTCCCGAAGGCGATGATGATTCGCGTGGCAGCGGTGCTTGCGGCGCTACTGCTTTGCTCGATCCTGTCGATCTTTCTGATCGATGCCAATCCCTTTGATTTTGTCAAAACGCTGGTGGACGGCACCTTTGGCTCCGTACGACGCCTTTGGAAATTTGCCAAGGATTCTGCGGTGCTGCTTTGCATTTCTCTTGCAGTGACACCTGCCTTCCGTATGCGCTTTTGGAATATCGGTGCGGAGGGACAGACGCTGGTCGGCGCGCTGGCTGCTGTGGCGGTGGCGCATTATTTGGGCGGCAGCTGCCCGAACGGTCTTTTGCTGATTTTGATGCTGATCGCAGCGGTGCTTGCGGGCGCCATCTGGGGCGGAATCCCCGCCATTTTCAAGGCAAAATGGGAGACCAACGAAACACTGTTCACGCTGATGATGAACTACGTTGCAACAGGGTTGGTTGCTTATTTTCTGGTGCTTTGGACACCCAGCGGCTCCAGCGTTCTGGGCGCGCTGTCTGTCGGTCATCTTCCCGTGATCGGGCACGAGTATCTTTTGCTGATCCTCATTACGCTGGTGCTGACCGCACTGGTGTATATCTACCTCCATTATACCAAGCAGGGGTATGAGATCGCCGTTGTCGGTGAGAGCGAGAACACCGCCCGATATATCGGCATTGGTGTGGGTAAGGTGATCCTCCGTACCATGCTGGTCTCGGGGGCTATCTGCGGTCTGGCCGGATTTTTGATCGTCGGTGCGCTGGATCATTCCATTACCACCACCACGGTCGGTGGTATGGGCTTTACCGCGATCATGGTTTCCTGGTTGGCGAAGTTCAATCCGCTGATCATGATCGGAACCTCCGCCTTTGTGACGTTTTTGGATCAGGGGGCGGCACAGATCACCACGACCTTTAATATCGATTCATCGTTCCCGGATATGGTGGTCGGTATCGTGCTGTTCTTTATCATCGGCTGTGAATTTTTCATTGGCTATCAACTGAAATTCCGTACGAGCGCCAAGAAGGGAGGCAATGCACAATGAATATGTTTTTGGATTATTTGCTTACTGCCATTCCTTTGGGAATGACCTTCCTGTACGGCTGTACGGGAGAGATCCTGACGGAGAAGGCAGGTCATTTGAACCTCGGCATTCCCGGTATTATGTGCATGGGCGGTGCTTGTGGTGCGCTGGCGCTGAAGATGATGTACGGCACTGCCGTTCCCCCCGTACTGATCGTTATCATCGCCATTCTGGCGGCCTTTATCGGTGGCGTACTGATGGGTGCAATCTACAGCTTTTTGACTGTGACACTCAAAGCGAACCAGAATGTGACGGGGCTTGCCATGACCACCTTTGGCGTGGGTACGACGAAATTTATTATGTCGGGCATGGCGATCAATGCCATGCAGTATCTGTATGCATTGGATTATTTCCGTTTTCCGTTTGCGGAAAGCACGACGTCGTTGAAATATTGCGGTGTAATGGTGTATCTTGCCATCGTGATCGCGCTGATCGCCTCGTTTGTGCTGACGCGTACGCGCGTTGGGCTGCATCTGCGCGCCGTGGGTGAAAATCCCGCAACGGCAGACGCAGTGGGTATCAATGTCACTGCATATAAATATGTAGCCACCTGCATTGGCAGCGGTGTCGCGGCTCTTGGCGGTCTCTTCTATATCATGGACTATTCCGGTTCCTTTGAGGCGTACAAGAGCATCGAGGCACTTGGCTGGCTTGCCATCGCCCTTGTTATCTTCACCTTGTGGAGACCGCACATCAGCATCATCGGCTCCATCATCTTCGGTGCTTTGTATCTTGCCGGCTCGCACATTCCCACGCTGCTCGGTATTAAGTTGGATATGAGCGCAACGCCGCTTTTGCAGATGCTGCCTTATGTGGTTACCATCATTGTTTTGATTGTTACCAGCGTACGCAAAAAGCGCGAGAATCAGCCGCCTGCCTCACTCGGACTTCCTTATTTCCGCGAGGAGCGATGACGATTCTGAATCATTCACGAACGGAGGAGAGAGACCCGGATGCGCATCTCATGTGAACTGGAAAATATAGCCTTTGTCGGTGGCCCTTGCTCGGGAAAGACCTCGGTGTTTGAGGCTCTGCGGGCAAGGGAAGGGCAGCTGCTGCCGGGTGTATGCATTTCCTTTATCGAGGAGGCGGCGACCAAGCTGCTCCCCCGTGACCCAACGCTCTCGCGGCGCGACCCCGTCTGGTTTCAGTATCAGGTGTCGCTGTGGCAATATATGGAGGAGGATCGCGGCATGGAGCGTCTGTTTCGCAGCGATGCTCCGCTGAAGATACAAATCTCCGACCGTGGCGTGGCAGATGCTTACATTTATCTGAACGAGCAGCAGGTCGGACAGATGACCGATCAATCTCCGGATGAGATGATGCACCGTTATACCGCCGTGCTGTATTTCGAGCCCTTCCACAGCCAATGTCTGACCGACGGTAACGAATTTCGTGTCGAGCAGGCGGACGAAATGGCGGCGCTGGAGGCAAAGACCCGTGCCATCTGGCAACGACATCCCAATATCGTTTTTGTTCCGACCTTTGCCACCATTGAGGAACGGATCGCATATACAGAGGCACTTCTCGCACAGCTGATCGGGCGGGAGATCTTCACCGATACAAAAGCGCTGCTGCTCTCTGAGTAATCAAAACAAAAGAGAGAATGATATGATGTGCACGCAGTACCATGGCGAGGTTTTGACAGTTTATCGATCTGATACCAAGCAGGGAAACCGCATCTGCTGTATTACTACGGTTAAATAATGTAATATTTTCGATTTTCCGCACTCCTTTGCGCAGCTTTGACGTTGGCGAGGAGTGCGGAGAGAAATTGCTGATTTTTTGTCGGAAATTTGTATATTATTTTCAGCCCGATTGACTTGACAAGCGCGCTTTGATGTGGTATAATATATGGGATATAGAGCGGGCGCGGTTTACCGACGCTGATGCGTAATGTAACCTTGCCATGCAACTGTCAGGCGAGGCTTTTTTTCTGCCGTGCGGCAAGCCTTGCAGCGCGAATGAGAACGAGGAGGACGGTTATGAGTAAACGTATGCAGGTGACCTTTGAGAAATGCAAGCGCTACGATAACGGGCGTTTTGTTTCCGTTGACGGCACCCAACTTTCTTTTGCAGCTATGACCTACGACGCGGCGAACCCTTCCCAGCAGAATGACGCCGCTGATATTTCTATTTCCAATTGTTATATGTTTCCGGCTTTTTGTGATGTACACGTACATTTGCGAGAACCGGGGTTTTTTTATAAAGAATCGATCGCCACGGGCACTGCTGCCGCAGCGCGCGGTGGCTACGCCGACGTCTTTTCTATGGCAAATCTTGACCCTGTTCCCGATACGGTAGAGAATATCGGTGCACAGTGGGATATTATCAAACGTGATGCCACCGTCAGAGTGCACCCCTATGCGGCCATTACCATGGGGCTGGCGGGAAGAGAATTGGTGGACTTTGACGCGCTTGCTCCGCTGTGTGCGGGCTTTTCCGATGACGGCAAGGGCGTTCAGCAAGATGCGATGATGGAGGCTGCCATGCGTGGTGCCAAGGCGGTAGGAAAGATCATCGTGGCACACTGTGAGGATGAGTCGCTGCTGCACGGTGGCTGCATCCATGACGGCGAATTTGCCGCAGCACACGGACTTCCCGGTATTTGCAGTGAAAGTGAGTGGGGACAGATCGCACGCGATCTTAAACTCGCAGAGAAGACCGGCTGCGCTTATCATGTATGTCACATTTCGACCAAAGAAAGCGTTGCCGTCATTCGTGAGGCAAAGGCCCGCGGGGTGAACGTCACCTGTGAAACAGCACCTCACTACCTGACGCTGGATGACAGCATGATCGAAGATCACGGCAGATTCAAGATGAACCCGCCAATCCGCGCAGCCGCTGACCGAGAGGCACTGATCGAGGGGCTGTTGGACGGAACCATTGACATGATCGCGACCGACCACGCACCACACAGCGCCGAAGAAAAAGCGCAAGGCCTGCTTGGTAGCCGCATGGGCGTCGTGGGACTTGAGACCGCCTTCGCGGTGCTGTATACCGAGCTGGTCAAAAAGGGTATCATAAGCTTGGAAAAGCTGGTTGAGGTGATGGCGATCAATCCGCGCAAACGGTTCGGATTGCCGATCAAGGATGACGATCTTTGCGTCTTTGATTTGGATGCCCAATATATCGTCAATCCCGAGGACTTCGCCACCAAGGGGCGCAGCACACCGTTTGACGGACGCGAGTTGTTCGGCATCTGCCGCATGACCGTCGTAGACGGTAAGATCGTGTATAAAAATTGAAAAATTGATATAAAGTTCTTGGAAGTCCCGAAACCTTTTTTCAAAAAGGTTTCGGGACGTCGGAGACAAATAAACAAAGGAGATATAAAGCAATGCCTAAGAGAACAGATTTGAAGAAGATTTTGGTCATCGGCTCCGGTCCCATCGTCATTGGACAGGCCGCGGAGTTTGATTATGCGGGAACGCAGGCGTGCCTGGCGCTCAAGGAGGAGGGCTACGAGGTCGTGCTCTGCAACTCCAACCCTGCGACCATTATGACCGACACATCCATCGCAGACAAGGTCTATATGGAGCCGCTGACACTGGAATATATTGCGAAGATCATCCGCTACGAGCGTCCCGATGCCATCATCCCCGGGATCGGCGGACAGACGGGTCTGAATCTTGCCATGCAGCTGGAGAAGAAAGGCGTTCTCAAGGAGTGTCGCGTCGAGCTGCTGGGTACCTCCAGCCGCTCCATCGAGCGCGCAGAGGACAGAGAGCTGTTCAAGGAGCTTTGTCAGTCTATCGGTGAGCCTGTGATCCCCTCTGAGATCACCTACAATCTGGAAGAGGCGAAGGCTGCCGCACTGCGCATCGGCTATCCTGTCGTGCTGCGTCCCGCCTTTACGCTGGGCGGCACGGGCGGCGGCTTTGCTTATAATGAAGAGGAGCTGATCGAGATCGGTACCAACGCCTTCAAGCTCTCTCCCGTCCATCAGGTTCTGATCGAGAAGTCGGTCAAGGGCTACAAGGAGATCGAGTTCGAGGTCATGCGCGACGGAAACGACCACGCCATTACCATCTGCGGCATGGAGAATATCGACCCTGTCGGTGTGCATACCGGTGATAGCTTGGTGGTTGCGCCCATCATGACCCTCTCTCCCGAGGATCTCAAAATGCTCAACGACTCCGCCATCAAGATCATCAAGGAGCTCAAGATCGAAGGTGGCTGTAACGTGCAGTTTGCGCTCAATCCTTATTCCAGCGAATATTATCTGATCGAGGTCAATCCCCGCGTTTCGCGTTCCTCGGCACTGGCCTCCAAGGCATCGGGCTATCCGATCGCCCGCGTGACGGCGAAGATCGCCGTTGGCATGGCACTGGAGGACATTCCTCTTGCCAATACCAACGCAGCCTTTGAACCTCGCCTTGACTACGTTGTGGCAAAGCTGCCCAGATTCCCGTTCGATAAATTTGCTACTGCCTCCAACACACTGGGTACACAGATGAAAGCGACGGGTGAGGTCATGGGCATCGGCTCCAATCTTGAGGAATGCTTGCTCAAGTCTGTTCGTTCCCTGGAGATCGGCGCTTACCACTTCCATCTGCCGAAATTCGACAATATGGAGACCGACAAAATCGTCGAGTATATCCGCGATTTCCGCGACGATACCATCTTTGCCGTGACCGAGCTGACTCGCCGCGGGATGGGCGTTGCACAGCTGCATGAAATTACCAAGATCACACCTTTCTTCCTTGAGGCGATTGCTCGCATCGTAGAGATGGAGCGCAAGGTTGCCGCAGCCAAGGGTGATGTTGACGTGCTGATTGCCGCCAAGAAGATGGGCTTTGGGGATAAGTTTATCGCAAAGCTGTGGGGTGTCAAGGAGATCGACGTTTATAACATTCGTGTAGAGAAAAACATCTTCCCCATCTACAAGATGGTCGATACCTGCCACACGAATGCTTATATTCCTTATTTCTACTCCACCTATACCGAGGGCAATGAATCCCATGATTCCGGCAGGGAGAAGATTTTGGTGCTGGGCTCCGGCCCCATTCGTATCGGTCAGGGTGTTGAGTTTGATTATTCCACCGTCCACGCCGTGGAGACCATTAAAAAGAGCGGTTATGAGGCGATCATCATCAACAACAACCCCGAGACGGTTTCCACCGACTATACCTGCTCGGATAAGCTGTATTTCGAGCCTCTGTGCATTGAAGATGTCATGAACATCATTCATTTGGAGAAACCCATCGGCGCTGTTGCATCTTTGGGCGGTCAGACGGCAATCAACCTTGCTGCCGCGCTGGAAGAAAGAGGCGTTAAGCTGATCGGTACCGATTGCGCTGCCATCGAGAGAGCAGAGAACCGCGATTCCTTTGAGAAGGTCATGAACGAGCTGGGCATCCCTCAGCCGACGGGTAGAGCCGTTACCAAGATCGAGGACGGTATCCGCGCTGCAGCAGAGATCGGTTATCCCGTGCTGGTGCGCCCCTCCTTCGTGCTTGGCGGCCGTGCCATGCAGATCGTTGCGGATGAGGCACAGCTGCGCAGATATCTGCGTACTGCCGTTGAGATCGATGAGGATAAGCCTGTTCTGGTTGACAAGTATATCGTCGGTAAAGAGGTTGAGGTTGATGCCATTTGCGATGGTAAGGAAGTCTTCTGCCCCGGTATTATGGAATTGGTCGAGCGCACGGGTATTCACAGCGGTGACTCCATCAGCGTCTTCCCCAGCTTTAGCATCTCCGAAAACGTCAAAAAGGTGATCCTGGAATATACTGAAAAGCTCGGCCTTGGTATCGGTATTGTCGGTCTGTTTAATATTCAGTTTATCGTTGACCCCGAGGAAAAGGTTTACGTCATTGAGGTTAACCCCCGTTCCTCCCGTACCGTACCCTTCCTTTCTAAGTCCACAGGCTACAGTCTGGCGGACATTGCAACACGTGTCATGCTTGGTCACTCGCTGCGCGAGCAGGGCGTCTTTGAGATGCAGCCTCGCAAGAAACAGCGCTGGTATGTCAAGGTTCCTGCTTTCTCCTTTATGAAACTGCGCGGTATGGATGCATACCTTTCCCCCGAGATGAAGTCGACGGGTGAGGCGATCGGCTACGACGACAGCTTGACTCGCGCTCTCTATAAGGCACTGCAGGCATCCGGTATGAACGTGGTCAACTATGGTACGGTCATGGTCACCATTGCCGACAAGGATAAGCCCGAGGCACTGCCGCTGATCCGCCGTTTCTATAATATGGGCTTTAATATTCAGGCGACCGAGGGAACGGCCAAGTTCCTCAAGGAGAACGGCATCCGTACTCATGCGGTCGGAAAGATCAGCGAGGGCAGCGATGAGATTTTGCACTCCATTCGTCAGGGGTATGTCAATTATGTCATCAACACCCGTGATCTCAGCGCACCCGGCGGTGTGACCGATGGTCAGGAAATTCGTCAGTGCGCGGTCGAAAATAACGTGACCATCTTTACCTCCTTGGACACCGTCAAGGTTCTGCTTGACGTGCTGGAGGAGACCACGCTCTGCATTTCCACCATCGACGCTTGACAGGAGAGGATCATGACACAAGGAACGTATGAAATTTTACGCAACGTACCGCTGACCGAGACCGTCTTTGAGATGGTGCTCGGCGGCGATACCAGCGCCATAATCGCCCCGGGACAATTTATCAACATTGCCCTGGCGGGAAAATATCTGCGTCGTCCGATCTCCATCTGTGATTGGAACGAACGCGAGATCACCATCATCTACAAGGTCGTCGGCAGCGGTACGCAGCAGATGAGCGAGATGAAGACGGGGGAGACGTTGGATGTGCTGGTAGGGCTTGGCAACGGCTTTGATCCCGAGAAGAGCGGAGACGCTCCCGTGCTCTTGGGCGGCGGCGTTGGAGTGCCTCCCATGTATGGGCTTTGTAAAGCACTGCGCGCACAGGGCAAACATGTTAAGGTCATTCTCGGCTTTAATACCAAGGATGAGATCTTTTATGAGCAGCAATTTAAGGATCTGGGTGCCGAGGTCACTGTGACTACGGCAGACGGCTCCTATGGTGTCAAGGGCTTTGTCACCGATGCGCTGTCTCAAATGAGCTACAGCTATTTCTATACCTGCGGACCGATGCCCATGTTCCGTGCCATTGAAAAGGTGGCGGTAACGTCGGGGCAGTACAGCTTTGAGGAGCGTATGGGCTGCGGGTTCGGTGCTTGCATGGGCTGCTCCTGCAAGACCAAATACGGTAACAAACGCATTTGCAAAGACGGTCCCGTCTTGGAAAGGGAGGAGATCGTATGGTAAATCTTTCGGTAAATTTGAGCGGTATTCAGATGGACAATCCCATCATTCCTGCCAGCGGTACGTTTGGCTTTGGATATGAGTTCGCCGAGCTTTACGATATTAACTGTCTGGGTACGTTTTCCTTCAAGGGAACGACGCTCAATCCTCGCTTTGGTAACCCTACGCCCCGCATCGCCGAGTGCGACAGCGGTATGCTCAATGCGGTCGGCTTGCAGAACCCCGGTGTGGATAAGGTCATTTCCGAGGAGCTGCCCAAGCTTGCCAAGGTATTCCACAAGCCGGTTATGGCAAATGTCAGCGGTTTTTCGCTGGAGGAGTACGTGGAAACGGTACGCAAGCTGGATGACGAGGCGCAGATCGGTTGGTTTGAGGTCAATATTTCTTGCCCCAACGTACACGGCGGTGGCATGAGCTTTGGCACTTGTGCCGGCAGCGCAGAGCAGGTGACCGCAGCAGTTCGCAAGGTTACGAATAAGCCGTTATATATTAAGCTTTCGCCCAACGTCACCGATATTACCGAGATCGCTCGCGCTTGCGAGGCGGCAGGAGCGGATGGTGTCAGCCTGATCAACACGCTGATGGGAATGCGCATCGATTTGAAAAAGCGCGCACCCGTGCTTGCCAATACGACGGGAGGATTTTCCGGTCCTGCCATCAAGCCGGTAGCACTTCGCATGGTATATCAGGTATACAAGGCAGTGAAGATTCCGATCATTGGTATGGGTGGGATCACTACAGCGGAGGATGTCATCGAAATGATGATGGCAGGTGCGACGGCGGTTCAGGTTGGCGCTGCCAATCTGGTCAATCCTTATGCTTGCCGCGACATCATTGACGCGCTGCCCTCTGTTATGGAGAAATATGGAATTTCCGATCTGAACGAGATGATCGGCGCAGCACATTGAAAAAATATATAAAGAGAGGTATAGAGAGATGGGTAGAGATGTGATTATCGCTTGTGATTTTGCAAGCAAAGAGCAGGTAATGCAGTTTTTAGACAAGTTTGTTGACTGCAAGCCGTTTGTCAAGATCGGCATGGAGCTGTTTTATGCCGAAGGTCCCGAGATCGTGCGCGAGATCAAGCGCCGCGGGCATAAGATCTTTTTGGATCTCAAGCTGCACGATATTCCCAACACGGTAAAAAAGTCAATGAACGTGTTGTCTCGCCTGGATGTGGATATGTGTAACCTGCACGCCGGCGGTACCATCACTATGATGCAGGCAGGTCTTGAGGGCTTGACCCGAGAGGACGGCAGCCGCCCCTTACTGATCGCTGTCACGCAGCTGACCTCGACCGATCAGGAGAGAATGGAAAATGATCTGCTCATTCATGAGCCCATTGACAAGGTCGTAATGCATTATGCGCACAACGCCATGGTCGCAGGACTTGACGGCGTGGTCTGCTCGCCGCTGGAGGCGGGCAAGGTGCATGAAGTTTGCGGTGAGAAGTTCTTGACCGTTACGCCCGGTGTTCGTTTCGCAGACGGTGACATCGGTGACCAGAAGAGAGTCATGACGCCCGCCGCTGCCAAAGAGATCGGCTCTGACTACATCGTTGTCGGCAGACCGATTACTGCAGCAGAGGATCCCGTTGCCGCTTACAAGAGATGCGTGGCTGAGTTCGTAGGGTAAGAGCGGAACGGTGGGGCGCTGCCCCACACCCCGGCAAAGAAACTTTTTGGAAAAAGTTTCTTTGCAATCTTCAAAAACTTTCAAATAAGGAGATTGTATCATGGAAAGCTACAAGAGAGAATTTATTCAATTTTTGCAGGGTGCAGGTGTTCTGAAGTTTGGTGATTTCACTGCCAAGAGCGGACGCAAGATCCCTTATTTTATCAATGCCGGTATGATCAAGACGGGAGAGGACATTGCAAGACTCGGCGAGTTCTACGCAAGAGCATATACCGAAAAGCTGGGCGAGAAAAAAGCCGTTCTGTACGGCCCCGCTTACAAGGGAATTTCGCTTGCCGTTTCCGCAGCCGTTGCACTGTCGAAGAAGGAGCTTAACGTTCCGTTCTTCTTCAACCGCAAGGAGGTCAAGGATCACGGTGAGGGCGGCGTGTTTGTCGGTTATGTTCCGACGGCAGGTGAGGAGGTCGTCATTATTGAGGACGTTATCACTGCAGGTACCGCCATTCGTGAGAGCATGGAGATCCTCTCGCATCTGGAAGGCGTGAAGGTCGCTGCGACCTTTATCATGGTTGACCGCAAGGAAAAGGGTCAGACCGAGAAGGGCGCAATGCAGGAGATCGAGGAGCAGTTTGGATTCCCCGTATACTCCATCGTTGATGTATATGACATCATCGAGTATCTGGAGGAGGATCCCGCCAACGAAGAGAACGTGACCCGCATCAAGAATTATCTGGCGGTCAACGGTGCAGCCGTATGAAGAGCTTGATCAACATCCTTGATCTGAGTGTCGAGGAATTGGACGAAATGCTGCGCGTGGCAGATGATATCATCGATCATCCGCAAAAATACAGCGAGGTTTGCCATGGTAAAAAGTTGGCGACGCTGTTCTATGAGCCGTCCACCCGTACGCGCCTTAGCTTTGAGGCGGCAATGATGGAGCTGGGGGGCAATGTCATCGGATTTTCCGAGGCGTCAAGCTCGTCAGCAGCCAAAGGGGAGAGCGTTGCAGATACGGTTCGCGTCATTAGCTGTTATGCGGATATCGCGGCAATGCGTCACCCCAAGGAGGGCGCACCGTTGGTAGCCTCCATGTATGCAACCATTCCGATCATCAACGCGGGGGACGGCGGTCACAATCATCCGACGCAGACACTTGCCGATTTATGTACCATCCGTCGCGAGACGGGGCGCCTGAGCAACCTGACAGTGGGGCTTTGCGGCGACCTTAAGTTCGGACGCACGGTTCATTCCCTGATCGCGGCAATGGCAAGATACAGCGGCGTCAGATTTGTGCTGATTTCGCCGGATGAGCTGCGTGTGCCCGATTATGTCAAGCATGACGTGCTGGACAGAGGCGGTATCGAATATATCGAGACGACCGATCTGGAGCAGGTGATGCCCCAGCTGGACATTTTGTATATGACACGCGTGCAAAGGGAGCGTTTCTTCAATGAGGAAGAATATCTGCGCTTGAAGGATCGCTACATTCTCACGCCTGACAAGCTGACCGATGCCAAAGAGTCGCTGCGTATTCTGCATCCGTTGCCTCGTGTGAACGAGATCAGTGTAGCTATTGACAACGATCCTCGTGCGGTCTATTTCAAGCAAGTGCTTTATGGCAAGTATATGCGCATGGCACTTATTCTCAAGCTGCTGAATATTCAAGTCTGAGGTGGAGGGAACCGATATGAAAATCGATGCAATTAAAAATGGTCTTGTGATCGACCATATCCGCGCAGGACGCTCGATGGATATCTATCGACTTCTCGGACTCGATACGTGCGATGGTACCATAGCACTGATCAAAAACGTCGGCAGTAAGAAAATGGGACGAAAAGATATTATAAAAATCGACGGCGAGCTCTCGCTCAACCTTGATATTTTAGGATTTATCGACCCTGAGGTAACAGTCAATATCATTCGTGATGAAAAGATCGTGGAGAAAAAGAGCATCAGCTTACCCGAGCGGCTGACTGATGTCATCAAGTGTAAAAATCCACGCTGCATCACCACGACAGAGCAGGAATTACCACATGTTTTTACGCTGACCGACCGCGAGCGTCGTGTTTATCGCTGCCTGTATTGTGAGGCCAAGGCTGACGAATAAGGCACGCAGCAAAGGTATCTCCGCCGAAACAAGCAACCTTCGGCGGAGATGCTGTGCAATTGAAATGAGAATTTGAAAAAAATCACTTGACTTTTTTACATATTTATGTTACAATAATCTTCACGCGCCTGTGGTGGAATGGCAGACACGATGGATTTAGGATCCATTTTCGAGAGAAGTGCAGGTTCAAGTCCTGTCAGGCGCACCAACCCCCAAAAATCGGGTTCATCCCGATTTTTGGGGGTTCATGTGATTTTACCGACTTAGAGCCTCGCAAATGCGAAGCATTTGCAGTTTTGCGCTACGCTGAAGAGACGAGAAGAAGTTCCGGGTGCGCAAAACGAGGTTCGTAAGTCCTGTCAGGCGCACCAACCTTCAAAAATCGGGTTCATCCCGATTTTTGGGGGTTCATGTGATTTACCGACTTAGAGCCTCGCAAATGCGAAGCATTTGCAGTTTTGCGCTA
Source organism: Clostridia bacterium (assembly GCA_017456145.1). Classification (GTDB taxonomy): domain Bacteria; phylum Bacillota; class Clostridia; order Oscillospirales; family CAG-272; genus SIG644. The sequence goes on from JAFTJZ010000026.1 coordinate 20,122, forward strand.
CGCTGAAGAGACGAGAAGATGTTCCGGGTGCGCAAAACGAGGTTCGTAAGTCCTGTTAGGCGCACGAAAAAATGATAACGATTCCATGAGCATCACCTCGGGTGGCTCTTTTTTTATTAGAAAAACTTAAAAAAATTTCAAAAAAGGCGGTTTTCATTACAACTTCAAAACATTGTCATGTTACAATAAGGAAAATGGACGCATTTTTCGATGGGCGACCCTATCGCGTTTGGACATCGGATATCGGAATCGTTGATTGACAAAGCATCGGGAGAATGTTACCATGAAAGAAGATCATCTTTTGAAAGGAATCAATCTTATGAAAAAAATGCTCATCCGCACTCTCGCCTCAGCACTGCTGCTGACGGCGCTTACCTCCTGCCGCGCACAGGAGCAGCACGACTATTTTGCCGATGCGATGGAAAAGGATCCGGAATTGGAGCTGCCGACCTCGGAAGTCATGGAGGTCGATCCCGAGGATTTGCCGCAGTTTGAGATCAACGACGCGCTGTCCAATTATGAGGAGGAACTGACCTTTGACATTCCTGCCAAGGGCGATCACGCCGCGGGCGAGCTGGTGGTGAAATATAAGATTTACGACTTCGCCTATGAAGATCGCAACGTTGCCATCGTCAGCGTGGAGAATCACTCCACGCAAGCCCTGACCGTTTCCATCGAGGGGGTATGTGAAAACACCTTGGAGAGCAAGACCAAAAGCATCATCCGCTCCTTTGAGGGCTTTGCGGCCGGTTGGCAGAATTACTTTATCTTTGACCCGAACACCGAATTTGACGAGTTTTCCTATGACATAGATTTTGAATATTACGATGGGGAGACTTACGGGCAGACGTACCAAAATCTGACGTTTGATCTGCGCATCGGCCCGTCGACAGATGTAGTCGGTCCGTCGGCAGTTGTGATCGGTTCCGGTATTGACGTGGATGCCTTTTGGTTTTACGATTATATCGGTGAGAGCGGTGCCGGATTTGCTTATGGCTACGTTTTGTTCGACGAAAATGATGAAGTTCTGCGTTGCCTGACCGAGCGCCGCGAATGGCAAGTAGCACATGTCCTCAATCCCGCAAGACCGGATGAGTGGGATCGCAGTCACTTTATGGATTATATTGGTACTGATCGCGAAACCACGTGGGATGAGATCGAAAACGGAAACGGCTACAACACCCCCGCGTCCCAGACCAATTATCAGCCGGGCGAAGGCTTTGAGGTTGTCAATGGCATTGTTGCTTTTAACGCTATGTACCCCGAAATTCCGCAGTCGGTGTTGGATAAGATCAACGCGGGATTGCATTAATGACAAACGATCGAATATCCAAAGCCTTCTCCGCTGGAGAAGGCTGACCGTAAATCTATGTTTTAACTATACGAACCAATATATCTAAATTTTGAAAGGAACAAGTGTTATGAAAAAAGCACTGATCGTCACCCTTACGGCAGCTATGCTGCTAACCTCGCTTACCTCCTGCCGCGCACAGGAGCAGCACGACTATTTTGCCGATGCGATGGAAAAAGATCCGGAATTGGAGCTGCCGACCTCGGAAGTCATGGAGGTCGATCCCGAAGATTTGCCGCAGTTTGAGATCAACGACGCGCTGTCCAATTATGAGGAGGAACTGACCTTTGACATTCCTGCCAAGGGCGATCACGCCGCGGGCGAGCTGGTGGTGAAATATAAGATTTACGACTTCGCCTATGAAGATTGCAACGTTGCCATCGTCAGCGTGGAAAATCACTCCACGCAAGCCCTGACCGTTTCCATCGAGGGGTTGTGTGAAAACACCTTGGAGGGCAAGACCAAGAGCATCACACGCGGCTTTGAGGGCTTTGCGGCCGGTTGGCAGAATTACTTTATCTTTGACCCGAACACCGAATTTGACGAGTTTTCCTATGACATTGATTTTGAATATTACGATGGGGAAACCTACGGGCAACATTACCAGAATCTCGAATTTGTCGATCTGCGGCTGTGGAGCGCGGAATTTCTCGGCGATGGCGGCATCGACGTGTATGCTTCGTACTTCTACGATTACACCGGCGAGCCGGAGGGTGGTTATGCGTGGGGCTATGTTCTGTTTGATGAGTTTGAGCAGGTGTTGCACTGTGATGACGACTATCGGGATTGGCACCTTGCATACACGCTGGATAAATCCGATCCGCATGAATGGCCGCGCAGCCATACTCAGGTCTTCATCGGCACCGACAATAGTTTCCTTTGGAGCGATCTCCAAAACTTAGGCCAATACAATTTTGCCTCCCCCTCCAATTACGAGCCCGGCGAGGGCTTTGAGGTTGCCAATGGCATTGTTGCTTTTAACGCCACATACCCCGAGATCACGCAAGAGGCTCTGGATAGAATTGCCGCCGGGCTGCAATAAAATTATCATCCTAAATTCACAATCAAGAAAGGTAAGCTCCCATGTTCTACAATATCTATAAAACCACGCTGAAAACACTGCTCCGCTCCCGTACTGCCTGGCTGGCGCTGCTGCTGATTTTGGTCGTTCTGATCAACGACGTGATGCAAGGGCACTACGGCTACTACGACCTCACGCTGCAGGAAATGATCTACGACACCGATTATCGTTATGTTCTGGAATATGATATCTATCGCAACAACGTGCTGCAAAATACCGCCAGTGCCAGCATGATGAACTATCCGCTGCCGCTGTTTGCCGTAATCTGTGTGGTCGTCGTGCTGACGCGAGACTTCGTTGACCGCTACTTTGAGATCGAGAAGGCAGGGAACATCCGTCCCATCTCCTACTACCTTGCCCGTCTGCTCGGCATTATGACAATTGTCACTGTTGTCTCGGTGGGGGCTACGCTGCTGACGACCTATTGGTACATTCTCTCCCGCGGTGGCGTGAGTGGATTTTCCTTTGGAGAGATTTTCATCGACTCCTTCCCGCGGCTGATGAAGTATGTCTTTTTCATGATGGTGCCCGTTCTGCTCGCACTGGTCGCGGCGACACTGTGCCTTGGAAATCTCTTCCGCAGTGCACTGCTTGCGGCGCTGGGCGGCATGGCCTATATTGTTGCCAATTATCTTTACTGCTACATTGGTAACATCACGGGTTGGAAACCCTACTTTGATTATTTTTCCACCAGTCCCGAAAAGCTGCGCTGGTATATTGCCGCATTTGACCGCATCAATCCCGAGGAAACTCTGGCATCCATGAATACCTCACTGTCCCACGCGTTGGTCTGCATAGGAATCGCGGTGGGAGCGGCGTTGCTTTACAGTGTGGTCAGTTATCTGCGCATCCGCAAAAGAGAGATCTGAAGGGGAAGGGACGTGACATCATGCTGCTTTTTTCTTACACGCTGCGGCGTAATGCGTGGAGCTTGCTCGCCTTTTTTCTCGTCGGCGCAGCTCTGAGTATGCTCTGGATGCCGCAAGCTGCCATCATGCCTTATCCATCTATCGGGATGATGGGAAGGATGGAGCTTTATCTTCCGCTTCTGTTTTCCTTGCCGCTCTCTTTTTTACTGCATGACAAATCTACCATTGAGCTTTCGCTGGTGCAGGGTGTGCGCACGCTGCGGCTGTTTGCAGTACATTTTTTCTCTCTTCTCATATGGATGTACACCGCGCTGCTTGTTATAGTACTGAGTTATCGCAGCGCTCCGCTCAGCGAAGAGCAGATGGCGAGCACGAGCCTTCCCATTCATATCCCCGAGCAACTCAAGCTGTATATGCTGGCGTCTGTCGCCGTGACGCTATTGTTCTTTTGTGCAATTGTGGTATTTTTACGGGTATTGCTGCGTAATTGTTACGCTCCCGTGGGGATCGTGCTGTTTGTTTTTACCATGTTTTATGAGCGAAGTCGCAGCCTTCGAAGGGGGGGCACGGATGGGCTTGGGCGGGCTCTGTTTGATCCGTTCATCTCCTGTTATCTGCTTGGTGACCGCGTTCCCGCCGCGGAGGGATTCGGCCATTTGTGGAGTGGAAATCGACTACTGTTCTTGTCTTTCGCGTTTGTTTTGCTTGCTGCCACCGCGTTACTTTTGCGCCGTGAGCGGTTACACGAATGAGAGCAAACAGAGCTACCGCCCCGCAGTCTCGCCACCTTCTCCGTCAGAGAAGGTCGTAAAATAAACGAACTTCACCATATTGAATTTTTGAAAGGATGTATGCCATGAAAAAATTGCTCAGTCTCATCCTCGCAGCGCTCATGCTGCTGATCGCTCTGACCGCCTGTCGAACGCAGGAAACGCATGACTATTTCAAGGACGCCATTGACGAAGATCCTGCGCTGGAGCTGCCGAAGTCCGATGCCATGGAGGTCGATCCCGAGGATATTCCCACACAAGAGCTGCCCGAGATCAGCGAGGATTACGGTATTTACGATGGGCAGGAGATCATTGAGCTTGACGAAACCGATGAATATGCTGCCGGAGAGCTGGTCATGAAATATAAGATCTGCAATTACGGTGAGAACAATATTGCACTGGTCAGCGTGGAAAACCATTCCGAGCAGCCGTTGACGATTTACCTTGACGCTGTGTGTGAGGAGGTAAACGTCACCTCCAAGGCTCTTTCCAAAACCTTTGAGGGCTTTGCTGCCAATTGGCAGAATTACTTTGTCTTCGATCCCAAAATGCCCTTTGATGAGTTCAGCTGCGAGATCGATTTTGAGCTATGCGACGGAAAAACCTATGGGCAAAAGATTGTAGACTTGGAGTGGTCCGGCATTTGGTTGTACAGCATTCCACGATACGACGGTACCGGAAACGATACCGGTATGCAAATGGGGTATCAGTACGACTATATCGGCAGTGATTGGAGCGGCGCGGATATGCAATTTTTGCTATTCGAGGATGACAGCATGGAGGAAGTTATTCTGTATTATGAACAGGTATATACCGGTCTTGGTCCGGTGGACGAACGCTCCGGATGGTATAGAAGCGCGCTCTATCCCGCGATTGGCAAGCTGGAGGGGGTCAAATACAAGACAGTCGGCGCAACCTTTGACAACTCTTTGGGACCGGAATGCGGTTCTTTTCCTGCCCAGGATACCTATGAAACAACCGGCTTTGAGCTGCCCGAGCCTTGGCGGGACTGCTACGGTATCGTCGGTTTTACTCATTTCTGGGGACCGGAGGGCAAACCGGTTACGTTGCCGGATGGCTACAACGCGGGGTGATACACATACGTGAACGAAAGGAAGAATTAATAATATGCTACTGTTCAGACACTTTCTCAAAAAGTACAGCCCTTGGCTGATCTTGACCGCGGCGGTACTGCTTGCCGTCACCAGAGTCTGGGAGGATATGCCGCCCCCGCAGCTCAGCTTTGTCGGCAACGTGGAAATGATCGCAAGCGGAATCTGCATCGTACCCATCGCATTCATTCTGTTCGACGCAACCGAGATCGAGCTGGGAATTGCGTGTGGCATCCGCACTTCACGCTTTGCTTTTACGCGCTTTTTGCCGTGTTTGATGTATACGCTGATCCCCGCGACGGTCGTGGCGGCGTGTTACCGTTATGTGCCCAAGCTGTCCGATCCGGAGTACGTTGGAGTCATTCCGATCTATGTTCCCGACAATTACAGCGTGTATCTTGCGGTCTCAGCTGCACTCACAGTGCTGTTTTTCGCCTCGCTGACGCTGCTTTTACGAGTTGTAATGCGTAATTCGTATATTGCGCTGGCGGGAGGGCTGGTCATCCTGACTGCCACCAATTCGTTTTCAAATTCGATCTGCGCGGGTATCCTGCATCCCAAGCTGTCGTACTACGATCCGTTTGTGACTACCTACTTTGTCGGTGATTATCTGGGCAACCATTTTACCAGTGTCGGTGTGCAGGACGTTTGGACGGTCAACCGTGTCTTGTTTCTGCTTTTGTCCATTGGTATGCTTGCCGTTTCTTACGCTGTATTGCGCAGGGAAAAGCTGCATGAGGTGGCAGAGAATTGATCGGAATAAATGCGAGAATCAGCACCGCTCTGTGCCATTTCAGCAGCGTTGCCGTTGGCTTGCCTTCTCCATCGCTCTCTCTGCCGGGGAATGCGCATGAAAATCCGCACGTAACCAATACCGATCAACATATCTGAATTTTGAAAGGACTATATGTTATGAAAAAATTACTTACGCTTACTCTCGCAGCTATAATGCTGCTGACCTCACTTATTTCTTGCCGCATGGAAACGCACGACTACTTTGGAGAGGCGATGGAAGAAAACCCCGAAATCGAGCTGCCGAAATCCGACGTGATGGAGATCGACCCCGAGGATATTCCACAATATGAGATCAACGACTCCATCAAGGAATACGACAAGGAAGAGACCTTTGAGATTCCCGAGACCGAAGAATATGCAGCAGGTGAGCTTATCGTCAAGTATAAGATCTGCGAATACAAGGAGGAAAACGTTGCCATCGTCAGTGTTGAAAATCACTCCGATCAACCGCTGACCATCTCAATCAACGGCTTATGCGAGGACACGTTAGAAGGCAGAAGCAAGACGATCCAGCGTGAATTTGTCGGCTTTGCTGCGGGATGGCAGAATTATTTTGTTTTCCCGCCGCAGTTCTGCTTTGACGAGTTCAGCTACGAGCTGGAGTTCGAGGTCTACGAGGGCAAGACCTACGGACAGTATGTCGGCAACCTTGAATGGGGCGATATTGCGCTGATTCGCTGGCCCGATGCGAAAGAGGAGCTCAACGCCGTTGCCATGGAGATGATGTTCTTCTACGATTGGCTGGGCAAGAGCAGCGAGAGCTGCTATTACGGTTGCCACTTCGTGCTGTTTGACAGCAACGGCGAGATTCTTGTGCTGGAGATGGATGATGCTACTCGTCTGGAGCAAAAGGGCTGTGATAGTCTTGGCCCGCTCAGCCCGACCACCGGTTGGTATCGCTCACCACTCCACTACACCATCGGCGTGGATCCGACGGCGAAATATGACGAGCTGGGATTCACCTACAACAACTCCAACGGTAAAAACTGTGCCTACTTCCCGGCGTCGGATGCTTATGAGGCAAGCGGCTATAAGCTGCCCGATCCATATCAGGATGCGTACGGCATTGTCTGCTTTACAGGGCTGTGGTCGTCCGATATTGCATGGAATGAGATCCCCGACAATCCTCTGTATCAATAACCTTTTCAAGCATTGATTTCATTATAAATTTTACGTATCAGAAAGGAACGAAATATCATGAACATTCAAATCAACAATCTCACAAAAATTTATCCCAAGGGCAATAAGAAGGCTCTTAATGCTGTCAACATTACCATCCCCGAGGGAATTTTTGGTCTGATCGGGCGCAACGGCGCAGGGAAAACGACGCTGATGCGTATTCTTGCGACGGTTATGAACGCCAGCGAAGGGGAGATCACCTTTGATGGCAAGGAATTGAACGCCAACAAGGATGAATTTCGCTCCTCGCTTGGCTACCTCCCTCAGACCACCAAGTTGATGCCGCAGCTTAATATCGTTGAATTTTTAGATTACATATGTGTCATGAAAAACATCAAGGACAAAGCGCAGCGCCGTGAGCGGGTCGCGTGGGCGATTGAGACGGTGGGCTTGGTCGGTGAAGAGAAGAAACGCTTGCACAACTATTCGGGCGGTATGCTGCGACGTGCGGGCATCGCACAGGCACTGATCGGCGATCCCCGTGTGCTGATCATCGACGAGCCGACCACAGGGCTTGATCCCGAGGAGAGACTGTATTTCCTCAATCTGCTCTCCAAGATCGCCGTCGGGCGAACCATTATTTTCTCCACCCACATCACGGCTGACATTGAGCACTTGTGCCAGAATATCTGTGTGCTGGAGCAGGGAGAGGTCAAGTATCTCGGTATGAAAAGAGCGTTCATCGATCGTGTCGAGGGAAAGATATGGGAACATACGGGTACCCCCGCAGAGGAAGAGCAGCTGCGCCGCAATGGCATCGTCACCTCGGTCACCTACGTCGAGGGCAGCCCCCGTGTTCGTTACGTTGCCGATACCCCGCTGCTGGACAATTCTGTCGCCGCGACTCCCACGCTGGAGGATGCATACATCTATGCACTGGGCGGTGTCAAGCGATAAGAAGAAAAAACGCAACCTTCGATCAAGCGGTGGTCGCATACGACAGATATTTCATGTTGCGGATAAAAAAATGGCGTTCACTATTGCAATTGCACATGATCTGTGTTATAATGAATGTAGCATCACCATTTGCGCACTGTAACGGTGCTTTGTGGGATGAATATGTATCAAAGGAGTTTACATTATGAAAAAATTTACCATTCGTCGTGCTGCTGCCATAGTGCTTGCCGCTCTTCTGCTTTGCGGGACACTGTCATCCTGCGGCGTGATTGCCGACGGCCTGGTCGGTGCAATCAATAAGGAGACCGCGACTGTTGCCGTGCAGGGAAATCTGGACGTGCTGTATCTTGGTCAGATCAATGAGGATTATCTCGCGCTGACCGAGGATACCGAGGAGGATCTGTTGAAGGTTTACGAGGAAGGACTCGCATTTTCCGCGGAATATTTTGCATATTACTGGGGTATCCTTGGAGATGGCGAGACGATGTCCGATCTGGATGAGACGCTGCAGCAGAGATTGATCGATCTGTACGAAAAAATATCCCATAAGGTCAAGTATGAGGTACAGCCTGCGCAGGCGCAGGACAACAGCTACACCGTAAAGGTTGTGATTCAACCCGTGGATATTATCAATCAGGCAAATGACCTTTACGACAATGGTGGATATGCCCCGCTGGTACAGATTCTGACGGATGCCGAATCGCTGGATTGGGCAAATATGACCGAGGCGCAATATTGGGAATTTGCCAACCGCTACGGCAACGTGATCGTCGATATGTTTGAGACGCTCTTGCCCGAGCTTGGGTATCTGGCAGAGAAGTCCGTCATCATTCAGGTGGAAGACGTGGACGGATATCTCACCATCAACAGTGACGATATTTCCAATCTCGATATGCAGATCATTCCGTTTGAATAAAATAAAAACTACCGTAGACAAAGCGTGATGTTCTTATCGGAAAAATCACAAAATGTTTACCTAACGCACGGTAGGGGCGAACTGTGTTCGCCCGCGGGCGTTCAAAGAACGCCCCTACGGATATGTGAAAATTGCTCCGCAGAAAACAAAGAACTCAACCCTGTATATTTTTCCAAGCAAGCATGATAGCAAACAGGCAACTTGTTGCGTAACAAGTTGCCTGTTTGTTTATATTCTATTACTCGTTTATGATCCATAAGATCATGAATACTACTGTCACTACAATGTGAATAATGGGCAAGAAACTAACGAAACTTATCCTTTTATTAGCGAATGTCTTTATGGCAGAAAAAAGATATGTCAGTGAATAAGTACCTGCAAGTATCATAGAGATTGCAGCAACTATTGCAACGAACAATGATTGTTCTATCATAACACTTATGTTTGCTAAAGAAATGATAGAACCTAAAATTGTGATTAACGAAATCGGTATAGGCAGTGCTTGCAAAATCATAACTACCCATATCATCACTTTGTTTTTCATTGATATATTCCTTTCTGCGTTTTATCGCCAGTTTCGCATTTGTATTACAAACGCTTCGGGCAAAGCCCACACCCCTAAAGTTACACGTACCCAAAGGCTCCCTACGGGAGGGAGCTGGCGCCGTAGGCGACTGAGGGAGAGTGCGTTACCATAAAGTAGATCTAACCCCCAAGTCACGTGGGCTCCTTCCGTCACGCTCCGCAGCGAACCCCCAAAGCTCATTCTATTCGCTTCGGGGAACCCCTGCCGCGTGCCACCTTCCTCCTGGAGGAAGGCTTTTCGTTAGCCTTATTATAACACAAATCGGCAGAGAAAACAATATCTCTGCCGAAATTTTTGTGCTCGCAAATCCTCCGTTAAGGATAACACGCCAATCGTTTACTTTAAGATCAGCCGCCAAGATACGACTCACGGACCTTTTCGCTGGCGGCGAGCTCTTGGCCCGTACCCGTCAGTGTGATCACGCCGGTCTCCATGACGTATGCGCGATCGGCGATGGAGAGCGCTTTCTCTGCATTTTGCTCGACCAGAAGAATGGTCGTCCCGGTCTCGTTGAGGTGTTTGATCATGTCAAAGACCTGCGAAACAAGAATGGGTGCCAGACCCATGGAGGGCTCATCCAGCATGAGCAGCTTGGGATGACTCATGAGTGCGCGACCCATGGCAAGCATCTGCTGCTCACCGCCGGATAACATTCCTGCCATCTGGGTTTTACGTTCTTCAAGACGAGGGAACAGCGTGTAGATCTCCTCAAGGTCGCGCTTGGTTTGTGCGCGATCTCGGGAGGTATACGCTCCCATCATCAGGTTTTCATAAACATTGAGCTCTGCAAAGATACGTCTGCCCTCGGGAACCTGTGTTAAGCCTTGTCGCATGATCTTATGCGTGGGCTGCCCGATGATGTTTTGTCCCTGATAGAAAATTTCTCCTGCTTTGGGATGGATAAAGCCCATGATGCTCTGCATCGTGGTGGTCTTGCCCGCGCCGTTGGCGCCGATCAGCGTGACGATCTCTCCCTCGTTGACCTCAAAGGAAACACCCTTGAGTGCATTGATGACGCCATAATAGACCTCTAAATTTTTAACTTCAAGAAGTGCCATGTCGCGTCCTCACTTTCCGATATATGCCTTGATGACCTCGGGGTCGCTCAAAGCCTCTTTGGTTTTACCTTGCGCGATGACGGTGCCGAAGTTCAGAACGGTCAGCCGATCGCAAATGCCCGAGACAAATTTCAGATCGTGCTCAATGAGCAAAATGGTGATGTCGAAACGCTCACGTAAAAGCTCCACGGTTTTTCTCAGATCCTCGGTCTCATGGGGATTCATTCCTGCTGCAGGCTCATCAAGCAGGAGCAGCTTGGGCTCGGTTGCCAGTGCACGCGCAATTTCCAGCTTGCGCTGCTTTCCGTAGGGAAGATTGCAAGCAAGAGCATTGCGCTCCTCCTCAAGATCAAAGATCTTGAGGATCTCGACGGCTTTTTCCTTCATCTCACTCTCCACGCGGAAGTGGCGGGGAAGGCGGAGGATACTGTCCGCCATAGAGCAGCGAAATTCGGGACGGTTATGCAGACCGACCATGACGTTACGGCGTACGGTCATATTGTTGAACAGACGGATATTCTGGAAGGTGCGGGCGATGCCCTCATGATTGATGCGTTCCTGCGAGAGGCGCTTGAGTTCCTTACCATCCAGATAGAAGGTGCCCTCGGTGGGCTGGTAGACACCTGTGAGCAGGTTGAAAATGGTGGTTTTTCCTGCGCCGTTGGGGCCAATCAGACCGTAGATCTCGCCTTTCTTGATCTGAAGATTGACATTGCTGACCGCGTGAAGACCGCCAAAGGAGATGCCAAGGTTTTGGGTTTCCAAAACAAAATCACTCATGGTTTTCTTCCTCCTTTGGTTTATCCGGGGTGATCTCGTTGACCACGAAATCGGTGGACAGCAGTGCATCCATCTTGATCTTGGTGGGAACGACGTCCCATCTGCCTGTGTCGTCTGTCTCACCCTTGGTAAAGCGGTTTTTGGTCAGACGGTGGAGCAGGGTAGATAGATTATATTTCTCGCGGACGTTTTTGAACATGGGCGAGTTGTTGTAGATGACGATCAGAATAAGAATCAGGGCATAGACCAGATCTTTAAGGACGGCAAGGTCACCGGTCAATACGGTGGAGAGCTCGGTGTTCAGATAGGTGATCAGGGCTGCGGCAATGATCGAGCCATTGATGCTGCCCATACCGCCAAGGACGACCATGACCAGGATCTCAATCGAATAGTTGTAGGTGAAGGTGCTGCTGGAGACGTTGCTCTGGGTGTAGCTGAACAGCACACCGGCAAGGCCCGCAAAGACAGCGGCAACGATAAAGCCCGTCAGCTTATAGCGAGTCACGTTGATGCCTGTCACACGTGCGGCGATCTCATTGTCGCGGATGGCAGTGATGGCTCTTCCGTGCTTGCTGCGGATCAAATTCTGGATTACGACGAGCGTGATCAGAACCATGACAAAGCAGATGATAAAGAAATACTTTTTATCAAAGCGAGGTGTGGGCAAGCCAATGGCACCGCCAAAGGATTCGGAACTGGTATTCTGGAAGATGGTGCGGATGATCTCACCGAAAGCCAGCGTGGTGATGGCAAGGTAGTCGCCCTTCAGACGCAGTGCGGGCAGACCGATAATAAAGCCGCAGATACCTGCGCAGATACCGCCCACGATCAAAGAGATCAGAAGGGTCACAATGCCGTTTCCGAGTGTCGGAACCAGCAAGGCAGCGACCTTACCGCCAAGGTATGCACCGACACACATAAAGCCGGCGTGTCCGAGCGAGAGCTCCCCGAGAAATCCGACCACAAGGCTGAGAGATACCGCCAAAATGATGCTGATCGCGACCTTCTCAAGAAGGAATGCCGAGGATTGAGGCAGTGCGCCTACCATTGCCAGAACAGAGAAGATAATGGTCACAACGGCGATGGCGATATAGCTGATGTAATGCTTCCACTTGATATTACTGCGTTTCATTATACCTTCTCCCTTCTTTTTTTACCAAGCAAGCCCGTAGGCTTGACCAGCAAAAGGATAATCAGAATGGAGAACTCAATCGCATCTGTATACGGAGAGATCTCGGAAACCGATTGCGCAAAGCACTCGATGACGCCGAGCAGCAAGCCGCCGATCATAGCTCCGGGAATGGAGCCGATACCACCGATGACTGCCGCGGTAAAGGCCTTGATACCGGGAAGGGAGCCAAAGGTAGGGTTGATGGTGGGGGCCTTGAGCAGGAAGAAAAGACCTGCCAGCGCTGCCAACGCAGAGCCGATGGCAAAGGTGATCATAATGATCGAGTTGACGTTGATACCCATCAGCTGCGCTGCGCCCTTGTCCTCTGAGACGGCGATCATGGCGCGACCGGTGCGGGTAAACTTGACGAAAAGGTTGAGCGTGATCATAATGACGACCGAGCAAGCCAGCGTAATGATGGTGGAATAACCGATGGCGACTTCGCCCAGCTTGAGTGTGCCGAGATCGGCGATAACGACGAATTTGGGGGCTGAGCCGAAGATCATCTGCGCGATATTCTGAAGCAGGTAGCTGATACCGATGGCCGTAATCAGAACGGCAAGGGGCGATGCTCCGCGCAACGGCTTATAAGCGATCTTTTCGATTGTGATACCTACCAGCATACAGAAAATGACGGAGGCGATGATGGAAACGATGGGGTTGAAGGAGAGGAACACCAAAATGGTATAGCCGCCCACCATAATAATATCACCGTGAGCAAAGTTCAGCATTTTGGCGATACCGTAGACCATCGTGTAGCCAAGGGCGATCATTGCATAAATACCGCCAAGGCTCAGACCGTTTACGAATGTAATTAAAAAATCCATAATAAATCCTTAAAATTCAAATTAAGAAACAGTGGGCTGTCGCGTGATGCGGCAGCCCGAATGTTGATTTCACAGACTGTTCGTCAGAATCAGTTTTGGGTATTATTCTTAACGATATACTTAATTGCCTCTTTCTGAACCGTACCGTCTTCGCTCCAGCTGATGTAGGAGCGCTCGTTGCCCTCGCACTTACCCGTGATGCCTCTGTAGGTGAAGGAATCGCTGGTGAAGACCTCAGTCAGAATATCGCACAGATCGGATGCGGACATGGTCACACTGATCTCCTTGCCCTCTGCCTTGGCAACCTTCATTGCCTCATAGATGGCGTAAACGCAGTCGTAAGCAGCAGCACCGAACTGGTTGATGGGCTCCTTGACCTCGTCGTACTTGTCATTGTACTTGGCAATGAACTCGGCAGCAGGTCCCTCGGTTGCGGTAGAGTTGAAGTGAGAGAGGTAAGAGATCTCCTGCTTGACGGAGTTGATATCAAAGCCCTCGATGGCATCGATGCCGTCAAAGCCGTCGCAGCCGTAATATACGGAAATGGTGTTGTCAACACCGTTTGCTTGCGTCATGAACTGAGAGGCGGGTGTGTAGTAGATGGGCATGAAAACGATATCACAGTTCTTCAAAAGCTGAATCTGAGAGTCAAAGGTGGTAGCCTTGCCTGCAAAGGAAGCCTCGGTCACGGTGAAGGAGGAGTCCAGCGCAGCCTTGAAGTTGTTGTTGATGCCAACGGAATATTCGTCATCACTCTTGTAGAAGATACCGACAGTCTTGCCCTTGTAGTTTTCGTTGAAGAACTTTGCGGCTGCAGTACCCTGATTAGAGTCAGCAAAGCACATCTGGAAACCGTTGGAGTTCCCGGGGATGTCATCACCTGTTGCGGAGGGGGTCAGGAAAAAGACGTTGTCATCTGCGGACAAGCTCTTGAACTCCAGACCGGGTTTGGTGGTAACGGTACCCAGAGAGACCTGCATGCCCTTTTCAAAAAGGTCAGCGTACAGGGTGGGAACGGTAGTAGCATCGTGCTTGTCGTCGTGCATGATCAGCTCGAATTCGATGCCGTCCAGTCCGCCTGCAGCATTGATCTCGTCAATAGCGAGCTGCGCGGAGTTCTTAACGGCAACGCCGTAAATAGCGGCATCGCCGGTCAGAGGACCGGTCAGGCCGATCTTGATCTTGGTGTTGTTTTCTGCGGGATTGGAGGCTGCACAGGATGCCAGACTCAAGGTGCCGACAAGCATCAGCATTGCCAATACCAGTGTTAAAAATCTTTTCATGGGAATGTCTCCTTTTTTATAATCAGCAAAATGCTTAATGCTAATATTATACACGCTTTTTCACGAATTGTCAACACTTTTTTTAAGATTCGTTCATATTGTATTTATATTATCTTGATGCATGGCATGCTTTTTGAAAATACGCCGGCTACACGGATAAAAATCGATCAATCATGAAAGCGAGAGACCCATGGCGATTGGTGGCTTGGATGCTGCATCATTGCCCATGCGTCCAAAATATTCCGAAAAGATTTTTGAAAAAGCGTGCGGGGAAAGCTTCACATAAGGAGCTTTCCCCGCTGAAACGATTCATTGATTACAACGTAGCCTTGATGGCAGCGAGCAGATCGCCGTATTCCTCATAAGCGGGAAGATCGGGGTAGTCCGCCTTGATCTTCTCGGTGCTGCGGAAGAGAAAGCCCGCCTTGCTGTTCAGGATCATACCAAGGTCGTTAAAGCTGTCACCGGCGGCGATGGTCTCGTAGCCGATCGACTGCAGTGCCTTGACGGTGGTCAGCTTGGATTTTTCGCATCTCATGCGGAATCCCGTGATCTCGCCGTTATCTGTGACCTCCAGCGTATTGCAGAAGATGGTGGGCATCCCCAGCTTTTCCATCAAGGGGGCGGCAAACTGGGTGAAGGTGTCGCTGAGGATAATGACCTGCGTTTCACGGCGCAGTGCATCAAGAAATTCCTTGGCACCGGGCATTGGATCGATCTTTGCGATGGTTGCCTGAATTTCCTTGAGACCGAGCCCATGCTCTTTGAGAATGTTCAGACGGAATTTCATCAGCTTGTCGTAATCGGGCTCGTCGCGGGTGGTACGCTTAAGCTCGGGAATGCCGGATGCCTCGGCAAATGCGATCCAGATCTCGGGAACCAATACGCCTTCAAGATCGAGGCAGACAATGTTCATGGTAGTGTTGCTCATTTTTTTCTCCTTTTATGTGATTGAATCATTTTGTTCTTATTTTATGTGATTGAATCATTTTGTTCTTATGAAAACAACGCCAAGAGGGTGTAATAACAGCTGCCGACCAGCATGAAAGCCACCAGTAAAATGGCGAAAATGCGGATCAACCAGACCTTGAGTTGCTTTTTGCGATTGACCTTGGTTTTTACTTTTTCGTTTTTCATGGAGTAATCCTTTCTCTCATATGCGTGATAATTTTATACGATGGAGGGTTCATCCAAAAGCTCGGCTGCCGTGATCTCTGCGGGAGTCGCGGGAACCTTGAGCTTGCGATAACCCTTGGCGTATTCCAGACGCTGAGGATTTTTTTCGGGAGATATGACCTCGGCACGGGACAGCTTGGCACCTTTTTTGAGCTGCATGATCTGCACGCCCGCGGCGGAGCGGGTGCTCATTTCGGGAATCAGGGTGGATTTGATCAGAATACCACGCTTGTCACTGTTGACAAGGAACAGCTCCAGTGGTTTGTTTGCCTTCTCGCAGAACATGGCAACCAGCGGAGAGGAGGCAGAGTACGCACCCGTCAGCTTTTTACGGTTGCCCTTCATTTCGTACGCGGCAGCGCTGACGCGTACGCCCTTGCCGTTTTCAAACAGCATGACGAAATGGTCCTTTTCGGGATAACTGTTCTGAATATTGACCAAGACGGGACGCTCACCGTCTGTCATGCCCAGCTTTGAGGGAACGAAATCGCCCAGCATCGAGGCTTTGGTGATCTCAAAGTCGGCGACGCGGCTGCGGTACATCTGCGCGTGATCGGTAAAGAAGACCAGCTCGTCGGTATTGGAGCATTCGGTGGTAAAGATGACGCGGTCGCCCTCCTTGAGCTTTTGGTCCTCAATATCGGTATTCGAGCGCAGCGAGAGCTTTTTGAAATATCCCTCGCGGGTCATCAGGATACAGACGGGGATGTTTTCGACTGCGTCGTCGTCTTCATTATATTCCTGAATATCACCATTCTGGATGATCAGTGTACGGCGAGGCTGAGCATACTTTTGCTTGATGGCTTGCAGCTGTTTGGCAATCAAATTACGCAGCTTGATCTCGTCGGCAAGGGTTTCCTCCATGTCGGCGATCTCCTTTTGCAACGATTCGATCTCACTGATACGGTCAAGAATATATCTCTTGTTCAGGTTGCGCAGCTTGATGTCGGCAATGTAATTGGCTTGCAGCTCATCGATTGAAAAGCCTTCCATCAGATTGGGGATGACCTTCTCATCCTCCTCCGTCTTGCGGATGATGCGGATGGCTTTGTCGATGTCAAGAAGGATCTTCCCAAGACCCATGAGCAAATGGAGTTTTTCCTTTTTGCGCGCCAGCTCATACGTGATCTCGCGGCGGACACAGGTCGTACGGAATTTGATCCACTCCAGAAGAATGTCGCGTACACCAAGCGTACGAGGCGTTGCATCGACCAGTACGTTGAAGTTGCACTTGAAATTGCTCTCCAGCGGGGTCTGCTTATATAGACGCAGCATCAGCTTGTCGGGATCTACGCCGCGACGCAAATCGATGGTCAGCTTGAAACCGTTACGGTCGATCTCGTCGCGAAAATCTGTAACGTCCTTGAGCTTGCCTTCCTTGATCATGTCGGTCATTTTTTTCATGATCTGCTCAATGGTGGTGGAGTAGGGGATCTGCAGCACCTCAATACAGTTGTTGGCTTTGTCGTACTGATAACGGGCGCGCAGACGGACACTGCCTTGTCCCGTTTCAAAGATCTCGCGCATCTGCTCGCGGTCGTAGATCAGCTCGCCACCACCTGAGAAGTCGGGCGCGTGGATGATGTCCATCAGCTTTTCCGTATCGGTATTTGGTTTTTTGAGTAAGGCAATGGTACCATCGCAGATCTCGCCCAGATTAAAGGAACAAATGTCGGATGCCATACCGACTGCGATTCCCGAATTGGGAGTTACGAGAATGTTGGGAAAGGAGGTCGGAAGGAGCGATGGCTCCTTCATGGTGCCGTCGTAGTTGTCGATCATGTCGACCGCATCCTTATCAATGCCGCTAAACAGCTCGGAACAGAAGGAATCCAGCTTGACCTCGGTATAACGGGGAGCGGCGTATTTCATATCGGAGGAATATTGCTTACCAAAAGCACCCTTGGAATCGACAAAGGGATGCAGCAGCGTTTCGTTGTCGCGGGTCAGACGCACCATGGTTTCATAAATCGCTGCGTCGCCGTGCGGGTGGAGGCGCATGGTCTGTCCGACGACATTGGAGCTTTTTGTGCGGTTGGATGAGGTGAGAAGCCCCATCTTGTACATGGTGTAGAGCAGCTTGCGGTGAGAGGGCTTGAAACCGTCGATCTCTGGGATGGCGCGGGAGAGAATGACGGTCATGACGTAGGGCATATAGTTGGTTTCGATGGTCTCAACGATAGGTTGAGGTCGGGCGGGGGCATGGACAAATTCTTTGGGTTCGTTCTTCTTTTTCGCCATTGGAGAGGCTTTCCTTTCCGAGTAATATATATCATGATGGAGGCGCGGACTAAGTATCGGCGCGTCCTTTATTTCAAATCAAAGCAACGGAAGACGGTCGCCTACACCCGCTTGATGGTATGAGCCGCAGCGCGGATCATACGGTTATAGAGTGCAAGGCCAAGCCCGTCCATCGGGGGGAGGTGGGCGTAGATGATATCCGGCAGCGCACGATCTGCATGCCGCAGCAAGGTAAACAGGGTGTGCGCTTGGGTGACAAGATCGTCTCGCGCACCCACGGGAAAGAGCAAGGGCTCGCCGCTCGTTTGCAGTGCGGAAAGCTCCTCATCATAGCAAAGAATGGCGCAGCGGCATCGCTGTTGCTCATGCATCAGATATTGCAGCACGGCATCCGGCGCACCGTCCAGCAGCACCACAGGGGAATCCGGGGCATAATGGCGGTATTTCATGCCGGGGGATAATACACGCTCGCCCTCCTTCAGCTGCTCGGTGACGGCATCGGCAATTTGAACCTTGCCGATAACCATGCAAAGCGCGTCGTAGGTAATGGCACCCGGGCGCAGCAGCGTGACGTTGTCCTCGCCACTGATGGCCACGATGGTTGACTCCAGCCCGATCTCGCAGTCACCACCGTCAATGATGATGTCGACTCTGCCGTCCATATCATCCATGACGTGGCGGGCGCAGGTCGGAGACGGCTTGCCCGAAAGGTTGGCGGAGGGGGCCGCGATGGGAGTACCGGCAGCACGGATCAGTGCTCTTGCTATAGGGTGAGAGGGGCAGCGCACGGCAACGGTCTCAAGTCCGCCCGTCGTTTCGGTGGGGATGGTAGGCTTGCGGGGCAGGATTACCGTCAAGGGCCCCGGCATAAAGGCGCGGGCAAGACGATCATAAGTATCGCAGGTCACAGCGTAGGGCTCGGCATCCTGCGGGTCGGCTATATGAATAATGAGAGGGTTATCCGACGGGCGTCCCTTTGCCGCGTAGATGCGGCGGGCACTCTCGGCGCGTGTCGCGTCTCCGCCCAGACCGTAGACCGTCTCGGTGGGAAAGACCACCAGCCCTCCGTCTCTGATGCGACGCCCTGCGCGGGCAAGCTGCTCTCGGGCAAGATCGCATGAAGGATCGCCGATGGGCAGATATTCGGTTGTCAGCAGCGTTGCCATATCGGCGTGATCTCCTTATCTTGTTATTCTTGGTTTGCCTCGCCCAAGGCAAGGCGTTCTGCGGTGTCGGCAGCGATCAACGCATCGATGATGGCGCTGATGTCCCCGTCAAGGATGCTGTCAAGGGAATGCAGCGTGAGTCCGATGCGATGATCGGTCAGGCGCCCTTGTGGATAGTTGTACGTGCGGATGCGCTGGCTGCGGTCGCCCGAGCCGACTTGAGAGCGGCGCTCGGAGGCGATCGCCTGGTCGCGAGTCGTTCGCTCAATGTCGTAGAGCTTGGTGCGCAGCATTTTCATTGCGGTGTCCTTGTTTTTGAACTGGCTGCGCTCGCGGTCACATTCGATGACGATGCCGCTGGGCTTATGGGTCAGACGGACGGCGGATTCGGTCTTGTTGATATGCTGACCGCCCGCGCCCGAGGATTTACAGGATTCAAAGACAATATCGGCGGGATCGATGACAATATTGACATCCTCCGCTTCGGGAAGTACGGCGACGGTTGCCGCCGAGGTCTGGATGCGTCCTTGGGATTCGGTCACGGGAACGCGCTGGACGCGATGAACGCCGCTCTCAAAACGAAAACGGGAATAAGCACCGTCTCCTTCGATCATAAATACGATCTCACGGTAGCCGCCAAGTTGGGTTTCATTGGCGCTCATGACATTGATGCGGAAACCGACGCTTGAGGCATACATGGTATACATACGGTAAAGAACTGCAGCGAACAGTGCCGCCTCCTCGCCACCCGTTCCCGCGCGGATCTCGACCATGACGTTTTTCTCGTCGTTGGGATCGCGTGGGAGCAGCAGCACGGTCAGCTCGCGCTTGAGGCTTTCCTCTTCACCCTGCAGACGGCGGTATTCCGCGGATGCCATCTCGCGCAGGTCGGGATCGCCCTCGGAGAGATGATAAAGCTCCCGGGTATCGGACAGCTCCGCTCGAACGCGACAAAGCGCGCGATATTTGATAACCAACGGCTCAAGGCTGCGATATTCCTTCATCCGTCGTGCATATTCCGAAGGGTCGGCAAGCAGGGAAGGATCCGCAAAGGAGGACTCCAGATTTCGGTATTTTTCTTCCAGTGCTTTCAGCTTATCTTCCATCGGGGAACCTCCTTTGTTCTGATTTTTGGGGATCGAGGTGAGTCAAATGCAAAATGCATGAAAAACTCACCCCGTCGTTTTGCTTTGCGGCTAAATTTCGGGCTGAGCCCTCAGCCGATATTAAGCCAAATAGAATGCCTTGAATGCGCGGTGAGCTTCGTACAGGTCCGCCTTTGCAATGACCTCATACGGCGCGTGCATCGAGGTGACGCCGACACCGATGTCGATGGTGTCGATATTGTGCTTGGAGAGATACTTGGCGACGGTTCCGCCACCTCCTGCATCCACACGACCAAGCTCGGCGATCTGCCAGACAACGCCGGCATTGTTCAGCACGGAGCGAATCCAGCCGACAAATTCGGCAGGCGCATCGTTGGTGCTGCTCTTGCCGCCGGCACCCGTGTACTTGGCAAGGCAAACACCGCAGTTGATGATAGAAGAGTTGCGAATCTCAAACACCTCGGGGAAGTTGGGCTCGTAGTTTGCCGTTACGTCCGCAGAGAGGCACTTGGAGTTGGCGCGAATGATGGCAGAGGCACCGCCAAGCGACGCAGCCAGTGCATCGATAAGATCCAGCACCAGCTCGCACTGCATACCCGTCGCTCCCTCGCTGCCGATCTCTTCCTTGTCCGCAAGGATGGCCATGCGGGTGTGAACGGAATCCTCGCTCTCAAAGAGCGCCGTCAGCGCGGGATAGGAGCAAACGCGGTCGTCGTGACCGTAAGCGCCGATCATCGAGCGGTCAAAGCCGACGTCACGCGCCTTCATGGCGGGAACGATGGAGAGCTCTGCCGAGATGAAGTCCTCCTCTGTAATACCGTAACGGTCGTTGAGCATCTTGAGCACGTTCAGCTTGACACCGTCGGCGGCGGGCTTGTCCTCGCCCTCCTCATAAAGAGGCATACTGCCGACCAGGATGTTGAGTTTCTCGCCGGGGATGGCGCTGCCCAAGGGCTTGGCCTCGTCGGCTCTGCCAAGGTGAGGCAGCAGGTCGTTGATATAGAAGACGGGATCGCTGTCATCCTCACCGACCACAACGTCAACAACAGAGCCGTCGTTCTTGACGACAACGCCGTGCAGCGCGAGCGGAACAGTCACCCACTGATACTTGCGGATACCGCCGTAGTAGTGGGTCTTGAGGAACCCCATGCCGTGATCCTCATAAACAGGGCAGGGCTTGAGGTCAAGTCTGGGGGCATCGATGTGCGAGGCAACAAAACGGATGCCGTTGTTGATGTCCTCACTGCCGACGGCAATGACAAACAGATTCTTGCCGCGGTTGTTGTAGTAGACGCGGTCACCTGCCTTGAGCGGCTCGCCCAGTTTCCACTCGCGATAGCCGTTTGCACGGGCGAGCGCGATGGAGGCGACGACCGCTTCTCTCTCGGTCTTGGATGCGTCCATATAGGACATATAACCGCGCGCATACTCCTGTGCGGCTGTGATCTCGGGGGCGCCGGGCTTGAAGATCTCATAGAAGGATTTCTTCTGGTAGAGTAGCGTGTCGGATAGCTTGGTTTTTTCTTCAGACATGGTCAAATTCTCCTTTTTGTTTGGATTTTGATGAATATATAAAATCAATGATTTTCGGCTTTAAGGCGTTGGGTCTTCCGTGGGATACAGTGCGTCGTATTGCGCCATGGCGCCAAGTACCGCGGGAACGTAGCGCGCTGTCTCATCGGTGGGGATCCGTTCGGGGAGCAGGCAGCCGTTCTCGTCTGTCATGCCGGGAGTGTCAAGCCATGTATCAACACGGGTAGGGCCGGCATTATAAGCAGCCAGCGCAGCGGTGTAGTCGCCGTAACGATCATACAGACGGCGCAGATAATAACAACCGTAGCGGATGTTGGTCTCGGGATCGTAGATCATGCCGTCGGGCAGCCTCTCTCCCAGCATATCGTCCGAGATCCAGCGGAAGGTAGAGGGCATCAGCTGCATCAGCCCCACCGCACCTGCGACGGAGACGGCGCTGCTGTCAAAGCGGCTCTCGGTATGAATGACAGCGTAGATCAGATGAGCGGGCAGATCGTACTGCGCAGCATATTTTTCGACGTATGCACTGTATTTTTTCGGGTATTCAACGCGGGCGATATCGTCTCGCAATGCATCAAGCAGGCAGGTTGCCGCAATCAGCAGCAAAAGAAGGATGATCAAAAGAATACCGCGTCGCTCCTGGACTTTTTCATGCGGGGTACGCCGCTGAGATCTACTCACATCAATACCTCCGCACGGCGAAGAACGTCCTGCAGCTGTGCGCGAAGAGCGTCGATATCACCGGTATTGTACACGGCAGCGTCGGTGTGTGAAAGGTAAAATTGCTCGGTGGGCTGTGCGTGTATGCGGGCGAGAATGGCAGCCTCGCTTTTTTGATCCCGCGCCGTCAAGCGACGGACGCGAAGGTCCTCGGGGGCGAGAACGCAAACGGTGAAATCACATCCGCGGTGCATTCCCGCCTCGATCAGCAGCGGTGCATCAATGACCGCTGCGGGTTTTCCCTGCACACGGTACTGAGCGAGCAGCTGCTCGCTTTTTTCAATGACAAAGCGATGGGTGATCTCGTTGAGCCGCGTACGGCGGGCGCGGCCTTTATCACTGTCCTCAAACACAAGTGCCGAGAGTGCGACACGATCCAGCGTCCCGTCCGCGGCAAGGATGCCGTCGGAAAATTCTTCGGTGAGTGCGTCAAGGCAGGGAGATGGGGGAATGAGCAGCTGATGGTAGACGCGGTCGGCATCGATGACGGGTATGTCCCATTCGGCAAACAGTGCGGCGACGGTGCTTTTTCCCGCCCCACTGGGGCCGGTCAACCCGATGATACGAAAGTCCCTCATAAAGCACCTACCTTCAGCTGCATACCCTGCGCGGCAGAGCTGCGCGCACGCTCCAGGATCAATTGCACGTAAGCGCCGTCGGTCAAAGAGGGAGTAAAGGGAGTACCCGATGCGACACAATTCAAAAAGGTAAAATAAGATTCTACGTGGCAGCGCAGCCACCCCACCGTAGCCTTAGGGGATGGGAAGGCACCGCCCGGTGCGGGATAACGCCCGCCGCATTCGATGCGTATATAGCCGCTCTCACCGCCGATGGGGGCTGTGGGGCGTGTTCTGTCATAAAAGTAAAGCCATTCCGGCTCATTGAGTGAATATTTGATGCTGCCCGTCTCGCCAAAGATGGACAGGGAAAGATCGTCGTTGGCTCCTGTTGCCAGCTTGTTTGCAACGATGGTGCCGCAAGCACCGCATTTGAGCTGCGCGGTGATATAAAACGCCTCGTCGGCATCGGTCTGCCAGCGCTCTCCGTGCTGTGCAAAGGCAATCTGCGAAAGCCCCTGTACACAATCAAACTCGCCGCAAAGATGGTAGATCAGATCGACCGCGTGGGAGCCGAGATCGTTGAGGACACCGCCACCGTGTGCCGCCGTTTGTTTCCAGCCGGGCTCCTTTTCTGCAAAGGTGGAGGAATTGTGCTCGTACGCGCAGTGGAAGGAGAGCAGACGTCCCAGACGCCCCTGATCGATCAATAGCTTGGCGCGGAGAATAGGCGCCATGAAACGATTGTTGAAGACCATGCCGCCAAAAACACCCGATGACTTTTCTGCGTCGGCAATGGCGCGCGCTTGTTCGGTCGTGACGCAAAGAGGCTTTTCGCAAAGCACGTATTTTCCCGCCTTGAGAGCGGCGAGAACGGTGTCGAAGTGCAGCTCGTTGGGGGTGCAGATATCGATGATGTCGATGGTCTCGTCTGCGATCATGGATTCAACGTTTTCATATGCGCGACCGAGCCCGTATTGCTCGGCGTAGGCACGCGAGCGTTCTGCAGAGGTGGTACAGACTCCCGCCACTTTTGCGCAATAGAGCAGAGGATGATAATAGTACGGCAGATTGTGCACCGCGTAAGCGTGGGTGCGTCCCATGCTGCCAAAACCGACAAGGCCGATGCGTAGATTCTTCTTTGATGACGACATAGCAAGCCCTCCTTTCATAAAAGGTGCTCTCATCCTTGCAATATGTTGATTAAAATCAACGGTACTTCCGTTGTGCTACACCGGTATATTAAGGGGAATTGTAATACACAATTTCTCTGTGTAATTATCTTTTCAAATCTTTGCTAAATATTTCCTCGCTTGGAGAGTCGCCTTGCGTATAGCAACTGTTCTCCACATTATTATTTATTGCTACGATCTATTGTCATTTTTATATTATACCACATTCTTTCAACTTTTTCAAGTCCTATGCGATAATCTGCTCATTTTTTTGAAAAATTCATAAAAAATTCAAATGTGCGTCATACTACTCTATTGACAGGATATATTTGATATGCTATAATATATAGTATTGATAACCAGATTACATATTTTTGAGAAAGAAGGCGCGAATATGAAAAAAACCACCAAAAAAATTATGATCGGATCGGCAATCACGGCAGGCGTGGCAGCCGTTGCTGCGGGAGCGAGCGTGATCTCGCACACGATTACCAAAAAGCTGATGCAGGTTGCCCTGGATCGCAAGCAGCCCAAGATGCCGCAAAAGGCACAGAACAGCATGATGGGCGCGAGCAACATTGATCTGAGTGCTGTGATTGATGGAAATCGTGCAGCCGTTGAAAGGCTTGAGCAGGGGGTAACGCAAACGGCCGAGATCGTCAGCTTTGACGGGACCCCGCTGACGGGTCACTTTGTCGCGTGTGAGCAGCCACGTCGTATTCTTGTTGCCATGCACGGCTGGCGCTCCTCCTGGTCGAACGACTTTGCGGCGATTGCAGATTTCTGGAAACAGAGCGGCTGCAGCGTTCTTTATGCGGAGCAAAGGGGACAGAACAACAGCGGCGGTGACTATATGGGTTTTGGTCTTCTGGAACGGTATGACTGCCTGGAATGGGTCAAATGGGTCAATGAAACCGTTAATCCCGAACGCCTCCCCATATATCTTTGCGGCATTTCCATGGGCGCTACCAGCGTATTGATGGCGAGCGGCTTGGCGCTGCCCGACAATGTACACGGGGTGATGGCGGATTGCGGCTTTACCTCTCCCGAGGCGATCTGGCGTCAGGTGGTAGAGAAGAATTTCCGCCTGTCCTATAAGGTCAGAGCGGCGACGGCCGAGAAGATCTGCCGCCAGAAGATCCATATGGGTGCCAATGACGTCAGCACGATAGACGTGCTCAGGGAAGGGCATTTGCCTGTTCTGTTTGTCCACGGCAGCGACGATCATTTTGTCCCTGTCGAGATGACGTTTGAAAACTATAAGGCGTGCGCGGCACCCAAGCGCCTGCTGATCGTACCCGGTGCTGAGCACGGATTGAGCTATTTTATCGACAAGGAAAGCTACGAGGCGGCCTCTACCGCTTTTTGGAAGGATTTTGATTGAATTTTTTCAAAAATATGCGAAAAAAATGAAAAAATCTATTGACAAGCCCCTATATTTTGTGGTATAATATTCTGCCGCATAATGCTGGGATAAAGAAGAACTCCGCGTTCTCCCCACGCTTTAGCGAGTCTTATGTGAAAGAGAGGTGCTTTTCGTGTTTGCTATTATCGAAACCGGCGGAAAGCAGTACAAGGTAATCGAGCAGGACATTATTTTTGTCGAAAAGCTCAATGTCAATGAAGAGGACGAGATCGTCTTCGACCGCGTCGTCGCTCTGTCCGACGAGAACGGATTCAAGGCAGGTGCTCCCGTGGTTGACGGTGCAAAGGTCACTGCCAAGGTGCTCAAGAACGGCAAGGGTAAGAAAATCTACGTTCTGAAGTACAAGTCCAAGAAGAACGAGAAGAAGAAGATGGGTCACAGACAGCCCTACACGAAGGTTCAGATCGTAAAGATCGAGGCTTGAGTGGCACGTCCGACATGATTTGACGTCATGACGAAAATTGTGTTTTTCCGAGAAAACGGTCATTTTTACGGCTTTGAAGAGCAGGGGCATACAGGCTTTGGCGAATCGGGGAACGATATTCTCTGCGCCGCGCTCAGTGCCATGACCATGCTGATCATCAATACTCTGGAGATTTCCTATGCCGCCGATGTGGATTACCAGATCGACGAGGGCGCAACCAACATCAAGGTGCGCTGTGCCGCGGCTCTCCCGCGCTGTGAGGCGAACGGGCAGAAGAATTATGCGGTATCGGGGCTCTTCCAAGGATATTTTTATCAGCTCAACGACCTCACCGAGGAGTATTATGACTACCTTGAGGTGGACGTTGTGGATCAGCCCTACGTAAAATAAGCAAAAAATGATCGGCTCCGCCCCGCGTTTTTGAAAGAAAACGCACTTTCCCTTCGTGGGAAAGACACCAATTTAAGGAGGTAACGAATAATGTTAAAGCTCAGTTTACAGTTCTTTGCTCACAAGAAGGGCGTTGGTTCTACCAAGAACGGCCGCGACAGCGAATCCAAGCGCCTTGGCGTAAAGAAGGCTGACGGTCAGAGTGTCCGCGCCGGCAATATCATCATCAGACAGAGAGGCACGTCCGTGCATCCCGGTAACAACGTAGGCATCGGCTCCGATGACACGCTGTTTGCTCTGATCGACGGTAAGGTCAAGTTCGAGCAGAAGACCAAGAGCAAGAAACAGGTCAGCGTCTACGCTGAGTAATATTGCTTTGCAGAAATGAGGATGTGCCTGTGTGCCATCCTCTTTTTGCTTATTTTTCGTGGAAATATTTCCCGTGGGAGACCGCAAGGGGTATACATATATGAAACATTATATCCATCTGTTTTTTATCATTCTCTTGCTGCTTTATCTGGTGAGCTGCGGCGAGGAGACGGTAGATCCGTTCGAGGACATCACGCTCACCGTGCAGCAGGAGCTGACGCTGGCAACCAATGCGCCGCCCCCCGCTGCCGGGGCCTTTCTCCCGGATGCGTTGCGCGAGATGCTGAAGGAGCGCGAGATCACGGTCAGCTACGCCGAGCCGCTTTCCGTCACGGCGCTGGGGCAGCAGACGGCGTACCTTTGTCTGCGTGCACCAAACGGAGATACGCGGATGCTTTCCGTTCCATATCAGGGAATCTACGACACCATTCCCCCGACCGTGACCGGCTTGCGCGATCGTTCGGCCTTGTGCGGTGAAGGGGTGATGCTGAGGGACGGCATTCAGGTGATCGACAACTGTCTTGGTGAGGTGACGCTGACTGTGGATGGCTCCTCGGTGGACAACACGCGGCAGGGCGTTTATGAGGTGATTTATACTGCGGTGGACGCGGCAGGGAATACGGCAACCTTTACCTCTCCCGTTTATATTTATGAGGTTGCGGTGACCGAGGCGCAGCTGATGGAGAAGATCGATCCCTTGCTTGACCGTATCATAACGGAAGGTATGAGCAAGGAGGAGATCTGCCGCGGGATTTACGCGACCGTACAGGCATCGTTGTACTACGTTGCCGATGCGGACAAGTCCGATTGGATGCGAGCGGCGTATACCTCGCTGTTCGTCACGGGGAGTGGAGATTGCTTTTCCTATTTTGCCGCTGCCAAGGCGCTTTTACATCGTGCGGGGATCGAATACATTGAAATTCAACGCAGTGAGGGGTATACACAGGATACGCATTATTGGCTGCTGGTCAACATAGCCGAGCCGGGGCAGGCAGCAAGGTGGTATTATTTTGATCCTACCGAGTTGCGAAACGATGACTATAATCACAGCGGTTGCCTTTTGACAGCGGAGCAGGTGGGGGCGTATAATCGCGTGCGTCCGCATTTTTATCAGCACGATACGTCTTCACTGCCGCCCATATGCGAGCAGGTTATCACACCCACGCCCGAGCTTGGTTATTGAGAGGAATATGATGAGAATAAAAAACATTTTGCAATATCTTGAGAATACGGCGGCGCGTCTTGAAGATAAGATCGCATTTTCGTCGGGGATCGGAGAGGAGACGCTGACCTTCTCCTCGCTGCTCGAATACGCACGCGCGATCGGGTCGGCACTGCTGTCCCGCGGGCTGCGTGGGGCGCGGATCGCTCTTTGGATGGATCGACGTCCCGCTGCGCTTGCTGCCATGTTTGGTATATGGTATGCGGGCGCGTGCAGCATCGTTTTGGACAGTGCCATGCCGCGCTCTCGTATGACGGATATGCTGCAGCGCTCGCAAGCTGCGCTGATCGTTGCAGATGCGGACCATCTGGTCGATGCAGCCGCATTGGAGATTCCAACGGTTACATATGATGAAATCGTACAGAGTGAGGAGGACACGGCCGCACTTATGGCGGTTCGTGCTGCGCAGATTGACACCGATCCTCTTTATATGGTGTTTACCTCAGGCTCAACGGGGACACCCAAGGGAGTCGTAGCCTGTCACCGCTCGGTGATTGATTACGCCGAGGCTTTGCTGCCGGCAATCGGTGTGCAGGAGGACGACGTGCTGGGATGTCAGTCGCCGCTTTATTTTGACGCACCGCTCAAGGAGATCCTTTCGACCATCGTACGCGGCGCGACCACCTATCTCATTCCACGTCGCTGTTTTTCGTTTCCCATGCTGCTGTTGGACTACTTGGAAAAGCAGCGGGTAACGGTGGTTTGCTGGGTGGTCTCTGCCTTTTTGCAGATCTCGGCACTCGGTGCGCTGGAAAAATATCCGCCAAGGACGCTGAGAATTGTGGTATTTGGCAGCGAGGTCTTCCCGCGTGACCATTACGATCGGTGGCGTCGGGCGCTGCCCGAGGCGACCTTTTATCAGCTTTACGGTCCGACTGAGGCGACGGGGATGTCCTGCATCTGGCGGGCAGATCGTTCGCTTGAGATCGGAGAGAAAATTCCCATTGGCGCGGCACTGGACAATACCGATGCCATGCTGATCAGCGAGCATGGGGCGCGCATCGCCCCTTTAGTGGGGCGCGAGAGCGATGAAGGAGAGCTGTACCTGCGTGGGACTTGTGTGACGCTCGGTTACGATCACGCCCCCGCAGAGACAGCAGCGGCTTTTGTACAGAATCCGCTGCAGACGGCATATCCCGAGATCGTCTACAAAACAGGCGATCTTGCTCGCTATAATGCATATGGTGAATTGATTTTCCTTGGTCGCCGCGATGCCCAGATCAAGCGCATGGGACATCGCGTTGAGCTTGGCGAGATCGAAGAGGTAGCCATGCGGACCGACGGAGTCACGGATGCTTGTTGCATTTATCTGTCCGATACGCAGGAGCTGCTGCTGTATTATGCGGGGACGGCGCAGGAGACATTTTTGGCAGAAGTTTTGCAATCGCGTCTGCCGCGATATATGCTGCCCACCCGCGTTGTGCGTCTGAACGCCATACCCCATACGCAAAACGGTAAAAAGGATCGCCATGCACTGCGGATGCTTTCCGCAGCACCGAACACAGCTGGATGACGGTTAAAGGAGGATATTGACATGGAGACTGTAATTCAGATATTGCATCGTATGCATCCCGACGTGGATTTTACAAGTCGAACCCACCTGATTGATGATGGAATCCTGGATTCTTTGGATATCGTCACACTGGTGACCGAGCTTTGTGCCGCATTTGATATCACCATTCCCGCAGAGGAGCTGTTGCCTGATAATTTCAATTCCGCTGCGGCGATCCGAGCAATGGTCGAGCGGCTGGACGAGGTGTAACATGGCTTTTGCGAGCGGATATTTTCCGTTATTTTTTGCGGTGCTGCTGTTGTTGTACTATCTGCTCCCGCGCCGTCTGCAAAAGGTCATATTGCTTTTCGGCAGCCTCTTCTTTTATCTTTTCTCCGGGTGGCAAAATCTTGTACTGATTCTGTGCATGAGCCTTGTTGCCTATGTGGGCGGACGCTCCATCGATCGAAAAGCAAAGCAGATCGAGGCGACGCTTGCCGCAGAGTCCGCATGGGACAAGGCAAAACGAAAAGAATATCGGCGAATGGAAAAAAGAGGATTGCGTGCACGGATGTATGTTTCGGTCGTGCTGCTGCTTTTGTGCCTTGCTTTTTTCAAATATACCCCGGCTATGAGCGCGTTGATCGGGGGCGGGCAGGGAATCGAGCTTTTGTTTCCCATGGGACTGTCCTTTTTTACCTTTCAACTGGCAGGATATGTCATTGACGTTTTCCGCGGGAGCATCGTTTGTGAAACATCGTACCTGCGTTTTTGCTTGTTTTCCTGCTACTTCCCGCAGATGGTGCAAGGGCCGATCAGCCGATACGGCGAATTGACAAAAACGCTGTTTGCCCCGGTTGCTTTTGATGCAAAGGGGGTAAGTGGCGGGCTGTTTCGCGTTTTACTCGGTTATATCAAAAAATTGGTCATTGCCGACACAGCCATGATCGTCGTACAGACCATCGTCTCGGATGCACAAAATTATCGCGGTGCGGGTGTGGCAGTGCTGCTCCTGCTGTACAGCGTACAGATCTATGCCGACTTTACGGGAGGGATGGACATCGCGCTCGGTTGCTCCGAGATGCTTGGTATCCGTCTGCAGGAGAATTTTGATCATCCCTTTCGCTCGACCTCGGTAAAGGAATATTGGCGACGCTGGCACATTTCGATGGGACGCTGGTTTACGGACTACGTTTTCTACCCGCTCTCAATCAGCGGGGCATCGCAAAAATTGTCAAGGCTTTCAAGGCGATTGTTGGGGGAGAACGTGGGAAAAAGAATCCCCGTCTGGATAGCGACGCTGCTGACATGGTTGCTGACAGGCATCTGGCATGGTGCGGGGTGGAATTTTGCGCTGTGGGGGATTCTCAACGGCGTGACCATTCTGATCTCGCAGGAGCTGACCCCCTTGTATCGCCGTCTGGGAGTGAAATTTCCTCGATACACGGCGAGCGGCTGCCATCGTATTTTGAGCTGTGTGCGGATTTTTCTTCTGATGGGACTTTACCGCACGTTGGACGTTTACCGCAGCGTACCGTTGACAATGCGGATGTGGGGCAGTCTTTTCGATCCCAAGGCATGGCGCCCGGCGGTGTCCGTGGATTTCTGGACATCACTTGGGCTTGGCGTGCCGCAATGGATGCTGCTTTTGCTTGGCATTATCATGATGTATCTGCTTGGCAGAGCCACAAGGTCCGAGATGGCTGCCTCGGCAGCCAAATGGGCAAGCGGCAGCGAATGTGCGATCTGGGGCGCGACGTGGAGACAACGCCTTTGTGAACGACCGATCCGTATGGCGGTAATACTTGCTTTTATGCTTGCCGTCGTACTCATTTTCGGGCGTTACGGTTATGGTTATGACGCGTCGCAGTTTATATATAATCAATTTTAAGGAGGCGCGATATGAATCGTATCAAACGAATGGTTATCCCTGTTGTCGCCTTCCTTTTGACGGCAGCTTTGCTGCTGTTTATGGCGCAGTGTTTGCTGGTGCCGCACGATGCAAGCGCCAATCCCGAGGGGGCGCTGATCGGAGAGTTCACCGATGGATTTGGCGCGCAGGACGTTCTCTTTCTTGGCGATTGCGAGATCTATGAAAGCTTTTCTACCGTAACGCTCTGGGAGGAATACGGAATCGATGCGTGGCTCTGCGGCTCGCCGCAGCAGCTGATGTGGCATTCATATGCCATGCTCTGTCAAGCGTTCAAAGTCGGAACTCCCTCGGTCGTGGTTCTCGGCGTTTACGGCCTTCGTTACGGAGAACCGCAAAATGAGGCATACAACCGCATGGCGCTGGACGGGCTGATAAAAACACCTGCGCTCGCCGCTCTGCTGAAGGATGCCATGTGTCAAGGCGAGAGTTTACTCTCCTATTATTTTCCCCTTCTTCGTTATCATGACCGTTGGGATGAGGTGACGGTGCGTGATGTGCAGCTGTTATTTACCAAGCAGACACCCGTATCATACAACGGCTATCTGATGCAATGCGGTGTGCTCCCCGATGCGGACGGTGTTGCCGATCACACGGGTGCGCTGCCGCTGACCGATTTAGAGTTTGGGGACATGGCGGTAGAATATTTCGACCGCATTGTCTCGTTGTGTCGGGAGAAGGGAGCACAGCTGATTCTTCTCAAAGCGCCGACGGACTCTTGGACGTACCCGTGGTATGAGGAATGGGAAAGCGCGACAGAGGCACTGGCCAAGACGTACGAACTACCTTATTATAACCTGCTTGAGGTCGCAGATAAAATCGGGCTGGACTACACGACCGATACATACGATGCAGGCTTGCATCTGAACGTATACGGCGCGGAGAAGACGGCGCTGTATTTCGGAGAAATATTGCAAAATGAATTTGACGTAACCGACCGACGGGGCGATGCGGTACGGGAAATGATATGGAAAGGAACGGTGATGCGGTATGAAGAGCAAAAGAAGAGCGTGGATTAAAAATACGGTATGGATGCTGCTGATGCTTGCGGTGCTTTGCACATTGTGCAGCTGCGCACAAGAGGAGCAAGGCGGCAGCAGGATCCCCTTGCAGCTGACCTTTCGTGAGACGGCCATCACGATCGGTGCTCCCGTTGAAACGCTGATCGGCGCGCTTGGGGAGGATTATACTCTCATGGAGGCTGCCAGCTGCGCGGGCATCGGCAAGGATTATGTGTATACCTATCCTTCATTGCGGCTGTATGTTTTTGCGCCCGAGAACGGTGTGGCGACGGTGACCTCGGCTTGTTATACCGATGACGGCGCGTCGCACTGCGGTTTGACCATTGGCAGCAGCGCAGATGCCGTTCTGGCAGCCATGGGAGCGCCTGACGAGCAGACCGACAGCAGAATCACCTATCGGGACGAAGGTGTAACGCTGACCTTTACACTCAGGGAGGGGATGGTCAGCGCGGTGGTATTGGCGGAGGAATGATAAGATGAATCCCTACGTCAGAAATTTGAACCGACTCGAATTTGTTATAACGCGCGCTTGCACGGGAAAATGTAAGCACTGCTCCGAGGGGGAATGTGCCGACAAGGGAGTACATATGGATCCGCAATGCGCGGCGGGGGTGGTGCAAACTGTGGCGGGGATGTATGACATTACCTCGGTGATGACCTTTGGCGGTGAGCCGTTGCTCTTTCCCGAAACTGTCTGTGCGGTTCATGCTGCTGCAAGAGAGGTCGGCATCCCCCGACGACAGCTGATCACCAATGGGTATTTTTCCTGGGACGAGGATCGGATCGGTGCTGTGGCGCAAAGCCTTGCTGCCGTCGGCGTCAACGAGGTGCTGCTCTCGGTCGATGCCTTTCACCAGGAAAGCATCCCACTCCCACCGGTCAGGTGCTTTGCCGATGCGCTGTGCCGTTTGCACGTTCCGCTGCGTGTACACCCCGCATGGCTGGTCGATCGATCGCACGATAATCCGTACAATCGTCGCACGCGCGAGATTCTCGCCGAATTTCAAACCATGGGAATTTCTGTTTCCGAGGGGAACGTCATTTTCCCTGCGGGGAATGCGTTGAAATATCTTGGCGAATACTTTGACCACGGTGAATATGTCAATCCATACAAGGAGGATCCGCGCAACATCAAGGCGATCTCCGTAGATCCCGACGGAGGCGTGCTTGGCGGAAATATCCTGCAAAAGAATATTCTGAAAATATTGGAGCAATACGCACCGGGCAGGGATGCATAAGGAGAAGACCGACAGATTTTGATGTCTGTCGGTTTTTGTCATTTCTTGTGAAAATCCGTTCGAAAATTGTGAATATTTGGTGATGGATCGAAAAATTAGCACTGAAACAAAAAATATTTCAAAAATTTTTTCAAAAACCCTTGACAAAACGCAAAAAATGTGGTAAAACTATAGCGTGAGATTAGCACTTGACAAGCGCGAGTGCTAAAACCTTGACAATCCGGGTCATCGATGGCTGCATCGATCGATCACAGGATCAAACAAAGAGAAGGAAGTACGTGCGATATGGCAGGATCAGAACTCAGCGATCGGAAAAAACAAATACTCAAAGCGATCGTGGATGCCCACATCGCAGGCGGAGAGCCCGTCGGCTCCAAGGTGCTTATGCAGCAGATCTCTTGTTCCTCGGCAACCATCCGTAACGAGATGGCGGAGCTGGAGGAGATGGGATACCTGGAGCAGCCGCATACCTCCGCGGGACGCGTGCCAAGTGAGCTGGGATATCGGTTCTACGTGGATTCCTTGGTGGAGCACTATGTGATGACCGCACGGGAGATCGCACAGATCAACCACGCGCTCAAGGCAAAGATGAGTGAGCTGGATCAGATTCTCGCCACGGCGTCGTCGTTGGCATCCAACCTGACTAACTATACGGGATTTGCTCTTAAGCCGCGCACCAATGAGATCGTCGCGCAACGATACGAGGCGATTTATATTTCCCCGGGGCAATTCGTATTGGTTATGGTTGCACAGAGCGGGGAGGTAAAGACCAAGAACGTCAAGCTGGATATTCCTGTGGACAGTGCATCGGTCGCAGCATTGACGACGGCGCTCAATACACACCTGATCGGGCTTAAGCCTGCCGATATCACATTACCCATTCTCATGGCGATGGAAAAGGATATGGCAGAGGATGCCATGCTGGTCAGCCCGGTGATGAAGATCATTTACGAAATGATCAGCGAATCTGACGGGGGGGATCTCAAGGTCTCCGGTGTGGATCGCTTGCTGCAATATCCCGAATACAGCGACAAGGAGCAGCTCCAAGGGCTGCTGGGTGCGCTGGAGCGCAAGGAGGATCTGGTAGGTATCATCAACGACGCGGCAGTGAATGACGGTGGCGGCGTGGTGATCGGCTCGGAGAGCTCGGTCAAGGTAATGAACAACTCCACAGTGGTGTTCCGTACCATTCAAAGGGACGGCAAGCCGGTGGGGGCGATCGGTGTGATCGGGCCGTTGCGTATGGATTACGCCAAGGTGCTTGCTACGCTGGACGGACTCAGCGGCAACATTGCCGATCTGCTTTCCGGAACGCAGGCAATGCTGACCGATCAGACGCAAAGTAAGGGTGAGAGGATAGAAAAACATGAAGAAGAAAATAAGGAGGAGCGGCAAGATGAGCGAAGAAAACAAGAATAGCGAGGTCGAGATCGAGCAGGAGGAGACAGCGCCCGAAACAGAGGAGACGGTAGACGTCGATATGGATGCGATGGTTGCCGAGCTGGCAAAGACCAAAGAGGAGCTGGCAGCCCTCAACGATAAATATCTGCGGATGATCGCAGAGTACGACAATTATCGGAAACGTTCCGACAAGGAAAAGAGCGGCATTTATGCCTCTGCTTACGCGGATGCCGTCAAGGACATTCTGCCCATTGGCGATAATCTCGCTCGCGCAAGTGCATTCACCGATCCCGAGTCGGTCAAAAAGGGAATGGCGATGATCGTCAAGAGCTACAACGAGGCACTGACCAAAATGGGGCTTTGCGAGATCGATGCTAAAGAGGGTGATGCCTTTGATCCCGAGCTGCACAACGCGGTCATGCACGTGGAGGATGAGAGCTTTGGCGAGAGCGTCATCGTCGAGGTCCTGCAGAAGGGTTATAAATACGGCGATCGTGTGATCCGCTATGCGATGGTCAAGGTCGCAAACTGAAAACGAAAACAATTTAATTTTTATATTGAAGATCTTTAAGGAGGATCAACTATCATGGGAAAAATTATCGGTATTGATTTAGGTACAACAAACTCTTGCGTGGCAGTGTACGAGGGCTCTGAGCCCAACGTCATTCCCAACCCCGAAGGTGCGAGAACCACGCCTTCCGTCGTGGCGTTCTCCAAGACCGGCGAGAGAATGATCGGTCAGGTGGCAAAGCGTCAGGCAATTACCAACCCCGATCGCACCGTCATGAGTATTAAGCGTCACATGGGCTCCGACTACAAGGTCGGCATCGACGGCAAGAACTACACGCCTCAGGAGATCTCTGCAATGATTCTGCAGAAACTCAAGGCAGATGCAGAGGCATATCTTGGCACGAAGGTAACCGAGGCGGTCATCACCGTTCCCGCTTACTTCTCCGATGCACAGAGACAGGCAACCAAGGACGCAGGTAAGATCGCAGGTCTTGACGTTAAGAGAATCATCAACGAGCCGACCGCTGCAGCACTTGCTTACGGTATGGACAAAGAGGACAATCAGAAGATCATGGTCTTTGACCTTGGCGGCGGTACGTTCGACGTATCTCTGCTTGAGATCAGCGACGGTGTATTCCAGGTTCTCGCTACCAACGGTGACACCAAGCTGGGCGGTGACGACTTTGACCAGAGAGTCATCGACTGGATCGCAAACAAGTTCCAGCAGGAATACGGTATCGACCTGCGCAAGGATAAGATGGTTCTTCAGAGACTGAAGGACGCAGCCGAGAAGGCGAAGATCGAGCTGTCCGGTGTGACCTCCTCCGACATCAACCTGCCCTTTATCACGGCAACGGCAGAGGGTCCTCTCCACTTTGAGGCAACGCTGACCCGCGCTGAGTTCGACCGCATCACTGCGGATCTGGTCGAGCGCGCCATGATCCCCACCAAGAAGGCTCTCGCTGATGCAGGCCTTTCCATCAATCAGATCGATAAGGTTCTTCTGGTCGGCGGTTCTACCCGTATTCCCGCTGTGCAGGAGGCTGTTAAGAAGTTTATCGGTAAGGATCCCTTCAAGGGTATCAATCCCGACGAGTGCGTAGCTGTGGGTGCTGCTATTCAGGGCGGCGTTCTCGGCGGTGACGTACAGGATCTTCTGCTGCTTGACGTTACGCCTCTGTCGCTCGGTATCGAGACGCTGGGCGGTGTCTTCACCAGAATTATCGACAGAAATACCACCATCCCCGTAAAGAAGTCTCAGGTCTTCTCTACGGCAGCTGATAATCAGCCCGGTGTTGAAGTACACGTTCTGCAGGGTGAGCGCGAGATGGCTGCCGGCAACACCACGCTGGGCAGATTCAATCTCGACGGTATTGCTCCCGCTCCTCGCGGTGTACCCCAGATCGAGGTTACCTTTGATATTGACGCGAACGGTATCGTAAACGTTACTGCAACCGATAAGGGCACCGGTAAGGAGCAGCACATCACCATCACCTCCTCCTCCAACATGAGCAAGGAGGACATTGAGAAGGCTGTCAAGGAGGCAGAGAAGTTTGCCGACGAGGACAAAAAACTCAAGGAGGCTGTTGAGGTCAAGAATCACGCGGAGTCTCTCATCTTCCAGATCGAAAAGAGCATGACCGACTTCGGCGACAAGATCACCGACGCTGACAAGGCACCCGTCAACGATGCGATCGCCAAGCTCAAGGAGACCGTAAATGGCGGCAACATCGACGCCATCAAGGCGGATACCGAGGCACTGGAGAAGGCGTTCTATCCGATCGCCGAGAAGGTGTACAAGGAGCAGGCTGCTCAGCAGGGCGGCGATCCCGCACAGGGCGCGCAGGACGGCGGCAACGACGGCACCTACTATGACGCAAATTACGAGGATCACAGCAACTGATAAAACCAATGGCGCGGGAAAGGGCTGCAAAGCGGCTCTTTCCCGCAAGGGCGTTTTCATCACGCTCCTATCCGTGCTGCCGAGGCAGGCCGTCGACCGTGTGGATAAGAGCGTCGATCAAGCAAATTGAAATCAATACGATATGAGGTTATCATTATGGCAGAAAAAAGAGATTATTACGAGGTACTGGGCATTGACAAGAGTGCCGATGAGAATACCATAAAAAAGGCATACTGGTCCTTGGCAAAGAAGTACCATCCCGATAAGAATCCGGGGGACAAGGAGGCTGAGGAAAAGTTCAAGGAGGTCAATGAGGCATACGGTGTGCTGTCTGATGCGGATAAAAAGGCAAAGTATGACCAATTCGGCCATGCGGCATTTGATCCTTCCGCGGGTGGCGGCTACGGCGGTGGCTTTGGCGGCGGCTTTGGCGATTTCGGCGATCTTGGCGACATCTTCGGCTCGATCTTCGGCAACGGCTTTGGCGGCGGCGGGCGCAGACGTAATCCGAATGCACCCGAGCGCGGAGATGATATTGGGCTGCGTGTGTCTGTGACCTTCGAGGAGGCTGCCTTCGGTGCTAAGAAGGATATCAGCTATACCAGAGTTGCCAAATGTGACGAGTGCGACGGTTCGGGTGCTCAGAAGGGTACCTCTGCCGAGACTTGCTCAACCTGCCACGGGAGCGGACAGCGCGTCGTCGTGCAGAGAATGGGAGGCATGTCCTTCCAAAGCACCCAGACCTGTGATACTTGCCGCGGAACGGGTAGGGTGATCAAAAATCCTTGCTCCAAGTGTCGCGGCTCGGGAACGATCAGAGAAAATAAAAAGCTTACGGTCACCATTCCCGCTGGAATCGATGACGGCGAGCGTATCGCACTGCGCGGCATGGGCTGCGACGGCAAGAACGGTGGACCTGCGGGGGATCTGATCATTACGATTTCCGTCCGCAGACACAGTGTTTTTGAGCGTGACGGCTATAATATCTACTGTGAGGTGCCCATTACGGTTGCCGAGGCAACGCTGGGCGCTGAGATCGATATTCCGACGCTGGAGGGAAACATCAAATTCAATATTCCCGAGGGCACACAAAATGACACCACCTTTACCGTACGCGGTAAGGGGATTCCCGTCATGCGGGCGCAAAATCGTAAAGGCGACCTGATCTTTAACGTCAAGGTCGAGATCCCAAAGGGACTGACAGAAAAGCAGAAGAACGCCATGAAGGCGTTTGCCGACAGCTGCGGTGAGAGCAATTATTCCAAGCGCAGCGGTTTCTTCAAGCGTATTTTTGACAAGAAAAACTGAAAAGGAATCAAAGCTATGGCTATCGATAAGGACTATTGCTGCGAGGATCGCGGCGACGTGAGGGAGTGGACGCAGATCAAGGTGACCGTGCCGCTGGGTAAGCTGGATGATCTGATTGCCATTATGAGCATGGTCAACAACAATCTGATGATTGAAGATTACAGCGACATCGATCTGAAGACCTGCTACGGGGATCTGATCGACGAGAGCATTCTCAACGCTGACAAGACCATTGCAAGTGTCTCGGTGTTCGTTCCCGGTGATCGCTCCTACACGGATGATTTATCCTTTATCCGTACACGCTTGACGGAGGAGGGGCTGCTGGATGACGCCAAGCTGCAGATCGATGGTGTCAACGAGGAGGACTGGGCAAACGCATGGAAGGCCTACTACAAGCCGCTGCATATCGGAGAGCGCATCGTGATCGTTCCCGCGTGGGAAACATACGAGGCGCAGCCCAGTGAGATCATTGTGACCATGGATCCGGGTATGGCGTTCGGTACGGGGTCGCATGAGACCACGCGCCTTGTCATCGGTCTTCTGGAAAAGTACACGGCGGCCGGCTGTCGGATGCTTGACGTCGGCACGGGCAGCGGTATTCTTGCCATCTGCGCCTCAAAGCTCGGTGCGGGGAGCTGCCGTGCATACGATATCGACCCGATGGCTGTGCGTGTGGCGAGCGAAAACGTGAAGGACAGCGGACAGACCAATATTGTCTGTGGTGTGTCTGATCTACTCCGTCAGGTGGATCGCAGCGAGGGACCGTACGATCTGATTACGGCGAATATCGTTGCGGACATCATCATTCGTATGACGCCCGATGTGGGTGAGCTGATGCATGAGAAGACGGTGCTGCTGGTCTCAGGTATCATCACCGAGAGATCACAGGATGTTGTGGATTGTTTGCAAGAGAACGGATTTTGCGTTGTCGAGCGCGTCGAGGAAAACGGCTGGTGTGCGATGGCCGTGATGAAAAAGTAAGCATAAAACGATAAAAAGGGGCTGCGTCCGTTTTGGACGTAGTCCCTTTTTGGGCTTGGATTCAATGTTTCCCGCGAAAGACGGTGCAGACCATTGCCCAGCTGCAAAGATCCAGCAAAACAAACACGGGATAACCGATAAGAAGAATGTAGAGTGCCATGGTGGTATTGGGAATATCGGGGCGGGGAATGAGCTGCTTGCTTGTGAAAGCAAGAAACAGCGCGACCAATGCAAAGACGATCAGCGCGACGAGCAGCTCGACGCGAAAGCCCTTGTGGGTCAAAAGAAAGCTTGTGCGCTCGCTCACCGCGGTACGATATTCCATCAATAGGGTACGGTCACAGATGCGCAGCACCGTAAACAGGATCAGAGACAAAAGAGCCGAAATGGCGCTGAACAGGAGAAAGCGAAGCAGCTGATAATCACCGACGTGCACCGTCACGGCGCCAAAGATCGCAGAGCCGACAAGATAAACCGTGGCGTAGACGCAGGCGAATATTCCCACGGAGGTTAACTTTTTTCCGATCATAACGTATCTCCCTTGAATCAGATGTCGTTGCGCGTGACGTCCTCGGGCGTCTCTCGGCGTACCGCAAGATAATCAATGCCGCGACCGTCCCCCGTGTCGCTCTTGCGGAGCATGACGATGGGCAGGCGGGGGATTCGATTATAATTAGAGGACATGGCGTAATTATATGCCCCTGTCGTCAGAACGGCGAGGATATCCCCGCGGCTGACCGTAGCGGGAAGGGCGACGTTCTCCTGCAAAAGATCACCGCTCTCGCAGCAGCGTCCCGCGACGGTGCAGATAAAGTTGCAGGGCTCCGCGGCTTTATTGGCGATCATGATGGTATAAGGGGATCGATACAGCGCGTAGCGGGGATTATCGGTCATACCACCGTCCACGGAAACGTAGTTTTTGTAACCCGGGATCCTTTTGATGGTTCCGACGGTGTAGAGCGTCATACCCGCGTCGGCGACAATGCTGCGACCCGGCTCCATGCGGATCGCGGGCAGATCGATGCCAAGACGGGAGGCGACGGTGCGGAGATGGTCGGCAACCTGTCGGATATTGGCAGCAATGTCGATGAATGGATCGCTTTCCTTGTAGCGCACGCCGTAGCCGCCGCCAAGATCCAATTCCTCGACAGAGCCGATATGGCGGATCATATCCGCGATAAAGGTCAGCATAATTTCTCCTGCCCGTAAAAAAACCTCGGAGTCAAACACCTGCGAGCCGACATGACAGTGAAAGCCCGCCAGATGGATGCTTTTGCAAGAAAGCGCCGTGCGGGTAATCTGCTCGGCTTGCCCTGTTTCAATGGCGGAGCCGAATTTGCTGTCCACCTTACCCGTGGCAACAGCCTCATAGGTGTGGGGGTCGATGCCGGGGGTCAGGCGCAGCAGCACCTTTTGGCGGATGCCGCGCTCTCCTGCAATGCGATCGATGGCAAAAAGCTCCTCCTCATTATCGACTACAAAGCGCCCAACACCATGCTCCATGGCGCAGAGAATATCTGCGTCGGTTTTATTATTGCTGTGAAAATAGGTGTTTTTCATCGGAAATCCGGCAAGATATGCGGTATGGATCTCACCGACCGAGACGACATCCGCTCCCATGCCTTCCTCGCCGATGATCTCATACATCCGCTTAAAGCAAGCTGCCTTGCCCGCGTACAGCGGCAGTGCATTCTCGCCAAACGCTTCACGCATGGCACCAAGATAGGTGCGGCAGTTCTCGCGGATGCGATCCTCATCCATCAGATAGACGGGGGAGCCGTATTTTTCTATCAGCTCGACCGTGCTGCGCCCCGCAAAGCACAGGGTATTGTCGCGCACGGAAAGATTGTTACATATCATATCGTTGTTTTTCCTTTGTATTTCAATTAAGCAAGGATTTCATGTCGTACAGTCCCGCGTCCCGGGTCACCAGAAAAGCGGCTGCGGCGACCGCACCCTCGGCAAATAACGTACGGCTGTGCGCCTCATGCTTAATGGTGATGGTCTGGGAATCGGTACCGATGAGGACCTCATGCTCACCGATGATGTTTCCCATGCGAACCGCATGGATGCCGATCTCCTCGGGGGCACGCTTTGCCATACCCGAGCGACCGAGCAGCAGCTGTGCTTGTGTGCGTACGGTCTTAATGGCATTGGCGATCATCAGTGCCGTTCCGCTGGGAGCGTCGAGCTTGCGATTGTGGTGCTTTTCGACGATCTCAATGTCGGCGTCGGGCATGGCTGCGGCGGCTTTTTTTGCAAGCTCGACCAAAAGGGCAACGCCCAGTGAATAGTTTGCCGAATAGAAAACGGGGATCTTCTCGGCTGCGGCGCGGATCATCGCCATCTCCTCCTCGGTCTGCCCCGTGGTGGCGATTACCAGCGGAATGTGATGCGAGACGGCATATTCCGTCAATGTCATAGTTCCGCTGTGGTGTGAAAAGTCGATAATGCAATCCGCGGTGGTGTCCACCTCGGAAAGGCTTGCATAACAGGGCAGGGGACCCTGGCAAGGATTGGGGTCCACGCCGCCGACGGCGACGGTATCGCGGTAGCCGGTGCTCAAGGTGGCCAGCACCTGCTGTCCCATACGACCGCCCATACCGCAGATCAAAATTCGGATGCTCATGATTTTATACTTCCTTTATTTACAGATTTTCAGACGTTGAGCCCTGCTGCTCTCATGCAGGCAAGAAGCTTTTCGCGATTGGCATCTTCCATGACCGTCAGTGGCAGACGCAGCTCATTGGAGCAAAAGCCCATAGCGCTCATGGCAGCCTTGACGGGGATGGGATTGACCTCGCTGAAGAGAGCGTTGATCAGGGGGAGAAGATCCAGCTGCATACGGCAGCTTTGTGCGACCTTACCGTCAAAGAAGGCACGACACATGGCAACCGTTTCGGCAGGCATGACGTTGGAAAGGACGGAAATGACGCCCTGACCTCCCAGCGAGAGAACGGGAACGATCTGATCGTCATTGCCCGAGTAGATGTCCAGCTTGCCGCGGGTCAGTGCTGCCAGCTCGGCGATCTGAGAGATGTTGCCGCTTGCCTCCTTAATGGCACGGATGTTGGGATGCTCGGCAAGGGCGGCAGCAGTCTTCGGCAGAATGTTACAGCCCGTGCGGGAAGGGACGTTATAGAGAATGATGGGCTTGTCGGATGCATCGGCTATGGCGCCAAAGGATGCAATCAGGCCGTTTTGCGTCGCCTTGTTATAATAGGGGGTCACGACCAGCATGGCATCTGCTCCGACCTCACAGGCATAACGGGTCAGTTCAATGGCATAGGCGGTATCGTTGGAGCCGGTGCCTGCAATGACAGGAACCTTACCGCCGACGCGCTCCACGGTGAAACGGATGACCTCGCGATGCTCCTCATCGCTCAGCGTGGAGGCCTCGCCGGTGGTGCCTGCAGCAACAATGGCGTTGATGCCCATGGCGAGCTGCCAATCAATCAGCTTGCCGTAGTCCTCATAGTTGACTGCACCGTCGGTCAGGGGGGTGGTGATCGCAGTGGCGGCGCCTCGGAAAATAGGTTGGTTGTTCATGGTAAAATTCTCCTTTTTGATGTTGATTTTTCTAAAAATTAAGATACGTCGGGGTATGAAGACAAAAAAAGGTGACTGCCGATCATGCAACCACCTTCATTTAACAAACATTCCGTCCGAACCCCCAATATCGGTAAACGGAAATGTGTCTGTTCAATATCAAGATAGCTCTCCGCATTTCTGCGACAACAGCACGAATCTTATTTCCTGCTGCCAGGTCATCTCTTGTACCGCGAGATGCCTTCGGCACCTGATCCTTTCACCCTGCCTGCCCGGTCGGCACTGACGGCATGGTTACTCTTTTCATAGTGCGCCTCTATCGGTTATGGGTATTGTAACACAAACAAATCGCTTTGTCAAGTGTTCTTTTTGAAAAAAATCAAAATATTAAGAAAAATTAAAAATTTTTTCAGTGATTGGGGGCTATTACCTCAAAGCGTTGCTGCCATGACGGCCTTGATGGTGTGCATACGATTCTCTGCCTCCAAAAAGACCAACGATCTCTCGGATTCAAAGACATCGTCGGTAACCTCCATGGCATCACGCGCAAATTTTTCGCCCATCTGGGCACCGATGGTGGT
This sequence comes from Clostridia bacterium, assembly GCA_017456145.1. Classification (GTDB taxonomy): domain Bacteria; phylum Bacillota; class Clostridia; order Oscillospirales; family CAG-272; genus SIG644. The sequence goes on from JAFTJZ010000026.1 coordinate 64,214, forward strand.
CTTTTTGTCGTGGAAGGCGGGCAGACAGTGCATAAATACGGTATGTGCGGTCGCAGCAGCCATCAGCTCGGCGTTGACCTGATAAGGAGAGAGCTCGCGGATGCGCTCTTCCCAGACCTCGATCGGCTCACCCATCGAGACCCAAACGTCGGTGTATATGACGTCTGCACCCGCGACGGCAGTCTTGGGATCTTCTATAAAACGGAGGACGGCGCCGCTCTCCTTGGCGAGTGCTTGACACTGATCGATCAATGCCTGATCGGGAAAATACGCAGCAGGGGCGCAGGCGGTAAAGTTCACCCCCATCATGGCGCAACCGACCATCAGAGAATTACCCATGTTGTAGCGTGCGTCTCCCATGTACACAAAGTTTATGCCCTTCAGATGTCCGAAGTGCTCACGAATGGTCAAAAAGTCAGCAAGGATTTGCGTAGGGTGAAATTCATTGGTCAAGCCGTTCCAAACGGGTACCTTGGCGTGCGCTGCCAGCTCCTCGACGATCTGTTGACCAAAGCCACGGTATTCGATGCCGTCGTACATACCGGCCAGCACGCGCGCGGTATCGGCGATGCTCTCCTTTTTGCCGATTTGTGAGCCGGTAGGATCCAGATAGGTTGTTCCCATGCCGAGATCGTGTGCTGCGACCTCGAAGGCACAGCGAGTACGGGTGCTGGTCTTTTCAAAAATCAATGCGATATTCTTGCCCTCGTGCATCCGATGGGGAATGCCGGCTTTTTTCTTCGCCTTCAGATCGGCGGCAAGATCAAGAAGATAGGTGATCTCCTCGGGGGTGTAATCAAGGAGCTTGAGAAAATCTTTTCCTTTGAGTTGTACGTTCATGACAGTATCCTTTCTTGCGCATATGTATAAAAAATCACGTTTGTATTATGATAAGGTATTATATCACAACCAATCGGAATTGTCAAGGGGAAAATGAATAAAATTGTGGCAATTTAATTGAAAATGCGCATAAATGAATGAATATGCAAAAAATATTGAACAGAAATTTCGTTTCTTATTGACAAAGCGGGAAGGATTTGGTATAATATATCGAATATATAAGCTTGGAGGGTAAAACCAATGTTAGTTTCCGCAGCAGAGATGCTGAAAAAAGCAAAGGCCGGCCATTATGCCGTCGGTCAGTTCAATATCAATAATCTGGAGTGGACCAAGGCGGTTCTGACCACCGCGCAGGAATTAAACTCTCCCGTCATCCTCGGCGTATCCGCCGGTGCGGGTAAGTATATGTGCGGATTTAAGGTCGTTGCCGATATGGTCAAGGCCATGATCGAATCCCTGAACATCACCGTTCCCGTGGCGATCCATCTCGATCACGGCACCTACGAGGATTGCTACAAGTGCATCAAGGCAGGGTTCTCGTCCATCATGTTTGACGGTTCCCATTATCCCATCGAGGAGAACATCGCCAAGACGCAGGAGCTGGTCAACGTCGCGCACGCGTTGGGGCTGTCCATCGAGGCAGAGGTCGGCTCGATCGGCGGTGAAGAGGACGGTGTCGTCGGTATGGGAGAATGTGCAGATCCCGAGGAGTGCAAGAAGATCGCAGATCTTGGCGTCGATATGCTGGCTGCCGGTATCGGTAACATCCACGGCAAGTACCCCGAGAACTGGAAGGGGCTGTCCTTTGAAACGCTGGATGCCGTTCAGCAGCTGACGGGTGAGATGCCTCTCGTTCTTCACGGCGGTACGGGCATTCCCGCGGACATGATCCAAAAGGCGATCAGCCTTGGCGTTTCCAAGATCAACGTCAACACCGAGTGCCAGTTGTCCTTCACGGCTGCAACCCGCGCCTATATCGAGGCAGGCAAGGATCTGACCGGTAAGGGCTTTGACCCCAGAAAGGTGCTGCTGCCCGGTTATGAAGCAATCAAAGCGACGGTCAAAGAAAAGATGGAGCTGTTCGGCTCGGTCGGTAAGGCATAAGTATCAAGTAGGTTAGAATATACTCCCCTTGGCGCAGACCGCCCGCAAGGCTTTTGAGCTGCACCAAGGGGATCTGTTATGCTGCGGGTCGGTACAATTTTTTGAAAAAATTCAATTTTGCTATTGACTTTTTGCGGACAATATGTTATAATACCTCTTGCTTGCCGGTGTGATGGAATTGGCAGACGTGCTGGACTCAAAATCCAGTGGTAGCGATACCGTATCGGTTCGACCCCGATCACCGGCACCAAAAATCCGAAAGCTTTGCTTTCGGATTTTTCATTTATCACCTATTCGGAGGACGCAAGGATGTTAAACGAAAGATACTTATCCGCAAAGCGCGCACTGTTTGACAAGGTCTACGGCTCGCTCAACGAACAGCAGCGGCAGGCGGTTTTTACCGTCAATAACCCCCTTTTGGTGCTGGCGGGGGCGGGAAGTGGTAAGACCACCGTGCTGGTTCGCCGTATTGCTTTTATCATCCGTTACGGAAATGCATATATGTCCTCCTACGTTCCTTACGGGATCACTCAGGAGCAGGTGGAAACGCTGGAGCGTGCACTCTCGCTTTCTGCGGACGAAATTGAACAGATCCTGCCCGAATTTATCAGCAACCCCTGCCCGCCGTGGCAGATGCTTGCCATTACGTTTACCAACAAGGCAGCGGGCGAGATCAAGAACCGTCTGCGCGCCTCCTTTGAGGACGAGAGCATTGCAAACGACATCTGGGCGGGGACCTTCCACTCCATTTGTATGCGTATTCTGCGGGTTCACGGAACGTTGCTCGGGTATCCCAAGGAGTTTTCTATCTACGATGCGGACGATTCCAAAAAAGCGATCGCAGCCGCCATGAAGAAATGTAATGTGGATGATAAGGCCTTCCCCATCAAGAGTGTGGTCGGTGCGATCAGCCGCGCCAAGGACGGGCTGAAGACCCCCGCGATGTTTGCCGATGAGGCGGGGGCGGATTATCGCCTCAAGACCATTGCGCGCGTATATGAGGAATACCAGCGTCAGCTGCAAGCCTCGGGTGCGATGGACTTTGATGATATTATCATGCAGACGGTGCGCCTTTTACGCGAGAATGATGAGCTGCGGCAGCAGTATCAGCGCCGTTTCCGCTACGTCTGCGTAGATGAGTTTCAGGATACCAACGCTGCGCAATTTGCGCTGACCACGCTCCTTGCTGATGGTTATCGCAACCTGATGGTCGTGGGTGACGATGACCAGAGCATCTATCGTTTCCGCGGTGCGACCATTGAAAATATCTTATCCTTTGACCGTGTATATGCCGACGCGCGCGTGATCAAGCTGGAGCAGAATTATCGCTCGACCCAGAATATACTGGATGCCGCAAACGCCGTTATCGCCCACAACACCGGTCGCCGCGGCAAAAATCTGTGGACGCAGCAGAACAAGGGTGAAAAGCTGCATCTGATCCAACTGGACGATCAGAACACCGAGGCGAGATTTATCGTGGACGAGGTCAACCGACGAGTCGCGAAGGGGGACGTGAAGTACCGAGATTTTGCCGTGCTGTACCGCAATAACGCCCAATCCAACAGCATTGAGCGCGCCTTTGCCAAGAGTGCCGTACCATACAGAATGCTGGGCGGCGTACGTTTTTCCGATCGCAAAGAGATTCGGGATCTGGTTGCCTATTTACAGCTGGTGAATAACCACAACGACCGCGAGCGCTTGCTCCGCATCATCAATGAGCCGCGCCGCAAGATCGGTGACAAGACACTGGAGGCGGTGGAGAACATTGCCGCAGAGCAAGGGATTTCACTCTTTGCCGTCATGCAAGAGGCGCATCGTTACATGGCGCTCAGCCGCGCCGCATCGACTCTGATCGCCTTTACCGAGGTGATCAACGGGCTTTCTTTGGACGCGCAGCAGATGGAGCTGCCTGCCCTGATCGATGCAGTGCTGGATCGGACGGGCTACCGTCAGATGCTGATCGATGCGGGCGAGGAAGAGAGAGATCGTCTTGAAAACCTGGACGAGTTCAAGTCGGGCGTGATCGAATACTGTCGCAACGCCGAGGAGCCGACGCTGACCGGCTTTTTGGAGGAGAATGCACTGGTTGCCGATGTGGATCGTTATGATGATACCGCCGACGCGGTGGTGATGATGACGGTTCACTCCGCCAAAGGCTTGGAATTTCCCATTGTTTTTCTGCCCGGTATGGAGGACGGCATTTTCCCGGGAATGCAAACCATTTCGGGGGGCAGTGCCGAGATGGAGGAGGAGCGTCGTCTGGCATACGTTGCCATTACCCGCGCCAAGCGGGAGCTGATGATGCTGCACGTTCGTACGCGTCTGCTATATGGCTCGACAACCTATAATCCCGTTTCGCGCTTTGTTTCGGAAATTCCCGAGGGACTTGTCGAAAAGGCGGATATGGGCGCAGCTGCGCGGATGTTTGACGTGGCAGGTCAAGCGCGTACGCAAAAGCAGCCCAAGAAATACATTGGCATTGGCGATGATATTACGGTTGGCAAGCCGCTCTCGTATGCCGCGGCAGCCACAAAAGCAAACGGGAACGCGCTTGCGGCAGGCGATCGTGTGCGTCACCCTACCTTCGGCGATGGTGTGATCCTTTCGACCAAGCTGATGGCATCCGATATTCTTCTTGAGGTTGCTTTTGATCGCGTCGGAACCAAAAAATTGATGGCGACGTATGCGAAACTGAAGAAGATCGAGGGTTGAACCATGGATGATAAACAAAAGCACAACGGACTACAGTGCCATATTTATCCGTACATGACATTGGATACATACAAATATGTAGTTGTTTGCTCTCGCTTTGAGGGAAAATGGCTGCTTAGTCGACATAAAAAGCGCGATACATGGGAGACGCAAGGCGGGCATATTGAGCGGGGGGAGACCCCGATGGCGGCAGCGCAGCGTGAGCTGTATGAGGAGAGTGGTATCACAGACGCGGTGCTGTATCCGATTTGCGATTATTGCGGCTACGACGATACCGGTCACGCCAACGGTGTGGTCTTCCTTGCCGATGTGAAGAGCATCGGAAGATTGCCCGAGAGTGAGATGGAGCGTGTGCAGCTGTTTGATGTGTTGCCCGATACCCTTACCTATCCCGGTGTTACTCCCGTGCTGATGCAAGCGGCGCTGTCTTTTGCAGAGAAAAAAGGAATACGGTAAATTTATATAAAAAACACGATTTGCCCCGAAAAAGTCGGACGCGGCAAAAAAGAATCTGATATAATAGCCGCAGGAGGTGAGATGAGATGGATGTACTCAAGCAACTGAATGCGGCTGTTTTATATATCGAGGACAATTTGTGCGCAGAGCCGGACGTTGATGCAGCAGCAAGGCTGGCGTGTGTGACGACGGACACCTTTCTTCGCTTTTTCAGCTACATGACGGGCATGACACTTGCCGAATACGTACGGCGCAGAAGACTTTCCCGTGCTGCGGAAGATGCTTGCGACCGTGAGATGCGAGTGATCGATATTGCCGTCAAATACGGTTATGACAGCGCGGATGCTTTTTCGCGCGCCTTCAAAAAGCAGCACGGCATGACTCCAGCCGCGTATCGTAAATACGGCGGACGCTTGAAGATTTATCCACCGCTTTCTTTCCATATCAATATCAAGGGAGCAAAGGAAATGGATTTTCAAATGATCGAGCTGACACAGAGAAAGGTATACGGCCTTGTCAAGCCCTACGCAGGACAAGGCTATCAAACGCGGGAGGCGCTGCGTCACACCATGTGGTCGGATGAATGCGAAGATGTGCCGGGACAGCTGTGCGACGGGCGCTGGAATCAAAAGGACAATACGGCGTATGACGGCATCTGGTACGGCATTTGGCAAAACGGAAATTACATGATCGCGCGGGAGAAGGACAAGGTCAAAAGCCTTGACGGGCTGAGTGCGTGCATATTGCCCGCAGGGCGATACGCAACCTTCAAAACGACGTGCGGTGGGGTGGCATGGGAGGAATTTCCCAAGCTGTTTTCCCTGATTTTTGACTCTTGGTTGCCAAATTCGGGATATCGGCAGTCGGAAGATCTTGCCATTGAGGTGCTGCATTTGTGGACAGATCATGATCTGCGACAGAAAAAACGATACTATGAGGTCTGGATCCCGATAGAAAAAATCTAAAAAATTGCGACTTGCAGTCAAGAGAATGACGGCAAGTCGCTTTTTTATTGAAGGGTGGGGCTTGTTTGTATACGGTGCTTTTTTTGTGCCAGGATCTCCTTGTAATATGCCCCCAATTGCTCTGCCATCCCGCGGGCGGTCAAATGCTGCTCATAAAAGAGGCGCGCTCCCGTTGAGAGGCGGCGCAGAGCATCGCGGTCGTGGTAAAGGTGCAACAGGGCCTCGGCAAGCGTTTCTGCATCCTGGGGAGGGAAGAGCAGACCGTTGACGCCCGTTTGCACCATCGCAGGATTTCCTCCAAAGGCAGATGCCACGGCAGGAACGCCGACGCTCATTCCCTCGGAGAGAGCAAGACTGGAGGTTTCGGTCCCATATGACGCGTTGACGTTGACGTCCATAATGGCGTAATACGGTGCGACGTCCTCGCAAAAGCCCACCATGCGGACGTGGTCAGAAATACCGAGCGCTCCGGCTTGGCGGGTCAGCGCGTCCTTTTGAGAACCGTCGCCGCAAAGGAGAACATAAAATCGTTCGCCGTCGATCATGCCAAGGCAGCGTGCCGTTGCGTCAAGCAACGTCCCTTGTCCTTTATAAGATTCAAGTCGCGCCATCATGCCGACGATGAATGCATCGTGCGGAATGGAGAGCGCGTTGCGCAAGGCTGTCTTTTCCTGTTCTGTACAGCGCCGTAACGGCGAGACACCGTTGACGATGACCCGAATACGATCCTCTTTCATGCCCAGCGCACAGAGCTGCTCCTGCGCCGCTTTGGCAACTGCGATGGTGCCGTCGGAGAGTGCGTGATTGACAGCGCCGAAGACGAGGTGGTACAGGGGACTTTTCTGACGGGCGGTCAGGGGAAAAACGCAGTGACGGGTGTGAATCAACGCGGGAGTGTGGCAAAGACGCGCGGCAATTCGCGCGGCAAGAGCAGCGTGCGTATGAATGATATCGGGGCGATGGATGCGAAAGATGCGCAGATATTCACCGATGGCGCGCAGATCATCGGAGCGGTCGGCAGCATGATCGGTGAACAGAATACGGCAGCTGGTCTTCAGAGCGCGGATACGTTCGGCAAGGCGGCTGCCCCGCGGAAGAATGACCGAAAAATAAAAGCTTTGCGGATCCATGGCGGCAAGCTGATTGCACAAAAGTGTACCCGCACCGCCGACGTTGGTGTCGGTCAGAACGTGCATGACGTGGATGAGGGGAGATGCCATATGGTGCTCCTTTTATTATAGGGTATCCGTATCAGTATTCCGCCGATGATACCGTATTATACATAAAAAGGATCACCGCGGGAGCAGTGATCCTTGAACATCAAGTTCAATTATTAAATTCGTCGATGACCTTGTGCGGATGGACACAGGGGGCGCCGTCGGGGATATCCATGCCGAAATCGGCAGGCTTGACGTAACGCACGCCGTTGTTGATGATGCGTTCGACGTATTCGTTGTGGTAAGAGGGACAGGATTCATGACCGGGCTGGAAATAGAAAATCTTACCTGCGCCGCGGTTGAAGACCATGCCGTTGCGCATAATGTAGCCGTCCTCAAACCATGCTGTAAAGATCAGCTCGTCGGGCTGCACGGCAAACGGCTCGGCATACAGCTCCTCGCTCTCAAGGCAAAAGTGGTCGGGAATGCCTGCGGCAATGGGATGGGCGGGGTTGACGCTCCAGACGATCTCCTTCTGCTCACGGCCCCAGGACAGATTACCCGTCGTGCCGACTACCTGACGAAAGACCTTGGAATGGTGGCCGGAATGGAGGACGACCAGTCCCATCCTTCCGAGATAGACGCGCTTTTGGATCTTGGCGACAATATCGTCCCTCACCTCATGGTGCGCGCAATGTCCCCACCACACAAGAACGTCTGTGTTGTTGAGCACCTCATCGGGCAAGCCCTGCTCGGGATCGTCCAGTGCGGCAAGGGTAACCGCAATATCGGCATCCTTGGCGAGATAAGAGCCGATGGTAGCGTGCATGCCATCGGGGTAGAGTTTCTGTACCTCGGGCATATGCTTTTCGTGACGGAATTCATTCCATATGGTAACGCGGATTTTTTCGCTCATGATGTACCTCCGTAAGCTTTGGATTATCGGTGATTGTATTATAGCAAATTTTGAGGGATGCTGTCAATACTTTTGCTCAACTTTTTTTGTTTTGATCGCTATTTTTTTAACTTTTTGAAAAAATGAAGGTTTTTTGACAAAATATATTTACAAGTGCATAATTTTATGCTATAATTTACAATAGCAGTATAAAGGAAAGTTTTGTCTGTCGCACGATGCGCCGGATATACCTCCTTTGTCTCAAAATACGACCGAAAAAGAGGATTTGAACATGAAGATGACATTTCGTCATTACGGCGTCGGAGATCCCGTGACGCTGGAGCAGGTCTCGCAGATTCCTGTCATTCGCTCGGTGGTCTCTGCCGTTTACGACGTGCCTGCGGGTGGCGTCTGGAGTCGCGAGAGCATTGCCGCAGTCAAGGACGCGGCTGCAGCCCACAACCTCGGCTTTGAGGTGGTGGAGAGCGTGCCCGTACCGGAGGAGATCAAGCTCGGCGGCAAGGATGCGCCTGCCTTGATCGACAATTATTGTGAAAACGTACGCCGCTTGGGTGAGGCGGGTGTAAAATGCATTTGCTACAATTTTATGCCTGTGTTTGACTGGCTGCGCTCCGAAATGGAGCACCCTGCGCCGGACGGCTCCAATTCTCTGGCATACGACGAGCAGACCGTGCTCTCGATGAACCCGCAGGGAGGATCGCTCTCCTTGCCCGGCTGGGATGAGAGCTATACCAAGGATCAGCTTTGCGGACTACTCAAGAGATATGAGAGCGTGACCGAGGAGACGCTGTGGGGAAATCTTCAGACTTTCCTTGAGGCGGTCATTCCCGTAGCCAAGGCTGCCGGTGTCAACATGGCGATCCACCCGGACGATCCGCCTTGGGGAATCTTTGGCCTGCCGCGCATTATTACCGACCGTAAAAATTTGCGTCGGTTCCTCAAATTGGTAGATGAAACGGAGAATGGTCTGACCTTCTGCACAGGCTCACTTGGCGCTAATCCCGAAAACGATTTGGTAGCGATGTCTGCGGAGTTTGCCGATCGCATCCACTTTGCCCACATCCGAAACATCCTTTGGACAGGTGAGCGGCAGTTCCATGAGGTCGCGCATCCCACCGAGTGCGGTTCGCTGAATATCTATGGAATTATGAAGGCTCTGCATGACAACGGCTTTGACGGTTACATCCGTCCCGATCATGGTCGCCGCATCTGGGGAGAGAAGGGAAGATATGGTTATGGTCTTTACGACCGCGCACTGGGTGCGATGTATCTCTCGGGTCTTTGGGAAGCAATCGATAAGGATTCCCGCGCATGAGGTGCGCTTAAAGCAGAAAGGATAAGAAAACATGAGTAACAAGGTTTGTGTTGTGACGGGTGCGGGCGGCGTTCTTTGCTCCGCATTCGCAAAGGAAATGGCAAAGGAGGGCTACGGTGTAGCACTTCTGGATATCAATGAGGCTGCGGTCAACGCTGTGGCAGAGGAGATTCGTGCTCAGGGCGGGGTTGCATATGCATATAAGACCAACGTGCTGGATCGCGCGGTCCTTGAGGAGGTTCATGCCAAGGTGCTTGATGACCTCGGTCCCTGCACCGTGCTGATCAACGGTGCGGGCGGCAACAATCCCCGCGCCACCACGGCGCATGAATATTTTGAAGAGGGGGATGAGGACAGAGATGATATTCTGACCTTCTTCAATCTGGACAAGAGCGGCTTTGATTTTGTCTTCGATCTGAACATCAAGGGTGTTCTGCTGCCCACGCAGGTTTTCGCCAAGGATATGATCGGCCGGGAGCATTGCTCCATTCTCAACATTTCTTCGATGAATGCTTACACGCCGCTGACCAAAATCCCCGCATACAGTGCGGCAAAGGCGGGGGTCTCCAACTTCACACAGTGGCTGGCGGTGCATTTTGCCAAGACGGGAATCCGTGTCAACGCCATTGCCCCCGGTTTCTTTGCCACCAACCAGAATCGTGCGCTGCTCTTTCATGAGGACGGCACACCCACAGCAAGAACGGGAAAGATACTGGCGGCTACCCCCATGGGACGCTTTGGCGAGGCAGAAGAGCTGCTTGGCGCTTTGCGCTTTTTGACCGATGACACCCAGTCTGCCTTTGTGACAGGTGTGGTCATTCCCGTCGATGGCGGTTTCTCCGCTTACTCGGGTGTATGATTTCGTTTTTTCACGCAATGAAAGGATAAAAATTGATGAAACAAAATTTACAGCTTTGCGCCTTTGCTGATGAGGCGGGCAACAAACTGGAGGAGCAGATCTCGGCTCTAAAGGAAAACGGTATTCCCTATCTGGAGATGCGCGGTGTCAACGGAAAGAATGTTGCCGATCTGACCAAAGACGAGGCAAAGAGCATTTGTGACCGTCTGGCAGAGGAGCGTCTTCGTGTTTGGTCTCTTGGCTCTCCCGCGGGTAAGACCAAGCTTTGTGATGATTTTTCCTTTGAAGAGGAGCGTTTTAAGAGACTGCTGGAGATTGCGGACGTGACGCAGGCGCGCTGCATTCGTTTGTTCAGCTTTTACGGTGCTGACGAGAGTGACGCTTGCTTTGACGAGGTTTGCCGTCGTCTGAACCGCTTTCTGGAGCTGTCACAGGGACATTCGGTCATTCTCTGCCATGAAAATGAAAAGGGAATCTACGGTGACACGGCACAGCGCTGCCTCAAGCTCCACCGTGCATTGCCCCAGCTGGGCTGCGTGTTTGATCCCGCCAACTTTTTGCAGTGTGGCGTGGACACGCTGGAGGCATGGGCACTGCTGGAACCTTATATCAACTATCTCCACATCAAGGATTGTGCCGATGACGGCAGGGTCGTTCCTCCCGGTACGGGTATGGGGCATATTGCCGAGCTGGTCGAGCGCTACAGCAAGCGCGGCGGCGGTGTCATGACGCTGGAGCCGCATCTGCAGGAGTTCGTCGGACTTGCCGGATTGGAGATGGAGGGCGAGAAGAGCGTGGTCGGCGGTATCGCCTTTGAGAGTGCTCGCGCCGCCTTTGATTGCGCAGTCAATGCTATCCGTCCGATGATGGAATAACGATAGGTGCAGGGAATTCCTGCACCGAATCTTGAAAATTTAATGATTTCACTGAAAGAAAGGAAATATTATTATGTTAATCGGAGCACAGCTTTTTACCTTGCGTGATTTCTGCAAGACGACGCAGGATCTGGACGAAACGCTCAAGAAGGTCGCCGACATGGGGATCACCACCGTGCAGCTTTCCGGTGTTTGTGCCTACGACCCCGCCTGGGTGGATGAAAAGTGCCGCGCGTATGGTCTGACGGCAGACATTACCCACTTCAGCTACGACCGCATCGTCAAGGAGGCGCAGGCAACCTCGGACTTCCACAGCACCATGCACTGCAAGTACATCGGTATCGGTGGTATGCCTGCGGGCTACACCATGCCGTATTCTACCGAAAAGCTGCAGAATTTCTTCGCGGAGATTCGTCCCAGCGTAGAGCTTTTCGCTGCCAACGGACAGAAGTTTATGTATCACAACCACAACCGTGAATTTGCCATGATCGAGGGCAAAACGGTACTGGAGCATATGTGCGATGCTTTCACCGCCGATCAGCTGGGGATCACGCTGGATGTCTACTGGCTGCAGTATGCAGGTGAGAATCCCATCAAGTGGCTGCACAAGCTCAAGGGTCGCACCGATTGCGTTCACTTCAAGGATATGTCGCACAACGAAAACGGCGACATCTACATGGTTCCCAACGGCGAGGGTATGATGGACTATGACGATATCCTCAAGGCTTGTGTCGATACCGACGTCAAATTCGGTTATATCGAGCAGGATAACTGCAACGGCGAGGATCCCTTCGTCTGCATGAAACGTAGTTATGACTTCTTCCGTTCCCGCGGATTCCACTGATCTTTATTTTTGAAAGGACATACATATTATGAAAAAAGTAAGACTTGGTATTATCGGTATCGGTAACATGGGTACCGGTCATCTTGGCAACATCCTGGGTCGTCAGTGCCCCGAGATTGAGGTCACCGCGGTAGCGGATATCAACCCCGCACGTCTGGATCATGCCCGCTCCATGGTGGAAAAGGCTCGCGCAGAGCATCCCGAAATCCCCGAGATCGCAACCTACAGCGATGCGATGGAAATGATCGGCTCCGGCGCGTGTGACGCTATCATCGTTGCCGTTCCTCACTACGATCACCCCCGCTACTGCATCGCAGGTCTGCAGGCAGGCCTGCACGTCATGAGCGAAAAACCCGCCGGTGTTTATACCGCGCAGGTCCGCGAGCTGATCGAGGAGGCTGACCGCCACCCCGACCTGATTTACGCACTGATGTTCAACCAGAGAACCAACCCCTTCTATCGTAAGATGCGTGAGATCATCCAGAGCGGTGAGATGGGGCAGCTGCGTCGCTCCAGCTGGATGATCACCGGCTGGTATCGTCCGCAGGCTTACTACGATTCGGGTGCATGGAGAGCAACCTGGTCGGGCGAGGGCGGCGGCGTACTGCTCAACCAGTGTCCCCACAACCTTGACCTGTGGCAGTGGATCTGCGGTATGCCTTCCAAGATTGATGCCAAGCTGCACTTCGGTAAGTGGCACGACATTGAGGTTGAGGACGACGTCACGGCGTATGTGGAGTATCCCAACGGTGCGACGGGCACCTTCATCACCTCCACGGGTGACGCGCCCGGCTCCAACCGTCTGGAGGTTGTTATGGACGGCGGTATGCTGATCTGTGACGGTGGCTCGCTGCTGATGCGCAAGCTGGAGATGCTTGAGCCCGAATTTTCCGCTACCAACAAGGTTCCTTTCGCACAGCCCAAGTGCCAGAACATTCAGGTCGATTGCTCGCAGGCCGGTGACAATAAGCAGCACGTCGGCGTGCTGAACGCCTTTGCTGGTGCGATCCTGCGCGGTGAGCCGCTGATCGCGGACGGCCGCGAGGGTATCAACGGTCTGACCATTTCCAACGCTATGCACCTGTCTGCATGGCTGGGCAAGCCCGTTGAGCTGCCGCTGGACGAGCAGCTGTTCAAGGCTGAGCTGATGGAGAGAGTCAAGAACTCCCGCCGCAAGGAAAATATTACTTCGATCATTGCTGACACCACCGGTACCTACAACCCCTGATCCAAGCACCGAATTCACGAAGTATCACGGGGCGTCGCGCGCATGAGCGTGGTTGCCCCGTGCAGGAGGAAACATTATGAAACCGATGAAACTTTTGGCCCTGCTGATCGCGTTTTGCATGACATTTACCTGCATGGTAGGCTGTGAAACTGAGGAAGAGGCACCCGCTGACGGCAGTGCTGTTGACGGGGATGCCACGCAGGAGGAAACGAAGACGGAGGTATACACGATGGGGAATATCCGCGCAGATATTGGTAAATATACCATCGTTCGTCCCGATGCCACGGACGCGCTGAAGGATCCCGCTCTGCTGATTCGCACGGTTGCTCTTGATAAGATGGGCGTAGAGCCGACGATCGTTACCGATTATGTGAACGACGGGGACAGCATCGATGCCGAGGCTCCCGAGATCTTGATCGGCAACACTGCCCGCCCCGAAAGTGCGACGGCAATGCAGCAGCTGCCCGAAAAGGCTGACTACCTGATTACGCAGGTCGGTAACAAAATCTGTATTGTCGGTCATACCATCAAGGACGTGATCAGCGGTGTCAATGAATTTTTGAGTATGTATTTTAATTATCAGGTTCCCGATTTCAGTTACCATAACGTCCGTGACTACGGTGCCAGCGGTGATGGCGTTGACGATGACAGCCTCGCATTCAAAAAAGCAGTCAAGGCAGCTGAGGCAGACGGTCTTCCCGTGTATGTACCTGCCGGTACGTATCTGGTCACAGAGACCATCACGCTGAACTCTGTGACATTGTATGGCTACAACACCGGCTCATGGACAGCAGATGATAATGACCTGCCCACTGTTTATCATAATAATCTGGAGGAGCCGCTGTTCAATGTATGCACCGGCTCACTGTCCGGCTTGAACATTGTTGTGCAGGGCGTGAATGCGGAGACGACCGAGGCAGCCGAAACGATCATGGTATCGGGTGTCGGCAGCCGTGTCAACAATCTTCGCATTTATCAGCCGTACATTGGAATCAAGGCAACATATAACAATACGGGGCGCAGTGTTCTGGATAATATTCTGATCGTCTTTGCGTGGAACACCGGCGTGGATATTTCGGGTACTTGGGATATTGCTACGCTGCAGAATATCGAGGTCTGGAACCCTGACCAGAAATATCCTTGCCCCTATGCCTTCCGTTTTGGTAAGAACGATGCACTTCATGCGGCAAATCTGTTTACCTTTAACGCCGGCGTCGGTTTTGACTTCTATTACGATAAGGAGAATGACGGCGGCTGCTGGGGTACCTTTGAAAACTGTGGTGTCGACCTGACCTCAACCGGTATTTATGTCGGTGAGGGCAACCACCATCTGACCTTCAATGGCGGAACCTATTGGGGTCACTGGTATGGGATGGACGTGACGAATAAGACCGATAAAAACACGTCGGTCACGATAACGGGGGCAGAGTTCCGCTTTAACGGCGGAAATCCGATCTCGATCAACGGTGGTCATATGATCACGGTGACGGGGTGCAACGTCTATCGGATCGCATCAGGACATTCGTCGGCACCTGTTAAGATTAACGGCGGACATGGTGTGACGATTGTCGGTAACACCTTCTCGACGTTGGCCGCAGGTGTAGAGATCAATAGTGGCTTTACGGGTGCGGCAAATGTGACGGCAAATACGATCTTGTCGTCTTCTGCCAAGGAGTCCTCCGTGATTGTCAATCGCTCCACTAAGGCCACGGTCAACACCGAGGGCAACGTCATTCTGATTGGACAGACGTTCGATTGATCGATTTTTTAGTTGGGTTGCACTGCTTTTGCAGAGCAACCCAATTTTTTCGCGTGGTCAGGATATTGACAAGACGACAAATTTCCTGTATAATAAGTATCGGCTGTTGAAAATTTTTTAAGAGAGGAGGGAGAGAATGAGCCGATATGCCAACATTCGATGGCACACGATGACGGCACAGGAGGTCATTGAAACACTCAAGACCGATCGTTATCGCGGGCTGAGCAACAAGCTCGCACGAAAACGCAAGGAACGCATCGGAGAGAACGGCTTGTTTTCACCCGCCCGTTCCACCGTGAGAGACGCGCTGCACCCGGTGCTCCACGATGCACCGCTGCTGTTGTTGCTGCTGGTTTGTCTTGTTGCTTTGTGCTTTTCTTTGTGGCGCTCGGTGATCTGTGTGCTGTTTATATTGATCTTGAGCAGCATATTGACAGCGACCGCTTATGCCAAAACGAGACATATCCGTGAGAGCATGAGTGCATACAGTATTCCGCGTGTTGAGGTCATCCGCGCGGGCAAGATCTGCAAAGCACACGCTGCCGCCCTTGTTCCGGGAGACGTGATCCGATTGCGGCGGGGGGATATTGTCCCTGCCGATGCCAGATTGCTTTATCTCTCTTCCACCTTCTCGGTCAGAACCCTGCGCGGATATGATCAGGGAATCCCTGTATTCGAAGATGACTTATATAAAGACGCCGATGTCCTCTATACAGCAGAGAACGATGTACCTGATGCGCTGCAGAGGGCAAATATGCTGTTTGCGGGCTCGCGTATCCGTGAGGGGAGCGCGGTGGCTCTTGTTGTGGCAACGGGGGAGGATACCTATCACGGCGCACTTTCGGGGCCGCACGCTCTCGCTGCCGACGTGGGGGAGATGCCGTATTTGTCGCGAATGCGACGATATGTCAATCGGTACAGCCTGATCATGTGCGCCATATTGCTGCCCGCAACGCTGATTGGCCTGCTCTTCGGTGAGAGCAGCTTGTTTGAGGTGTTTTTGGTTGTGTTGTCGCTGACAGTAGCATCGATGAGCGAGCAGCTGATGGTCATGGGACGTATCGTTGCCGCTTGTGGGGTGATACGTGCGGCGCTCCCTGCAGATAGAGCTGCATCCGCGCTGATCAAGAATTATCATGCCGCAGATCGTATCGGACGGTTGCGACACGTCTTTTTGACCGACATGAGTGCATTCTCTGACGGGATCATGCATCCCCACGCGATATTCACGGATGACAGAATATACGATATGTCAAGTGCGAAATGTCCTGCCGTTCTTCGCTTTTATACCCTCGCTTATCTGTACGGAAAATGTACGGAAGGATCACTGACGACTCTTGGAGAGGACACCGATCATGCGGAGAAGGAGACCTTTGCCGCGCTGCTTTGCGGCGTGGGGGAATTGAGCACGCGCTTGTCCTTTGATACGGAATCTATGGAAATCCGTACCCTTTCGGCCGAGCTTGCCAAGGACGGCAGTGGTGATGCATTAGTCTGCTTGCGATTGCGCGGCGGAGGAACCCGTGACGTGCGGATCGTCTGTACCATGCAGGAAGAAATCATCGGGTATTGTGTCGGCAGAACGGTTGGAGACACTGTGGAGCCGATGGACGAGGATGCGAAAAAATTGTTTTATGAGGCGTGTATTCGTTTGCGTGAGGATGGCTGCCGTGTTTTGTTTTATGCAACGCGGGATGAGAGTGGTCTGACGCTGGAGGGAATGATCGGACTGCGTGAGGCGGTCGATCCCGATGCGGCGGAAAAGCTCGCACAGCTTGCGCGGCATCACGTGCGTGTTTCTGTGCTGTTGCAGAATCCACATCCATGTGATCTTGCCTTACTGCGACAGAGCGGTCTGCTCAATGACGGTGAAACGGGGGTGTGCGCCCGGGAGATATCGGCAAAGGAGTTGATCCGCCTTTATGAGGCGCAGGAGCAGAGCTGCGTCTTTACGGAAGTCAAACCGATCCATGCCAAGGCGTTGATCGAGCATTATCAAGCGCAGAAGATGCACTGTGCTGCTGTCGGATTTGATTATAACTCCCATGAGCTGCTTGATGCTGCCGATGTGGCGATCTCATATGACAATACCCGGTTTCGCTCAGACGGCGCGACAAACGCAGGAAAGCCCATTCCTCTGGATCGCTTGAGCAGCGGGGCACGGGGAGCAGGGCGCGGAGATGCCGCCGTGGTCGCCGACAGTGATCTTTTGGTGCGGCGCGGCAGTGAAAAGGGAGGTGCACTGGACGGTATTCTCGGCGCGGTGCGCACTGCGCGCGCTATCGAAAAAAATATGGCGCTGATGCTGCAGTATATGCTTGTCACACAATTTTTACGTATGACCCCCGTGCTGCTCTCCTTACTGTTCGGTGGCTCGCTGCTTTCGCCATCGTTGCTGTTGGTCAGCGGTATGTGGGTGGATCTTGGCTTTATTCTCCTGCTTGCCTTCCGCCGCGGGGGTGAGGATGAATTGCTTTTACCCGCGCGCAGCGCTCGACTGTTCGATGCCCCCGTCAAGGAGCGCCCGGACCGTGTCGTCGCCGCTGTGATGTCGGGGATTCTGATCCTTACGATCAGCGCCATTTTGTTGCATAGCGGTGTGCTGTTGAATACGCAGCAACAAATGCTTTTTGTATTCCTTTCCTTGCTGTTTGTTCAGACCACGGCGATTTTACTGTTTTATTTTGGCGGTGGCGAGAGAGATGAGCGCCCGTTGCAGGCGCACCTTCCCATCTTCGGAATGCTGCTGATTGTACTTTTACCGCCTTTGATCATGCTTTGTATTCCGTCTGTGGCTTCGGTTCTCGGGTGCGCGTCTATGACACTGCCCATACTCCTGCTGTCAGCGGGGGCAATGGTATTGTATCCGATTTTGTGTTATGTTTGTGCCAAGCTGCGTTTTCGTATGCGTCGGTTTCTGCGTAAGCATTTTTCGATCGGGAAGTCTTAAATAAAAGGCTGCCGCATATACTGTTGTATCACGGTGAACGGAGGTTGTGATATGCAACGGATCAATACGGTAGAGCTGAGTAAAAAGGAAATTATCAATCTGTGCGGCGGCGGACGTCTGGGATGCGCAACGGACATCGAATTTGACCCGTCAACTGCGTGCGTACTGGCATTGCTTGTCCCGCAGGGAATGGGATTGTTTTCCTTTGGAAAAACAGAATATCTGCGCATCCCGTGGCGTTGTGTCGAATGTATCGGGGAGGATACCGTCCTTGTTCGTATGAACGAAAAGGAGATCGCCTCACATACCCATCCGCTGGGAGATGATTGCGATCGGTAATTGCATAAATCAATGAAAATTCCATGTAAAATAAGCTGACCATCCGGAATGCCGTTTTCCTGAGTAACCCGAAAAGCCAAGGAAGGTGGGAGGCTCGGAGGGCGGAAAACTTCGGCGTTTGTGATGATTTCCGCCCTCCGAAAGACAAGGCACTCAAAAAGCAACACATTCACCTTTTTACCAACTTGAAACAATTGTTCCGGTACGATGCCAAAAGCCAAGGAAGGTGGGAGGCTCGGAGGGCGGAAAACTTCGGCGATTGAGATGGTTTCCGCCCTCCGAAAAACCATCTGCAAACCAACATCAAATGTTAATTTTTTGTAAACAATAGCACAAGGGGTTGAATTTTCTTCCTTCTTGTGCTATAATCATTTGTAATTGCGCGGACTTGAAAAAAACACCGTGTAATATAAAAAATACACACACATGACAGGGTGTGATCGGTGCCCCGACGGGGTGACAGCACGACGCTCATGTGGTGGAAAAAACCGAAGGAGGACATTGAAATGTCTATCATTACCATGAAACAGATGCTGGAGGCCGGCGTACATTTCGGTCACCACACCAGAAGATGGAACCCCAAGATGGCGGAGTACATCTTCACGGAGAGAAACGGCATCTACATCATCCACCTGCAGAAGACGGTGGAGAAATTCGAAGAGGCTTATATGTTCGTTCGTGAGCTCGCAGCTCAGGGCGGTACCATTCTCTTCGTCGGCACCAAGAAACAGGCTGCCGAGGCAATCAAGGAGGAGGCTACCCGCTGCGGTATGTACTATGTCAACAACCGTTGGCCCGGCGGCATGATGACCAACTTCAAGACCATCAAGAAGTCTCTGGCTCGTCTGAACAACCTCAACAAGATGCAGGAGGACGGCACCTTCAATCTGCTGCCCAAGAAAGAGGTCGCAGGTCTGCAGAAGGAAATGTTCGATCTGGAGAAGAACCTTGGCGGTATCAAGACCATGGACACGCTCCCCTCTGCTATCTTTATTGTAGACCCCCACAAGGAAAAGAACGCTGTTCTTGAGGCAAAGAAGCTGGGTATTCCCGTAGTCGCGATCGTTGACACCAACTGCGATCCCGATGATGCAGATTATATCATCCCCGGTAACGATGATGCAATTCGCGCGATCAAGCTGATCTCCTCTGCTATCGCTGACGCTGTCATCGAGGGTAAGCAGGGTGAGCAGGACGCTCCCGAGGCTGCTGCAGAGACCGAAGAGGCTGCTGAGCTTTAATCCCAAAATGCGGACCGGTCATGATCATTCGCCATGGCGAGCGACGACGGTCCCTAAAACGATTAAAAATAACAATCATTGAATTGATAGAAAGAGGTCCCACATGGCTAATATTACTGCAAAAGACGTCGCTGCTCTGCGCGCAAAGACGGGTCTTGGTATGATGGACTGCAAGAAGGCGCTGGTTGAGGCTGACGGTGATATGGAGGCTGCTGTTAAGATTCTTCGCGAGAAGGGTCTGGCTACCGCCGCAAAGAAGGAAAGCAGAATTGCTGCTGACGGTATCGTTAAGATCGCTAACAAAGACGACGTTTACGCAATCATCGAGGTCAACTCCGAGACTGACTTCGTTGCAAAGAACGCATCCTTCCAGGAGTTCGTTGACGGTCTGCTGGCTACCATTCTGGCAAACAAGCCCGCGGATATCAACGCTTTGATGGCTCTCAAGTATGAGGGCTCCGATGCAACGGTCGAGGCTACGCTGGTTGAGAAGATCGCCATCATCGGTGAAAAGCTGACCATTCGTCGTTTTGCTCTGATCGAGGGCGGCGCTGTTGCAACCTACGTGCACGGCAATGGCTCCATCGGTGTTGTCGTTAAGTTCGATACCGACGTTGCAGGCAAGGATGGCTTTGATGTTTTCGCAAAGAACATCGCTCTGCAGATTGGCGCATATCCTACGCCTTATCTTGACAGAACGCAGGTTCCCGCATCCGTTCTGGAGGAGGAGAAGAACATTCTGCTCGCACAGATCGCCAACGATCCCGCAAACGCCAAGAAACCCGATGCGATCAAGGCAAAGATGGTCGAGGGTCGTATCAACAAGTTCTACGACAACAACTGCCTGGTCGACATGACCTACGTCAAGGACGAGGATATGAAGGTCGGTAAGTATGTAGATAGCGTTGCCAAGGAGCTGGGTGGCAAGATCGCCATCGTTGAGTTCGTTCGCTTTGAGAAGGGCGAGGGCATCCAGAAGAGAGAAGAGAACTTCGCTGAGGAAATCGCAAAGATGACCTCCGGTCAGTAATTTTCACCCAAAAATATGATTTTTACCTCCACCGCGTCTTCCGCGGTGGAGGTTTTTTGAATTTTATGTAAAAATCTTTAATTTATTTACAATTTAGATGTTTACAAATCGCGCATTTTGTAGTAAAATATTAGGTGAAGAATCTGACTACGATTTCGGGGGTATTGATATGGATAACAGCAACAGTCAAACCAATGGCAGCTGCGCGGCGCAGCCTAAATATCGTCGCGTTTTACTAAAGCTCTCCGGCGAGGCACTCTCGGTCGGCAGCGACGGTATTTTGAACTTTGATTTTATCGGCGAGGTCGCCAAGGTCGTCAAGCGGTGTACCGATGCCGGCGTTCAGGTGGGTGTTCTTTGCGGCGCAGGAAATATCTGGCGCGGCAGACAAGGCGGCAGCATGAACCGCTGTCGTGCCGACCACATGGGGATGCTCGCAACGACCATCAACGCGTTGGCTCTGCAGGATGGATTTGAGCAATGCGGCATTGATTGTACAGTCATGAGCGCGGTGGAGATGAATACCTTTGCCGATCATTATACCTCACGTGATGCAATTGCTGCGCTGAATGCGGGTAAGGTCGTCATCTTCGGTGGCGGCTCAGGCTTGCCCTTCTTCTCAACGGACACTGCGGCAGCACTCCGTGCAGCGGAAATTGAGGCGGATGTCATTTTGATGGCAAAGAACATAGACGCCGTTTACAGCGCCGACCCCAAGCTCGATCCCACGGCAACACGCTACGAGGAGATTACATATATGGAAATCATTGAGAAGGGATTGCGCGCCATCGACATGACGGCGATGTCCTTCTGCATGGAGAACCATATTCGCTGCTATTCCTTCGCCTTGGCTGACCCCAATAATATTTATCGTGTGGTCATGGGCGAGCGCATCGGTACCGAAATCCATAATTAAAATATAAAGCAAGAGAAAGGAACTTACATCATGAAGTACGATACCAAAACACTTGAGGCAAAAAACGAAAAGACCCTTGACAATTTTCAGACTACACTCGGCACAGTCCGCGCAGCGCAGGCCAACGCCTCTGTTCTTGCGCGCATCAATTTTGAATATTACGGCTCACCCACGCCCTTGACCACAATGGCTGACGTTCGCGTTGCCGACGCCAGAACGCTGACCATCGCTCCTTATGATGCCTCCACGCTCAAGGCTATGGAGAAGGCGATCCTGACTTCTGATATCGGAATTACACCCGCCAATGACGGAAAGATCATTCGTCTGGTATTCCCTCAGCTGACCGAAGAGCGTCGTAAGGAGATCCGTAAGCAGGTCCTTAAGTATGCGGAGGAGGCGAAGGTGGTTGTTCGTAACAACCGCCGTGATGCCAACGATGACGCGAAAAAGCAGAAGAAGGACGGCATACTGACCGAGGATGAGCTGAAAGCGGCAGAGAAGACCATTCAGGATCTGACTGACAAGTGCGTCAAGAAGATCGATGAGATCACGGCAAAGAAGGAAAAGGAGATCATGGAGATCTGACCCGATCCCCTGATGCGATGCCGAGGTTCGTCGCAAAACCATACATGGGGCGAGTGACCTTGGTTATTTCGCTCCCATTTTTACAAAAGATAGCAATGAAAGGGCAATCACTATGGCAGCGGAAAAAGAAAAAAACATTCCACAGCTGGATGATAAATTAAAACATATCGCCTTCATTATGGACGGCAACGGGCGCTGGGCACAGCGCAGAGGTATGCCCCGTATGGCAGGACATCGCGCGGGAGCCAAGACGTTTCAGACCTTGTCACATTATTGCGCTGACGTTGGACTCAAAATTATGACGGTTTATGCGTTTTCCACGGAAAACTGGAAGCGACCTGCCGCCGAGGTCAACGCACTCATGGAGCTCATGGACTATTACCTTGACAACAGCGAGCGATTGATGCGCAAAAGGAGTATAAGATTCCGCTTTATCGGTGATACGACGGCGCTGCCCGAAAAGCTGCAGAGAAAGATTGCCGATCTGGAGGATAGTACCAAAAATAATGATATGATTCTCAATATCGCCCTCAACTACGGTGCACGCGCGGAGATCACACGTGCTTACCGTGTGTTGCGTGAGAGAGGCATTGAAAATCCCACCGAGCAGGACGTTTCCGATGCTATGTACACGGGGGGCTTTGCCGACCCCGATCTGATCGTACGCACGGGCGGAGATTTGCGCATTTCCAACTTTTTGCTCTGGCAGGCGGCATATTCCGAGCTTTATTTTACGGATAAGCTGTGGCCCGAGTTGACGACTGACGATATTGACGAGATCATTCGCGAATTTTATACACGCAAGCGCCGTTTTGGAGACGTTTGACGCATAAATTGATTCTAAACGTAAGGGAGCTTTTTCACTGATATGGCTATACGTGTTATTACGGCAATTGTGGCTATTGCGATTTTACTGCCGATCCTGATTTTTTCGGATACGCTGATTCTTCCCGTCGCGGCGGCGCTCCTTTCGCTCATCGCCGTATATGAGATGCTCAAATGTTGTCATTTGCATCGCCGCCTTTGGATATCGATTCCTTTGATGATTTCGGCAATTTATCCTCTGTATGGATATTTTGAGCGTGATCGTGCGGATTTTGCTGCCGTAGGAATGGCGATGCTGGTTGTCTGGGCCTTGTATTTGTTTACCTATCTCGTATTTATGCGAGGCAAAATCTCCTTGCAGGAGGTGGGAATCCCGTTTTTCGCTTGCTTTTACATTATTGCGGCATTTTCGGGAATCATCATGCTCCGCTACAGCAGCGAGGATGGAAAATATCTGTACCTGATTTGCTTTATCGGCGCTTGGGTGACCGATACGTTTGCTTACTTTGCGGGGAGATTGTTCGGAAAGCACAAGCTCATTCCCGAAATCAGCCCCAAGAAAACGGTGGAGGGAAGTATCGGCGGGATCATATTCTGCATACTCGCCATGCTGCTGTATGGCTTTATTGTCAATACGATCACCGATGGTGCGGTCAAAGCGAATTATCTGATGTTGGCTGCAAGCGGTCTGTTTATCTCCTTCGTTTCGCAGATCGGAGACCTGGCGATGTCTGCTGTCAAGCGCACCTACGGTTTGAAGGATTATGGTAAACTGTTTCCGGGACATGGCGGCGTTCTCGACCGATTTGATTCGGTGCTCGCGGTTGCACTTGTTCTGTCGGTGTTATCCTCGCTCGGAAATCTGTTTGTAATGGCATAAGCTCTTGCACAAAAAATAACGGATAAAGGATATATCATGATGTCAAAAAACAATTTACCGCACAGTGTGGTGGTATTGGGGAGCACCGGCTCCATCGGTACGCAGACGCTGGACGTAGCACAACATCTACAGATCCCCGTGGAGGCGATCTGCGCGGGCAGAGACGTGGAAACGGTTGAGGCGCAAGCACGCAAATTTGGTGTAAAAATGTGCGCTATGGGGGACGTATCTGCAGCGAATGATCTTCGCACCCGTCTGGCGGATACCGACATCCTTGTGTTTGCGGGAGAGCGCGGAATCGGTGAGATGATTGCCTGTGCCTCCTCGGATTTGGTTCTCAATTCGATCATCGGTGAAGCGGGACTTGCACAGACGCTGGCGACCATCCGCGCCGGCAAGCAGCTGGCGCTTGCAAACAAGGAGTCTCTTGTGGTTGCTGGGGAGATCGTCATGCGTGAGGCCGCTGCTGCGGGGATCTCCATTCGCCCCGTGGACAGCGAGCACTGTGCTATTGCACAGTGTCTTGAGGGACATCCCGACAAAGAGGTTAAAAATCTGATTCTTACCGCATCAGGTGGCCCTTTCTTTGGCAGAACCAAGCAAGAGGTGCATCAGATGCGTGCGGCGGATGCACTGGCGCACCCGACATGGAGCATGGGGGCAAAAATCACGGTGGACAGCGCGACCATGATGAATAAGGGCTTTGAGGTCATTGAGGCTTGCCATTTGTTTGCGATGCCCGAGGAGCGTGTACAGGTTGTGGTGCACAGAGAAAGTATAATTCACTCCATGGTTGAATATATTGATAACAGTGTATTGGCGCAGCTGGCAGTTCCCGATATGCGACTTTGTATTCAGCACGCGTTGACGTATCCGGATCGCGCTCCCTCACAGCTTGCCCCATTGAATCTTGCCAAGATCGGTAAGCTGACCTTCTACGAGCCTGATGAGGATACCTTTGAGCTGCTGCATCTGGCGCGGACAGCCATCCGTGCGGGTGGCGCACATCCCGCTGTGCTCAATGCCGCCAATGAGGTGGCGGTTGCTGCCTTCCTTTCCGACCGTATCTGCTTTGGCGATATTGCCGAGATTGTCCTTGATACCATCGGACGTCTTGATAGCGCAAGAGATGCGACGACAATAGAAGAAATACTTGATTATGATGCGCGCGCCCGACGCATGGCAGCACAATATCTGCAACGGCGCGTGATATAAACAACGCTTTCCCAAGGGAGAGTAACTACCCAAGATAGAAAGGTTATGATAAAATGACGGTTTTCTGGAGTATCATCGCCGCAATATTCATCTTTGGTTTTTTGATTTTGGTACATGAGGCAGGGCATTATTTTGTCGCACGTCGCTGCGGCGTTGCCATTGAAGAATTTTCCATCGGTATGGGGCCGAAGATCATCAGCCGTACGTCGAAGAAAAACGGAACGGTGTTTTCTCTGCGCGCTCTCCCGATTGGTGGCTATGTCGCCATGGTGGGAGAGACCGAGGAATCGGATGAAGAGGGTGCACTGAGCAGCAAGCCCGTCTGGCAGCGCTTTTTGGTGTTCGCTGCGGGGGCGACGGTCAATCTGCTGGTTGGCTTTTTGATTGTTATTGTCATCGTTTGCATTTCCGCCTCGCAAGGAGTGCTTGCCTCCAACACCATTGCAGGCTTTCAAGAGGGAGCAACCAGCTCGGCTCAAGGAGGGCTGATGGTCGGAGATGAGGTCATCAAGGTCGGTGGCGTCTCGGTTCACACAGGTGAGGAATTGACGTATGAGATCACCAATCAGGGGGATGAGCCGATCGATCTTACCGTCATTCGTGACGGGGAGAAGATCGTATTGCAGGATGTGTGCTTTCCGACCTTTGAGGAAAGCGGCGTAACCTTTGGCAATTACGATTTTTATGTTCTTGCAGATAAAAATCCCGGATTTTTTAAGCTGCTGCAGATCTCTTTTTACCGATCTTGCTCGCTGGTCAAAATGGTCTGGGATAGCCTGCTTGGCTTGATCACGGGAAGGTTTGGTGTACAAACGCTCTCCGGTCCTGTGGGCATCACTGCGGCGGTTGCCGAAACCATTGAGAGCAGCGGTTGGAGTGCGATGCAGATATTGAATTATGCTCTTTATATCACCGCAGTGATAGCCATCAATCTCGGTGTGTTCAATCTTATCCCGTTTCCTGCGTTGGATGGCGGCAGACTCTTTTTCCTTCTCATTGAGGCTGTGCGCCGAAAGAAGATCAATCCCGACATTGAGGCAAAGATCAATTTTGTCGGTATCGCGTTGCTTATGACGTTGATGCTGTTTGTGGTCTGTAAGGACATTATAGGATTGTTTTAATCATTTATATCAGAAAGGACGACTCCAGCATGGATTATCAAAGCATCAGACGAAAAACACGAGAGATCCGCATCGGAAATACGTCGATCGGCGGGAAAAATCGCATTGCGATCCAGTCTATGACCAATACCGATCCGCATGATGTTTCCGCGACAAGAGCTCAGATCCTTGCACTGCAAGGCATCGGCTGTGACATCGTGCGCGTGACAGTTCCCGATATGGAGGCGGCCGAGACCATCCCGCAATTGAAGGCGGGGGTGCAGATTCCGATCGTTGCAGATATCCACTTTGATTATCGGGTGGCGCTGCGCTGTGCCGAGCTTGGGATCGACAAGATCCGCATCAATCCCGGAAATATCGGTTCCGAGGATCGGGTGCGCATGGTCGCCAATGCTTGCAAGGAACGCAGCATTCCCATCCGCATCGGCGTTAACAGTGGCTCGCTGGAAAAGGAATTGCTGCAGAAATACGGCTCTCCCACACCGCAGGCATTGGTGGAAAGTGCGCTGCATCACGCATCCTTGCTTGAAAAATTTGATTTTTACGACATTGCCATTTCCATCAAATCCTCGGATGTTTCCAATATGATCGCGGCGAATCGCTTGCTTGCCTCTCGCTGCGATTATCCCATTCACCTCGGAGTGACCGAGGCAGGGAACGGAGACAGCGGACGGATCAAGAGCGCCATTGGTATCGGTAGCTTGCTCTGTGATGGCATCGGGGATACACTGCGTGTTTCGCTGACCGACGATCCGCTGACCGAGATCGCGGCAGCGCAGGATATCATCAACGCGCTCCGTATTGAGGGGCAAAGTGGTATGGACATCGTCAGCTGCCCCACCTGCGGACGCACGAAGATCGATCTTGTCGCATTGTGTGCGGCATTCAAGGCGGCGGCTGCCAAGGAGGGCTTGCTTACCATGCCGGTGAAGGTCGCTTTGATGGGATGTGTGGTCAATGGCCCAGGTGAGGCGAGAGAGGCCGACGTTGGCATTGCGGGTGGCAAGGGCGAGGGCCTTTTGATACGCCGCGGGGAAATTATAAAAAAGCTGCCGGAGGAGCAGTTGATTCCCGCTCTGATCGACCTGCTTTTGCAGATACGAGATGAAGAAAAATAAGAATTACGATAAGGATTACATTCAGATATGACAGAGCAAAATGCAGCATCGCAGCAAAAGCGGTCGCTGTTTGATATATTAAAAAAGTACGAGCCGGGAACCCTGGCTAAACGTGTATTCTCCTCATTGCTGGACTATTCTGTGCGCGCGGATAAGGAAAAGAGACTGCTTGAGCTTTCTCTTGACTTTCCCGCGCCGGTGGATAAGGAGGATCTCTATACCATCGAGGAGGAGATCCGTCGCGCATATGAGCTGCAATATGTGAAAATACTCCCGCATTATCCTGCTGCGACCTTCGGGCAGGATTATATTCCTGCGCTCTTGATGGAGACCGAGCGAATCGGTATCGTGGCGCGGGGATTTTTTTCGAGTTATCGCGCGACCCTTGCCCAAAATATATTGACGGTCGAGGTGCCGTTTGAGACGGATGGCGGGATTCGCCTGATGGAGAACGGGCAGACTCCCGCCGTTATGGAGGGAATTATCCGAAGTGAGTTCGGCATCGCCTGCACGGTCCGTATCGTACATAGCGACAATGTTGCTCCGTCGGGATCGAAGGGACAAAGAGATCGCCGACTGGAGGAGCTGGATGCCCAGATCGCCAAGGCCGAGACTGAATACAATCGCATGATGGAGCAACGTCAGAATGACCCGAATTTCGGTCGGACAAGCAGCAACGATGTCGCCGAGGAGCAAGTCGTATTGCCGCGTATCGGATCGATCTACCGTGATACACCACCAGATCCCATCATGGGGGATGGGACGTGTACCATCGGCTTTTCCACCTTCGATATTTCCGCGCCTGAGGCGCTGATCGGTCCTCCCTTTGACATTGGCATCCCCGCAGTCATCGCGGCTCTTCAGAACGCCCAAAGAGGGCTTGTCGTGATCGGCGAGGTTTTTGGCTACGTCGAGGATCAGGCGCGCGGTGGAGATAAATATAACGTCTCTTTCGGCGTCTACGATGGCAATTCCTCGATTGAGGTCAGAAAATACGGCTTGACCGCAGAGGAGGCAAAGGAACTCTCGGGACAGATCAAAAACGGCACAGCGATTGCCATGCAAGGGTACATCAAGCATGAGACCCGACGCAATACGGTTGATATTGATTTTACCTTTTTCTATTCCTCGGTCATGAAGATCAAAAAGATCGAGCGCATGGATACGGCTCCCGTTAAGCGAGTCGAGCTGCATTTGCATACATCGATGTCCTCGATGGACGCGCTCACCCCGCCGGACGTCATCGTCAAGACGGCAAACAAGTGGGGAATGCCCGCCATTGCCATCACCGATCACGGTAACGTGCAAGGATATCAAAAAGCCATGCTTGCCTCCGAAAAGCTGGGGCAAAAGGTCATCTACGGAATGGAAGGCTATTTCGTGGATAACAAAGTCAGCGCGGTCTTTGGTAAATATGAGGGCGATTTTGACGATGAGATGATCGTCTTCGATATTGAGACAACGGGCCTTTCCAACCGCACCTGCAAGATCACGGAAATCGGCGCGGTTCGTATCAAGGGGGGCGAGGTGCTGGAATCCTTTGATACCTTCGTCAACCCCGAGACACCCATTCCGGAGGAGATCGTAAAACTGACCTCCATCACCGACGAGATGGTAGCCGATGCGCCCAAGGTCAAAGAGGCGTTGCAGATGTTTTTTGATTTTATCGGAACGCGGGAGGATGGCTCTCCCAGACTCCTGATCGCCCATAATGCCGAATTTGACGTTGGTTTTATCCGTTATCATGCCGAACTATGCGGCCTGCCGTTTGACAATCCTTATATGGATACGGTGGCATTATCCCGTTTTATCAATGCGGAGCTTAAGTCGCATAAGCTGGATGTTGTTGCGAAATATTATAATCTTCCCGAGTTTCACCACCATCGCGCTTGCGATGACGCAGATATTCTGGCACAGATTTATTTCTGCATGGTGCAAAAGATGCGGGAGACCGATATCCGAGATTTTTCGGTGCTGCAGAGAGAGATGCTTGCCAATGCAAACCCTTTGAAGTTAAAGTCCTACCATCAGGTATTGCTTGTGAAAAATGCAACGGGCCTTAAAAATCTCTATCGCCTGATTTCCATGGGTTATCTCAATTATTATCATCGTCATCCCCGTATTCCGAAGACCGAGCTGGAAAAGTATCGCGAGGGACTTCTGATCGGCTCCGCGTGTGAATCCGGCGAGCTGGTGCAGGCATTGCTTGATAATAAGCCCGAGGGTGTCATTGAGGATCTGGTCAATTTCTATGATTATCTGGAGATTCAGCCCATTTGCAACAACCGCTTTTTGATCGGCGAGGGAAAGATCGCCGATGATGAGGGGCTACGTGATCTCAACCGACGCATTGTCGCGTTGGGGGAAAAGTACGGAAAGCCCGTAGTGGCGACTTGCGACGTTCATTTCTTAAATAAAGAGGATGAGATCGGGCGAAAGATTTTGCTCGCGGGTATGAAATTCAAGGATGCTGACCGTGATATCGGGCTGTATCTGCGTACCACCGACGAGATGCTGGAGGAATTTGCCTATCTTGGGGAAGAGAAGGCCTATGAGGTGGTCGTTACCAATACCAATATGATCGCGGATATGATCGCCGATGACATTCGTCCGTTTCCCAAGGGAACCTTCACCCCGCATATGGATGGCGCGGAAGAGGATCTTCAACGCATTTGTTACGAGCGCGCGGAAAAGCAATATGGCAAGCCCTTGCCCGATATTGTCGGTAAAAGATTGGAGAAGGAGCTGACCTCTATCATCAAGAACGGCTTTGCCGTGCTTTATATGATCGCTCAAAAGCTGGTCTGGTACAGCGAGAGCCAAGGGTATCTGGTGGGCTCGCGCGGTTCGGTCG
This sequence comes from Clostridia bacterium, assembly GCA_017456145.1. Taxonomy (GTDB): domain Bacteria; phylum Bacillota; class Clostridia; order Oscillospirales; family CAG-272; genus SIG644. The sequence continues at coordinate 94,318 of JAFTJZ010000026.1, forward strand.
GCTCCTCCTACGTTGCCTCCTGCGCCGGTATATCCGAGGTGAATCCGTTGCCGCCGCATTATTATTGTCCGCAATGTCAGTATTCACAGTTTTTCACCGACGGATCGGTTGGCTCGGGCTTTGACCTGCCGGATGCAAATTGTCCCAAGTGCGGAGCCAAGCTGGTCGGTGACGGACACGATATCCCGTTTGAGACATTCCTTGGGTTTTACGGCGACAAATCTCCCGATATTGACCTCAACTTCTCGGGTGAGGTGCAGGGAAAGGTTCATAAATATACCGAGGAGCTGTTCGGTGCGGAGAACGTCTTCCGTGCGGGAACCATCGGCGAGGTTGCCGACAAGACGGCATACGGTTATATCATCAAATATCTGGAGGAGCGAGGCGTTTCCTTATCTCGCTCCGAGATGAATCGGCTGGTCAATTTGTGCGTGGGTGTCAAACGAACCACGGGACAACATCCCGGCGGCATCGTTGTCGTTCCCAAGGAATATGAGATCTATGATTTCTGTCCCGTGCAGCATCCCGCCGATGATCCAAAGTCGGATATTGTAACCACCCACTTCACTTTTGAATATCTGCACGATACCTTGCTCAAGCTGGATGAGCTCGGACACGATATGCCGACCAAATATAAGTGGCTGGAGAGATACTCAGGCACCAACGTCATGGACGTTAAAATGAACGATGCCTCCATCTACGAGCTGTTCCAATCGACCAAGCCTCTGGGCATTTCTCCCGAGGATATCGGCGGCTGTCAGGTCGGTACGTGGGGCATCCCCGAGATGGGCACCCGCTTTTTACAGCAGGTTCTGATCGACGCAAAGCCAAAGAATTTTGCCGATCTGCTGCAGATCTCAGGATTGACTCACGGAACAGACGTATGGCTCGGTAATGCACAGGATCTGATCAAGGAGGGAATCTGCGATATTTCCAAGGTGATCGGGTGCCGCGACGGTATCATGCTTGACCTGATCCGTTATGGTCTTGACAACGCCATGTCCTTCAAAATCATGGAAAGCGTCCGAAAGGGTAAGGGCCTGACCCCCGAATGGGAGGAGGAAATGCGCAAGCACGACGTGCCCGATTGGTACATAGGCTCTTGCAAAAAGATCAAGTATATGTTCCCCAAGGCGCACGCAGCGGCTTACGTTATGTCTGCGATTCGTCTGGGGTGGTATAAGATCTATATGCCCACCGTCTTTTATGCGGCGATGTTTACCGTTGCGCCCAACGGCTTTGATGCCGAGATCGTTATGCGCGGCAAAAAATACGTGGAGAACTATATCAAAGACGTAGAAAAGCGAGGCAAGGAAGCCTCTCCGAAGGAGCAGAGCTCTATTTCCACCTTCCAATTGGTGATGGAGGCATATGCTCGCGGGATCAAGTTCTTGCCTGTGGACATCAATAAGTCCGAGGCGCATTGCTACCGTCCCGAGGGAGATCGCGCCATTCGTTTGCCGTTTTCCTCACTCCCGGGTCTTGGAGATACTGCGGCGGACAATATTGAAACCGCACGCAAAAGTGAGCCGTTTGTTTCGATCGAGGATCTGCAGATCCGCGGCAAGCTGACCAAGGCGGTCATCGATATCTTACGCCGTAACGGCGTTCTGGACGGAATCGATGAAACCGATCAGATGTCGGTGTTCAGCTTTCTCTGATCAATCTGCCAAATTTTTGCTTTGACTATTGACAATGACCACCGAATGTGGTAAACTTAATCAAATCAAATCATAATGAAGGAGATTCTTATGAAACGTACTTTTTTAAGTATTCTTTGCCTACTTATGGCCGTGCTGATGCTGATGAGCGGATGCACGACGACACCGGACGAGACCCCCGATCCTACTCCTGACGAGGGGGCGGATGTTGCAGGTGATGAGACCGTCGATCCCGAGCTGCAGCCCGATCCCGAGCCGCAGCCTGAGCCCGTTGAGACGGATTTCCGCGTTATCATTTCCTCAGACATCCACTGTACGCATCTTCTGGAGTGGTATGGTGTCAACTACCGCGACCGTATGCAGATGTGGGTCGATGCTATTCTGTATGAGCATGAGCAGGATCCTATCGATCTGATCATTCTCAACGGCGACCTTTCTCTTGACCACTGGCTCTACAATAAGGGCGGCACATGGCTGAGCGAGGGCGTCAGCACCACGGAAGAATTTGTGGAGGACTTTGTCTCCCAGCTCCCCGAGGAGATCCCAATCTTTATCATGCCCGGCAACCACGAGCAGTTCGGCAACGATGATTGGTGGTTTATCACCGGTAACGATCGTCAGGAATATACCGTTCTTGGAAACAACCTCTTTATTATGCCCGACACCTTTGCCGGCGAGCTGGATCCCGATTATAACCACGATGGTGTGTACACAGGCGTGGATATGGATTTTGTCAATGCAGCCATTGCCGAGCATCCCGATAAAGACATCTGGTTGATCGGTCACTATTTTGATATGTCTCGGGAAAGCGCGGAGTTCAAGGAGCTGCTGCGCACCAACGAGCGCATCAAGGGACTGTTCCACGGTCACATCCACGTGCCCGACGTACAGGAGCTGGGCGCCCAGTACAATGACCTGACCATCGCAGTGACGGGCAACTTTGCCTATACCAAGGCTGCCGACGTTCTCGGCAGTTTCTGGGGATTCCGTGATCTGGTCATCACTGCGGACGGTGCATCCAGCCGTTACATCATTGCCGACAGTGAGGCCGTGATCGACGGGAAAGAGGTCGTGGTAGAACGCGAGGAGATCAACGAGGTCAAGTACGATATCGATTAAGCTCGTTTTGCCATTATAGAAAAGGGGACTGCCTCCAAGAACATCAGGCAGTCCCACTGTTTTATTGATTTATTTCAATTCCACCGTCTGCCCCGGCTTGACGGAGTAGAGCTTGTCCTGATCGATAAACCATACCTCGATCAGTGTGGGGTTGTAGACGCGGCTGCCCGAGGCGGAAAATTGCAGAGAGTTGAAGGCGTCAATGTAGTCGTAGATCTCAATGTTGGTTGCGTACCAGATCTCGGGACGATTACCCACGTACTGCGCAAACTCCTCGATGACATTCCAGTTGTCGCAGGCATCAAATTCGTAGCTGTGTCCCCAGAGATAGAACAATGGTGGGTCGTTAAATCGGGTGGTTTCAACAAAATTGCGGGCGAGATCCATCAATCTGGGATCGTTGTGATGGCAGGTTGCGGGCATCCGCAGCCAATCGGCAGGCAGTAAAAAATTTCCCGTTGACACAACGGTACGGCAATATTTGATGCCGCATACGCGCAGTGCCTCAACTGTCATATCCGAATGGGTACCAAAGGGATATGCAGCCCCGCGGACGATGGTACCGAACATTTCCTCCAATTGCTCACGGTCACGGATAATGTCACGTACGCATACGTTTTCGGGAAGGCGCTCCCAGAAGGGGTGATCTGCCCCATGAACGGCAATTTCCATGCCACTGTCACGGAAACATTCCAGTGCCTCACGATAGGTCATGCGGCGCTGTGCCTGCCCCTTGGGATAAACAGTTCCCTCGGGAGCAAAAAGGTCACTGTTGAGGTTGAAGGTGCCCTTAAGCCCGTGCGCCTTCATAATTTCGATCAAGCGCACGTCGGTCTGCACGCCGTCATCGTAGCTGAGGGTTAATGCCTTGCAGCGACCGTTGGGATAACGAAGTCTGAGTCTTGACATGGTGATATCTCCTTTGTTCAAAAGTATACAGACACTATTATAGCAGATTTTTTCGTATTGTGCAAGGGCGATGTGAAGATTATCTTGTTTTTTTGTAAAAAAAATTAAAAAGCACTTTCATTTTATTTCAAAATGTGGTATACTTATAGGGTAACCAAAATGCCGATAAGGAGAGTCTCGTCATGCCACCCCTTCCACAAAAACATGATGCTCCCAAAGCGCACAAAGGGCGCCTTGGGATGCTGTTCCAGAATACCGCGGCTTTATCGGTCGGGCGGCTGGGGTCTAAGCTGCTGGTTTTTCTTTTTGTCCGATTTTATACCAGCGTTCTGACCGATGCTGAATACGGCACAGCAGATCTGATCACCAACCTTGCCAATTTACTCATTCCGCTGGCTTGCGCGGGGCTTTCGTCGGGCTTTTTTCGTTTTGTTGCCGAGGCAGGGAATGCAAATGACCGAAAGAAGGTTTTTAATTCAGGACTTGCTCTGCTTATACTGACGGGTGGAGCTTTTATATGTGTTGCACCGCTTTTGTTTTTGTGGGAATATTTTTCCTCTTACGTCATTTTAGTGATTCTGTACGTTCTTGTTGCCAATGTTCATTATTTTTGCACCGAATATATCCGCGGTCTTGGATACTACAAGCTGTTTGCGTTGCAGGGTGTCCTCAACACCATGTTGAATATTCTGTTCAATCTTCTGTTTTTACTGCCGTTATCACTTGGTGTGACAGGGTACGTGCTCAGTATCATTTTGGCTGATCTTCTGGCAACTGTGTTCGTATTCCGGCAGGCGCGTCTTTGGACCGAGATTGATCTGGGACAAGCAGATCGCAAGCTGATCGGAGACATCCTTCGCTTTTGCTTGCCGCTCATTCCCGCGACGATCTGTTGGTGGTTGATCAGCGTCTCCGATCGCTACATGGTCACCTATTTCTGCGGAGAAGCGGTCAACGGTCTATATACCGCCGCTTATAAGATTCCCAATCTTTTGACGATCTGTGGAAATATTTTCATTGAGGCGTGGCAATTTTCCGCCGTGGTCGAGAACCGAAAGCGAGCTGAGCAGGAAACGTTGCAGGAGGCTGCCTTACGCCGCCGCAGCGTGACGAGCTTTTTCAGTCGAATCTTTCGAGGCTACGCGCCACTGCTCTTTATTTTGGGCGGAGCGATGATCATGTGCTCACAGCTGTTTGCAAAATTGCTCTTTGACCCTTCGTTCTACGCTGCTTGGACTTATATTCCCGTGCTCCTTGCCGCTACGGTCTTCTCGGCGCTGGCAAACTTTTTCGGATCGGTCTATCTGGTTGAAAAAAAGCCGAATATGTCGCTGCTGACGACGGCGATCGGTGCACTGATCAATATTCTTTTCAATTTACTGCTGATTCCTGCGATGGGTGCAATGGGAGCGGCCATCGCCACGCTGCTCGCTTATGCGGTGCTGCTTTTGATCCGTATGATCAATGCTCGTCGCTATATTCCTTTTTTGTGTCAACCGACAAGACAGTGGATCAGTGCGGTACTGCTGGTTTTGCTCGCACTTTCCATCTCGCCGATCATTGAATCGTTTCTTCTTGGTGCGATATTGTTCTTCCTTTTGGTTCTTAATAACGCAGGTCCTCTTCTGCGTAGTGTCGAGCAATGGCTGAAAAGAAGAAAAAACACGGTAAAATAAGAAAAAAATTGAAAAATATTCGAAGTTTTTTTCAAAAACCTCTTGCAATTTCTTGCCTTTTGTGATATAATATTCAAGCTGTGTGTGCTGTGATATACACGGAAAGGGTGGTCCGCTGCGGGCTCGTAAGAACACCCGGATATTATGAGGAGGACTTGATAAAATGGATCTGATCAAGGCTTTTACGCAAGAGCAAATGAAGGAAGAGGTTCCCGCGTTCAATATCGGTGACACGGTTCGCATCCACAACAAGATCGTTGAGGGTACGCGCGAGAGAATCCAGATGTTTGAGGGTACTGTGATCGCCAAGAACGGCGGCGGTATCTCCGAGACGTTCACTGTCAGACGTATTTCTTACGGCTGCGGCGTGGAGAAGGTTTTCCCCATCCACTCTCCTAATGTCGTTAAGGTGGACGTAATTCGCCGCGGTAAGGTAAGACGTGCGAAGCTGTTCTACCTGCGCGACAAGGTCGGTAAGGACGCAAAGGTTAAGGAGAGAAAGTAATCCTGACCTCAACAGAAAACCACGGATCGATCGGTCTGTGGTTTTTTGTTTTTTTCTGCATACACGTGATGTAAACGGCATTTATTCTGTTTATTTCAGTGAAGGCATCCCGATACGGAAGGAGTGATACGATGGATGACCGAGAGATCGTCGCTCTGTATATGGAGCGCTGTGAACGTGCGATCCGAGAGACACAGATCAAATACGGGCGTTATTGCCACTATATTGCGCGGCAGATCCTTGACAGCGAGGAGGATGCGGAGGAGATTGTCAACGATACTTATCTCAAGACGTGGAATACCATTCCCCCGGCGCAACCCGAGTCGCTCAAGCCATATGTAGGCATGATCAGCCGCCAGTTGGCTATCAATGAATTTGAGCGAAAACAGGCGAAAAAACGCGGAGGAGAAGTGCTGCTGGTCCTTGACGAGCTTGCAGCGTGTATTCCCGACAGAGAGAGCACCCAAATCGGCGAGAGTGTGGCCTTGCGTGATGCGTTGAACAAGTTTCTCATGTCACTGTCGGGCAAAACACGAAACATTTTTGTGCGACGCTATTGGTACACAAGCACACTGTCTGAAATTGCTGAAGAATATGCAATGAAGGAGAGCACGGTCGGAATGATTCTGCTGCGTACACGTGCTCGACTGAAGAAATTCTTGGAGAAGGAAGGGATTGACATATGACTCAACTGGATATTTACAAGAGCCTTGGCGAGATCGATCCCAAGATCATCATTGCCGCAGCTCCGGAAAACAATAGAAATTACAGGCAGCGAAAGCGATGGATCGGTGTCGGTACGGCTGCGGGATTTGCGGTGCTTGTTGTCGTGGTTATGCTGATGCTGCAAAGCTTACAGCCTTCTGTCATCTCTCGACCAAGCTATGAGGCACCGTCGCTGCCGGAGGGGCCGTATGTCGGAGTCGCCGTCTCTTCCGATTGGCAGGTCTACCGCGATGCCAAGTCGTTGATCGAATACGCCGACCTGATCCTGGCAGGTCGTGTGACGGACATCGGATTTCAGATCCTGGACACACGAACAGCTCTTCCCGCCGATGAGCAGACCCCGACATATGCCAAGATGCTGTATACGATCTACACGGTCGAGGTGCTGGAATCGTATCAAGGTGACGCGACAGACGTCATCCATGTGCGGATCATGGGAGGTATGGTGGGAGAACGAACGGAGGAACAGCTTACTCTTATGGAAAGTGAAGGAATTTCGGGGGACGGCAGAGGAATCCCCATTTTAGAAGATTACCAAAAGGTGCAGTGCAGGATCGGAGAGTCGTATCTGTTTGTACTGGCTGCGTTTGAGACCGGTGTGCCGACCATCTTGAATATCGATCAGTCGATCTATTCGCTCACAGAGCCGACCAAGGAAAATGCGGTCGGTCAAAATCCGGCAGATTATTATGGAAAAAAAAGAGACGAGTATGGATATCCTCTGATCAGTGCCAAGGATATTATTGTTGAGTTCGGAAAAAAGGAATGGAAAGAATTTTACGAAAAGTGGAAGGAGGGTGCTTTTTCCGCTTTGAAATAAACAAAATTCGGGGCTCTCTCACTGTGTGAGAAAGCCCCTTATGTGGATAGCTTTATTTGGTTTTCTTTTTCTTGGTCACGACCACGATCACTGCTGCACCTGCGGCGATGACAGCGGCGATGATGGGAATCAGGAAGGCGGGAGAGAAGGGCTTTTCGTCAATATTTACAATGTCCTGCTGCGGTTTGTCTGCGCCGCAGACGGTGCATTTATCGTCATCCCCATATGTATGGGGGAGTGGCTCTCCATAGCTCTCGCCGCATGTCTCGCACACTGCTGCTGCCGTGCATGTCGCCTCGCCGCCGGTATGTCCCTCGTTGACAGTGACAAGGAGGTCTGCAATCTGATCGCCAAAGGGATCATACACAATAACATTTTGCATTCTACCATAGCTCGGCAGGGTATATACACCGTCAACGGGCTCCATAACGACGTTGCGAACCTTGACTGTAGCGCTTGTCAGGGAATTGACCGTAAAGGAAACGCTGTCGCAATAGGTCGCACCATCCTCAATGCCGCTGATGGAGAATTCGTTGTTGAGTGCCAGCTTGAATTGATTTTTTTCGCGGAAGGCGTAATCTTTGCTGACAGGGGAGAACCAGTTGAAGTCGATGACGTTGCCGTCCTCGGAGAAACGGAGCATCAACAGCATTCCGACGCCGCTGCGCATGGCATCGATGTCCTGTGCGTTTGCCATGATCTGGTAGACGGTATTTCCGTGCTCTCCCTTATCTTGGCGCATGACCAGATCGCCGGAATAGGTTTTACTCCATGCGTGACCACAGATCAGCATGATGATATTTTCATGCTTTTTTAACAGCTGATTCCACAAACGATCCGCACCGACAGCGGGAGCCAGCTCGTTTTCCTCGGCAGGAGTTTTTGCGGAATCTCCTTGCATGTAGCCGTGCGTGGTGACGATGACCTTGTGGTTGGGGTGTGCGGTCACGACCTCATTTGCCCAAGAAATGGTCTTATTGTCGGGATTGTATTCGATCGCCAACACCAGATAATCGGTGTTGCCGCCCTTGAAGGTGTAGTACGTATTGTCGGATTTATCCTCATACATGGTGCCGCCGTAGCTGTCAAAGCTTTGGAACAGTGAAAGCGGGAAATACTTGTTGAACATGGAGGTGTCGCGTCCGGCAGGGGTATAATCATGGTTACCATAACAGATGGAATAATCAATGCCCACCTCGGTCAGCATATCAAAGGCGTTGCGCGCATTCTGAAATTCGCTGTTGGAGCTCAGGGTATCCCCGGTGTGCCCGTTCCAGGTGACGTCGCCAAGATCAATGGCGAAAAGGATATTTTCCTTTTCCTTGTTGTCGGCGATCCACTGCGTGATGGTGTTGAGCTTATGAGGATAAATTGCCGAAAGCTCCTGAATGTCGGGAATGACGGCGATGGAATATTCACCCGGCTCGGAGGTATAATCGCGAACCCAGTCGTAAAAATAATCGGTGTCATACGCTGCGACGGTCAGATTGTCCAGATACAGTGTGGTCTCTCCCGTGGTAACGATTTTGAAGGTGATCTTTTCGGTCAGTTCAAAAATGTATTCCTCATCAGCCTCCATATCAGAGCACAGAACCTCGTAGGATGTCCCTAAATTCGCTTGCAGAAGGGAGGTGTCAAGCTTGCTGCTTGCCGTATTTCCGTCTTCATCGGTCAATTGCAGCGTGATGGAGGAGACGGTTGTGGGATCGGCAACCTTGACATTGAAACAAATGGGAGTGCGGGTTGGACGAAAGATCGGCAGAGAGTAGGCGGAGGAGGTCAGGTTAATGGTTCCCTCACCGCTGATCTTCAGCGCGCCGTTTTCTGCTGCTGCGGTCGCCGTGGAGGTCCACTTTTGGGCAGCAGCCGCGGAATCAAAGGACTCCGTCAGATCCAGATTCACAGCGGGAACAATCATGATGTTATCCAACGCCATGGTGATCTCGTCGGTCAGGAAGAAATAGAAACGCATATAATTGATGTTCGTTACATCCAGCTGACCGTTTTTGACACCACCCTCGCTGAAGGGAAGGTAGAGGGAATTCCAGCCTGCCTTGAGCTTGGCGTGCTTGTTGGGGGAGAAATTGAGCTCGATCTTGTCGCACGTTCCGCTGGATGTCAGCTCCATCTCGCAGTTGGAGGTGAAGACCGTCGGATCGGAGACGTAAAACTGCACGCGCAGCGCCAGCTCGTCATAGTCGTAATCCTCGATGCTGATCGGATTGTTTTGAAGGAAGGGTGCCTTAAATTCGATCAGCTTGCTGCCGCCGGGCGCGAGCAACGCCATTACATGGTCGCCGTCAAGATCAACCCGCTCGGCACTGCTCTGGTTGCAGGTGAGCTTATTGGGAGAGTCATCCTCGCCGTCGTAGATCAGCCAGGATTCCTCCGGCTCGATCATTTCGGGCTTTTCATACATATCATCGGGAATGTCCGGTGCGGCAGATGCCTGCAGCGGGAAAATCATCGCTAACGGAAGCAGCGCGATGATCTGAAGAAGGGCGATGAGTCGTTTCATGGGAGGTCTCCTTTGAGGTATTTGATAATAAAAATATTATAGCATATAAACATTTGAAAGTCAAGTGTTGGTAATGAAGTTGCAAAATGCGCAATTCTATGGTGAAAAGTACGCAAATGAATACGCAAAATTTAATCGGAAGCACTGTCAAACTGTGAATGGTAGAGCGTAGAGTAGAAACCGCCCTGCGCAAGAAGGGAGTCGTGATCGCCCTGCTCAATAACATTACCGTCCTTCATGACCAGAATCATATCGGCATCACGGATGGTGGAGAGGCGATGGGCGACGATAAAGGAGGTACGTCCTTGCATCATTTTGGCAAAAGCATCGCGGATCTTGAGCTCGGTGCGGGTGTCAATGGAGGAGGTCGCCTCGTCAAGGATCAGCATGGGGGGCAGGGAGAGCATGATGCGCGTGACGCAAAGCAGCTGCTTTTGCCCCTGAGAGAGTGAGCCGCCGTCCTCACCGAGCACGGTATCATATCCCTGAGGTAAACGCTTGATGAAGTGGTGGGCGTGAGCGGCGCGCGCTGCTGCCTCGACCTCATCATCGGTGGCATCGGGCTTACCCATGATAATGTTTTCACGAACCGTACCCGATTTGAGCCACGTTTCCTGCAGTACCATACCGTAAGATGCACGCAAGCTGTTGCGTGTGACCGTCTTGATATCATATCCGTCTACCGAAATGCAGCCGCTGTCAGTGTCGTAGAATCGCATCAGAAGGTTGATGACGGTTGTCTTTCCGCAGCCGGTCGGGCCGACGATGGCAACACGTTGCCCGGGGCGTACGGAAAGCGAAAAATCGCGGATCAAGGGACGCTCGGGGGTATAGGCGAAGGAGACCTGTGAGGCCTTGACCTGTCCGTCAACATTCTGCAGTACGGTTGCATCGAGATCAGACGATTGCACAGGCTGCTCGATCAGAGCGAAGATACGCGCGGCGCAGGCAAGTGCGTTCTGTAACTCGGTGACCACACCTGAGATCTCGTTGAAGGGCTTGGTGTATTGATTGGCATAATTCAAAAAGACGGTCAATTTTCCCACCGTCATAGCCGAGCCGACCAGCCCAAGCCCCATTGCCGACAGCGCTCCGGTCAGCGCTACGCCCGCATACACCGTAGAGTTGATAAATCTCGTAGAGGGATTGACAAGAGAGGAATAAAAAGTTGCCCGCAGAGCGGTTTTGGAAAGACGCGTATTGATGTCGTCAAACTGTTTAAGAGCCTCATCCTCATGCGAGAATGCTTTGACGACCTTTTGATTCCCGATCATTTCCTCGATCAGTGAGGTTTGCTCACCGCGCAGCTTGGATTGATCTTGGAACATTTGATAGGTGTGCGTGGCAATATACCGAGCAACCAGCAGAGAGAGCGGAGTGAGTACGACGACAACGGCAGTGATGCTTACATCGATGGTCAGCATAAAGATCAGCGTGCCGAGGATGGTCAAAACACCCGTAAAGAGCTGAGAAAAGCCCAAGAGCAGACCGTCCGCAAACTGATCTACATCGGCAATGACACGGCTGACAGTATCACCAATCGGAGATCTGTCCAAATAAGAGAGCGGCAACTTCTGGATGTGGTGAAACGCCTCGCTGCGTACGTCACGAATGACATCGTAGGTGATCTTATTGTTTATCGTATTGAGCAGCCACTGCAGCACGCCGATCAGAATTGCGCAGACCGCAGCGCGCAGCAACAAAGGAATCATGCCCGTAAAGTTCACGTTTCCCTCGACGATCAGGTCAATGGCATCTCCCAAGATGATGGGGATATACAAAGTCAGCCCTACGACGGCCGCAGCGAAGAGCAGGGAAAAGATAAAATGAATCCAATACCGACGCAGATAACGAAGAACGCGGCGCAGTGTAGCCAAGCTTTCGCCCAGTGTCTGCTTTTTCTTTTTGGGAGGAGCTTGTTTGATTTTTTTTCTTTGCTTGGTACTCATGTGCTCACACCTCCTCCTCTTGGTCTTGATATTGCGAACGATGGATCTCGCGATAGGTCTCGCAGTGTTGCAGGAGCTCGGTGTGCGTACCGATGCCAACGACGTTTCCTTCGTCCAATACGATGATGCGATCGGCATGACGCAAAGAAGAGGTGCGTTGCGAGACGATGAATATGGTGGGGTGATATTCCTTTTGCAGTGAACAAAGTGACCTTCGCAGTGCGGCATCCGTCGCATAGTCCAGTGCCGAGGCGCTGTCATCCAAAATCAAAATTTCGGGACGGCGCACCAGTGCGCGCGCGATGGTCAGACGTTGTCTCTGTCCCCCGGAATAGTTGCGACCATTTTGCTCGACGAGGCTGTCAAGTCCATCCTCCTTACCGCGAAGAATATCGCTTGCCTGCGCCAAGGAGAGCGCGTGCAGCAGTTCCTCCTCCGTCGCATTCTGCTTGCCCCAAATAAGGTTTTCTCGGATAGTGCCGCGGAAAAGAACCGCTTTTTGAGGAACTACGCCGATCTTCTCGCGCAGTGTGGGCAGATCCCAATCCTTGACGGGAGCACCGAGAACGGAGATCTCGCCTTCGCTTACATCGTAAAATCGCGGGATCAGATTGACCAGCGTCGTTTTACCTGCACCCGTACCGCCGATGATACCGATGGTCTCCCCGCGCCGTGCCTCAAAGCTTACATCGCGCAGGGAGGCATCACCCGCACCGGGATATTGTGCGGTGACGTGGCGAAAGGAAACGACCACATCCCCCTGTCCCGAGGCCGTCTGACCGTTTACGGGGGCATCCATCGACGGATTGGTGTCGAGAACTGCCTGTACTCGCTTGGCGCAGGCGATCCCCTTGGTCAGTGTTATCACAAGGCTGGCGAATTTGATCAGCTCGACCAGAATTTGCGACATATAATTATACAGAGCCACGACCTCACCCTGCGTCAGATCTCCGCTGTCCACCCGCAGCGCACCGACGTAGATCAAAGCGATTATGGCAAGATTGATCAGGGCAAGTGAGAGAGGATTGAGCAGCGCGGAGATGCGTCCGACGCGGATCTGCGCATCCGTCAGCGCGGCATTCTTCTCGTCGAAGGTATGGATCTCCTGCTGTTCACGTCGAAAGGCGCGCAGCACGCGAGCGCCTGACAGGTTCTCGCGGGTGGTCTTGGTAATAGCGTCCAGACGAGATTGCACGTTTTTATAAAGAGGGACGCAAAAGAACATAATGCCGAACACCACCGCAGAGAGCACGGGAATGGTAACGGCAAAAATCAGAGCTGCTTTGACGTCCACAGTAAACGCCATGACCGCCGCGCCCAGCACCACAAAAGGAGAGCGGAGCAGCAGACGCAGCGTCAGATTGACGCCGGATTGTACTTGGTTGACGTCGCTGGTCATGCGGGTGATCAGGGTTGAGGTGCCCATGCGATCAAGGTCGCTGTAGGAGAGCGTGCCGATATGCGCAAAGAGGGCGTGTCGGACTCCCTTAGCAAAGCCGACGGCAGCCTTGGCGGCAAAATATTGCGCCGTTACCGCGCAGACAAGACCGATGATCGCAAGACCGAGCAAAAGAGCACAGTGGGTGAAGATCAGCCTTTTGTCGCCCTGCGCGATGCCGACGTCAATAATGGCGGCGACCACCAGCGGCACGAACAGCTCAAAGGATGCCTCCAGCAGCTTGAACAGCGGACCCAGAACGCTCTCTTTTTTATACGGACTTAAAAATTTGAGTAGTTTTTTCATGTAAGTCTCCAACGTGATTCATTCTCGTATATTATAACAAATAAACAGGAAAAAAGCAAGAGCTTGGGAAAAAAAGGTATAAAATATGCCGCCCCGAGGGGCGGCGGATGGACGACTTTGATATGTCAATTATGGTTCGCTCTGTTTCAAAAGTCGATCTGAAAGATCGACGATGTACGTTTCGCGGTATTTTGCATACAGCAGCCGGTTGAGCTCATTTCAGTAAAGTTTTCGTGGGCTGAGCGGTCAATAGCCTTATATTGCGGCGGTGTTTTCTCTCATCGCAAGCCTCTCTCGTCGAGAAACTCCCCAATGCGGCGCAGTGCCTCTTTAATATGCTCGGTGGAATAGCAATAGGAGGCGCGGACAAAGCCCTCGCCGCCCTGTCCGAAGGCAGGCCCCGGGACAATAGCGACCTTTTTTTCATAAAGCAGATGCTCGCAAAACTCCTCTGAGGTCATGCCGGTGGAGGCGATGCAGGGAAACGCGTAAAAAGCGCCTTTTGGCTCACGGCACGTCAGACCCAGCTTGTTAAAGCCCGAGACGATCAGACGACGGCGAGTGTCGTATTCCTCGACCATAGCAGCAACGTCGTCGTCACAGCTGCGCAGCGCCTCAATGGCAGCGTACTGCGAGGTGGTCGGAGCACACATGATGGCGTATTGATGAATTTTGAGGATCTGTTTCATCAAGGGCTCGGGGCCGCAGGCGTATCCCATGCGCCAGCCGGTCATCGAAAAAGCCTTGGAAAAGCCGTTGATCAGGATGGTTCGCTCCTGCATATCAGGCAAGGATGCGATGGAGACGTGTCGTTTGTCGCCATAAGTAAGCTCGGCGTAGATTTCATCGGAAATGACGATGATATCACGCTCACGTAAAATCTTAGCGATCGCCTCCAGATCCTCGCGTTCCATGACCCCGCCTGTGGGATTACAGGGGTAGGGGAGAATGAGCGCCTTGGTACGGGGGGACAGATGCGCGAGCAGCTGGGCGGGGGTGAGCTTGAAATCATCCTCGGCGCGGGTCTCCACAATGACAGGAATACCGCCTGCAAGTGCAGTGATCGGCTCGTAGCAAACGTAAGAGGGCTGAGGAATGATAACCTCATCGCCGGGGGCGACGACAGCGCGGATGGCTGCATCGATCGCCTCACTTCCGCCGACGGTTACAATGACCTCCTCGGTTTTATAGCTGACGTTGTACTTGCGCGCGACGTAGTCGGCGATTTCCGTGCGCAGCTTTTCAAGTCCCTTGTTTGAGGTGTAGCGCGTCTTTCCGTCTTGCAAGGAATCGATTCCCGCTTTGCGAATTTTCCATGGAGTTGGGAAGTCCGGTTCACCGACACCGAGGGAGATAACATCCTTCATGGTCTCGGCAATATCAAAAAATTTACGGATACCCGACGGTTTTATGGCCGTTACCGTAGGGTTAAGGATACGGTCGTAGTTCAGCACAGCGAAAAATTCCCCCGATCATCGCGGTCGGTGTTGACCAGCTCAACATCCAACTCTTTATATCTGCGGAGCACAAAGTGTGTAGCGGTCGAGACGACCGAGTCAATGGTGGATAGCTCTTTGGCCACAAACAACGCTACCTCCTGAAAGGTTTTGCCCTTGACCATGACCGACAAATCGTAGCCGCCCGACATGAGATAAACCGATTCAACCTCGGGATATTTCATGACCTTTTTTGCAACCTCCTCAAAGCCAAGTCCTGCCTTGGGCGTGACGCGCAGCTCAATGAGCGCAGAAACGTAAGCACTGTCCATGCGTTCCCAGTCAATGACCGTTTTATAGCCGCGGATGATGCCTTGATCCTCCATGCTGCGAATCTCCTCGCGAACCTCTTTTTCCTCGCGACCGGTCATCGCCGCCAGCTCATCATCGCGATATCTCGCGTTTTTGTTCAACAGTTTCAAAAGTTTCAGATTCATTTTGTTTCTCCCTTCGATTTATAAAAAATGATAAAAGCCCCGAACGATAAGTTGCTTGACTTTCGTTCAGGGCGAAAAAAAATCCGTGTTACCACCTGACTTCGGCGTTTGCATATCGCAAAACATCCGCACTTTGCCGGCACGATCATGCCGATTCCCGATAACGGAGGAAACACCGTTGTCCCCTTATAAGAGCTGGTCTTACTCGAACACAAGGCTCCGAAACTGCGTTCACGAAGGCCCCCGGGAGCTTGCACCAACCGCTCCGTCTCTGCACAGGGGTGACATCCGCTACTCTCTTTCATCATAGCCGTTGTCTTATTATACAAGATTTTGAGATGTTTGTCAAGAGTTATTTGCGATTTTTTGCAGCTTTTGTACCTGCTTTTTTACTTTTTTCGGAAGATGTGATCGCGTCTTCCTCGGATTTTTGCAGGATGGAGGGCATCTTGCGAATACTGACCTCTCCCGAGAACAGAGCATCACAGCTGCCATCGGCATAACGAACCAAAAGACGATACTGCTCGTCAATGCCAAGGACTGCGGCGAGCTGCTCGCTGCCGTCATCACGCAGAACCGTGACCGTATGTCCGGGGAGAAAGGAGGCTTTGCAGTATGCGGCGTGAACGTAGGGGCTGTCGCTTTCCGGCAGTATGGTGGCAAGGCGATTGAGAAGTGCGACTAAAAATGCGCTGCGCTGTCCGAGGACGGGGGTATCTTCAGGGTAGATCGCGCCTGCGATGTTCTGAATGCTTTTGGGAAATCCGCTGCCGGGGGCGAAGATATTGACCCCGATGCCTAAAATGGCGTAATCCAGCTGCCCGTTCGGTGTCAGCGCAGATTCGGTCAGAATCCCGCAGACCTTTTTTTCGTCGAGATAAATATCATTGACCCACTTGATGTACGCCTGACGCCCTGTCAGCTCCTTGATGACTTCTACAACAGCGACGGCAGCGGCGGTTGTCAAGGTCAAAGCGCGGGCAGCATCAAGCTGCGGACGGAGTAAAAGGCTCATATATATTCCGCCGTTCGGAGAAAAAAAGACCCGCTGATGTCTTCCATATCCCGCACTTTGCTTGTTGGCGATCAGGACGGTGCCCGTGGGAGCACCGTCTTTTGCCATCTCGCGCAGTGTCTTGTTGGTAGAGGTCAGAGCGGTGCGTACGTCCAAAGTGTATTCCTTGGCGGCACCCTGTAGTCTGGCTGAGAGGGCGGGCGCGGTATAAAGCTCGCAACTATCCGCAAGCCGATAACCGGCACCGTGCTCCGAAAGAATATGGTATCTGCCCGAGCGCAGAGAGCGCAAATTATGCCAGAGGGAGGTGCGTGAAAGAGAGAGATGTGCCATCAATTCCTCGCCGCTGACGTAGCGATCGCGGTGGGCGTCCAGATATAAAAGCAGCTCGTCTTTGACGTGCATGACAGTCTCCTCCTTGAAAAATGGGATCATATGAAAAATTTTACCACGATTTTGAAAAAAAGTCAAGCGATAAAGCAGAAATCTTTTAGAAAAATATTGACAAAATTTGTGCAAAATGGTAGAATATAAGTGTAGTAATATGAAAAATAGGAGGAGAGATTATGAAACTCGTAAGGTTTGAATTGCAAAAATTGATTGGTTTGCGTCTGTTATGGATTTTGCTTGCCATATGCCTTGCGGCGAATGTCTTTTTCTGCGTTTCTGCAGCAAAGGACAGTGCAGACCGACTTTTACCGGAAGAGCAAGCAGATCTGATCTTTTCCGCCTATCGCGCCGACCCTGAGCAGGTCGTCTCCGATATGGAGGCGTATTATGCGGAGGAGCAGCGCTTGCTCGATCTACAGATGCAGATCATTATTTCGGGGCTTACCGGCTCCGGAGACGGGGATGGATCGCGAGAATCCATTGATCTGAATCCGCCGGATACATATTCGACCGATCCTTCCATCTCGGACAGACGTCTGTTCAATGCCCTTGAGACGGCGCTGGGTGCCTCGGTCAATTATGATCAAACACTGGATGGCGTCATCGCGACAGCCAACCAAAATATTTTGCGCTGCAAGCTGATGGGAAATTCAGAGAACAGCTTTGTTTACGTTGTCCAGACCGATACCATCGCGCGCTATACACACTTGAAGGAGGTCGTCTCTCCTGAGATCGAATACGTGCGGGGGTGGGACGGTTATTTTGCCTACGATCGCGGAAATATCTTTTTGCTGTTTGGTGTGATTCTGATTTGCAGCATGATCTTTGTTTATGATCGTGAGATGCGCTTTTTCCCCTTGATGCGAACGACGTCAAGGGGGCGTGTCAGCGCGGCGATCTCCAAATATTTTGCTGCCATGGTGGCGATCAGCGTCTTTGTGATCATGGTGACACTGTCCAATTTAATCGTATTCGGCAGCGTGACGGGATTCTCTTCTGTCACCAATGCGATCCAAGCCGTCCCCTCGTTGGTTTTGTGCCCATTGAAACTGACCATCTGGCAGGGCATCTTGATGTGGCTGATGATGCAGATTTTGGTATTTTGTACGCTTGCTGCCGTGATTCTGACGCTATCGCTGTTCTTTACCTCGTATGCTCCCGTTTATCTTTGCGGATTTGGCTTGTATGCGGTGAATTATCTTCTTGCCTCTGCGACTTATACCTCTGCCAACGTCCCCGCCAAGTATGTCAACCTGATTGCCGCGGCGGACGCGGGAACCTATTTTGAGCGGGTATTGCACCTACAGGTTGGTGGCTACATGATGACGTTTTTACCGTTACTTTTGATCTGCTGCGGGATCATTCTTTGCGTGACTCTTCTGATTTCTGTCATCCTTTATTGTCGCAACGTTCATATTTCGGCACGCGTGACCTTCCCGATCCGAAATTGGTTGCGTAATCTGCAGGAAAAGGGAAGAGCCCTGACGACTCGTCGCGGTAAGCGGCGCAATACGTATCCGCTTGTCCTTAGCAGCGCGGAGCTGCGCAAGCGACTTTCCGGTCGGACGCTCGCAGTCATTTTACTTCTTCTCCTTGGCTTGCATCTGATGAACGATGCACTGACGCCCGTGCGCAGCGAGGATGACAAGCTATATGAGGCGTATATGATTGAGCTGGAGGGGGAATTGACCGAAGAAAAGCTCCGCTACATTGAAGAAGAAAACGAATTTATCCGCACGACGCTGCAAAACGTCGGAGCGATGGATAAAAAAATGGAGCAAGGAGAAATCACCATCGAAGAATATATGGCATTTATGGAGGATTACCATTACGCCAATTCCCATGAGGATGCCTTTGCGGTTGTTTTGAGCCAAGTGGAGCATCTCCAAAAAATCGAGGCGCAAACAGGTATACGGGGAGAGCTGTTCTACACCACAGGATGGAATCTGTACTTTACGCAGGACGTTTCCATGGTGATGATCGCGGCGCTGTTGCTGCTTTTGACGGGTGTATTTTCGGATGAATATACGTCACACGCATCGGCGGGTGCCTTTGCTGCCATCCTGCGCACCACAAAGCATGGGCGAGCGCACACTTATCGTGCCAAGCTGCTGTCTTGTATGCTGATCTGCATCGTTACGTCGATGATCTACACACTGGCTGAGCTGATCATTCTCTGTGCCAATTGGTCACTGCCTTGCCTTGACGTTGCTGTCGTATCGATGCCTCTGTTTGCCGAGGCGCAGTTTACCATAAACATTTTCACCCTGCTTATTATACGGGGATTTTTACGGATGCTCTTTACCGTGATTTTAGGCTTGTTGGTTGCCTGCATCTCAGGAGTGATCAAGCGTACGGTCGCGGTGCTGATGGCGTGCTTTGCTCTGGTATTCCTGCCGTCGGTATTGCTGCAGTTCAACGTAAGTGTTCCCACAGGACTTGTGACCATGGATTATCTGTCGGTTATGCCTCATATTTTCGCGGGAATGACCGAGAATTTCGGCGGCGGAGACTTGGGCTTGCCGATCGTATTGTGGATGCTTGCACTGCTTGTTCTTGCGGTCTTTGTCGTCCTCTCGGCACGTGTCTACATCGGGGGAAAACGGGTGCATTTGAAATAAAATATTTTATAGAATCTATTGACAAAGGCGACCGATTCGTTTATAATGTAATCTTGAAAAGCACAACCGCCGTTTGCGCGGTAATACAACAATATTATTTTTGGAGGTCATAATTATGAAAACATCCTTGGTTATTTTAGCGGCGGGTATCGGCTCACGTTTTGGAGGCGGCATCAAGCAGTTGGAACACATGGGACCCAATGGCGAGATCATTATGCATTATTCCATTCATGATGCGCTTGAGGCAGGCTTTGACCGCGTGGTATTTATCATTCGTCGCGATATCGAACAGGATTTCAAGGAGATCATCGGCAACGATATGGAAAAGGTATGCCCCTGCACCTATGTATTCCAGTCCATTGACGATCTGCCCGACGGCTACAGCGTTCCCGAAGGTCGCACCAAGCCCTGGGGCACTGCGCAGGCCCTGCTGGCGTGTCGCGGTGTCGTCAACGAGCCGTTTATCGTCATCAATGCGGATGACTACTACGGTAAGGAGGGCTTTAAGCTGATCCATGATTATCTGGTGGAGAATTGCACACCCGAGAGTAAAAATTTCTGCATGGCGGGCTACGTGCTTGAGAATACCCTGAGTGAAAACGGCGGTGTGTCTCGCGGTGTTTGTAAAACCGACGCAGACAGCAACCTGATCGCTGTCACCGAGACACATAACATTACAAAGACCAAGTGCGGCGCGGCTGTACCCGACGGTGACGCTTGGAAGGAGATCGATCCCCGTTCGCACGTTTCGATGAATATGTGGGGATTGACACCTGCGCTGATCGAAACGCTTTACGAGCGTTTTCCCGCTTTTCTTGATGGCATGAAGGAAGGGGATATCAAGTCCGAATATCTGCTGCCCGCGGAGATCGATAAAATGATCAAGGCAGGTGAGGCTACGGTCAAGCTGCTGCCTACCGATGACAAGTGGTTCGGCGTGACCTATAAAGAGGATAAGCCTGCCGTTGTTGCATCGATCCAAAAGCTGATCCAAGAGGGTGTTTATCCTTCGCCGCTGTTTTAATCCTGTATTTCAATATGAGGTAAAGCATATGAGCACGACAAAGAGCATAAATGCGTTAACGGATTGGTTCAGCCAAGGAAAATATGGCATAATGATGCATTTCCTTGGAGATTACCATATGGAGGATGCTGCTTGGGATGAGAAGGTAAACGCCTTTGATTGTGACGGCTTGGCAGCACAACTGCACGAATGTGGCGTCAACCATCTGTTGTTTACCATCAGTCAGTGCGGCGGACGCTTTTGTATGCCGATCGAGGCTTATGCTACTGTTCTGCGCGAGGCGGGCTTTGAGAAAAAATTATGCTCTGACCGCGATCTGGTGGCAGATCTGATCAAAGCACTGGATCGGTATGGAATTTCCTTGATGCTTTATGCGGCGGTGGAGGGACCCATCAGCGGGGAGCTCAACGCCATTTTTCCATGGGATTCCACGGGGGGCGGCCCCGGGGCGGGCTTTACCGAAAAATATTTCCCCATGCTGCGAGAGCTTTCCTTACGTTATGGTAAGAACGTCAAGGGCTGGTGGATCGACGGCTGCTACGATCGTTATCCCCAGTTCAAAACCGACGACACAGAATATTTGCGGGAGCTGACAGCGGTATTGAAGGCGGGGAATCCCGATGCCATTTTAGCCTATAATCCCGGAATTTTGGTGAAAAAGGTCTACGCAAAGCAGGAATATACCTGCGGTGAGGCGAATCAAATGATCTTTTACCCCGAGGATCGTATGATCGACGGTGCACAATGGCACGTTCTTACCTACCTCGGTTCCTGGTGGTCTGACCGCTTGAGCACTCACTCTAACATTGAATTGGTGAATTACACCAAGGCTTGTACCGACAAGGGTGGCGTGTTGACATTTGACGTTGCCTACGGCAAGGACGGCTTGATCGTTCCTGAGCATTTTGATCAGCTGAGAGTTCTGAAACGATTTATCAAGGATACCGATCATTACGAACAGGCAGACATTCCCGAGAGCGAGGATTATCTGAATAACATCAGATCCATCGAAATGGACGATATTCCCAACGACTACATAAATATCGCACTTGGGAAACCGTGTACAGCATCTTCCTCCTACTCCGATACTATGCCGGGAAATTATTTTCCCGAGTGTGCGGTCGACGGGGATCTTGAGAGCGGTTGGGCTCCCGGCTTTGATGCGTCCAACGGGGTCTGGTGGCAGGTCGATCTCGGCACCTCCGAGCCGATCGATGCCATTGAAATGTACACAAGACAAGGGAACCCTTGCGAGCGCAGGAGTTTCGAGATCCGTGCCTCTGATGATCCCACGTTTGCGACGTACGCCGTTCTGTACCATCAGGGTGATTTTCCGCTGCCATTCGATAAACACTGGGCAAAGCTGCTGGATGGCAGCGCTTACCGTTACGTTCGTCTGCAAGTCAACGGCAGGTTCTGCATTCCCTTTATCTCGGAGATGCGTGTGCTGCAAAAGCAATCAGTGACGGGATGGATTGAAGATAGGTGTGACTCTAAAAAGACAATGAAAGGATGACTTTCCCATGGGAGAGACATGAGTGTTATATGAAGAATTATCTGTTTCCCAAATTCTTTCAAAGCCTCAGCGCAAAGGAGCTTGCCGAATATTGTGTCAGTATCGGAATCGATGGACCGACGCTGTTGATCCGTGACGGCTATTGGGTCAAGGCATCAGATGTCTTTGAAACTCTGCCTGCCTTTGTCAAGTGCTGCGAGGCTTGCGGTGCCGAGGTCAAGTATGCAGACACCCCTTATGATATGGATCGTCTTGACGCTTTGGATGACCAGCTTGCTTTGATGAGTGCCAACGGAATCGAGCTGTTCCGTGTCAATTACATCACAAAAGGGCAATATCCTGCGCGTGAGCTGCATGACAAGGTGTGCCACGATATGGAGATTGCCGAGAAGGCAGCGCGCAAGCACGGGATGCGTGCGGTCATACAGGTGCATGGCGGCTGCTATCCTCACAATGCAACGAGTGCATATTTTGCCTGCAAGAACTTTGATCCGCGATACCTTGGCATTAAGATCGATCCGGGAAATAACATCGCACAAGAAGGGTATGAGGATTTTGCATATCAGATCGCACTGCTCGGCGAATACATCGCAGCCATCGGTCAAAAGGATGCGCGCCTTGTCCGTGACGGCGACAAAAACAGTGCTGCCAAGGGCTGGAGACGGGAATTTGCTCCCGCCAATGAAGGCGTTAATAATTACGCGCATATTTTCTCGCAGATGAAAAAGCATGGTATCAGCGTACCGGGAATTTTAATGCCATTCTACCACGATCGTGATTTTGACGCACTGCGTACCGCGTTCGTTGATGAGGTCGCGTATTTCAAGCACTGCCAAGAGGAGAGTGGATTGTGAGAAAATATAAAGAAATCATTCTGCGCTATCTGGTATTCCTTTTCGGACTTGCCGTCATGGCACTTGCCATTGCCGTAATGTCCTGTGCACAGCTGGGGATCTCCCCGATCCAATCTACGTGCTACGTGATCTATCACCGAATTTCCGATTACATTTCGCTCGGAACGATGGTCTTTCTTTGGAACTGCCTGATCGTGCTGGCACAATTACCCATCAAAGGCAAACGCTTTGGGTGGATCAATTGGTTGCAGATCCCGCTCTCGGTTTTCCTTGGTGCGATGGTCGACGTTTTTCGCAGCCTTCTGTTCTGGCTGACACCCGAAAATATGGTGCAGAAGATTGTTGCCATGCTGTGCGGTGTCATTTTGCTTGCCATAGCCATCAGCATCACGGTGGCGGCAAAGACGGTCATGAACGCAGGTGAGGCACTGGTCGCAGCAATTGCAGAGAAATGCGGACGCCCGTTTGGAAAGGTCAAGGTCATCTTTGATGTGTCGCTGATTTCCTTTGCCATTCTTTTGTCCTTCGTTTTCTTTGGAAAATGGCGCTTTGACATCATTGGACTTGGCACCTTGGTCGCAGCTACGACGACAGGGCATATCGTCAATCTGACCGGCAAGTGGATCATTCCTGCGGTCAATAGAATTTGTTCAGGGAAAAAAGACGTATAAAAAACTCCTGCGAGAGGCAACGAGCCGTCGCAGGAGTATATTTTATATAAGCGAATCAGCCGAGCAGCACGATGCCGACGAATGCGGTGGCAATTGCCGCATAATGTTTCCAGCTGAGCTTTTCGCGCAGGAAGATACGTCCCCAAAGCACGGAAAGTGCGCAATAAGCGGAGATGATGACCATACCGACGGTAAAATCGCTGAACATGACCGCCATGTAGAACACCTGACCAATCGTCTCGCAGGTTGCACCGAGGTAGAAGAACTTGTTGCCGGAGAAGATCTTATCCTTTTTGACGAATTTGATCCAGATGAATGCAAAGACAGCCACAAGGAAGAAGGTCAACTCAAACGCGGAGTTTGCAGCGTAGTCCGTGATGATACCCTCGCCCGTAGGACCTTCGATGGAGAAGATCAGCTCATCGCCGAAGGTGCCGAGCGCATCGATGACCAAATAAGCGATGGGAAGAAGAAACGCGAGCAGGCTCTTTGCATATTTGCGGTTTGCTTTTTCCTGACGGGCGGCCTTGGTTTCCTCATCCTCCATATTTTCGATAAAGCCAAGCGCAACGATGCCAATCGTGATCAGCACGACAGCAACGATGACGGTGGTGGAAATTTCATCCTCAAGACCGAAGAGAAGGCACAGAAGGAAGGCAAGCGCACCGGAGCAATTGCAGATGGGAGAGGAGATGGACAGCTCAATGTAGCGCAATCCTATGTACCCGAAGACCATAGCGAGGATGTACAGAGCTGCGACGGGCAAATAGCGAACAAAGTCCATCAGAACGAAGTCGGTGTAGAACAGAGATGCGAGAACCTTGCCGCCACTGGTAGCCTCCAGCGCTTCAATTCCGACCGTGGCGTCAATGACGGCACTGCCGATCAGCGTGATGGCGAAATGAATGCCCATTACAAGACCGACGGCAAAGACGACCTTCCAATGGCTGTTTTTGTCATTGTTTTTGGTTCCGACCTTGGAGAAGATATCGGAGCCGCTCCAACAGAGCAGCGCGAGAAGAGATAAGATGTACCACATAAAATTTGAAATTCCTCCGATTATTATGATTCTTTTTCTTTATCCTCCATATTACGGAAAATGCCGAGTGCAACATCATTCATGACGTCGGGTTTTGTCACGACGATGCCGTTCTGCTCGTCACCCAAGACCAGCAACGTATCGCCCGCTTGGATGGAGAAGAGATCGCGCGCCTCCTTGGGGATGACGATCTGACCTTTTTCACCAACCTTCACGGTACCGAATATATGCTTGCCCTTGGGCAGACCGTAAATATGCTTTCCGGATGGTTTAGGCATAAGATACTCCTTTATCTGTGGTTTGATAAAGTCATACATTTCCTACTTGTAGGAATAGTATAACTCAAATCGGGCGATTTGTCAAGAGGAAAAGTGATATTTGCCGCATTTTGTCGGCACTTTTTTAATGGTCGGGTAATTGGGAGACTCAATTTTTGTGGTAAAGCTTTTTTGTCTGATAAACGGGCTCGCAGGTCAGATTACAGCCGAGATGTCGGAAGACGTTCTCATCCACGGCAGCAAGTAACACCGAGGAATGAACCTCACAGCCGCGGAGCTCGGAGATCTTCTCCATGCAGCGAGCCGCATGGCTATCCGTTGTCGCACAAATGGACAGCGCGATGAGCACCTCGTTGGTGTGAAGTCTCGGATTATGGTTGCCGAGGTGATTGATCTTGAGCTTTTGAATGGGCTCAAGAATTTCGGGGGAGATCAGCTTGATCTCCTTCGGTACACCCGCCAGTTTCTTGAGCGCATTGAGCAAGCAAGCGGAGGAGGCACCGAGCAGGGGGGTGGTTTTACCGGTGACAAGAGAGCCGTCGGGCAGCTCGATGGAAACGGCGGGCTGCCTTGTTTCGTCGGCGCGCGCTACAGCGGCACCGACGCAGGGACGATCGGCGACCGTCACGCCCACCTGCTGCATCAGCAGCTTGAGGCGGTTGACCTCGCTGTCGCTGCCCATATCGCGGCGACGCTTGCAAAGCGCAGCGTAGTAACGGCGTAAAATCTCCTGCTTGGAAGCGCGTCGAACCGCGTCATCGTCAAAAATACAGTTACCCGCCATATTGACGCCCATATCCGTGGGAGATTTGTAGGGGCACTCCCCAAGGATCTTTTCAAACATGGCCCGCAGCACGGGGTAGATCTCCACGTCGCGGTTATAATTGACCGTTGTGACTCCATAAGCATCCAGATGGAAGGGATCGATCATATTCATATCATTCAGATCGGCGGTCGCCGCTTCATAGGCGACGTTTGTCGGATGATTGAGCGCAAGGTTCCAGATAGGGAAGGTCTCGAATTTTGCATAGCCCGCGCGGATGCCGCGCTTGTGATCATGGTAGATGTTGGAAAGGCAGGTTGCCATTTTTCCGCTGCCGGGACCCGGCGCTGTGACAACGACAAGGGAGCGCGTGGTTTCAATATATTCGTTTTTCCCGTAGCCCTCGTCACTGACAATGGTGGCAATGTCGTTCGGGTAGCCGGGGATGGCGTAGTGGCGGTAGACACGCAAGCCAAGGTCGCGCAACTTATTTTCGAAGGTGACAAGCCCCGGATGCTCGGCATAACGGGTCAGCACAATGCTGCCCACAAACAACCCTAGCTCGCGGAATGCGTCGATCAGCCGAAGGACCTCCAGATCATAAGTGATGCCCGAGTCACCGCGCACCTTGTTCTTTTCAATGTCAGAGGCGTTGATGACGATGATCATCTCTGCCTGATCCTTGAGCTGCATTAACATTCGGATCTTGGAGTCGGGGGCAAAGCCGGGGAGCACGCGGGATGCGTGAAAATCATCAAACAGCTTACCGCCAAATTCAAGATACAGCTTGCCGCCGAAATAATCAATGCGCTCGCGGATCTTTTCGGATTGTGTGCGAAGATATTTGTCGTTGTCAAAACCAATTTGATTCATTACAGTAACGTTGCCTTTCAAAATATTGGGTAGTGTGATTTAATCGATCAACTTCATGGTACGCGATGCCATGTCGGAAATTTTAACGCGCGCATTACCGACAATGTCGGTACACAGTGTGTCACAGATGGGATCGGTAAAGTGTGCGGGAATGGCACAAGCCCCCGTAATCATACCAATGATCGAGCCGACGGTAGCACCGTTGCAATCGGTGTCCATGGCAGCCATGACGGAATAGCCGAGCGTTTTGGCATAATCCAGCTCGCCCCAGAGCAGTGATGCTGCGACGATCATGGCGTTGGGGATGGTATGAACTGCGTTATGAAGATCATTCTGCGGATACTGGATATGGATGCGCTCAACTGCCTCCATAAATTCAATGCCCTCGTCGTATGCGGCAAGGACGCTGTCAATGTCGCGCTTCAGACGGCTCTTTTGCGGAATAGTCATAAGACCGGTTTCGATGATGTGGCGAATATCGTTGCTGATGACGGACTCGGCAATCATGGCTGCAACGAACATCTCGCCGTAGATGCCGTTCTTGGTGTGCGTGCAGCAGGCATCGCGATATGCCATATCGGCAGCAGCATAAGGATCGCCGGGGTTGACATAGCCAAAGAAATCACCGCGGATCTGCGCGCCGATCCACTCGCGGTAAGGGTTGCGGACAAAGCCTGAGCGCGGCGGGAGAATATGCATCAGGAAATTGCGGAAAGCAGCCTGCTCTGCGGTGCAAAGGCAATATGCAGGGAAGTTGCGCAGCCAACCCTCGACGATGTCAAGAGAGGTGAAATTCTTGCCGTACTGCTCCACAATGCTCAGAGCCAGCGTGGTGTAGTTGGTATCGTCGTCCGAAGGAGAACAGCCACAAACCTTTTCGATAAACCAGTTGTTCTTGAAGTTGGGATCGTCAAAGAAGGAATCCCCCGTGGGATTGGGCACGTTCCCGTGCAGATATCGGGTGATGGGATAATTTCCGTCCGCCTCGGCAATCTTGCGGATATATTCACGTGAGCGGTTCTCGACGGGCTTACCGAGCAGGCAGCCCGTAACGCGTCCGATCCACGCGCCGTGAATGCGATCGGCAAGCGCGGCCTTGTCGTATGCCGCGGGGGCGGTACGGGGCATTTGCTCTGCGTGAATGGCATCCAGATCGCTGGGCTCGACGAACAGGGGATTTTCAGGCTCGGGGAGCGCCTCCATTTCGTCCACCAAGGACATGACCTTCTCATAGTCCTTTTCGGTCATCGGGGCTGTGATGTCCAGACTTGCCACACGGTCCTCAAAAGCACTGACATCCTTGCCCTCATCACGGCATTGCAAAAGCTCGGTCTGTGCCGCACCGTAATAGCAGTACCACATATGTTGGTTGAGCATAATAATCCTCCTTGTCCCGATGGAGCGGCGGTAAACCGATCTATCGCGGTTTTGACTTGAATGTTGATTTTTAATTTGCGAGATACAAACAGATATAATAATGATACCACATTCCGCGCGTCAAGGCAAGTCTTTTTTTGGAATTTTTCAAAAAAATTTTCAAAATAGGCAAACAATCGTCGATTTTCGTAGCGATATGTCAATAGGTGTAGAGATCACGAGTCGTATGACGAAGAAAAGCTGCGAGGCGTACTTGACAAGATGAAAAAAATTTGATATAATAGTATATGCCGATCATACCATCGGCATCCGAACTTATGGGGGTGCAATGGTTTCGACGGGGATTTTGAGGCATGATAAGCGTGGTGGGCCGGGTAATCCCAAAAACTGCCCAACTTAAAAAATAAACGACAACAGAACTGTTGCTATGGCTGCCTGACACCACGCTCCTGTAAGGGAGCGTCGCGTGTCGACAGTGCTGTGACCTGCGGGTCACCCGTCCTCCCTTGGAATACCACGGCCAAGGCTTGGGCGTCAAATCAGTGGTGAACTTGCATCGGTGTTTCGCCCTTGAACCGATCAAGCAAAAAAGGGCTACCTTGACGCGGAGCGTGTCTGCTCGCGCCGCTGATGGGGAATTCTAAATAACAGACTGCCCACGGAGAAAGTCATGTCAAGAGGTTTTCGGACAGGGGTTCAATTCCCCTCACCTCCACCAAAAATCGACAAGTTTCGACAGAAACTTGTCGATTTTACTTTTTCACTCTTCACTCTTCACTTTTCACTAAAACCACCTTGTCGATTTTTGGCGGAAGTAATAGGTAATAGTGAATAGTGAAAAGGTGCTGATGTAGCTTTTCTCCCTTTGGTCGAAAAGCAATTTATTATAAAGAAAAAGCTACAGTTCAACTCCAAACGAAAAAGCGTCAAAATATCTTTTTTGTCCGCCTTTCACAAAGCCCCAAGGGGTGCTACAGCACCCCCTTGGGGCTTTCATAGAAATAAGCAAAATCAACCCCTCGCAAAACGCTTTGCGTTTTGCATGCGTTTGGATTTGCCCATGTTCCAACAAAAAGCCGACTCGAAGTGAGTCGGCTTTTTGTGTGGAATTATTTCTTGAACAGCGGACCGTAAGCGGCGCAGGCGCGGTAATCCTGTCCTTCCTTGTCCGAGCCGAATGCGTTCCAAACGGCGGGACGGAAGATGTCCTTCTCAGGGACGTTGTGCATGCATACGGGAATCCGCAGCATAGAGCACAGCGTGATCAGATCGGCACCGATGTGACCATAGCTGATGGCACCGTGGTTAGCGCCCCAATGGTTCATGACCTCATAAGCATTCTCAAAGGGAGAGCCCTCCTTGCCGTCACAGCGGGGAACGAACCAAGTGCAGGGCCAGGTGTAGTCGGTGCGTTTCCAGAGAACATCGTTGACGTCATCCGGGAGGTCGACCGTCCAGCCCTCAGCGATCTGGAGCACGGGCCCGAGATTCTTGACCATATTCAAGCGGATCATGGTACAGGGAATTTCCGCCTTGGTGACAAAGCGGGAGGAGAAACCGCCGCCGCGGAAGTAACCCGCATCGGCAGGGGCCCATTCGGTCGCACTCATAATGGCCGCCTGATCGGCGTCAGTGATCTCATACCAGCGTTTCATGATCGGCTGTCCGTTTTCGTCGGTTGCACGGCAGTTGGCATCAAGACAAGCAGCACCCGAGTTGATCAGGTGAATAAAGCCGTCAGCCTCGGCAGCCTTGCCCTCAATGGCGTAGCCCGTCGCGCGTTTGACCGCCTCACCAGACCAATAGGTGCGAACGTCTGCAAAGATCTGTGCACGGTTGGTCAGAAGTTTCATGAACATCATGCCGATGCCGTTGAGCGTGTCGTTCTCAGTCGCAAGAATATAAGGCTCGCGCGCACCGTTCCAGTCAAAGGACGTGTTGAGAATCGATTCGCCGAAGTCGCAGTTGGGATAGAAGTCGGTCCACTGTCTTTGACCTTGGAAACCTGCGGCAAGGGCGTTGTGACCGACCGCCTCCTCCTCGCAGCCCGCGGGGAGATTTTTGTTTCCGTTCATCAGATCCTTAATAATGACCGCCATCAGAACGCAGAACTCAAAATCCTTCTTCTTTTGCTCCTCGCTCTTTTGCAGCTCGGGGGGATTCTTGTCAAAGCCGAGCTTGCAGACGCGGCTTGCCCACTGCAATGCACGGGCGTATTCCTCCTCGTCGTAGATCTTTTCTGTCATGCGGCGGATGATCTCGACCTCATCCACGGATTCTACGCGCATTCCGAGATAATCCTCAATAAAGTTGACGTCGATCTGGGAGCCGGCGATGCCCATGCAAAGAGAACCGATCTGCAGATACGATTTACCGCGCATGGTTGCGGCAGCGACGGCGGCACGACCGAAACGGAGAATCTTCTCCTGCACGTCCGCGGGAATGGAGGTGTCGCTCATGTCCTGCACGTCGTGCCCGTAGATGCCGAAGGCGGGAAGCCCTTTCTGCGCGTGTGCAGCAAGGACGGCAGCAAGATAAACCGCGCCCGGGCGCTCGGTGCCGTTAAAGCCCCAGACCCCCTTGATGGTGTGAGAATCCATATCCATGGTCTCAGAGCCGTAGCACCAACAGGGTGTGACGGTCAGCGTGATCTCCACGCCCTCCCGACGGAATTTTTCTGCGCAGGCAGCTGCCTCGGCTACGCGACCGATGGTCGTGTCTGCGATGACGACGCGAACGGGCTCGCCGTTGGAGTAGCGTAAATTTTCGGTGAGCAGCTTGGCGGCACTTTTTGCCATATTCATGGTCTGCTCCTCAAGGGATTCGCGTACACGGAGCGCACCGCGACGCCCATCGATGGTGGGGCGAATACCGATTACGGGATATTCACCGATCAATCTGCTGTTGGCCATATTATAGCCCTCCTTTGAAAATCTTTGCTTATTTTGCAGTGTTTTTACATTCGATCTGCAAAAATATCTTGACTTTATTATAAATATGCGTTACAATATTTGCAATAAAGGAAATCCACAAAAAACTTAACAAACCACACATTTACGTGTCGGAGGTGCGATATGAGCGAGAAATTTATGAATGAAAACAGTATCGACAACATCATCGGTCAGCATAATTATGCAGTTGCATTTGCCGAGAGAAGGGATATCGGTGAGGAATGGAATCGCGTTGAATGGAACGTGCGGCATCATCATATCGGGCTGCATCGACTGTATTTTCGCACGGATACCACGGGATGTCGTGCGGTGGTGCACCTGACAGATTGTGAGCTTGAGCTGCTGCCGGGATATGTTTACTTTGTACCTGCCTACTCGGTGCGCCAGAGCGAGCTGGAGGGGGAAATGAGCAAGTATTACATTCATTTTCAGGCGGATTCTCTGATATTTGATCTGTACCGCTATCTGTCCGGTAAATATTCTGTTCCTGCGGATCATATGACGGAGGCGCTGTTTCAAACGGTGATTCAAAATTATACGCGAAATTCTCCGGATGCCTTTATGCGTGTGCAGGGAGCGATGTCGCTGCTGTTATCATCGTTTTTTGCAGAGCCGTTTATTGATAGGAAAAATCTGGTCCGATTTGAGGGCGTGCTGCATTATATTCGCGCACATTTTCGGGAAAAGATCACCTTATCTGAGCTTTCCTCGCTGATGAACATCAGCACCATGTATTTTTCCAACTCCTTCAAATCCGCATTTCATATCAGTCCCAAGCAATATATTTTGAATATGCGGCTGACCGAGAGCCAGCGACTGCTTTTGCAGACCGACCTCTCTGTCAAAGAGATCGCATATGCGGTCGGATTTGATAACGAAAACTATTTTTCGGAATTTTTCGCTGCCAAAATGGGGATGTCCGCACTCAAATTTCGCAATCGTGATCTGCCGCGGAGCATGGAATCTCTCCTTTGAGTCTGTTTTTGATTACACTTTATTGATCGAATGTGGCGAAGATAATATTTTCAAATAAAATCAACCAATGGTTTAATGGAACTCGCAAAACTGTAGAGAAAATACGGTAAAAATAAATGAAAGTGTGTTGACAATAAGACCAAGTTGTGGTATAATGAAGTCGGTAAAGATGCGCACCTTTACCAAGTGATCCGAGTGTATCAATGCTACACTCGAAATTTGCTGAAAACCGACAAACACCGAGGACAAGGAGATATTACATGCAAGACCATTATGAAAAGCAACAAGACGAATATTATCGCCTGAAAAAGGAAAAAGACAAGAAAAAGCGTATGATTCTGAGCAATCTGGGAAAAAGCTTTCTCACCTTTTTGTTAGGAAACGCATTTGTATTTTTGATCTACACGATGTTTATCTCAAAGCTGGTCAGTGAAAAGCTGCGCGGGGGAGATGACGTCAGCTCGCTGGTTTGCGGCTATTCCATCATTGCGCAGGTCGTTGTGCTTGCGATCATCGCGCTGATCTCCTATTCCAAGAACGAGGACGAGCGGCGTGCATTGACACACGCATCAAGAGAAGAAGGCTTTGTACACGCAGCGTATTATTTGAGCACGTGGAAACGGTTTGGCTGGATGCTGCCCACGGCCTATCTTGCCATGCAGATTCCGTTTATACCTTATTACGCGTTGCTTGGATATTATTATGAGGCGGAAACCTTGTTTGCTCATTTCTACATCCCGCAGCTGTTTTTCTGTGAGCTGACGCAAAGCGGCTTTTTCGGTTGTATCCTCAATACCGTCCTGTTGGCTCTCATGTGGGGAATTGTCATGTACGCAATACAGCGTATCTGGTTGCGTGAACGCATCCGTACATAAGGAAGGTACCATGAGATTACGTGATGATCTGGTTGTCGATATCCGACGGGATGTCAAGGCTGCCGCGCTGCGTGCGCTGCGACGTGATGCTTGCAAGGTGCTCTTGTGGTGGGCGACCGTACCGACACTGTTCTACTTTGCGACGCAGGAAAACAAATATCTGAGCCCGGAGAATCGATTTCCTCTTTATGTTGCAATCATGCTGATTTTGTTTGTTATTCCGCTGATCCGCAATACAATGTGGCGATACGTTTTGTGTATGTCTGACTTGAGAGGTACGGTAATAAGCAAGCGGATACGGGCGCAAAGAGTGGCAAGGACCGACCGAAATGTCGGATATGTCAACAGTGGAGGAGACATGGTAGCCGTCAACGTCATCGACGTTATCGTAAATAAGAAGAACGGCGGGACCACAAGCGTGACGATGCTTGGTAACCATCTTTTTTCGGTGGGGCAGAGCTACTATGTGGAGGGTGACGAGGTCGAGCGCTTTGCGGGCGCGAAATATCTCTACAATTGCAATGCAGAAAGACGCTTAGATCGCCCTTTTTGCCTTTACTGCGGGCATCTCGGTGCGCCTAACGAGAGCAAATGCACCGACTGCGGATGCACGTTGTTAAGCACTAATCTTGCAAATCAAGAAGAATCAACGTAAAATAAGAGCCCGATTAGCATTGCCGATCGGGCTCTTGCTTACTTTAAGGAAATCTTAAGGTATAAATACTTGAAAAACGATTAGCGATATGATACAATATGCATAATCAATTGTAGGGGGGATGATCATGGGCGAAACACTTTTGCGCGCGGTGAGCATTGTTTGCGAGGTCGCGGCGACCGTGCTGATGCTGCTTTACGCTTATCGCGCGCTTTATGTGGTGATCGGGCTGTTTACCACCAGAAAATTCGCGCCGGCAAAAAAATATCACCGTTATGGGATTGTGATCGCAGCGCGAAACGAGGAGGCAGTCATCGGCTCGCTGCTTGACAGTATCGCTGCGCAGGAGTATCCCGCCGAGCTTTTGAAGGTCTTTGTTGTTGCCGATAATTGTGATCCCGATGATCGTACCGCTGCCATAGCCCGAGAAAAGGGCGCTGTCTGCTATGAGCGGCAGGACACGCAACACAGAACCAAGGGATATGCGCTGGAATTTTTATTTGATTGTATTGCACGGGACTACGGCGTTGATGCTTGTGACGGCTATTTTGTATTTGATGCAGACAATCTGCTCGCGCCGGATTATATTGCCCGCATGAACGATGCCGTCGATGCAGGAGAAAAGATCATTACCTCTTGCCGTAATACCCGCAATTTCGGCGATAATGCCATTTCATTTTCATACGGTGTTCACTGGTTCGGCACGGTGCGTGCCGAACACCGTGCCCGCTCGCTGTTGCGCCTGTCCACTCGCTTGCAGGGAACGGGGTATTATTTTACATCAGAGCTGGTTAAGGACGGCTGGCATTACACCTCGTTGACCGAGGATCGTTATCTGACCGCAGACGCAGTGCTGCGGGGGTATCATATTTCTTATAATGACGCGGCGATGTTTTTTGATGAGCAACCGACCACGATGTCGGTCGTCATGCGGCAGCGGCTGCGCTGGGCAAAGGGGAATCTTCACGCCTTTGCCGACACGGGATGGCGGCTATTTAAGGGAATCTTCAACGGGCGCGGGTTTGTAAGCTACGATATTTTTATGACCGTGCTGCCCGAATCTTTGATCCTTTTGGTCAAGGATATCCTTGCATTTGCAGCAAGTCTGGGGCTTTTGCTGCTCGGAAACATGACACAACAGGCGCTGCAGGAGTTTGTTTTTACGCTGGGGCTGGGGGCTATCGGCGGATATCTCGGTAAGGTCGTTTACCCTCTGTACATCATGTTCATTGAACGCAGACGCTTACCAAAATTTGCATTTTGGAAAAAGATCACAGGGAGCTTATTGTGGTTTGTCTTTCCATTGATCGGTACGGTCACCATGGTATTTGCGCTCTTTTGCCGTGTTGAGTGGAAACCCATCCCACACAAATCCACCGCACGACCTGATCTTGAGATCGAAAAGTGATGGGGTGTTATCGGGCCGAAGAATAATTGGAGCGTTGTCCCAAGCCGCAAAAACTCTTTGAAAAAAGGGCTTGTGACTTCTGAAAATGAAAATAATATGGGCACAATCATGTAAGAACAAGACTCTCTTACACGATTGTGCCCAAGGTTTTTGGAAAGGCTCGGAGGACTTTTCGGAAATTCTCCGAGAAGGTGTGGGGCGGTGCCCTACAATTTAATATTCGTAGAACAAGATCAAGCCGGTGCGGATGGGGAGAGTGACGGTAAAGCCTGCGCGGAGCTGATCAGCGGTGAGGATGCGGGTATTGCCCGTTTCACGGTCGACCATGGTATACGTCGCGCCCTGATGGATGCAAGGGAGCTTGACAAGGAAGGTATCCTCGGGAGTTTGTGTATTTCGAATGACCTGTACAAAGCCGCGGCGGGTAGTCGGCTCGTCAAACTGCATAGCGTAAAAATCCTTGGGATCGCAGCGGCACTCGGTCATCGGGAAATAGTCTCCGGTCAACTCAAGCTCGGCTGCTGCGCGCCAGATCGGAACCATTTGACGCGCCTGCTCGTACATGGTCTCGGTCTCCTTGTAATGCAGCATTTCCGTCATTGCGGGTGTGAGCGCACAGTGATAAGCATATTTATCGGTGGGTCTGCCGCCGCCCACGTATGAGCCGTCAGCAGCATTGTCCCAGTTCATGTTGTGCGCACGGAAATAGGGAATCCACTCAAACATTTCGCGATGCTGCTTTTGCTTGATGGGGTGCTTGCCATAACCAACGTCCGTGTAGTGCAGTGTGACCGCACGGCGCATCGTTTCCAGATCATTGCGACGGCCACCGCTGGCACAGGAGTCGATCCAAAGACCGGGATTACGCAAAACCAACGCATCCCAATATGCGAGATATCCCTGCGCGTGAGCATTTTCCAGTATACCAATGCGGTCAGGCGCCTCGTTTTGGGCCCAGATGGGAGCGGGATCGAAGTTGAAATCCTGACGATAGAGGTGAACGTGAGACTCTTTGATCAGAGCGTCAACGTGCTCGATCAGCCAATGCAGCGCCTCGAGATTGGCGAGGTTGAGCAGGCGGTCACCGTCGGGGTTGCCGTCAGCATCGCGATGATAAAGCAGCCAGTCGGCATGCTCGCGCTCCAGCCATTCGCCGTCGCGTACACGCTCGGGCTCAAACCACAAAAGCAGCTGGACGTCATGCTCCTCGCAAGCCTTGCCGATCGGGGTAAGTCCGTTGGGGAAACGTGTAGGATCGGGTGTCCACAAGCCTGTGCGCGTCCAATCGTAGTTGCACGGATACCAGCCGGCATCGACCCACCAGATGTCGGGCTTGACACCGCGGCGGACATATTCCTCCAGCGCCTCGATCTGGTTGCTCTCGCTGGCCCCCGTAAATTCCGGCTTATCCTCCGCCATGAAATGATGCATACAGAGCTTTGGAGGAACGGGCTGTCCGTTTTCACGGGGAAGAATGTGCTTAAAATACCAGGATCTCCAAAGGTTAATACCGCGCCAAGGAGCATCTGCGCTGGTGTAAATCATCAAATTGAGGCGAGGGGTGCGATATGTCTCTCCGCTGTGCAGCACCGTGTGGCAGCGATCCTGCCCGCAGGTGAAGACGACACCGCCCTCGGTGGGATCGATTCGAGCCGCCCACTTGGTCGGCCAGCCGATGGCTGCACGGATCTCGCAATCCGCACCGTGCAGTGTCATATAAGGAAATGCTCCTTGGCAAGAGGTGCCCGAAAAGGGGGTTTTGTAAATGCTGTGATCTACTGACTCGGTCGTGAAATGATAACCATCCTCGCCGCAGGTGTCCCCGTTTCCGTGCTCCAATACGGGGGAAGGGCAGCCAAGGGCACCACCGATCTGTACCTCGGAGAGAACTGGTGTGTCGAACTGTCCTCGATTACTGAGCCAAGCGACCCACTCGGTGACAGGAAAATCACGATACTCCAGATATTCCACGCGGATATGCAGACCGTCGGCATTTTCTCCCTCGATGATGCACTGCTTGACGTTGGTGTTCAAAAGACGAGTGGCAACGGTGGGAGAAAATTCCTCAGGTATACCGCAGATCATACGATCGCCAAGGCGGAAATGCAGCGGGATGGCGGCGGGCGTTGTAAAGGGGAGAATGCGGTCCAGAAGAGCCATGTCGGCTTTGGTAATGCGATAATTGCTCATGGTCGAAATTCCTTTCTGTTATGTATTTGACATATTAAGGGGATCAAAGGAAGAGGAAGGTGGATGCAAAGCATAACACGATGCCGATCGTCGCACGGCGAGAGAGCTTTTGCTTGAACAAGAGCAGCCCGGCGACAGCGGTCAGAACGATGGTGCCACCTGTAACAAGAGGATAGAGCACGGTGGCGGGCAGATGGGATGCGCCGATCAGCTGCAAAAGGTAGGAAAGACCATCGACTGCAGCGCTGGCGACCATGATGCCGAAGATGGGCAGCTTGATTTTGACCGGGGCAGGGCGGCTCAGGGGCGGGAGCTTGCCGTCACGCAGACGGATGATAAGATAAACAACCGAGAAGAAGATAACACGAATGATAGCCGTCAGCATGACAAACGTCTGAGGATTGACAGCCATGTCGACATTGGTATCCAGCTGGTGAATCTTGGAGGTGATGCTGGTCATGCCATTGAGGCAGAAAACGATAGCACAAAGGACAAAAAACATTGTGGAGGATTTTTTCTTCTCGCCATCCTCGCTCTTGTTGTCGTCAAGTCCCGAGAGGATGATCGAGACAACCATCAGAATCAACCCCAGCAAGCGAAGAATCGAAAATTCCTCATCCAGGAAAATAAGGCCATAGAAATAAGGCAGCATCATACCACCGAGCATCAGAAACAGCGTATAAACGGCGATATTCCCCATGGAAATGATCTTGAATCCGATCACGGAATAGCTGCCGCAGAAAAGTGCCAACAGTGCAGCCATCAAGATGGAGAAGGGCGTGATGGAGATAGAAAAGCCATTCATAAAACCGTTGATGAAAAAGAAGATGACGGCGGTGCAGGCGGCGGTGATGATGTTGAAGATCACGATCATGCGACTACCGCTGCCAACATGGTTCTGATAGATCTTGTTGAGGGAAAAGTTGACAGCAAGCCCGATCACAGCGAGCAGCACGAGAAAATAATAAAACATGAACAGATGTCCTCCGTGTTGAAATAATGTTGCTGTAATTTTATCATATGAACTCGCTTAAGTCAAGGGATATTTGAAATTTTATATATGATTTTTTTATTGGCTGTTATATAAAAAGCTCCCCGATCTTACGGTCGGGGAGGGAATGTCAATACAGCTTATATCGCAGTCGCAAATTGTCTGCGATCATGGCGATAAATTCGGAATTGGTCGGTTTTCCGCGATTGTTCTGAATGGTATAACCGAAATAGGAATTGAGCGTGTCAACGTCACCGCGATCCCATGCGACCTCGATCGCATGGCGAATGGCTCTCTCGACCCGAGAGGTCGTCGTGGCGTATTTCTTGGCAACGCAGGGATACAGCACCTTGGTTACGGAATTGATGATATCGCTGTCCTGCACGGTCATCAATATCGCCGTACGCAGGTATTGATAGCCCTTGATATGAGCGGGAACCCCGATTTGATGGATAATTTTGGTGACTTGCGTTTCGATATCGGGAGTTTTTTCGTTCTCGGGGGAGGTGACGGCGTAGATCCCTGCGTCAGCACGCTTGGTGGCGATCTCCTCAATATGTTCGCAAAGGCTCCCCATATGAATGGGCTTGAGCAAGCACATTTCTGCGCCTGCATTGGTGGCTTGAACGAAGATATTTTCGTTGGAGACTGTGGACATCATGACGATCGCGGGGGTGCGGTCCGGGGAGAAGTCCATATTCTGAACCGAGCGCAGTACGCCGATGCCGTCCATTTTCGACAGCCAAACGTCCATTAGAATAATGTCGGGGTGATTTCGTGTGATGCGGGAGAGCGCCTCCTCTCCATTGGATGCCTCTTCAATGTGGCGGTAGCCTGCGCGGGCAAGGCCCTCGCGGAGTGTTGCGCGTTGGGATTGACTTTCGTCGGCAATGAGTATGCGGGTGGTATATTCCATGAGTTATGTCCTCCGTTCCATGGTGGTGAATTTTTGACACCCTTATTTTACCATAAAATGGAAAAATAATCAAGATATTACCAAAAATAATATTAAACAAACTTTTCATTCCAAAATTGGTAAAATTATACAAATATAGCGAATATACCTATGAAACGGCGGTTTTTCGATCGAAATATGCTCTATACCGCGAAATTCAGACAGGAAAGGGCTGCCATTGGCGCAGCCCCTGCGCAAAATCTTTTCACCTGCAAAGCAAGCAAAAATTGCGGTGTTCAACCGCAAAGCAAAAAAGGGAGTGAGTTTCCAATGCCTTATTTGCATTGGACTCACCCCTTAACCGGCAATATTATTCTTAGTCGCTCTGAGAAGGCTTGGGAACGCGAATTTTGACGCGTGCGGGCGCCTCAACCTCCTTGGCGGGAGGCTTACGAGAGAGATTCTTCAAAGCGGCGACTTCCGCGGGCGCCAGACGACGATAACGACCTTCGGGCAGATGCCCAAGGACAAGAGGGCCGAGCGCTACACGGTGCAAAGAGAGCACACGTAAGCCGACCTGCTCGCACATTTTTCGTATCTGACGATTACGCCCCTCGGTCAACGTCATTTCAAGCTCGGTTTTGTGCTCCCATCCGCGCAGCAAATTGACCTTGACCGGGCGCAATCGATATCCGTCAATGGTCATGGGGGAGGAGAGCCGTTTCAATTGTGTCGGACTGACCTCACC
This sequence comes from Clostridia bacterium, assembly GCA_017456145.1. Classification (GTDB taxonomy): domain Bacteria; phylum Bacillota; class Clostridia; order Oscillospirales; family CAG-272; genus SIG644. The sequence continues at coordinate 133,987 of JAFTJZ010000026.1, forward strand.
ACCCACGGCGACATGATAGACCTTTGGCAGATGATGGCGAGGGTGGGTCAGAAGATTGGCGAGCTCCCCGTCATTGGTCAGAAGTAAGAGCCCGGTGGAAAACATATCCAATCTGCCCACAGGGTAGACGCGAACGCCAAGGTCGCTTACAAGCTCCGTGACGCAAGGGCGACCGCGGTCATCGTTGGCGGTCGTGACAAAGCCGGCAGGCTTATGGAGCATTACGGTGACGTGATCGGCGGGCGGCAGGGGGCGGATGGGCTTGCCCAGATAGGTCACGACATCGGCACTCGGATCGATTTTTTGCCCGATGCCCGCAGGAACGCCGTTGACCTGCACCTTACCTGCGAGGATTTCACTCTCGGCAGCGCGGCGGGAGAGTATACCGCAATCGGTAAAATATTTTTGTATTCTGATTTTTTCGGTGTATTCGGATTTCTTTTCAATTTCCACGTTTTTTGTATCCCTTTCCGTGCAGTTGTTGCGGTGTTGTCAAGCTTTTGATGAGAATAATGTTTGAAAAAAAGTGAGGATGCGAGATAATAACGTCGGCGCGGGAAGTGGCTCGACATCATACATGGCGTGCAAGGGGACGGCTGCAATCTCTTCTTTGGTGCCGTTGTTGTCAGTGTCGCAAAGAAAGATCAGCCTGCCGATCTCGCTTTGCGCCGCAACGGGAGCCAGGAGAAAGCGAGGGAGCTCAACGCGGCACGTCAGAGCACCGTGGTCGCGCGGTAAAGTCAGTGCTGCATCAAGGCGATTGGTGACCATGACATATCCCTCCTTACCGCCGCTGACGGGGAGCAACGTCTGATATTCGCCCATAGAGCAAAGCGTGACGTGTGTATAGCGGGAAAAACCGTAATCCAGCAGCGTTGTATGATCGTTCCAATCATCGGGAGCGTTGAGAGTTACCGCGATCAAGGTCAAGCCGTCTCGCTCTGCTGCGCTGACAAGACAACGTCCGCTGCGCTTGGTGTAGCCGGTTTTCACACCGATGGCACCATCATAATAACGCAGCATCTTGTTGTGATTGAGAAGAACGCGGGAGCCGACGGGTATTGTGTCCTCATCAACGGTCAAGGAGTCGTCGGTGTCAGCCATATTCGGGTCGCGCATATCACACAAGGGAATGGTTGCACGGCGGGTGGACATGATCCGCTGCAGAATCGGATGGGTAAGTGCAGCCGCAGCGATCAGACCAAGGTCGTAGGCCGTTGTGTAATGTGTTGTTGCATCCAGACCGTGTGGATTTTCAAAATGTGTGTCCTTGAGTCCGAGTGCTGCTGCTTTGCGGTTCATCAATACCGTAAATTCCTCAACGCTGCCGCTGACCGCGATCGCCAGAGCGACGGCGGCGTCATTGGCCGACTCCAAAAGGAGCCCCATGAGCAGCTGCTCCACCGTCAGCCATTCGCCTTCATATAGGTAAATGGAGGAGCCCTCAATCCCCACGGCACGACGGTCAATGCAAACAGAGGTGCTCGGATCGATATTCTCCACCACGACCAGCGCTGTCATGATCTTTGTCGTGCTTGCCATCGGCAAGCGTGTACGGGCGTTGTGCTCATAAAGGACAGCGCCGCTGTCAGCGTCAAGCAGCAGGGCAGCCTGTGCAGACAAAGAAAACGGGGCAGATGCCGACGTCAGTGCAGAAACGGGCAGGGGAGTGAGAATGCCGAGGGTCAAAATGACCATAGCAACAAGAACGGCAAGCATTTGCCGCGTACGGAGTTTCAAAGAGCGGGTGTGTTTTGGCAGCATATGAGTTCCATCCTGTTTGATTTAACCGCGTGGGCTTATCAAAGTATATGGACGGAACATCGGATATATTACCCTTGGGAAAATATTATGCCTCGGAAGACGGCTGCTCGGAGGAATCCTCAGCGGGCGTTTCCTTCTTTTTGAAAATGGCTTTGATTTTTTCGATCAGCTCGGGCGCGCGCTCGACCGCAGATGCGATTTGCTCAACGGGATCGGGTGCGGGTGCTCCCTGAGCCATGTTGACTACGCTGACGTTCCCCTCCTTGTCAACGACGAGGAAACAGACGGGGGAGATGGTCATTCCCGTGCCGCCGCCACCGCCAAAGCTCTGCTTTTGGGGGGAGTTCTTTCCGAAATACTCCAAGCCACCCGTGGTATAGCCCATAGAGATCTTGGAGATGGGGATGATGGTCGTGCCGACATCGGTCGTGATCGGTTTGCCGACGATGGTGTCGGAGTCAACCAGTGTACGCAGACTTTCCAGAGAAGTCGCGATCATATCTTCCAGCTTGTTATCGGTGTTTGCCATGGTTTGAATTCCTTTCATGCTTTTATATGGATATATATTTCATTCAAGTTGTTTGTGAGGGCGGCAGGCCGGGGGTGTTGGGGAGGCGATGCGCCGCGCCTTGGACGTGACGACTTTGCTTGTGACTGATGATATGGATCAGCGCCCGAAGTCCCAAGGAAAGGGCGTGCACAACACGCATCTGCAGGCGAATGTCAAGCTCAATATGAAAGGTATTATTGACGAAATCGGGTTGAACAGACATTTGCTCAGGGTGGTGCAGATGAAGATTTGCGGAGTGATGCAGGGCCTCAAGCAGCAGCTCTGCTGCAGGACAGATTACGCCATAAAGCAGTGCGGTTTTGGCGGCATCATCGGTGCCGATGCGAATGGCGAGCCGATGTACGTGAATGTGCGTGGAGCGGAAAAGTCGCTCATGCAAGGCATCGATCAAAGAAGTGATCAGCGATAGTGTGTCAGTCAGCTTGGCGACCTTCTGCTTGAGCGTCAAAGTAGGCTTTTTTACGGGGGCCTGTGGCTTTTTCGCTGTCCTTTTGGCGACTTTTTTTCTCTGACGAGCAAGCATCCTCGCTTTTTTCTTTTCTTTTTTTGCCATGGCGCGCGGGGTATAATCCCGAACACGAAACGGTTTTTCCTTTGGAGGTTGAGTATAGACGGGGATAACGGATGCATATGCGCGGACTTGCAGCGCTCCATCCTCCCGAACGCGCAAGCGAACCTTAATCGGAACGAGCAGCAGCAATATCATCAGGGCGATCAACCCAAGCAGGATGTATAAAAATATCATGCGAGGCTCCTTTCGTTCCTTTTTTCTTTATCATAGACCGCATGAGATGACTTTTATGCAGTGGGGGCTTGCTGTTCTTCGGTGGGGGGATCGTTCTCCCGGTCCTCCTGTCGTTGCTCTTCGTTCTCCGCGGCCTTCTCGCTTTGCTGACTTTCCATCTGAGCGGCAACGGCAAGAGCCTCGGTGGCGGGCAGTTCCTCCAGAGAGGAAATCCCGAAAACGCGAAGAAATTTATCGGTGGTGCCGTAGAGCATGGGACGACCAACGACCTCAAGACGCCCGACTGCGCGGATCAATTCTTTATCAAGAAGAGAATTGACGGCGTAGGAGCTGTCAACGCCGCGTACCGTGTCAATAAAGGTGCGGGTTACGGGCTGGTTGTACGCAATGACGGCAAGTACCTCCATGGAGGCTGCGGAGAGATTTCCTCCGCGGCGCACACCCAGCACCTCGCGGATATAGGGGGCAAATTCCTCACGGGTACAGATCTGACAGGTGTCGGGGAAAAGCAGCATCTGCACACCGCGATGTGCATCGGCGCTGTTAAAGACGGGGGCCATATGCTCCGCCAACGTGCGTACGTCGGTAGCGGGAAGTCCCAATACCTCGCCGATCTTTTTGTAGGGGACGGGATAACCCGCAGCAAAGAGGATCGCCTCCAGTGCTGCTTCCATATCTGCGATACTCTGCAGCGCGTTTTCAGGGGTGACAGCATGGTCTGCAGGCCGTTCTTCGATATGTTCGGTATCAAGAATTTCTTGGGTCATGACGCAACGGTCTCACTTTCGGGGTTGATATTTTCGTTGGGACGCTCGGGCGGGGGCGGGTTGTCGTTGAGCATAAAGCGAGTACCGATGCGGTGCAAAGCGGTGTCGTCCTCGGGTTCGTCCATGATAAGGATCTGGCGCATTTTGATCAATTCAAGTACGCCGAGAAAAATAGCAATCATATCGGGGAGAGAAACGGCATCGGAGAGAAGTGTTTCAAGTGAGCTTTGTTTTTCGGTATTCAGATGCTTGAGAATCCCGACGATTTTGAGCTCAACGGGGACGATGGGCTTACTGATCATAGGGGTAAAGGTAGCTCGCTTTTCATGCGCAATGCTTTCCTGATACGCGTTCAGACGGCGAATGGCGGCACACAGTGAGGTAATCTGTTGATCGGCTACGTACGTGCGGTCGATGGTGATCTCGTCGGTCTCCTTGACCATGCGCGCAGAGTGAACCGCATACAGCTTTGCCATTTTTGCAGCACCTTCCTTTGCGGCCTGATAACGCAGCAGCGCGTCGGTCAGCTCCATGCGGGGGTCTTTTTCTTCTTTTTCCTCCCGCGGGAGCATCATTTTGCTTTTAATATACATCAACTCGCTTGCCATGAGCAGAAAGTCGGAGGCAAGCTCCATATCCATCTGCTCCATCTCGGCGATGGCGGCAAGATATTGGTCGCAAAGCAAGGCGATGGGGAGGTCGGTGATGTTGATTTTGTTTTTTTGAATAAGTGTCAGCAGCAGATCAAGTGGTCCCTTGAAATCAAACTGCTCCAATTGAAACGTAACTTCCTCCATGGGAGATGGGATGCTCCTTTATAACAGAGAATTGATGTGATTGAGAATAAGGTGGAGAAAATAGAAGGGTTCGCTCGAATAATCCATTCCCGTCAGATAGAAAAGTCCGGAAGAAATACCGTTTGTGATAAATTGCAGCGGTGCATCCAAGAAACCCGTCATCAAGAGGATAAACATTCCGATCATGATGATTCGTTCGTATTTCATAATGCCGAAATACCATTTGTTAGGCAGAAATACGTAGAAAACACGAGAGCCGTCCCATGGCGGGATCGGGAGCATATTGAACACCGCATAGCTGATATTGATGATCACGCTTAAGTAGGACATATATACAAGAATGGACAAGATGGTCCCGATTGCGGAGATGCGGTATGCACTTCCCGTGAGAATTCCGGTATAGATCAGATACAGATCGTCCACCATCGTTTGTTGGCACAAAAGCAGGAGCAGACGAAGAATGATGGCGCTGACGATTGCCAAAAGGACGTTGGAAAGAGGTCCTGCCAAAGCAGAGAGCGCCATATCACGTCGTGGCTTTTTGAAATTTCGGGAGTTGATCGGTACGGGATTGGCAAAGCCGACGTGGAAAAACAGCATCATTAAAAATCCGAGGGGATGCAGATGCTTGATCGGGTTGAGCGTCAGACGGCCGAGATTGCGTGCCGTGGGATCGCCCAATTTCAGAGCAACGTACCCGTGGCACATCTCGTGAAACGAAAGTGCGAGCAGAATGACGGGCAAGCTGATGACGTAGGAAGGAAGTTGCGAAATGAAATTTTCAAACATAAGAAAAACCTTTCAAAAAGATACTGAAAAAGATACTGTATGAAGAAAAAATCATAAGGTTCAAAGGCGTACGCCGGAGAAATCGGAGATGCATCTCCAAAGCTCCTGCTTTCCCTCACCCTTGAGGGTCGAGGTAAAGATGATGGGGGTATCGGCAGGAATATCGGGATGCTCGGAGAGCTGCGATTGGCAGGCGCGTCGCTCGGTGGCGTTGAGCTTGTCTGCCTTGGTGGCAACGATGACGCAGGGGAGGCCCGTTGCGGTGATATAACGGAGCATCATGCGGTCATCCTCCGTGGGCCCGATACGACTGTCGATCAGCTGTACTACCAGCGCAAGGCGGTCAAGGCACGGATTTTTTGTAAAATATCCATCGGTCAGCGCGCTCCACTGTGCCTTGTCCTGCGGTGCACGCTTGGCAAAGCCGTACCCGGGCAGGTCGACAAGAAACAGCTTTTTGTCAATATTATAAAAATTGATGGTGATGGTCTTTCCGGGAGCGGAACTGACGCGAGCCAGTGATTTTCGATTCAAAAGCAGATTGATCAGCGAGCTTTTTCCGACGTTGGAGCGTCCCGAAAAAGCAATCTGAGGAATGGGATCCCCGGGGAACTGGCGGATCTGTCCTGCACTGATCTGCAGGTTGGTGTTTTGTAAATTCAATGCCATAGCGGATTCCTTTTGATTTTGATTAAAGCAGGGCGTTTTTGAGGACATCGGCTGCGTGTGTGCAGGGGATAAAGGTCAGATTTGCTCTTGCAACCGTGTCGATGTCCTCAAGATCGCGCTCATTTTCAGCAGGGATAAGTACGGTATGGACGCCTGCGCTGTAGGCAGCCATGGTCTTTTCGCGCAAGCCGCCGATAGGCAGCACACGACCTCGCAGCGTGATCTCACCGGTCATAGCGACATCCCGACGCACGGGGCGACCCGTCAGCGCACTGACAAGAGCGGTCAGCATGGTCACGCCCGCACTGGGACCGTCCTTGGGAACGGCACCCTCGGGGACGTGAATATGAATATCCTTCTTTTGATAAAAATCGCTGGCGATTCCATATTCGTCGGCAATGGAGCGGGTGTAGGTGATGGCAGCGCGAGCAGATTCCTTCATGACGTCGCCAAGTGAGCCCGTCAGCTCCAGCTTGCCCGTGCCGTCAAGCACGGCGGCCTCGATGCGCAGCATATCGCCGCCAAGCTCGGTATAAGCCAGACCGTTGACCGTTCCGATGGGATCGGTCTGATCAATGTGGTCGGGTAACAGCTTGCGACTGCCGAGATAGCCCTTGATATCGTCCAGCTTGACAGATACGCTTTTACAATTTTCGTCCACCATCCGACGCGCAGCCTTGCGAATGAGAGAGGCCAGCGTTCTTTCCAGATTGCGGACACCCGCCTCACGGGTGTAGTAATCGATCAGTTCGACGATTGCCTCATCGGTGATGCGGAACTTGGTCTTGTTCAGTCCGTGGCGGCGTAGCTGCTTTGGCAGAAGGTGATTCTTTGCGATGTTAAGTTTTTCGGTCTTGGTATAGGATTTGATTTCGATGATTTCCATACGGTCAATCAAAGGGCGGGGAACCGTGTCCAGTGTGTTAGCAGTTGCAATGAAAAGACAATCCGAAAGATCATAAGGGAGCTCGATATAATGGTCGCGGAAGGCGCGGTTTTGTTCACCGTCCAGCACCTCAAGAAGTGCTGCCGCGGGGTCGCCCTGAATACTCTGGGTCATCTTGTCGATCTCATCGAGCAGGATCAAGGGATTGGATTTTCCAGCCTGCGTCAGTGCAGTCATGATACGACCGGGCATGGACCCGAGGTACGTACGGCGATGCCCGCGGATATCCGATTCGTCACGGATGCCGCCAAGAGATACGCGCACGTACTCGCGTTTCATGGCGCGAGCGACCGATGCTGCGATCGAGGTTTTACCGACACCGGGAGCACCAACCAGGCAAATGACCTGATTTTTCAGCTCCGGATGCAGTTGCTTGACAGCAAGATATTCCAGGATACGTTCCTTGACCTTCTCCAGCCCGTAGTGGTCTTCATCAAGAATTTTTTTGGCAGCGGCAACGTTGAGGCGCTCCTTGGTATACTTTCCCCATGGAAGAGCAAGCACAGTGTCAAGGTAGGTGGTAATAATCCCCGCCTCCTGTGAGCCGAAGGGCGTACGAGCCAGACGGTCGTTTTCACGCAGCAGCTTTTCACGTACCTCTTTGGGCAGTGGTGCAGAGAGGATCAGATCCTCATAGCGCTCGGTCTCGGCAGCAGCGCCGTCACCAAGCTCATCGTGGATGACGCGCAGCTGCTCGCGGAGATAATATTCCTTCTGATTTCGCTGCATATTCTCACGCACCTTTTTGTGAATGCCCGCCTCACATTGCAGCACCTCCTCCATGGTTGCCATCAACGAGAGCAACGTCTCTATACGGCGGAAGGGGTCAAATTCGCAAAGGATTTCCAGCTTGTCCTCACAACGGAAAAGCACATTTGCCGCGATAAAATCGGCGAGCTGCGCGGGATTGTGAATGTTAGCTGCGGCAGCGGCGATCTCAGTCGTCTTGCCGGGCATCAGGCGCAAAAGGCGCTTGAGAGCCACGTTCAAGGTATGCAGGTAGGAAAGGGAGCGCACATCCTCGGTGTCGCGGAGCATGACGGCCTTTGCCATGACATCCGCGGTCAGATATTCCTTGTTGGCATACAGCTTGAGAACTGTAGCACGTGCGGTACCCTCTATGCTGATACGGACATGATCCTCTACGCGGACGATCTGCTTGATAAAGGCAATGGTCCCGACGGGTGCATAAAACTGCAGATCGGTATTGAGCTGTGCAGCCGGTGCGCCTTGCGCGGAAACATCCTCATCCTGCAGAGTTTCTTCAATCTCATCTTGATATGCCGCCATCAGCTCCGAGAGGAGCTCGGTCGCCTGCTGGTGAGCCATCATGGGCATTGCCACATCCTCGATAGGAGGATTTTCGGTCAAAAGCAGAATAGGCGATTTGGCGGCGGACGCTGCGTTTGCCGCGATAATATCCTCTTTGTCGGTCAGCTCGAAATTATGCAGCGCCGACGGAAAAGCGACAAGTCCCCGCAGCGGCAAAACGGGGAGAGTCAGTTTATCGACTTTTTCGATGTATTGTGCCATGGTTGATTCCTTTATTCCTATCTCCCGAGAGAGGGAGAATCCTTTCATTATGAAAAAATGCTCCGCTGAGCGGATATTCGGTTTCTCTACATTATAGCATACTTTTTGAAAATAATCCATAGGTATTTCAAAATTTTTCAATGTTTTTACAATTTGTATACAATTTATGCGAAAACTCGAAGAAAAAATAAAAAAAGAGGCACAACAGGGTCCGACGCCGCAGGGAGGAATATCATGAGCTTGATATTTCGCGGTGACGAAGTATTGTGCCAAAAATAGAGCAGGCATGACCGGTCGGGGGGACACTGGTTTGTCTGCCCGAATATTATACACCAAAAAGTGCGATTTGTAAATTATCAAAAGTGACGAATATCGACCCAAAATTTCGTCAAAAACGCTGAACATTAAATTATTTCGTACCATTCGGTAAATTTATTTGTGTAAAATGCGGATGACATTTTGAAACATTGAAACGTCATACGACAAAATGACGCACTGCGACATTTTGCCGTATGGAATGTCGTTCCCCTCAAAGTTACTTTGACCGTCTTGCGCTTTGAAGAGAGAGGAGGAGCAAGAGCGGATAAATAGGGAAAGACGCGAATAAAAAACAATGGAGAAAAAAGTTAAATTTTTTTTGCAAAAAGTATTGACAATTGCTGTGCTTTGTGGTATAATACTCGGGAAAAGAAAGCAGAACAGCCGTTCTCACCCTGCCGCAACGGCGCGCATGGGTTAATCGTGATGCAACAATGGACCTTTTGGGGCTTTGTGGCAATCGCTTGGGCGGCATATGCTTTCCGAGCGATTTTTTATTTTAATTTTCGGAGGTACACTGCTATTAGCGCAAAAGAAATGCTGATCAATGAGGACATTCGCGTCAATGAGCTGCGTGTCACCGGCGCTACGGGCGAGACCTTGGGCATTATGAGCACCAAGGCTGCGCTGCGTATGGCGGATGATGCAGGGCTTGATCTGGTTCTCATAGCACCGCAGGCAACGCCCCCCGTCGCACGAATCATGGATTACGGAAAATACCGTTTCGAGTGCGAAAAGCGGGAAAAAGAGGCGAAGAAAAAGCAGCAGGTTGTCGAGCTCAAGGAAATTCAGCTCTCCTGCCGCATTGACACCCACGATTTTGAAACCAAAGCACGTCAGGCGCGCAAGTTCCTGGAGAGCGGCAACAAGGTTCGTGTCGTGATGAAGTTTAAGGGAAGAGAAATGAGCCACCAGTCTATCGGACGTGAGGTTATGACCCGTTTCTCCGACGCGCTTTCCGATATCGGCGGATCCGATAAGCCCCCAGTGCTTGACGGGCGCTTTATGAGCATCGTGCTCGCACCCCTCAAGAAGTAATCGTTCGCACGGCGAACGGTTGGTTCGTCACATCTTATGATTCATCGGTCGCCGACGGCGATCTGCATGATAGAGCACCGCGGCATCCCACGCGATATGCGAGCTGCGGGAAAACAAAACGAAAAGGAGTTTTACAAAATGGGAAAAGTTAAGACACATAAAGCAAGCGCAAAAAGATTTTCCGTGACCGGTACCGGCAAGGTTAAGCTGAACCACTGCCATCGCCGTCACAAGACCGGTAACAAGAGCGGTAACAAGCTGCGTCATCTCCGCGGCAGTGCGTACGTTCAGGGCAAGATGGCTGAGAACGTAAAGGCGCTCATCTGCAAATAATTTGAGTTCTAAGAAAGTTGAGGATTGAAAAATGGCAAGAGTTAAGGGCGCGATGATGACGCGCAAGAGAAGAAATAAGGTTCTGAAGGCTGCGAAGGGCTATTGGGGTGCAAAATCCAAGCACTTCAAGATGGCTAAGCAGCAGGTCATGAAGAGCGGTAACTATGCATTTGCCGGCCGTAAGATGAAGAAGAGAGACTTCCGCAGCCTCTGGATCACCCGTATCTCCGCACAGGCGAAGGTCAACGGCATGAACTACTCCACCATGATGCATGGTCTGAAGAAGGCAGGCGTTACGCTCAACCGCAAGATGCTCGCAGAGCTTGCTGTCTCCGATAAAGAGGCATTTGCAGCACTGGCAGCACAGGCAAAGGCTGCTCTGTAATGCTTTTTGATAGAAACCCGCTTAAGTACAGCGGGTTTTTGTCATAATTACAGCAATCTTAATGGTGCTTGAAAATCGGAAATTTTCGATAAAAAGCACCGAAATATTACCAATAATGGAAACAATAGGAGGATTGTGTGATGCTCGGCAAGGATGTAGAGTCGTTCTTTTTGACCCCGCCCATTACCTCAAGACAAAACGCGCGTGTCTCGGAGCTGGCAAAGCTGACCGAGCGTAAGCACCGAAGGGCGCTGGCTCGCTTTCGCTTTGATGGCGTAAAGTTGGCGTCGGAGGCACTAAAAAACGGGCTGCCCGTACATACAGTCTTCCTCAGGCAAAGTGAGGCAGAGCACCTTATGACAAGGCTTTCGGCAGAGGTCGGAGAGTTTCCGACCAAGACGGAATTTTTACGTCTTGAGGATCGACTTTTTGATCGTGTCAGTGAAGAGAGCGCCCCTGAAGGGGTGATATGTGTCTGCGACTTTCTCCCCTTGCATCAGGCCTCCCAAATTGCAGCATCCTTGTCGTCAGAGACGCGCGTCGTGCTGCTGGAATCGGTACGCGACCCCTCCAATCTCGGCGCCATTGTGCGCAGTGCAGCGGCATTTGGCGTGGATGCGCTGATCATCAGCGAGGATTGCGCCGATATATACAATCCAAAGACCGTACGAGCATCGATGGGGACGTTGTTCACCCAGAAAATTTGTCGTGTGCCAAGCATCCCCGAAACAATTGCGACACTGCGCGGCACGGGAAGACGCGTTTTTGCGGCGGCGCTGGACCGCGATGCCTTGTGTCTGGGATCCTTTACGCCGATCGTCGGCGATTGTGTCGTCATCGGAAACGAGGGACATGGATTGACCCAAGAGACCATTCGGGCGTGTGATGCCTGCGTTTATATTCCCATGACCGAGCGCGCCGAGTCGCTCAACGCTGCGGTAGCGGCATCGATTTTGATGTGGTCGTTTCGAGCAGAGTGTAAGGATCGGCTGATATAACAGACCAAGGAGAGTGAGAACAATGGGCGAAAATACACAATATACCCTGCAACAAAAATCAGAGCAAATGTTCTGGATCTGGCTTTCCTTGCGCCTGGGTGCCGGAAATAAGCTCTATCCGCTCCTGCTGGAGCGTTTCGGCAGTGCTTATGATGTCTTCGAGGCGGGAGCTGAGCGCTTGCGTGAGATGGTTCCCGAACTTTCCGAGGCACAGCTTATCGCGCTCTCCGACAAACGTCTGGAGGATGCGTTTGCGGTGGAGGAATATTGCCGTACGCACGGTATTCGGATCCTTCGCTACAATGAAAATGCCTATCCCTTCAGTTATCGTGCGTTGACCGATCCACCGCTGCTCCTTTATTGCCGGGGTGAGCTGCCAAGCTTTCAAAATCAACTCTGTGTCGCGATCGTCGGCACCCGAAGGATGAGTGAATACGGACGGGGGATGGCGTATAAAATAGCATACGAGCTTGCAAGCGCGGGTGTTATCATCGTCAGCGGTATGGCACTTGGAATTGACAGTGTTGCCGCTTGCGCCGCGATGAAGGCGGGCGGTAAAACCGTCGCTGTCCTTGGCGGCGGCATTGACGTGCCGTATCCGCCGGAGCATGAGCACTTTATGGATATCATTGCCAATAACGGCGTTTTGTTTTCTGAATTTGCGCCCGGAAGCGAGCCGAGAAAAACGCATTTTCCCATCAGAAATCGATTGATCAGCGGCTTGTGTCAGGCGACCGTTGTCATCGACGCAGATGAAAAAAGCGGTGCTCTGATCACAGCGGATCGCGCACTGGAGCAGGGGAGAGACCTCTTTGCTGTCCCCGCAAACGTCGGTGCTGCCAACGCATCGGGAACCAATCGTCTCATCCGTGACGGGGCCCACGTGGCACTGTCTGCCAACGATATTCTTTCGCACTACGAATTTTTGTACACCAATTTACAGCGTCCTGTTTGCGGCAAGCTGTCCGACTACGACCCTGCGACCATAGCGAGCATGGGAGTTTATAGTCGGGTCGTCGGCGGTTACGTTCGCGTACCCGCGCAGCAAGCAGGGGCAACGGTGCCTACCGAGAGGACCTCGGCGCCAGCGGTCTCTCCGCTCTCTCAAAAGAAAACGGATCGCATCAAGGACAAAAGGTCTCCCGATGCTACTGTATCGGGAAAGGAAACATCCAAGGCACCGACTACAAGCAAGATCAATAACGAAGAAGAAAAGGATCCAAGGCTCTCGCCACGTGATGCTAATAATCAGGGCGACCGCTCCGCAGCTGCTGTTGCATCGCTCAATGATACGCAGCGTACGATCCTTGACGCCATTCCTGCAGACGAGCCCATCGCCGTAGATAAGCTCAAGCGTCTCGGCTATCCCATGGGTGCGCTGCTTGCTGCCATCTCCGTGTTGCAGATCAAGGGTCTGGTTCGATCTCTGCCCGGTGGTATGATCAGCAGAAATTAATTGGGTTTTGCAAACAACTCCGCAAAGCGGAGACAAAATAAACGTCAAACAACATCAATGAAACAGAAAGGGATTGAAGTAAGAATATGTCTTATTTGGTCATTTTGGAGTCACCGAACAAGATCGGAACAATCAAGAGCTACCTTGGCTCCAATTATCGCGTCATTGCCTCCAAAGGGCACGTGCGCGACCTGCCCAAGAGCTCCTTGGGAGTGGATATTGAAAACAATTTTGAACCGCATTATATCAACATCCGCGGCAGAGGCGATCTGATCCGCGACATCCGCAAGGAGGCAAAGGCTGCCAGCCGTGTTTATCTGGCAACCGACCCTGACCGCGAGGGGGAGGCGATTTCCTGGCATCTGGCCACCGTGCTCGGCATCCCCACGGAGAAGGTCATGCGCGTCTCCTTCAATGAGATCACCAAAGCCGCTGTCAAGGCTGCCATCAAGTCGCCCCGTCCGCTGGATATGAATCAGGTCAACGCGCAGCAGGCGCGCCGTATTCTTGACCGTATCGTAGGTTATAAGATCAGTCCGCTGCTCTGGAAAAACGTACAGAGTGGCCTGAGTGCGGGCCGTGTGCAATCGGTCGCAGAGCGTATGATTGTCGAGCGTGAGCAGGAGATCCGCGCTTTCGTTCCGGAGGAATATTGGACAGTTGACGCACAACTGGAATGTCCTGATGATAGCGGACGTACCTTTTCCGTGCACTACGTCGGAAATCGGGGAGGCAGAGTACGCCTTGGCAACGAAAATGACGCCATGGCAATTGCAAAAGCCGCAGCAGAGCATCCCTTTGTCGTGCGCGAGGTGAAAAAATCCACCAGAAATAAGCTGCCTGCACCTCCGTTCACGACCTCCACCATGCAGCAGGAGGCATCCCGCAAGCTTGGTTTTCAATCCCAGCGTATCATGCGTGTCGCACAGGAGCTGTACGAAGGTATCAACCTTGGCGCGGAGAACGGTGGAGCACAAGGTCTGATTACCTATATGCGTACCGACTCCTTGCGCGTCAGTGCCGAGGCGCAGGAGGCTGCGCGTGCATATATCGGTGAAAAATATGGTACGGAATATTATCCCGAGTCCCCCCGTCAATATAAATCCCGCGCAGGTGCACAGGATGCGCACGAGGCTATTCGTCCCGCGCGTGTCGACCTGGAGCCGCTGAAAATCCGAAAGATGCTTACCCCCGATCAATATCGTCTTTATAAGTTGATCTGGGAGAGATTCGTTGCGAGCCAGATGCAGTCTGCGACGCTTGCTGTTGTCAGCGTTGATCTGGAATGTGCGGAAAACTTGTTCCACGCAGGTGGTTACAGCGTGACGTTCCCCGGTTATATGGCTCTTTACGAGGAGACCGAGGAAGAGAGCGGCGCACAGGACGGCGAGCCCAAGGAAGAAAAGGATGCTCGCATCCCTGCGCTGGAGGCAGAGATGTCCCTGCATTGTGAGGGAGTCTCCCCTGAGCAGCACTTCACCGAGCCTCCCGCGCGCTTTAATGAGGGTTCCTTGATCAAAGCACTGGAGGACAAGGGGATCGGTCGTCCCTCGACCTTTACCCCGATCATCACGACCATTCTCGAACGCGGCTACGTCAAGCGCGAGGGAAAGGCTTTGATGCCCACCCCGCTTGGAGAGGTCACGACGGGCTTGATGGAAAAGCATTTCCCCTCCATTGTGGATTACGGCTTTACTGCCGATATGGAAAATCGGCTGGACGATATCGAAAAGGGCGAGACGACCATGGATCACGTTCTTGCTGAGTTCTGGCAGCCATTCTCCAAGCAGCTTGAGACGGCTGAGGAAAAGCTGCGCGATGAGATCGCCAAGGTCCCCGTTGAGGAGACCGATCTGATCTGCGATAAGTGCGGCAGCCGCATGATCGTCAAGAAAGGACGCTTTGGTAAATTCGCCGCTTGTCCCAATTATCCCACCTGCCGCAGCACCAAGCCGCTTGTTTCCACGCCCACGGGTGAGATGGAAGGCATCGGTGAGGTCGTTGAGGGCATGAAATGTGAGCTGTGTGGCGGTGAGGTCGTACTGCGCACGGGGCGCTACGGTGCCTTTTACGCTTGCGCCCGCTACCCGGAGTGTAAATTCACCAAGCCGAAGGATAAGGAGATCGGTGTGGACTGTCCCAAGTGCGGTAAGCCTCTGGTCTCTAAGCTCGGCAAGAAAAAATCCTTGTTCTACGGGTGCTCCTCATATCCTGCTTGTGATTTTTCCTCTTGGGATCTTCCCACAAATGAAAAGTGCCCCAGATGCGGAGAGATGCTGTTCCGTAAAAAAAGCAAGGGACAGTTGATCTGTCACAATGAGACCTGCGGTTATACGGTCGATGCACCCGAGACCGATCCCGGCGAGAGTGAAGGCGAACAATAATTCCACGAAAATTCAACACAGAAACTGAAAACAGAAAGATAAAGAAATGGCAGAAATTCATGTGCTCGGTGCAGGACTTGCCGGATGCGAGGCAGCATGGCAGGCGGCGCACCTTGGTGTGACGGTATATCTTTACGAGATGAAACCGCACAAATATTCCCCCGCGCACCATTCTCCGAAGATGGCAGAGCTGGTTTGCTCCAACTCATTGCGCTCGGACAGCGTGACCAATGCGGTGGGACTTCTGAAAGAGGAAATGCGTCGCTGCGGCTCACTGATCATGGAGGCAGCCGCAGTGGCAAAGGTTCCCGCCGGCTCGGCGTTGGCGGTTGACCGCGAGGTGTTTTCCTCCTATATCACTGAAAAAATCACCAATCACCCCAATATTCATCTCGTGGATCGAGAGATGAGCAACATTGTCACCGGGGCAATCAATGTCATAGCCACAGGACCCTTGACCTCGGACGGCATGGCAGCATATATTCAGGACACGCTCGGCTGCAGCGGTTTGCATTTCTTTGACGCAGCTGCTCCTATCGTTGACGCAGCGGGGATCGATATGGATATTGCATACTTCGCCTCCCGTTATGATAAGGGAGATGCGGATTATATCAATTGCCCGATGACAAAAGAGCAGTACGATGCCTTTTATGAGGCGCTGATCTCGGCTCAGGAGGCACCTTTGAAGGATTTTGATCGTGAAAGTCAGAAGGATCTGACGGTGTTTGAGGGATGTATGCCTGTGGAGGTTATGGCGCGTCGCGGTCATGATACTCTTCTTTACGGGCCGCTCAAGCCCGTGGGGCTGATCGATCCGCGTGTGGGAAAAGAGGCGTATGCCGTGGTGCAGCTGCGCAAGGAAAACAAAGAGGGAAGTATGTACAACCTGGTTGGATTCCAGACACATCTGACCTTCCCCGAGCAGCGGCGGGTATTTCGCATGATTCCCGGACTTGAAAGCGCGGAATTTTTACGCTACGGTGTCATGCATCGAAACACCTATCTCAATTCCCCCGGTCAGCTCACGCCCACCTATGCCATGCTCAGCTGCCCGGAAATCTTCTTTGCGGGACAGATGACGGGTGTGGAGGGCTATGTGGAGTCGGCGGGCTCGGGGCTTGTAGCGGGACGAAACGCCGCGTATATGGCACTGGGGCAAGCGGAGAGGATCTTTCCGAAGGAAACCATGCTCGGTGCAATGGCAGCATATGTCAGCGAGGGTGGTACGGGAAAATTCGTCCCCATGAATGCGAACTTTGGTATTATTCCCACGCTTGGCTATCGTGTCAAGGGGGGAAAGATGGCAAAATATGAAAAATATGCACAGCGCGCACTGGAGGCACTGGATGCTTTTTTTGCCGCTGATGCAGCCAGTGAGGATAGAACATGATGAAATTGATCATTGACGTGATGGGCGGCGACAAGGCCCCCGAGGAGACGGTGCGCGGTGCTCTTGCCGCGATTGCCGAATACGGTTCACGCGCTGAATATATTCTTGTCGGCGATGAGCCGCAGATCCGTAAAATCGCAGAGGAGGCCGCAGCGAGCCTTGACGGCATCCGTATCGTTCATACCGAGTCGGTTATTACCATGGAGGATAATCCCGTGTGCGTCGTGCGCACAAAAAAAGATTCCTCCATGTCCACGGCACTGCGTATGTTGGCTGAGGGTGAGGGAGATGCCGTTGTCAGCACGGGCAACACCGGGGCACTTTTTACCGGTGCGATGTTGATCGTCAAAAAGATCAAGCATCTGCAGCGCGCCGGCATTGCATCCATACTTCCGTTGAAAAATCACGTTCTTCTTCTGGATACAGGAGCGAACGTAGAGGTTACGGAGGAAAATCTTGAACAATTCGCTTACATGGGCGCGGTTTACATGAAAAAGCTGTACGGGATCAAAAAGCCCCGCGTGGGTCTTCTCAACAACGGAACGGAATCCCACAAGGGCACGCCGCTGCAGCAGGCAGCATATGCAAGACTTTCCGAAAACGATGCAATCAACTTTATCGGAAACGTAGAAGGAAATATGGTATCCAGAGGTGTCTGTGACGTTCTGGTCACCGACGGCTTTACGGGAAATGTCTTTCTCAAGAGCGTAGAGGGCACGGGTAAATATATCCTCAGCCTTCTCAAGGAGGTATTTCTTTCCGGGGCTGCCGGGAAAATTGCTTATCTGATGGTCAAAGCACCTCTTTCCAAAATGAAAAAGCAGCTGGATCCCAATGAGACCGGCGGCGCTCCCATTCTGGGCATCTCTAAGCCCGTGATCAAGGCGCATGGTTCCTCCAATGCCAAGGCCTTTAAGAACGCCATCGGACAAGCTCTTTCTTATGCTGAGAGCGGTGCGATTGAGGAGATCACCGCTGCTATGGCAGAGTTTACCGAAAAAAAGAAAGAAGACAAGGCGACCGCGGATGTCGCACCGCAAGCCTGAACAAATCATATGCCGCACGGGCGGCAGAACGGAGAATTGATACATGGAAACATATCCGCGTCCGATGGGTGAGCTGGAATATACCATCGGCTACGATTTTCGCAACCGTGCATATCTTGAGCGTGCACTGACACATTCGACTTATTCCAACGAGTCGGGGGCGCCCAATCACCATTTGATGTGCAACGAGCGATTGGAATTTTTGGGGGACTCGGTTCTCTCGATCATCACCAGTGAATTTTTATTTGAACATTTTAAGGACTGTCCCGAGGGTGATCTCACGCGCATGCGCGCGGACGTCGTCTGCGAGAGAGCTCTTGCAAAATATGCCGATAAGATCGGGCTTGGAAAATATCTGCTGCTGGGACGCGGCGAGGATCGCAACGGGGGACGGCAAAACCGTTCTATCATTGCGGACGCCTTTGAGGCGCTTTTGGCGGCAATGTATCTGGATGCCGGAAAGGCGCAGGTAACCGAATTTTTGTTACCCTTTATCCAAGAGGAGATCGATGCACTCAAGCCGGGCGGCTTTTTCGGCGATTTCAAGACGAGGCTGCAACAATTTGTCCAGCAAAATGAGGGCGATTTTCTTGAATACAAGACAGTCGGCGAGAGCGGACCCGATCACAAAAAAGAATTTGAAGTCAATGCCATGCTCAACGGAAACATCATCGGTCGCGGCAAGGGAAGCTCCAAGCGCGCGGCAGAGCAAAGAGCTGCGCAGGATGCGCTGATTCTATTCGGCATTGAGAAAGAATGACGAAATCACAAAAAAATTATCATATTCCCGTATTTATTCCGCATCTTGGCTGCCGTCATCGTTGCGTTTTTTGTGATCAAAGAGCAATTTCCGGGATGCGCGCATTCGATCTGAGCGAGGTAAAGACAACCATTGATATGGCGCTTGCCACCATTCAAAAAGAGCAGCGAGACAGGGTGGAAATTGCATTCTTTGGCGGCTCATTTACAGCGATCGATCCCGCACTGATGCATACGTTGCTTGATTTGGCACAGAGGTATGTTGATGCGGGAGAGGTGGACGGGATTCGCTTTTCTACCCGTCCCGATGCGGTGAGCGAGGATGTGCTCGATGCCATAAAACCATACCGCATCAATGCCATTGAGCTCGGGCTGCAGAGTCTTGACGATCGGGTGCTGCTCGCCGCCAAGCGAGGACACACCGCCCATCAAGCCAAGGACGCGTGCAGGCGCATCGTCTCGCGAGGGTATACCTTGACAGGGCAGATGATGCTCGGTTTGCCAAAGAGTACGGCCGAGTCGGAGGATATGACCGCCCGCAGTATTTGCGAGCTGGGAGCGACGGAATGTCGCATCTACCCGACGGTCGTTCTTCGCGGCACGCCTCTCGGAGAAATGGCCCTGCGCGGTGAATATACTCCGTTGTCTGTTGAGGATGCTGTAGAGCGAGCGGCGACGGTGTTGGATATTTTCGAGCGACGGCAGGTGCGCTGCCTGCGCATCGGGCTTTGCGAGAATGACGGACTTCATGGCGACCGAGTGATCGGCGGTGCTCACCACCCCGCACTTGGAGAACTGGTCCACGCAGCGGTGTTTTACCGTCGCATGGATGCGTTGCTTGGCAAAAACGCATCGGAAATCCGCGAAAACGCGGTTACTTTGCACGTCGCGCGCGGAAAGCGGTCGCAGGCACTTGGCCAGCGCCGTGGGAATGCGATCGCGCTTTGCGAAAAATACGATGTGCTGCGCATGGATATTGCGGAGGATGACGCACTGACAGGGCATGAGGTGTGTTTGGGATCGGTCAAGCATATTTGAACGAATCCACGTAAGACTATACAAGGAGGTTGCATTCATTGTATCTCAAATCATTGGAAATGCAGGGCTTTAAGTCCTTTCCCGATAAAACCAAGCTGGTCTTTGATACGGAAGACGAGAAAAACCGCGCGCGCGTCGACGTCGGATCGACGGGGGTAACGGTGATCGTCGGACCAAACGGAAGCGGAAAATCCAATATTTCCGACGCAATGCGTTGGGTTTTGGGCGAGATTTCTTCCAAGAGTCTTCGCGGCTCGAAGATGGAGGACGTTATCTTTGGCGGTGCTGACAGTCGCAAGCCGATGAGCTATGCCGAGGTTTCGGTTACTTTCGATAACAGAGACGAAAATAACAAGTTGGATTGTCCTTACGATGAGGTGACGGTGACCCGTCGTTATTATCGTGCGGGAGAAAGTGAATATTTTATCAATCGGCGCGCCGTGCGTCTGAAGGATATCTATGAGCTGTTTATGAACACGGGTATCGGGCGTGACGGCTACTCCATCATCGGACAGGGTAAAATTGCCGAGATGGTATCGAGAAAGAGCGAGGAGCGCCGATCGATTTTTGAGGATGCCTCGGGAATTGCGAAATATCGTCATAAGAAGACGGATGCCGAGCGAAAGCTGGCGCATACCGAGGAAAATATGGTAAGACTTCGTGATATTTTCGGAGAGATCGAGTCACGTGTCGGACCGTTGGAAAAAGAGGCGGCGAAGGCAAAAAGAGCCATTGAGCTTTTGGACAGCAAAAAGCGCGCGGATGTCAGTCTTTGGTTGTACGATACGGAAAAGCTGCGACACGAGCTGGATCGCGCCGAGGAGGAGCTCGGTCGCTCCGCATTTGAACTCAAAACAGCGCAAGAATCCGTGGCATCCATGGAGGAGCAGAATAACCGTCTGTTTGAGCAATCGCAGAGCAACAAAATGCAGAGCGAGGAGCTGTTGACCGAAATTCGGGCGCAGACCGATGCCAATCACGCACTTGACAGCGAATATCGTGTCAAACAGACAACCGTTGAGCACACAAAAGAGCTGCTTGCCGCTACCCGCGGCACGGCGCAGAGTGCGCAGCAGTCGATGACACGAGAGATGGAAGAGGTCAAGCGCCATCGTGAAAAAATAGCGACGCTGTGTGATGAGGATGCTCTGCTTTTGGATGAGCAGAGCGCGTTGGAGCAAGAGCAATCGGCAAATGAAAGTACGATTCGCCATTTGGAAGAGAATATTGCCACGGCAGGGAGCGATCTTCGTACACGCGAGGCGCAGGCGACCGATCTGCGGGTGCGCTTATCCGTCATTGAGAGTGCACAGCAGAGTGATGACGGCAAAAATGACAGCATGAGAGAAGAGCTCAATCGCTACGAAAGCATCGGCGAGGAGATTCGCAAGCAGATCGACCGGACGGCAAAGACCATCGCCGAGTACGATGCAACGCTGGAATCTCTGCAAGAGCAGACTCGCGTGATTCAGGAAAAGCGAGCCGATCGCCAGACAGGGCGAGATCAAGCCGTATCAAGTCGCAACGCATCAGCTCTGCGGCGCGATACCGTAGAGCAGCGCATCCATACCTACCGTGTGATGGAGGAGCAATTTGAAGGATATTCCGGCAGCGTCCGATTCGTCATGAAACGGTATGGCGAAGGAAGAATTAAGGACAAAAGCGGAAATCCCTGCGGTACGATCTACGGGCCGCTCTCCAAGCTGATCTCTGTGCAGGAAAAATTCATTATCGCCATTGAGACCGCTCTGGGAGCGAATTTACAAAATATAGTCGTGGAAAACGAGGCAACTGCCAATGCCGCCATTTATGCTCTTAAGCATGGCGAGGCAGGAAGAGCGACGTTTCTTCCTTTGACCTCCATGCGCGCAGGCGGCGCGCTTCAGGAGCTGTCGCGCGCCAAGGGGGCTCGCGGTTTTATCGGAGTAGCCAATGAGTTGGTCGATGCAGATCAAAAATTCGGCGGCGTGCTTTCCAGTCTTTTGGGTAAAACACTGGTCTTTGATCATTTGGAAAACGCAACGGCTTATACCAAGGGCGCAGGATATCATTCCCGCATTGTTACGCTCGACGGTCAGCAGATCAACGCCAACGGTTCCTTTACCGGTGGTAGTGTACGCCAAAGCGGCGGTATCCTTTCCCGCGCGGGGGAGATCAAAAAATTGCAGCGCGAGCTGGACGAAATCAATCGTACGCTTGGTGTGCTGGATGAGCGACTCAAGGAATTTGATGGGGAGCTTTCCGATATTAACGATCAGCTCTCAACGCTTGATGAGCAGATGAATCTGATCGCCGTTTTGCGAAACAGCGAGTCAAGCGCGATGGAGCAGCTCAACGCCAAGCTGGATGCCAACGATACACTGACCCAAAAGCTGCGCGGCGAATATGAGCAGATCACGGTCATGCATGCGCGTTATGAGGAGGAGCTGGAGGCTCTGCGTGCCGAGGATCGTGCACTGCAGACACAGATCAGCGAAATTGCCGCAGCGAGAGAGGAGCTGCACGATCGTCAAGTAACCTTGGAGGATCGGCAGGAGGAGATTGCCACAAAGCTGACCGAATATCTGGTGCGGCACAGTGCGCTGCAAAAGGATATTGAGACTGCGAATATGTTCGTAGTAACCTGCGAGGAGCGCATTTCTGCCTTCTCGGAGCAGCTGCAAGCCCTGCAAAGCCGCAGTGAGGAATACGAAAAGCAAATTGAGACGCTGACGGCAGAGTTAGAGCAAAATCGCGATAATTATGCGGTCGGTGTGACGCGCCTTGATGGGCTGACCGCGCGCAGAAAGCTGGTTGAGACTGATGGCTTTGCCTTCGAGAAAAAGCTTAATGAGCTGGGGCGCAGGATGCGCGAGAAAATGGACGAGAAGGAGCAGATCTCCCGCGCCCATGTAAAGAACGAAAATCGTCTCTCCCAGCTGCGAGCCGATCAGGATAAGCTCTCCGGCAAGCTTTGGGAGGAATATGAGCTGACCCGCGCGGATGCACTGGCGCTGGGTTATCCTCCGGTCACGGCGGAAAATCGCATGAGCATCCTCGGACTCCAGACCGAATGCCGCAATAAGCTGCGCGGCATCGGAAACGTGGATCTGGATGCGGTGGAAAAATACACCGAGCTCAAAGAGCGTTATGACACCATGAAGGTACAGATCGACGATCTGGAGAAGAGCCGCAAGGAGCTCAACGATATTATCGTTACGCTGGAAGCGGATATGAAAACCTCGTTTGTGGAATCCTTCAATCAAATCAATGAAAACTTCGGGCGTGTCTTTGCCGAGCTGTTCGGCGGCGGCAGCGCCGAGTTGTCCCTGACCGATCCCGAGAACGTGCTGGAAAGCGGCATTGAGATCAAGGCGGCGCCTCCCGGTAAGATCATCAAGAGCTTGATGCAGCTCTCCGGCGGTGAACAATCGTTCATCGGTGTTGCGTTGTTCTTTGCGATTCTGCAGGTCAATCCCACGCCGTTCTGTATTCTCGATGAGATCGAGGCCGCACTGGACGAGGTCAACGTCGAGCGACTTGCACAGTACATCAAGCGCTACGCGGATGGAACGCAGTTTATTATGATCACACACCGTCGCGGTACCATGGCCGCGGCAACACGCCTGTACGGCGTAACCATGCCCGAGCATGGCATTTCCAAGGTGCTCGCTCTGGATGTGGAAAGTATTACCAAGGAAAAAGGAGATGACTGGAATGGCATTTTTGGATAAGCTGAAGGCAGGCTTGCTCAAAACAAAAAAAGCGCTCTTTGGCGGACTTGAAAATCTGCTCAAGGGATTCGGTAAGGTGGATGAGGATCTGCTTGATGAGCTGGAGGAGATATTGATCTGCGCTGACGTCGGTGTCGGTGCGACCGAGGAGATCCTTGACGAGCTGCGGGCGCGCATCAAGGACGGCAGACTCAAGGAAAAGGAGCAGATCGTTACAGCGTTGCGTGAGATTCTCTCCGAGATGATCGGACAAAGTGCGCCGCTGTGCCTTGAAAATACTCCTGCAGTCATTCTCGTCATCGGTGTCAACGGTGCGGGAAAGACGACATCTATCGGAAAGATCGCAAACAGCCTAAAGCGGCAGGGAAAAAAGGTAGTCGTAGCGGCAGCCGATACCTTCCGTGCGGCGGCAATTGATCAGCTGCAGGTCTGGTGTGATCGCGCAGGTGTCGATATGGTCAAGCAAAGTGAGGGCTCCGACCCCGCTGCTGTCGTATATGACGCCATCAATTATGCGAAGAATAAGAAGGCCGATGTGTTGCTGGTCGATACGGCAGGGCGCTTGCACAACAAGGTAAATCTGATGAACGAGCTTGCCAAGATCAACCGCGTCATTGACCGAGAGCTGCCCGGTGTCAGTCGCGAGAATTTCTTGGTGCTGGATGCCACGACCGGTCAGAACGCTGTTATGCAAGCAAAGGAATTTCGCAATGCTGCGGCGCTTACAGGTCTGATCCTGACCAAGCTGGACGGTACGGCAAAGGGTGGTATGATCATTTCGATCCGCCGCGAGCTGAACATCCCCGTCAAGTTTATCGGTGTCGGAGAAAAGATCGACGACATGGAGGTCTTTGACGCCGAGGAATTTGTCAGTGCGCTGTTTGAAAACTGACGAGGTGCGACCAATGAAACTGGTTTTGGCCTCAAAAAATCAAAAAAAGATTGCCGAGCTGCAAGCAATTCTTGGCGAGCTTTTACCCGACGTGCAGGTACTCTCACTTGCCGATGTCGGAATCACCGAGGACATCGTCGAGGATGGCGAGACCTTCCGCGAAAATGCATTGATCAAAGCAAAAGCAGCTGCAGCAGCAGGATATATCGGGGTGGGAGATGATTCCGGACTTTGCGTCAATGCGCTTGGAGGTGCCCCCGGCATCTATTCGGCGCGTTATGCGGGAGAGCATGGCGACGATGCTGCGAATACGGCGCGCTTGCTTGACAATATGAAGGGCAAGGTGGATCGTCGCGCGGCATTTCACTGTGTGATCGCTTGTGTCTTTCCCGGGAGCGATGAACCGATTGTAACGGAGGGCTCGGTCCGGGGACTGATTACGCAGGCCCCCTGCGGCAACGGTGGCTTTGGCTACGATCCTGTCTTTTATTACCCGCCGTTCAACTGTACACTGGCAGAGGTGGACGCGAAGAGAAAAAATGAAATATCCCATCGGGGCATGGCACTTCGCGCCTTTGCCGAGGCGCTGGCTGCACGGCTGAAAAACGAATAACAGTAAGAGGAATACAAAATGGAATTAACAACCAAGCAAAGAGCATATCTTCGTTCTCTGGCAACCAATCTTGACACCATTATGCAAATCGGCAAGGGCGGTGTCGCCGATGCACTGATCAAAACGGTCAGTGATGCGCTCAAGGCGCGCGAGCTGATCAAAATGCGTGTTCTGGAAACCGCGGGCTATACCCCGCGTGAGGTTGCACAGGAGCTGGCACAGGCGTGTGAGGCTGAAGTCGTGACCGTGATCGGCAGCAAGATCGTGCTGTATCGCCCTAACGACGAAAAGCCGAAAATTGAGCTGCCTTCGGCGTAAGTCTCATGCGTATCGGAATATACGGTGGTACGTTCTCCCCGCCACACAAGGGACACGTTGCCGCGGCCAAGGCGTTTATGGAGCAGATGTGGCTGGACCTGCTCTACATCATTCCTACAGGGATCCCTCCGCACAAATCCGCTGACGTCGTTGTCACACCGCTTGAGCGGCTTGCGATGTGCGAGCGTGCGTTTTCCACACTTGAGGGCGTTATTATCAGCGATATGGAGCTCCGACGCGAGGGAAAAAGCTATACGGCGGATACGTTGCGGGAGCTGCACTCGCGCTGCGAAGACGGATCAAGATTATTTTTGCTTATGGGGACGGATATGCTGCTGACGCTTGACAGCTGGTATCAGCCCGAAGAGATCTTCCGACTTTCTTATCCCGTTTATATGCGGCGAGAGGGGAGCGACCCCATTCTGGATGCGCGGATCGTCAAGCAGATCGAGAACCTCAAGAATCGTTATGGAAAAGTAGTGAGACGCATTGTCGGCGACGCGTTACCGATCTCAAGCACCATGGTCCGTCGTGCGATTTCCGAAGGGAAGAGCATTGACGGACTTGTGCCGACTGCGGTGGCACAATATATTCGCGACCATAAATTGTATGTATAAAACAGAAAGGCGGGATCCAAAATGATGGGGGATGAAAATAACACTGTCATGACGATTACCGAGCAGATGCTGGATGAGCTCAGGGCTGCACTGCGCGACACCATGTCCGAAAAGCGGTATGCGCATACACTCGGCGTGGAGCGCATGGCAAAGCGATTGGGCGAACTGTATTGCCCGGATAAAATTGCCCTGTTGCGTGCTGCTGCACTGCTGCACGACATAACAAAAGAAGAAACTTTTGAAAAACAATTGCAATTATGCGAACAATTTGGTATAATAGTAGATGAGCTTGACCGCATGGCGCCAAAAACCTTCCACGCCAAGACGGCAGCTGCGCTGATTCCCGTGAAATATCCCGAATTTGCCGATCCGATCGTCATTGGTGCGGTGCGTTGGCATACAACGGGGCGGGCGGAAATGACGCTGTATGAGCATCTGATCTATCTTGCCGATTATATTGATGATACGAGAAAATTTGAAGATTGTGTCAAGCTGAGAGATATGTTCTGGAATCCTGCACCCGCTTGTATGGGGGAAAAAGAACGGATGCGGCATCTGTTACGGATATTGATCGCCTCTTATGATTTCACGATCAGCGGTCTTCTTGAAGAGGGTGCTCCCATCAGCGCAGACACCTTCCATGCGAGAAATCAACTTCTGCTGCGTTTGAAAAAAGAAACATAAGATAGGCCTCTTCTCCGTTTCTGTTTACATACCATATCGAAAGGAGTATGTAAACTCATGAAAAGAGAGCTGTTAGCCCGTCGGCTGATCCTTCCCATCCTTACGGCGTTTCTGATCCTTGCGCCGCTGCTCGGCGTTGCTGTGGTCGGTGAGCATCGATATGAGGTGCGTCATCCCGCTTATGCCAAGCATATGATGGCACGTCTTCTCGGTGAGGAGAGTGCAGAGTGCGATGCGGACAACTGGGAGAGCATGGAGGAAATACCCGTAGGAGGCGATGGCGGTGTGACCAATATTTTAGTGCTTGGACGTGATGCTGCGGCGGGGCTGACCGATGTTATGATGCTGGTTTCGCTGGATGCGGATCAACATTCACTCTCCATCCTGCAGCTGCCGCGGGACACTTATGCCAATTATACACGAAATAATTATAAGAAATTGAACGGCGCATACAGAGAATTGGGTGGCGCGGCACTTGCCGAGTTTCTTTCGCACCATATGGGCGTGGACGTCGATCGCTACCTTTGCATCGATCTTGCGGTCTTCGGTGAGATCGTTGATACGCTGGGCGGCGTTTCCATCAATATACCCGCCGATATGGATTACGATGATCCGACGCAATCGCTGCACATCCATTTGGATGCGGGAGAGCAGGTGCTCAACGGAGAGCAGGCGCAAATGTTCGTGCGATTCCGCTCAGGATATACCCAAGCCGATCTTGGAAGGATGGATGCGCAAAAGCTGTTTTTGGCTGCGCTTGCCAAGCAGGTGAAAAGTACCCTGACACTTGGTCGTGCCGCAGAGCTTGCCTGCAGCTGCTTTGGAAAGGTCAAGACCAATCTGTCGCTCAGGGAGTGCATTTCCTGCGCACGGGCACTGATGGATGTCGATCTGACGGCGGTCAGTATGAGCACGCTGCAAGGGGAGGCTGTCAAGCCCAAATCCGGCGGCGCATGGTATTATATTTTGAATCGAGAGGGTGCCGCAGAGCAGCTGGCGCAAATGTTCGATCAAACGGGGGAATTTGATCCCGATCGTATTTTTACCAATGCATCTCGTTCAGAATACCAGAATATTTATCTGTCCTCTGCATCGAGGTTTGCGCCCAAGGCGCATACGGCACAGGATCTGCTGGATGGAGCACTGGCACCTGCACGCATCTCATAAAACGACCGCCGACGGCGGTTACATAAAAAATGATTTTGAAAATTATCACAATAGAAAGGAATTTACAATCATGAGTGAAAACATTCTTCATCCGATTCTTGAAGATACCCGGGATGCGGTGTTATCTGACGAAGAATATGCCGCGCTGCCGACTTTGGCGGGCGCGGAGCCCGGACTGCTTGCCGAGGCGATCGCACAGGTGTTGGACAGCCGTCGCGGTCGTGACGTCAAGGTCATGTACGTAGAGGATAAGACGGAAATTGCCGAATATTTTGTACTCTGCACAGGTAACTCGAGTACCCATGTCAAGTCGTTGATGGGCGAGGTTGAACATAAAATCGCATTGCGCGGCGTTGAACCCCATCACGTGGAGGGAAGAGACAACAGCGCTTGGATCATTGCGGATTACAGTCACGTTCTGGTGCACGTCTTCAGCCGCGAGGCTCGCGAATTTTATAATCTGGATAAGCTGTATGGCGACGGCTCCTCGCCGAAAACCGCCGATGGGGCACCAGATCAAAGCGATAAATAAATTTTGACATATATACAACGAAAGGATTTCATCTGATGAAGTACAATTTCTCCGAAATCGAGAGCAAATGGCAGAAAAAATGGGATGACGCAGGTATTTTCCGCGCCAAGGACAACGATGACCGCAAGAAGTTTTATGCGCTGGTCGAATTTCCTTATCCCTCCGGTGCAGGTATGCACGTTGGACACATCAAGGCGTATTCCAGCCTTGAGGTGATTTCCCGTAAAAGACGGATGGAGGGCTACAACGTTCTTTTCCCGATCGGATTTGATGCCTACGGTCTGCCCACAGAAAATTATGCCATCAAAACAGGGATTCACCCCAGACAAGTCACGGATCAGAACATCGCGCGCTTTTCCGCACAGCTGCGTCGCGTCGGTTTCTCGTTCGATTGGGATCGCGTGATCGATACCACGCAGGAGGATTATTACAAGTGGACGCAATACATATTCCTCAAGCTGTTTGAGAAGGGTCTTGCGTTCCGCGATACCGCGCTGGTCAACTATTGCCCGCACTGCAAGGTCGTCCTCTCCAACGAGGACTCTCAGGGCGGCAAGTGCGATATCTGCCACAGCGACGTGGTTCAGAAGTCCAAGGACGTTTGGTATCTTCGTATTACCGAGTATGCAGATAAGCTGCTGCAGGGACTTGACGAGGTCGATTATCTCCCCAACGTCAAGCAGCAGCAGGTCAACTGGGTCGGCAAGTCCACGGGTGCTTTTGTCAACTTCAAGGTTGCGAACACGGATGAAACGTTGCGCATCTACACGACGCGCTGCGACACGCTCTTCGGCGTAACCTTTATGGTCATCGCGCCCGAGCATCCCTTGATCGACAAGATGGCAGATCGCATCGGCAACATGGAAGCAGTTCTCGCTTACCGCGCCGAGTGTGCCAAGAAGACAGAGTTCGAGAGAACGCAGCTGGTCAAGGATAAAACGGGTGTATGCCTGGATGGCTTGCGTGCCGTCAACCCCATCACGGGTAAGGAAATTCCCATCTTCATTGCAGATTACGTAATGATGGGCTACGGTACCGGTGCGATCATGGCAGTTCCTGCGCATGATGAGCGCGACTACGAATTTGCCAAGAAGTTCGGCATCGATATCGTTGAGGTCATCAAGGGCGGAAATATTGATGAGGCTGCCTATACCGGTGACGGTGAGATGATCAATTCCGACTTCCTCAACGGTTATACCAACAAAAAGGATTCGATCGCCCGTATGCTGGAGTACCTCAAGGAAAAGGGAATCGGTGAGATGGGCGTACAGTACAAGATGAAGGACTGGGCGTTCAACCGTCAGCGTTATTGGGGTGAGCCGATCCCGATTGTACATTGCCCCAAGTGCGGCATGGTCCCCGTCCCCTACGATCAGCTGCCCTTAAGGCTCCCCAATGTTACCGAGTTTGCTCCCGGCGAGGGCGGTGAGAGCCCCTTGGCGAAGATCGAGGAATACGTTAACTGCGAGTGCCCCAAGTGCGGCGGCAAGGCAAGACGCGAGACCGATACCATGCCCCAGTGGGCAGGATCCTCCTGGTATTTCCTGCGCTATATTGATCCTAAGAACGATCATGCGCTGGCCGATCCCGAAAAGCTCAAGTACTGGCTGCCTGTTGACTGGTATAACGGCGGTATGGAGCACGTTACCCGTCACATGATCTACTCTCGTTTCTGGCATCACTTCCTGTACGATATCGGCGAGGTTCCTTGTGCCGAGCCGTATGCCAAGAGAACTGCGCAGGGCTTGATTCTCGGCCCGGACGGAGACAAGATGAGTAAATCCAAGGGGAACGTGGTCGATCCCAACGAGGTCGTTGATGCTTACGGTGCCGATGTGCTGCGCACCTATATCCTCTTTATGGGCGATTATGGCAGTGCTACGCCTTGGTCGGATAACGGCGTGAAGGGATGTAAGAGATTCATCGATCGTTTTGCGGACGTTTACGATCTGATCAGTGATAAGCCTATCTCAAAGAAACTGGAAAGTGCCGTCCATAAGACGGTCAAAAAGGTCACGGAGGATATTGAGGAGCTGAAATTCAATACCGCCATTGCTGCGATGATGGGACTCCTCAACGATATTTATGCCGAGGGCAACATCACCAAGGATGCGTACAATATGCTGGTACGTCTGCTTTGCCCCATCGCACCTCACGTCTGCGAGGAGCTGTGGGAGATGCTGGGCGAGAAGGGCTTTTGCGCATTGGCGCCTTGGCCGCAGTATGACGAGGCAAAGACGATCGACGAGGAGATCGAGCTGCCCGTGCAGATCAATGGCAAAGTAAGAGGAAAGATCACAGTCGCAGCGGATGCTGCCAAGGAGGATATTCTCACTGCGGCCAAGACTGCTGTTGCGGTATCGATTGAGGGGAAGACCGTGATCAAAGAGATCCTGGTTCCCGGCAAGATGGTCAGCCTTGTGGTGAAATGAGCCGCGTGATACAAGATTTTGTTCTTTGTCATAAAAAAATCAAAAATATTGAAAAAAATAGCAGAAAAGCCCTTGACAAAATACACGGAAAAGTGTATAATATATGGGTGAATTTCCCCAAAGAGTGAGAGCTCTTGGAAATGTGAGGGGAGGGAAAAAGAAACCATGGCTGAAGTTAGAGTTAAGGAAGGCGAGTCTTTGGACAGCGCTCTTCGCCGCTTTAAGCGTCAGTGTGCTCGTTCCGGTGTTCTTACCGAGCTCCGTAAGAGAGAGCACTACGAAAAGCCCAGCGTAAAACGCAAGAAGAAGTCTGAGGCTGCAAGAAAGCGCAAGTATAAATAATGCTTTGCCACCAAGCAGGCATCCGATGGATGCCTGCTTTTTGTCACTTTCATTTGTGTCAAAACCGTGAACAATTTTTGTCATTTTCGCCTTTTTGACTTGACAAATTCTTCGGAATGTGCTATACTAATATCACAACACTTGAAAGGAGTCATACATATTATGGCTAACAATTCTATCACTGCTCAGTACAATGAACTGCCCAAGTGGGTCAGAGTTCTTCTTCAACTGTTCCTTGGGAGCGTGATCGGCGGTGTCTATCGCATCATCCGTTTCTTCGAGACCAAGAACGTCGTAACTTTGGTTGTTGGTATTCTCGTTCTGGTTACCGGTATCGGTAACGGCATTGCTTGGATCGTTGACCTGATCACGACCATTTTCGGCGGCGGTATCACCGTTCTTGCTGACTGATTCTGAAAAAAGATGCTGTATCTCGGTTCACATCTGTGTCCGTGATACAGCATTTTTTATATTTATTCACGATTTGTCATCAAAGCTGTATGATCCAACCAAGACTCAGGTAAGAACCGATCATGCCGAGCTGATGCATAAAGGGACAGGCCGCGTAATTGCTCCCGATCTCTTTGGGGCAAAAGCAGCAAGGATCGGACACCGTAAATGAAAGCATACGGTGCCCGATCTTTATGATTTATAAAACCTGTTGATATACTTCGTTTTTCGCCACGCCTCGGTCATGCGCGGCGGCCTTGATGGCATCATTTTTCCGCATTCCCTGTGCCATATAATATTCGACGTGCTCACGGACGCTCATTCCGTCCCAGAAAGTATTTGTTCCTTCAGCTATCATAGAGGCACCCTCGATGACAAGGACGTATTCACCGCGCGGTTCCTTTACGGCGTAGCAGGCAACGGCGCCGCCAAGCGTCGTGCGAAAGACCTCTTCGTTTCGCTTGGTCAGCTCGCGGCACAGCGTGATGCGACGGGTCTCGCCAAAGGTTTGGCAGAGATCGGAAAGGGTGGTGCGCAGCTTGTGCGGCGCCTCGTGCAAAATTATGGTACGGCTCTCACCTCGTAATGCGGCAAGATGCTCACGCCGCTCGGCCTTGTTGACCGAGAGAAAGCCCTCAAAGCAAAATCTGCCCGTAGGAAGACCGGAGAGCGTCAGGGCATCCACGGCAGCGCAGCACCCGGGAACGCCCGTCACAGGGATTCCTCGCTCGCCACAGAGGACCACCAAGTCTTCTCCGGGGTCGGAGATGGCGGGAGTTCCCGCATCGGTGATCAATGCGCAGGATTCTCCCTTTTGCAGACGCGCGACGATCTCCTCACCGCGCTCTCTTTTATTATGCTCATAATAAGAAACCATCGGCTTTTGTATACCGAGATAGGTCAACAGCTTGAGCGAATTTCTGGTGTCCTCGGCAGCGATGAAATCAACGCCGGATAACACCTTGATGGCGCGCAGTGAAAGATCGTCGAGATTTCCGATCGGTGTGGCAACAAGATACAGGGTACCACCGATAATGCGATTCTTCTCCTCGCGCACGGTGGGGAGAGCGGACTCTCTTTCTTGGTGATCGAGTTCCATGGTGAACTCCTTTCAAAAAGTTTTCGAAACATCAGACCTCTTGCAACATACAATAAAAACAGGGTGACAAAAGGAGGTTTGACGTATGGCAATCAAGGTCTACATAGATCAAGGACATAATCCGGTCAATCCCAACGCGGGAGCGGAGGGAAACGGTCTGCGCGAGCAGGATGTGGTGTATCGTATCGGGCAGGAGCTGGCGACACTTTTGCGGCAGAACGGGAATTTCGAGGTGCGTCTGTCTCGCCCGACGGCAACGACGCAGGTAGGAAATTCACTTTCGGATAGTTTGCGCACAAGGGTCAGTGATGCCAACAGCTGGGGGGCAGATTATTTTCTGAGTTTGCATACCAATGCGTCGGATATCACGGCCGCAAGCGGCGTTGAGGCATATGCCTATCGCCGCGGTTCACAAGCATTCATTCTTGGCGACCATATTGTCCGATCGATCAGTGCAGTGACGGGGCTGCCCAACCGCGGCATGAAGGTACGCACCAATCTGTACGTTCTTCGACGCACGGCAATGCCTGCGGTGCTGATCGAGCTGGGATTCATCACAAATCCGGGAGATGCCGCACTGATGTCACAACAGCCGGAGCTGTTTGCACAGGGAATCTACCGGGGGTTATTGGAATATCTTGATCTGTGATCAAAGCGGAAGGCTTTCTTGCATGGGGGTATTCGCGCCGAGCATTTGCAGCAGCTCGGATTCATCGATGACGGGGATACCCAGCTCCTGCGCCTTGGTCAGCTTACTGCCCGCTGCCTCACCGGCAACGACATAGTCGGTCTTTTTGGAGACCGAGCCCGTCACCTTGGCGCCCTTTGCTTTGAGCATGGCGGTTGCAGCATCACGGGAAAGCGTTGGGAGCGTACCCGTCAGGACAAAGGTCAACCCTGCAAGGTCGGCGTCCTTTGGTGCAGCC
Organism: Clostridia bacterium; assembly: GCA_017456145.1. Lineage (GTDB taxonomy): Bacteria > Bacillota > Clostridia > Oscillospirales > CAG-272 > SIG644. The sequence continues at coordinate 167,498 of JAFTJZ010000026.1, forward strand.
TTTGCGGTCAGGACGACGCCGGCGGCCTTGAGCTTATCACAAAGTGTACGGTTTTTCTCCTGCGAAAAGAAATTAACAACACTCTCGGCAGTGATCTGACCGAAATCGTTGATGTCACAGAGCTCCTCGACAGTAGCGTTCATGCAGCGATCCAAATCACAAAAGCGTGCGGCGAGCAGCTCGGCAGCGCCCGCGCCGACGTTGCGAATACCCAATGCAAACAGAACTCGCTCCAGCCCTGCCGTTTTGGAGGCTGCAATGGCATCCACTAAATTTTGCGCGGATTTTTTACCCATGCGCTCCAGATGTTCAAGATCCTCTACCCGCAGTGCATATAGGTCGGCAGCGTCAAAAATCAAGTGGTTGTCGAGCAGAAGATCGACCACGCGTGGTCCCATGCCATCAATGCTCATGGCATCCTTGGAGGCAAAATGCTCAATAGCGCGAGAGAACTGTGCGGGGCAGGCAGCATTGGTACAGCGAATGGCAGCACCGTCGTTATCGTCACGGAAGACACGCGCGCCGCAGGAGGGGCAAACGGTCGGGGTGGGGAAGTCCACCTCGCTGCCGTCACGCTTTTCGGGATGGGCGCAGACGACCTCCGGAATGATATCGCCGGCCTTTTGAACCGAAACTATGTCTCCGAGCATAATGCCGCGCTCACGAATAAAATCCATGTTGTGGAGTGTTGCGCGCGTGACCGTCGTTCCTGCAAGACGGACGGGGGCAAGATTGGCAGTCGGGGTCAGGACACCGGTGCGACCGACGGCTACGGTAATGTCCAGCAGCTTGGTCTGCTTACATTCGGGGGGATATTTATAAGCAACCGCCCATTTGGGTGTGTTGGTCCCCTCTCCGAGCTTGCGGCGCGAGGCGAGATCGTCGATTTTAATAACGGCACCATCGATGTCGTAGGCAAGCTCGTCGCGCAGCGTACCCAATTGTTCGATATGTGCAATGATATTCTCGGCACTCTCGGCGCAGATCTGATGCTCAAGCGTGTGGAATCCGAGATCGGATAAACGCTGAAGTGTTTCTGTGTGCGAGGCGGGTGCATGACCGTCAAGGTATAGATTTCCTTCTTGAAAATTGAAAATAAAAATATCCAAGGCACGTTCTGCGGTCACGGCGGGATCAAGCTGGCGCAAGGAACCGGCAGCAGCATTGCGAGGATTCGCCATCAGCTGCTGACCCGCAGCCTCACGCTTTTCGTTGATGCGCTCAAACACGGCACGGGGCATATAAACCTCGCCGCGAACGGTCAATGTCAACGGCTCGGGCAGCGTCAGCGGGATAGAGAAGATGGTCTTGATATTTTGCGTGACATCCTCGCCGATAAAACCGTCTCCGCGGGTCGCTCCGCGCCAAAGAACGCCGTCCACATAAGCCAGAGAGACCGAAAGGCCGTCGATTTTCGGCTCAACGGAATATACGGCATCGGGAACATTCTTGTTCACGCGATCAAGAAATTCACGCAGCTCGTCGTAAGAAAAGACATCGGTCAGGGAGTTCATGGTCGCGGTGTGGGTCACCTTTTCAAATTTGTCCAGTGGGGCGCCCCCGACGCGCTTGGTCGGAGAGGCGGGATCATCCAGCGAGGGATATGCCTTTTCCAGCTCGAGAAGTGCGCGGTAAAGGCGGTCATAATCATAATCGGAGATCACGGGCGCATCATCCACGTAATACAGCTTTGCATGATGGAGAATGGTGCGACGCAGCTCATCGGCGTAATTTGCAAGTGCGTCGTCGTCCATAGTATGGATGTCGGCACACAGTAGTTGGTTGATATTCATGATGAAGGATTCCTCCTGATCTGACGTATTTTGAACAGACATCATCCTTATTATTGTACCAATTTTTTCGGCATTTGTCAATGTCTTGGTGAAAAATCGCCATGTTGCCCATATTTGAGGGCTTTTTTGGTGCGTTTTTTAAGTGAAAAATGTGCAGCTTGCACGAAATTGCGAGAAACGCGATTTTTTTCATATCAGATATTTACAAGTTCGCTTTTTTATGGTATAATATAAGTGGCTCCGAGAAGGATCCATGTGACATGTGACGTTGTCACGCGGGAGTGGGGGCTGCCCAAAGGATTCCCCCATTGCCGATTCGCAAGATACACAAAGGAGGAAGAACCATGAAACTGACAGTCGTTGGTCGCAAAATGAACGTGTACGAGGAAACTAAGGATCTGATTGCCAAGAAATTGGAAAAGCTGGACAAATTCTTTTCCGAAGAAGGTGATGCCACGGTGACCCTCTCGCGCAAGCGCGGAATCTCCAGCATGGAGGTGACCATCAGCGCCGCAGGAACGCTTTTCCGCAGTGAGCAGGACGCGGATGATTTCCGCGAGGCTTTGGATCGCTGCGTTGAAATCATTGAGCGTCAGATTCGCAAGAATAAGACGCGTCTGGCTAAAAAACTGCGCACGGCGACGATCCCCGAGATGGTGGCATTCTCCGAGGAAGAGGAGGACGAGGAGCAGGTGCTCCGTGTCAAGCGTTTCCCGTTGAAACCAATGTCGGTGGATGAGGCGATACTGCAGATGAATCTGCTCGGACACGATTTCTTTATGTTTTTGAACGACGAGGAGGGTAAGGTCTCCGTCGTATATACCCGTAAGGACGGAAATTACGGTATTATCATTCCGTCCAATGAGGATTGAAGCATTTTTGGGGCTGCGTCATTGACGCAGCCCCTTGCAAACAAGCCGAAGGTAGACTATCTTGACGCACGGAATTTGCAAATTTGCGGTGTTCAGCCGCAAAGCAAAAAGCGACGGGGGTGAGAATCAAATGTGTTTTTGCGTTTGACTCACCCCCGAGATTTTTCGCAAAAGCAGTATAAGTCCTTGTTTTTGTGAAAAAGAACGGTTTTGAGCGCATGGGCGCGCAATATTTCGGTGAATTGAAAAATGAAAGATTTCGCTCTCCCACTTGCATTTTTATAAACTTTATGATATAATATTTCATATTTATTTTATCCGGCATCCGCGCATAATCCTGCGTCGGATATTGAGGATAGTGCGTCTCGTTTCTGCGCGACGCACGGAAAGGTTGGTATTTCATATGGATAAAAAGAGAGTAGGTATCGTTGGTGCGACCGGCATGGTCGGTCAGAGATTTTTGACCTTGCTGGACGGTCACCCTTATTTTGAAGTGACTGCTCTGGTTGCAAGCCCCCGCACAGCGGGAAAGCCTTATTGTGAGGCGGTCGGTGACAGATGGAAGATGACAACACCCATCCCCGAGAGCATGAAGGATATGATCGTTATGGATTCCACCGACATCGCAGCAGTCAAAGAGAAGGTCGATTTCGTTTTCTGCGCCGTTGATATGAAGAAGGATGAGGTCAAGGCTTTGGAGGAGGCATATGCCAAGGCGGAAATTCCCGTGGTTTCCAACAATTCTGCAAACCGCTGGACACCCGATGTGCCCATGATCATTCCCGAGATCAATGACGATCACCTCGCCGTCATCGAGGCACAGAAAAAGAGACTTGGCACCAAGCGCGGCTTTATTGCCGTCAAGCCCAACTGCTCCATCCAGTCCTACGTTCCCGCACTGACCCCTCTGCGTGAGTACGGCATTGAGTTGGTTGTCGCAACGACCTATCAGGCAATTTCCGGTGCGGGTAAGACCTTCAAGGATTGGCCCGAGATGATCGACAACGTCATTCCTTACCTCGGCGGCGAGGAAGAGAAGAGCGAGCAGGAGCCCTTGCGTGTCTGGGGCAAGGTTGAAAACGGCGAGATCATTAAGACCGATGCACCCTTAATCACCACGCAGTGCATCCGTGTTCCCGTTTCCGACGGCCACACCGCGGCTGTGTTTGTCAAGTTTAAGAATAAGCCCACCAAGGAGCAGATTCTTGAGGCTTGGAAAAACTTCTCCGGTAAGCCTCAGGAGTTGGGGCTGCCCCACGCTCCCGAGCAGTTTATCACCTACTTTGAGGAAGACAACCGTCCTCAGGCTGCTCTTGACCGCGATATCTACGGCGGCATGGGCGTGACAGTTGGCAGATTGCGCGAGGATACTTACTTTGACTATAAGTTTGTCTGCCTTTCCCACAACACGCTGCGCGGCGCTGCCGGCGGAGGACTTCTCACCGCAGAGCTGCTGTACCGTTTGGGATATTTTGATTGATAAAAATTCGGGGCTGCGTCACTGGCGCAGCCCCATTTTCATAAAAGCCGACGGTAGGCCTTTATCTGGAGCTTTATTTTTTTCTGAAAAGCAAAAACGACGGAGTGAGAATCAAATGCCTTTTGCATTTGTCTCACTTTTTTTACGGAAGATTAAAAAGTGGGGAGCCGATGATTGCGAAACCGGCTCCCCGAATGGAGGTTTTTCGATTCAGTTTTTGTTGGATTGCTCGGTTTCGTCGCAATGGCAGTCTGAACCGCAATTGCCGCATGAACCGCTGCATTTTCCTGAGCTGCAGGAGGAACTGTCGGGGCAACCGATGCACTTCTTGCCGCTCTTTTTTGCTTTGATGATATAAGCGGTAGCACCGCCCACGATCAAAGCGATGATCAATACTACGATAATATCAACAGGTCCCATGTGTGATGCCACCTTTCTGTGTAGCGTTGTTTTCGGATTACGCGGTAAGCGCGTACTCGTTCTTCAGCTCTTTATTCTTCTTGATGATCAGGGCTGCGATGATCACAGCGATCACTGCTACGATGGCCCAGCCAACGATCGGCATCCAAGCAGAGCCAAAGCTGCCGCCGGTGAACAGCGTACCGAAGAAGAAGGTCAAGAAACCGATGGAATAACCGACTGCAAACTGCAGACCGATGCCGGCCCAGAGCCACTTGCGGCTCTTGATCTCGGAGTTCATAGCACCGATAGCTGCAAAGCAGGGAGGTGTGAAGAGGTTGAACATCAGGAATGCAAGTGCTGCGACAGCAACCATGGCACCACCGCTGCCGGTGCCGAAGGCGGTAGCAATTTCAGAGACGTTCGCGCCCTCAGCAACGACTGTATCAAAGTCAAGGCTGATCAGGTGAGAGATGCCAAAGCAAACGGCCAGAGTACCAACGACGTTCTCCTTGGCGATAAAGCCGGTGATGGCTGCTGCAGCGAGCTGCCAGGAAACGTAGCCGATAATGGGAGCAAATATGTAAGCAAAGGGAGTTGCGATGGTTGCAAGGATAGAGGTGTTCTCCATACCCTCCTCAACGACCTGGAAGCTCCAGTTGAAGGTTTGCATCAGGTGCACAACGAAGTTACAAACCAGAATGATGGTACCTGCCTTAACGATGTAAGCCCACCCGCGCTGGCACATGGACTTGAGGGCCTTCAGGAAACTGGGTGCCTTGTACTCGGGCAGCTCAATGATGAAGAAGGACTTTCTGTTCTTGTGACCGGTCAGCTTATTGACAAGCAGGGCGCACAGAAGGATCAGGGCAATACCAACGAAATACATCAGCGTGCTGACCCAAGAGGCATTGGCGAAGAAGGTGCCGACAAAAAGGATGATGACAGGCATTTTTGCACCGCAAGGCATGAAGGGCGTCAGCATAGCCGTGGCTCTGCGCTCGCGTTCGTTGCGGATGGTGCGGCAAGCCATGACACCGGGGATGGCACAGCCAGTACCGATGACAAAGGGAATAACCGATTTACCGGAGAGACCAACCTTCTTGAAGATGGGATCAAGAACAACGGTAGCACGTGCCATGTAACCGCAATCCTCAAGCAGAGCGATCAGGAAATACATGACCATGACCAAGGGCAAGAATCCGACAACGGCACCGACACCGCCGATAATACCGTCGACAATGATCGAGGCGAGCAGGGGATTTGCATTCTCAAGCAGCCCTGCGACCCATTCACTGAACATCTCGATAAGGGAAACAAGACCGGGAATGACCGTTCCGTTCTCAAACTCATAGCCCTCGGCGATCCAAGCACCCAGCCATGTCTGCGAGATGTGGAACACGAGGAACATCACAACGGCGAAGATCGGAATACCGAGCCATTTGTTGGTGATCACGGCATCGATCTTATCCTGGAAGTTCTTTTCTTTGGTAAGTACCTTACGTGTTTCGACCTCTTTGACAATCTTGTTGACAAAATCGAAACGGGCTCTGTCGGCAGTCTCAACGACCTTCTTGTCGGTCAAATCAATGTCACCCTGATGATAGGGAGCATTCTGACCCTTGCCGATCACCGCTACAGCGGCGGCGACGACGTCCTTCAGACCCTCCGCAGAGGTGGAAATGGTCTCGACGACAGGACAGTTCAGCTTTGCGCTGAGTGCGGCAACGTCGATCTTGTTTTCCTTTTTCTTGTTGATGTCGGTCTTGTTGAGCGCGACGACAACGGGAATTCCCAACTCAAGCAGCTGCGTCGTGAAGAAGAGGCTGCGGGAGAGGTTGGTTGCATCGACGATGTTGATGATGGCATCGGGATGCTCGTTTTTGACGTAAGAGCTGGTGATACTCTCCTCGGAAGTGAAGGGAGACATGGAATAAGCACCCGGTAAATCCACCGCGATCAGATCATCGCTGCCTCCGTAATAGTTCTTTTTGATGGGATGCTCCTTCTTTTCAACGGTAACACCTGCCCAGTTGCCGACTTTCTCATTGCGTCCGGTCAAGGCGTTGTACATGGTGGTTTTTCCGCTGTTTGGATTGCCTGTCAGTGCAATTCTCATGGAAAACTCTCCTTTTTCTTAAGTGATAATTTTATTTTAACAGCAGGGGCTGTAAAATACAAGGTTGGGAGTTAGCGTTCGCTAACCAATGGCCAAAAAATAATCCGTAGATTATTTTTTTAGATTTTGATTGCTGCAGCGAGATCGCTGTCAATGGTGTAACGACCATCCTTAATGGAGACGACGCAAGCATGCTTTTTATGTGCGATCACAGTGATCGGCTCACCTGCGTAGCACCCCAGAGTGAAGAGAAACGAATTCAGCTCTTCATCATCGGTTTCGATCGACTGAATGATATATTCTTTTCCTTCTTCAGCCGTACGCAAATCCATAATCAGTCACCTCAATTTTTGAAATCATGATGGGGCTTTCGGTTAGCGCGGGCTAACCATCAATCCTTAAATATTATACCCCCAAAATGGTGATTTGTCAATACTCTTTTGAAATTTGTTTAAAATTTGGGAAATAGCACAGGAATTGATTTTCCAAACTTGGGATATTGTAAAAATTGCGCATGAAATCTCGGGTGATGCGAAAAAATATAAAGAAATTCAAAAAAAGAGAAAAAACACCTTGACTTTTATTCGGGATTGTGTTAAAATATGTCGAACCGCATAAAAATAGGGGTGCTGGAAACGGCTGAGATGGGAGAGATCCCGAACCCTAAACCTGATACGGATAATGCCGGCGTAGGGAGATTTTTGAGAAGGATTTACAGTCGCGAATGTAAGCTGAAACGTAATCTGCCGCACGGAGTTTTCGTGCGGTTACTTTATTTTTCGGAGGTGTTTGCTATGGAAGCGAACCTGAAAACGAGGCGGCTGACCGTCTCGGCTATGATGATCGCCATTGCGACGGCTATGTCCTTTCTTTGTTCGGTCATCCCATTCCTGAACCAGCTCTTTGGCGGTTCATTTACCTTTGGCAGTATGATCTGTATTGTCATCGTATCGTATATGTTCGGTGTGCGCTGGGGTGTCTTTACCGGCGTGGTCTATGCGGTATTACAGATGTTGCTCGGTCATGGCACCATCGTTGCGCTGTTCACCCCAACGGATGACAGCTATATGGGGCTTGGCGTTGCACTTTTGGTCTGCCTGATCGATTATCTGCTGGCTTATACCGTGCTCGGGCTTGGCGGTATCTTCCGTCATCGGGTCAAAGGAAAGGGAATGGCGATGTGCCTTGGCAGCATTGTTGCTCTTTTTGCACGGTATCTGTGCCATATTGTTTCCGGTGCGCTGTTTTACGGCTTGTGGGCGGAATGGTTTTTCACGCAGGAGGGAATATATGATCTTTTCGGTGAGTGGGTGCTTTCGACCTTCAGCGGCGCATCGTTGTCGATCATTTATTCGATCGTATATAACGGTATGTACATGATCCCGGAGATCATCCTGACAGCCGTTCTTGCCTTTGTTCTGGCTCGTATTCCGCAGATTCGTGTTCTGCCGACCGAGGCGATTCACGAGGCATAATTGACAGATCATGAAAAGAAACGGTGGGAATCGCCCTTTATCGGGGGATCAACCCACCGTTTTTATTATGATTTTCGGCATATCGCACGAAGGCTTTGAACATTTTTTCCTTGAATCAATCGGATGGTGCACATTTTCTTTCGGTGTTTTGCCATGCAAAACGGGGAAAAATAAGAATAAATTGTAAACATTGTAGGTTTTCAGAGCAGAATTTACAAAAAAGGGTTTGACAAATTGGGCATAATGTTGTATAATACATCTGTGAAACATGACCAATCGGTAAATCCACGCGTTTTCATCTTTTGTTTTGGTGAAGGAAAGGATCGGTATGCCTCGCTTTTTTGTCAGAAAAGAGCAAATTGACGACACAATCGTGCACATACACGGTGACGATGCACATCATATTGCTCGCTCTCTTCGCATGGCGGTGGGAGAGAGGATCACCGTCTGCGATATGCAGAGAACCGAATATCTTTGTGAGCTGTGCAGCTTTGACGGGGAGAGAGAGGTGTGCGCCCGCATCATTTCATCTCAGGTCATGAATACCGAGCCGCCCTTTGCCGCACACTTATATCAGGCACTTCCCAAGGGGGACAAGCTTGACACCGTCATCCAAAAGGCGGTGGAATGCGGTGTGGCGAGCGTAACGCCGTTTGAGAGCGAGCGCTGTGTCGTCCGCTGCAAGCCGGAGCAGGAAGAGAAGAGGACGGAACGGCGCCGTCGTATCGCGGCGGAGGCTGCCAAGCAGTGTGGGCGGGGATGTATTCCCGAGGTTCTACCAACCTGTGATTTTGATCAGATGCTGCGCCGTGCCGCTGCTGTGGATCTCCCGATTTTTTGTTATGAGGGTGACGATACCGTACCGCTGCGTACGCTCCTGCGCCCACATCTGGCGCAGCTGCAGGGAAGTACCCCTTCGGTTTCCGTGGTCATCGGCAGTGAGGGGGGGTTCTCCCAAAGGGAGGCGGCCTTGGCGCGCGAGATGGGCTTTTTAATGGCGGGTCTTGGGCAGCGTATCCTTAGGACGGAAACCGCATCGTCCTTTGTTCTCAGTGCTCTTGTTTATGAGCTGGAGTTGTAATTTCAGCATCCTTACGAATTGACGGCAATTGAGATAAAAAAAACGAAAAAAATCGAGTTTTTTTATAAAAAAGATGGAATTCCCTATTGAAATTTCACAAAAAATGTGGTAGAATATAGGGCAGTATATACAAACCCAGTTCCAAATACATATACAGGAGAGGAAAACTATGTCAAACAGATTATTTCAGGGTGTCATCCATCAGATGAAGGATGCGGTTGATCGCGTGATCGGTGTAATTGACGAGAACGGCGTGATCATCGCTTGCTCTGAGCTGGTAAAGATCGGTGAGATCCGCCAGGGCGTGCGCGACGAGCTCGCGTATACCTCGGACATGATCGCTGCGGGTGGCTACACCTACCGTCCCATTGCCGGTAACTCCAAGGCGGAGTATATCGTTTTTGTGGAGGGTGAGGATAAGACCGCCGAGAAGACCTCCAAAATGCTTGCGATTGCACTCAGCAATATCAAAAACTTGTACGATGAAAAGTATGACAAGGGTTCATTTATCAAGAATATCATTCTGGATAATATTCTGCCCAGTGATATTTACATCAAGAGCAAGGAGCTGCATTTCAATACCGAGGAGACCCGCGTTGTCTTCCTGATCAAATTCTTCGGAAAAACCGACGTACTGCCCTTTGAAATGCTGCAGAATATGTTTCCCGATAAGACTCGCGACTACGTGATCAGTGCAAGCGAGCATGACATCGTGCTGGTCAAGGACATTAAGCCCGATACCGATTCCCGCGATATCGATCGCATCGCTACCAACATTGCCGATACGCTCAGCTCCGAGTTCTATACCAAGGTTTCCATCGGTATTTCGACCATCGTCGATAATATCAAGGATCTGGCAAGAGCTTATAAAGAGGCGCAGGTCGCGCTGGAGGTCGGCAAGGTATTTGAGACCGAGAAGAATATCATCAATTATGAAAATCTCGGCATCGGTCGTCTGATTTATCAGCTGCCTACCACGCTTTGTGATATGTTTTTGCAGGAGGTCTTCAAGAGAGGCTCGCTGGAATCTCTGGACCGTGAGACGCTGATGACCATTCAGTGTTTCTTTGAGAACAACCTCAACGTTTCCGAAACGTCGCGTAAGCTGTTTGTTCACCGTAACACTCTGGTCTACCGTCTGGAAAAGATCCGCAAGCTGACCGGGCTTGATCTGCGTGAATTTGAGCACGCGATCACCTTCAAGGTCGCTTTGATGGTCAAGAAATATCTTGGCTCCAAGCCTTCCAAATTCTGATTATTTACGGTTTTATACATAAGCCGTTCCCGCATTGTCATTTTGATCTTCGTCTGCTTTGATGTGCGCCGTTCCTGTCATGGCAGGGATGTTGCGTGGGCTGTCGCACGACCTTTTGCTTGTGCGCCAGCCCATTCGCGTGCGTATACGGTTTTATGCGCGTGATGATGTTGCCGTGTGCATACGGCGAAAGTTGATGAAATAAATTGTAAACGAGGATTTATGATGAAATTAACCTACGCTATTTACGGATTGAACAGTGAGGCCGACGAAACACGGCTGATCGAGACGATCAAGCTTGCTTATCCTTCGCTGGACGTTTCTGCAAGCTATCTTTGTGCAACAATGACCATCCGCATGGAAAATGAAGGAGAGCAATCGTTTGACGAGCAGCTGAAGGCGCTCTGCGCGACAGCAGGCTTTGATCTGCAGCTGCCCCCCACCAAAAGTCAAGAACCCAATATAAAGAAAAAGAAACCGAAGAGCGGCAAAGGCACCGTTCCCGTTGCGGTCTTTGTTGCATCTCTTTGCGCTGTACTGGTTCTCTCTGTTCTGCTCACTTATACCTTTACCACAGGGATGTTCAACTCCAAGCTGCGCGAGCTTTATTTATCCGGCAACGGCACACTGATCTCCGGCTCGGTGGAAAAGGATGAATATCAGGAGCTGGATCTGATCAGAGAGCTGTTCGATGCATATTCTGTCTACGATCTTGACGACGAAGAAATGATGACCTCCATCCTGAAGTCTTACGTCGCCGCGACAGGAGATATTTACGCCGTCTATTATACCGCCGAGGAGCTTGAGGAGCTGTTTACCGATGATTCGGGCGAGATGGTCGGAATCGGGGTCAGCGTTGTCAACACCTTGGTGCCGGTCAACGGTGTGGAATACAATCTTCTTACGGTTATCACAACCTACAAAGACAGCCCCGCAGCCGAGGCGGGGATTCAGCCCGGTGATATCATTTACAGCCTGATTGATCAGAACGGTGAGACGGTATACGTCGACGTTGTAGGTCAGACACAGGCGATCAACATGATCCGCGGTCTTGAGGGCAGTGAAGTAACACTTACCATTCTTCGCCCTGAGGGGGATGAAACTTATACCCCCATGACGCTGACCATGGAGCGACGTGCCATTGAAACACTTTCGGTGGAATACAGTATATCCAGTGCCGATCAGACAATCGGTATTGTAACCATCAGCGAATTTGATATGACCACGCCTACGCAGTTCAAGCAGGCCATGGATGATCTGATCGGGCAGGGCTGTGATAAATTTGTCTTTGACCTGCGATATAACGGTGGCGGAGACCTGCAGTCTATCGAGGCTGTGCTGAGCACCATGCTGCAAGCCGGAGATCCCATGATCTACACGGTCGACAAAGAGGGGAATGAAGAGGTCGACGTTGTCAAGGTCGTGAAATACAGCGGCTATTTTGAGAGCTGCAGTGTTACTGCCGAGGATATCGGAAAATATCGCGGCTATGACATGGTGGTCTTGACCAATGAATATACGGCGAGTGCCGCGGAGCTCTTTACTGCAAATCTGCGTGATTACGACATTGCCACGCAGGTCGGTGTGACAACCTTCGGTAAGGGATGTATGCAGACGATTCTGGATCTTTCCTATTTTGGCGTAGAAGGCGGTCTTCGCCTGACCACGGCCTGGTATCTGCCGCCTTGCAAAGAGACGTATCACGATATCGGCATCGTTCCCGATCCTGAAAACGAGATTCCCTTTGATCAAACGCTTTTGGAAAAATACAGCAACGTATATCTGATCCCCGAAGATGAGGACAATCAGCTTGCTGCAGCAATTGATTTGTTACTCGGAAAATAATCGCGATCATGAACAAATTCAAATAAAAAGGAGAAAATACAATCATGGCTAAAAAGCAAATGTACACCAGCGAAGGTTTGAAGAAACTGCAGGAAGAGCTGCTTTATCTGAAAACAACCCGCCGCGATGAAATTAAAAACGATATTGCCGTCGCACGTTCTTTTGGAGACTTGTCCGAGAATTCCGAGTACGATGAGGCAAGAAATGAGCAAGCGAAGAACGAGGCTCGCATCAAGGAGCTTGAGGAGCTGATCGATAATGCAGAGGTCATTGATGAAAATGAGATCGATACCTCCGTTGTCAGCCTTGGCTCGGTCGTTCGCGTATTTGATGAGGAGCTGCAGGAGGAGATCGAATATTCTCTGGTCGGTTCCAACGAGGCAAATCCGCTGCTGAGTCGTATTTCCGACCAGTCTCCGGTCGGCAGAGCATTGATGGGAACCCGCGAGGGTGCCGTACTGCACGTTGAGACCCCCTCCGGAGAGATCGTTTTGCGTGTGCTTGAGGTCACAAGACCCAAAGTCTGATGAACAAATGGAAGACATGATGAACAATTCACTTCCCGATAACGACGAGCAAAAGCTGTCCGGTGAGGACGTCGATGTTGTGGAGCGCAGCCCTTTTTTGAAGTGGCTCGATAACTTTTGGTACCATTATAAATGGACGGTCATCATTATTGCTTTCTTTGCGATCGTTTTGATCGTCTGCGTAGCGCAGATGTTCAGCGATCCCGTATACGATATCAATATCACATATTGCGGTCCGTACGGTTTCAGCGCTGCAGAGGCTGAGCAGATGTACCTGGATCTTTCCGATGCACTTCCTGCAGATTTGAATGGCGACGGTGCCAAATATGCGGGCTTTATCCGTTATCAGGTCTATTCCGAGGCAGAGATCGAGGAGGAATGGCGACAGGTGGAGGCCGCAAGAAAAGATGCGGAGGCGAAGGGAGAGGATCCCGGTAAGATCACCTCCTCTATCAATCTGGCGTATAACAGCGACCAATATTCGCAGTTTACCAATTCACTCCTGACGGGGCAGTGCTACATCTTCCTTTGCAGTCCTTTTATCTACGAAGAAATGAAATCGAGCGGTCGCGTCTGCCCGCTTTCCGACGCGCTGGATACCTTGCCAAGCTACGCTAATGACGAGTACACCGTGCTTTTGAAAGACACGCCGATGTATCAAAATTCAGAGATCCTTCAAAAGCTGCCCGAAGACACGGTGGTATGCCTTTTGAATGAAATTCCGCAGCTTTTCGCACAAAGCAGTGAGGATGATCATCTAAATGCGGTCAACACCTTTGCAGGAATGATCAAATAAAAAATAACGACTCTCTTTGACTGTCCGTTTGTCGACACAAAGAGAGTCGTTTTTCATTCTTTTTCTGGTATAATACATTTGCGCGTAGGAAACTTAAAAATTTACGCCAAAAAACGAAAGGGGAAGAACGATGAAAAACAACAAGATCAAAGCAAAAACCCGGGTCATCGCCTGTGTGCTTGGATGCACTCTGCTCTTGAGCGGCTGCGCACCGCAAGAGCAAATCAAAGATGACGTGGAGAATACAGGGGCATCCTCCGGGAACGACACTGCTGTGTATCAGGCACGATTGATGTATTATGAATCGCAGCTGAAGAGTCTGGAAGAGCAGCTGACCACCATGGACGAGCAGATGGCAGAGCTGCAAGCGGAGTATCTGGAGGAGGCGCAATCGATGCAAGAGGAAATCGAGGCACTGCGAGCCGACAACCAAAGGCTGCAGGAGGAAGTGGAAACAACGAAACAAAGCAGTAGCGAAGGAGACGCGCAAAGCGGCAATGACACTCCCAAAAATCCGGAGCCGCATCCGGAAAATGTCGGCACGGATCAGAATTCAGATGAAACACAAGGCAGCGGTAGGGAAGGTGTAACAAGCGCATATACCTATCAAACGACACAAAGCGGAATTATTCTGACAAAGTACATAGGCAAAGACAGTATCGTTACCGTGCCGGCTGCGTTGGATGGACAGAAGGTGATCGGACTTGCCGACAGCGTATTTGCGGGAACACAGGTCACAAAGGTAGTATTGCCGGAAACCGTACAAACACTTGGTTGGTTTACCTTCTACGGCTGCACCGCGCTGTGTGAGGTGAGCATCCCCGCGTCGGTCACAAATATCGGTTATGCTTCCTTTGACGGGTGCAGCAGCACTTTGACATTGACGGTTGCGGAAAATTCATATGCGCAAAAGTATGCAGCCAGCTTTGCGTTGCGTTATACGGTCGCAGACGTGCGATCATAAGTATATACAGTCTGTTCACGCTTTACGCTCAACTGCCTAAAAGCATTTATAAGGAAAAGCGGCACCCGATAAGGTACCGCCTTTCCTTGTGATAGTCGTCGAATGATCGGCGGCTTATTTATTCGTTAAGCAATGCATTGAGATTATCCCAAAATACACTTTCATCAGAATTGCCCATTGAAAGAATTTGATAGTAACAATCGTTATACTCAAATTCAGCCGCAAAATTGTATTTATAGGTGGATCCATCTGTCCCACGTTTTTCATATTGAACAGTGACTCCATTAATTATTACCGTTTCTCCCTCGTCAACAAGATTTGCAATTTTGTTATTGTAAGGGGAAAAATGAATACCAAAACCAAATTCATCTTCGGGCATAATATTCACAAAGCTCACGGCGTGATAGTTATTGACATTGTCAAGCTCGTGTACTAACCGCAGTTCGTAATCATTCAAAGTCGCAAAATCAATATTTTCTAACAAAGTATCGTTGCCAACTACGGCGGCAAGTTCTTCATAGTTATCAAAGTATGTGTTACTTCTCTCAAAGATTTCATCTTCTGATAAGCACGAATGATAACCTATCAAATTAGGTATTGCAAATACTCCTACCATAACAACAAGGCAGAGGCACGCTGCTATCGATGCCCACTTTATCCAAGCGTTCTTTTTCTTCTTTTGCACCTTCTCGGCAGGTGCAGCCTTCATGATGAGCTCGGGATCAAGACCGCTGAGGCTCATATAAATATTCTTATTCGTCATACGTCAAAGCCCTCCTTGTGTAAAAATTCTTTCAGCTTTTTTCTTGTGCGGAGCAAGAGGACGGTTACGGAGCTTTCTTTCATTCCGTACTCCTCCGCGATCTCGGCTACGGAGCTTGAGTACCAATACCGTCGCACAAAAACATTCTGCGTTTTGTCGGGCAAAGACCAAACGAACTTATTTAACGCTTCTCTCAAAGCAACACTCTCGCCAATGTTCTCTCCGCTGTCGCCCGCGGGAATACACTCGGCAAGCTCGTCAAGAACAAGCATCACTTGTCCTCCTCGTTTCTGCGTGTGGTATTCCTCATAACGGTCAAGGGAAAGCTGTCGGCTTATCATCCCAACGTATGGTTTTAGCGGGTCGGGACGATTGGGTGGAACGGTGTTCCACGTTTTGAGATAAGTATCGTTTACGATTTCTTTTGCATCTTCGTCATTTTCGAGAATGCGATATGCGATGTAATGGCAGTACCGTCCGTACTTCTTTTCAGTTTCGGATATAGCAGACTCCGAGCGCTCAAAATATAGATCTACTATCTGCTTATCTTCCATAACTCACACTCCTTTCGTGTGTTCTTGAAGGTCCTTCACCCTAAATAACGGGAAAATTACCATCCACACGACACTCTGACGAAAACTTTTTTATATTATATCATATTTTTTCTAAATATATGTGAACTGAAATCAAAAAGCGGCACCCGATAAGGTACCGCCTTTCCTTGTGGTAGTCGTCGAATGATCGGCGGCTTGTTATTGAGAACTTTGCAACTCTGCAACTTCATCTAAAGATGTAACTAACTTAATATCTCCAACCTCTGCGTTTCCAAGCAATAATCCATTTTGGGCAATAGTCTGAATTGCAATTACTTCATAATCACCAAGTGGCTCAACGGTTTCAAGTCGTATAAACATTTCTCTGAATATGTTTCGGAAAGTTTGAGCATTGACCTGCGATTCTGTCGGTATAATTGCTCGGAGTACAGCAAATGACAGTTCAGAGCTTGGCGTAAATTCAATCACTTTATTATTGATCTTAATTATTTCGCTATCAATTTTAATAGTTATTTCCTTGTCCTTATCGGGTACAGCATCATATAATTGCATAATATCAAGCCGTAATTCTCTGCGGAGCAGATTATGCCAAACATACACGGTCTGAATCGTATCTGTTTCGGTTTTAGTAATCGCATAAGCAAACAACGCTTCATTTGGCAGGAGCATTTCTTCAATTACATCATCGTTGGGATCATTTCGATCTTGGCTATTAAGCATATATGATGAAAAGAAAGCGTAGTTTTCTGACGACTTGTTGCACCCCGAAAACGCCGCAAGGCACAGAGTTATTGCAAATATCGTCAATAATATTCGTTTCATATTTGTCTCCTTTTTTATGATAGTCGTCGAATGATCGGCGGGCTTAATTTATTCTCCAAGTAAGGTGCAGGAAAAAACGCAAATTCCGCGCGGCAAAAAAGCCTATCGTCGGAATTTTTACGTAGGGGCTGCGCCAATGACGCAGCCCCACATTTGATAAATGATTATGACAGTGCGATGGTGAGGATCTTCTTTGCGGGAACCTCAATGACCAGCTTGCCGTCCTTGATCGGGAGTGCCTCAAGCTTTTCCTCTCCCATGGTAGTCAGAGCCGCGGTCTTGTACGCCTCGCCAAGCGAGATGGTCAGCGTGACGGTATGTGTGTCGGTGTTGAACAGACGCATGATGGTGGCACTGCTGTCCTCAGCCTTCTTGAAAGCAGACATACGGATGTACTCGTTATCGAAAGCAACGTAATCGGCCTTTGCGGGAGCAGAGCCTTCGTGAATGCCCGTACCGATCGCAAGAACGGCATTGCCGGCAAAGACGTAGCCAAGCCCGTAAGCCTCAGCCTGCTTGTCGGTTTCGTAAGGAACAACGGCATACTCCAGCGTGTACTCGCCCTTGCATTGACCCTTCGGCGTGGGGAATTTACCCCAGTCACCGATCTCACCCACGCAGCGCAGCAGCGTGATGGCGATGGTATTCTTACCATTGCGCAGTATCTCATACTCGCAAAGTCCGCGGTTGGCGACCATCAGCGCGTCGCCGCCGTTGTCTGTCTCCAGCGTTACAAACGCCTGATCTCTTTGCGTGTTATAGGGGATTCTCCAGGTGTGCGCGGGCTCGATACTGCGGCGAACCACGTCAAACTGACCCTCTGCAAGAACCGTGGTCGTCTGAATCTCGCTGTCAAACAGCGCGCGGATGCGGTGGTTCTCAGCGCGGTTGTTGACGACCGTGCGGACGTCGGCACGGGCAACACCGTCGGAGAGTGTGACATAAGTGGTGATATCCGCATCCATGGCAATGTCGATCACTGCTTTGAAGGTGACGGAGTAGGGAGTGACCTTGTCCAGCGTGATGGTAGCCTTGGTGTCGGCGTTGGTCACGGGGATATCGCCCTCAACGGGACCGTAGTTATAAAGGTTACCGTAATCCTTGGTATCCTCAAACAGGTTCTGTGCAGCGTATACGCGGCCGGAACGCTTGTTGGTCAGATCGAAGGTACCGTTCTCGTTGAACTGAACGCGGACGTACTCGTTCTCCATGTAATCATTGCCATATTTGATGGCGGTCTTGAGATCGGCAGCCTGCTTTTTAACACTGTAGACCGAATATCCGATGCCGTGCGTTCTGACCTGCATCTCAACCTCAAAGCGATTGACGTACTTGGGTTGACGGAAACGGTCGTCGGGCAAGGTGTAGGTGAACTGGTTTCTGATGAGCTTGGTTTCAGCGGGAACGGGATTGCCGTTCTCATCAAAGATGGCAATGGCCTCAACCATATCGTCTTTCTCAAAATCAACGTTGGCGCGGACAGTAATGACAGAGTCGTTGGGCTCAAGGGAAAGAACGACGATTGCATGGTCGCCACCGCATCCCGAGGTGTCCACGGCAGCTGCCAGATAATCAAGAGAGCCGTCGCGCAAGCCCTCGCCGCAGGCGATGGACTTGGCAAAGCGCTGTTTCATCTCGTCGTAAATCTCGTCGCAGGAGCAGGAGCATATGGAGTCGTGCGGATGGTTCTGCATCAGCTTACGCCAAGCGTAGGTGAAGAAATCCTGCTTATACTTGCCGCCGTTGAGCATGGCAAGCACGGAGACCGGCTCGGCAATTCTCTCCAGCAGATGCTGTGCGTCGTGGTTGTCCTGCTTGATGTCCACGCGCGCGGATGCGGTGTTGATCAGAAGGTTATGCCCCGAGGTCAGCTGACCTGCGATCTCACCCTCGAAAACGCTGAGGTTATCCTTATTCTTGCGGATTTCCTCGATATATTCACCGAAGTTGGACTGTTTGACGACAACCTCGTCCTGTACCTCGTTAGCCAGCTTGATGGCCTTGTGAAGATCCATCTGAATGGGCTGATGGTCGCAGCCGTTCATACCGAGCAGGTGATCGGTGGTGGCAAAACGGGAGGTGGAGGCAACGATATGCTTGAGTCTTTGCTTAAGCGCTTCGGGCTCGGTGGGGAGCTCCATAGCGTTGTGATACCAGTTGGCAAACATAACGCCGATGATCTCGGAGCCGTCGGGAGAGCGCCAGATGATCTCGCTCTTGGTCATGCCGTTTTGTTTGACGACCTCATTGTCCGTGCCGATGTCGTTGACACCACGACCGAAAATCGCGTTGTCAAAGCCGAAACCGCGCACGATCTGCGGCGCCTGAGAGACGTTACCGAAGGAATCGGGGAAGTAGCCGCTGTGAACGGGATCGGCGCCGATCTCCTTACAAAAACGGATGCCGTAGAGCATATTGCGGACGTTCGCCTCGCCGCTGGTGAGGTATTCGTCCTGCAGCTGATACCAAGGACCGATCTGAATCCGTCCTTCGCGGATCAGCTTATACAAACGATCCTTCATCTGAGGACGAATCTCCAGATAGTCCTCAACCACGATGAACTGGCCGTCCATGTGATAATACGTGTAGTCCTCGTTTTCCTCCATGACCTGAATGAGATTGTCAAACAGATCGATCAAGCGAATGCGGTGCTTTTCAAAGGGAAGATACCACTCTCTGTCCCAATGGGAGTGAGGAATGATGTGCAACGTCTTTTTCATGATCACTACTCCTTTAGTGTAATCGTTGCCCCCGCAGGGGATTTGGTTTATTATACCATGGGACGGGCAGCAAGTCAAGCATTCACGAAAAAGATTTTCGAATATTTGAAGGATTTTTTTGAAAATCTCTTGCATTGCGATACAAGATGTGCTATAATTATGACAATGTTATCACAAGGGAGGGTGGTTTACCGGATGATGAATTTCAAAATTCTCGTCGCCGGGCTGTACGTCACCGTGTCAGCACGGTATGAGCTGACGCGAGACATATGCCGTCCATATATGACCGATCGCCCTTGGTCGGATATCACAATCTACGCTACACCGCGGGAAATCGAACAAAAAAAGCGCCATATGTCTATCCCCCTCACCGACGAGCAGGCAGAGTGCATTTGCTTGAATGACCAGTTGAGCCTTAAGCTGCTCCCGCATGACGCGTTCTTGCTCCATGCAGCAGTTATTCAAAAAGGGGAGCGCTGTTACGCCTTTTGTGCACCTCGTGGTGTGGGAAAATCCACGCACGCGGCAATGTGGATGGAGGCATACGGTAAAGAGAATATCTGCGTCATTAACGGAGACAAGCCGATCATCCGTCGGGGTAAAGATGGACGCTTTATCGCGTACGGAACACCATGGTGCGGCAAAGAAGGCTTGAATTCTTTGCACGGTGCCGAACTGCATTGTATCACCTTTATTGAACGCGGTATGCAGGACAAGGTCGATCTTGTCACAGAGCGGGAATATCTGGATCGTTTGATCGGTCAGGTGGTCTTTCCCGCCGACCGGAAGACAATGTCTCGCGGCGCTGCGTTGCTTGCCGACTTCATGCGTGCGACCCCTGCAGCTCTTGCAACCTGCACCATGACGAAAAATGCAGCAATGACAGTACACGATTTCTGGAAAACAATGAAATAAACCGAGCGGATGATACGCATATTATCATCCGTTCGGCGTTTTTTTGTTGTTTTGTCCTTATTTCTTGCCCACGTGACAAAGAATTTTCATAAATTCAAAAAAATATTTGAAAAAAAGTTGAATTTTATAGGAAAGTATGCTATAATATATTTTATCTTACAATGGGGATGGTGACTGATCTCATGAACTGGTTTGATACGCTGGCTACAGCTTTTTCCGAGCACGTGATCGCGCCGCTGCGCGCCATCAGCGTGATCGATGTCATAGATATTCTGATTATCGCTTATATTTTCTACGTAATCTATATGCAATTCCGTGAACGGCGAGCGGGGAATATGCTTGTCGGTCTTGTCATTCTAACTGCGCTGTATTTTGTTTCCCGAGCGGCGCAGCTGAACGCCGTACATACCTTTTTGGATTCCTTTTATCAAGTAGGTGCGGTGGTTATTTTGATCGTCTTCCAAAACGACCTTTGTGATCTGCTCGACCGACTTGGTGCAAAGACCCAGCGCTTGCGCAACATCGCAAAACGTCGCCCGCACGATATTGCAAACGTCACGGCAACCATAGCGCTGCTCTCTGACAGCGCCGTGGAGCTTTCTCATGAGAGAACCGGAGCCTTGATCGTGGTAGAACGCTCCTCCAAGCTGGGTGAGTATATTAAAAACGGTGTCATGATCGACGGTGAGCTTTCGGTCGAGCTGATTTGTAATCTGTTCTATAACCATTCGCCCCTGCATGACGGCGCCGTTATTATCCGTGAAGGAAAGATTGCTGCGGCAGGCTGTATCCTGCCTTCGTCCAAGAATACCGCGCTGCCCAAGGAGCTTGGCACCCGTCATCGTGCAGCCGTCGGTATTTCGGAGCAGAGTGATGCGGTCGTGATTGTTGTCAGTGAGGAAACGGGCGGCATCTCGATTGCAAACAACGGCGTTCTTAAGCGTGGATACACCTCGGGAACGCTGCGCGACGATTTGTTCCTGCTGTTAGCGGGAGAGACGCGGAAAGAAGAAAAAGAAAAAACGCGTGCAAAATAAATCGCGGAGGAGACTTTCATGAAACAAAAAAATTATTCATTTGAGCGTGTCAACGGTGCCTCCGATCACGTGGAGCTGCACCGCAGCAAGGGGCATCGCTTTCATCTGCTCGCAAAGCTGTTGTGCCTCGTTCTTGCATTGGTATTCTGGCTGTTTGTCCACGCGCTGCAAAGCTGCGAGCTTGACAAGGACAACGGTGCCGCAAAGAAGGATGAAAGCAGTGCTGTGGAACAGGAAAATGACGACCGCACGGAGGATGTGGCTGCATAACGTAACGCTCTGTGTGTCCTGCGCGTCAACCATTGCATAGCCTTAATATGGGCAAAGGATGTAGAAAAGGAGGAGATACCGATGTCGCCTGATTCGGTACAGAGCCGGCTGATACTCGGCAATATTCGTCTGGGTGCGGATCAGCAGCTTGACGATGCGCTGAGCGTCGCACGCAACCGTATGAAAATAACGGGAATACCACTCGGTGCGCTCTCCTTTCGTCTCCATCGCCGCTCTGTGGACGCACGCCATCGCGACCGCGTGAGCTTGGTTTGCTCTGTGATCGTGGAGTCTACACAGGGAGCTGATCTGTGCGCATTATCCCCAAGCGTTTTGGCGGCGATCGACGCAAAGCCCTTGCGTGAGGAGCCGCTCGCCCTGCAAAAGCGGGGGACTCAGCCAATGAAATACCGTCCAATGGTGGTTGGTATGGGACCTGCGGGTCTGTTTTGCGCACTTCTTTTGGCGGAAAACGGTTATCGACCGATTTTAATCGATCGCGGAGATGCGGTAGAGGATCGTGTTCGCGCCGTAGAGAGATTTCATACCTTTGGCATCCTTGATACCGACAGTAATATTCAGTTTGGTGCGGGTGGCGCAGGAACCTTTTCCGATGGAAAACTGCTGACACGCATCAGCGACCCGAGGTGCGCATGGGTGCTGCGCCGTCTGCATGAATTCGGAGCGCCCGACGATATTTTATATAAAGCCAAGCCGCACGTCGGCACGGATGTCCTGCGCGTGGTTATTCATCGTCTGCTCTCTCGCATTGAAGAGCTGGGAGGTCAGCTGCACTATAGGACGCGGCTTGATGACGTGAGAGAAAACGCGGACGGTTCTTACTCTGTAAAAACAAATCGCGGCGAGATGGTCTGCTCTGCACTTGTATTGGCACTTGGTCACAGTGCAAGGGACACTTACCGTATGCTGATTGAAAAAAACTTCGATATTATCCCCAAGCCCATCTCGGTAGGGGTCAGAATTGAACATCTGCAAGAGGACATCGACCGCGCACTATACGGAAATTTTGCCGGGAATCACGCGTTGGGGCCGGCAGAATATGCGCTCTCCGACACAAAAGGCGAAAGAGGGGTTTACACCTTCTGTATGTGCCCGGGCGGCGAAGTGGTTGCCGCAGCGTCGGAAGAGGGCGGACTCGTGGTTAACGGCATGAGTCATCACGCCCGCGACGGTAAAAACGCCAACTGTGCCGTGGCAGTATCTGTCCGCTGCGAGGATTATGAGCCCGAAGACGGAAACGCTGCACTGGGTGCCATTGCTTACCAACGGATGATCGAGAGAGCCGCTTTTATGGCGGGGGGCGGTGCGTATGCTGCTCCCATTCAGACCGTCGGTGATTTTATGCGTGATCAGCTCAGGCATGTCCCCACACGGGTCCACCCCACCTATCGAGGCGGAACGCAGGTCAAAATGGCGGCGTTATCTTCCGTATTTCCTTCGTATATCACCGAGCATCTTCGCTACGGTCTGTCTGCATTTGACCGAAAAATTCACGGTTTTGCTGCGGACGATGCTGTCTTGAGTGCAGCGGAGACGCGCACCTCTGCTCCTGTTCGCATTCTGCGCGGAGATGATCTTTGTGCCATCGGACACAAGGCGATCTATCCCTGTGGAGAGGGTGCCGGATATGCGGGGGGTATCACCAGTGCTGCAGTGGACGGCTTGCGCGTTGCCATGACAATGATCGAGCGTTTCGCGCCGAGCGAGTGTTGATTTTTTTGACGATGTTTTTTTCAATATTATTGATTGACGAATACTTTAGATGAAGAACGGATTTTGACATGGATTTGAATACTGTTGCCGCGGTGGAAGGTCAGATGAATCATAAGACCCACCGCGATCGAGATAAAATTTGGAACTTGAATGATACGGCAAGTCCTGCCGATCGAGAAACCATTCACGCTATTGCAGAGCAGCTCGGGCTTGATCCCATATGCTGTCGTGTGCTTTACCACCGTGGATATAAGGATGCGGACGCTATGCTGGCATTTTTACGGCAAAGCGAGGAAAAGATGCATGATCCTTTTCTGTTGACCGACATCGAGCCTGCCATCGCCCGTATACGCAGGGCACTGGACACGCATGAAAAAATCGCTATTTACGGTGATTATGACGTTGACGGCGTGACCTCGGTCAGTATGCTTTATCTCTACTTGAGAGAAAAGGGTGCCGATGTTTGTTATTATATTCCCAGCCGTTGTAAGGAAGGCTATGGTGTCTCTGCCGGTGCCATTGATTATCTGGCGGATCAGGAGCAAGTCAAGCTGATTATCACGGTTGACACCGGAATTACGGCAAATGACGAGGTACTGTACGCCAAAAGTCGTGGGATCGACATGGTTATTACCGACCACCACGAATGTCACGCGCAGCTGCCGCTTGCGACCGCTGTCGTCAACCCTCATCGTCCCGACTGTCCCTACCCATTCAAGGAGCTGGCGGGTGTCGGTGTCGTCTTCAAGCTGCTTTGTGCCATGGAGATCACGCTTTGCCGTGAGATGGGGAAGACCGCGATCGACGGTGTACGGTTGATTTGTGAAAAATACGCCGATCTGACCGCAATCGGTACCATTGCCGACGTGATGCCTATTGTAGATGAAAACCGCTTGATTGTTACGCTGGGACTGCGCATGATTGCCGATACCGAGCGCCCGGGACTCTCTGCGTTGATCGATGCCTCACTGCCTTCGACCAAAATTGTAGGAGGAATGGCAGTTCCGCTGAACGATGCCGAACGTGCATCGCAAAGAAAAAAGCGAATCAATTCGGGCTTTATCGGATTTGGCATTGCACCTCGTATCAATGCAGCCGGACGGATCAGCAACGCCTCGCGCGCAGTGGAGCTCCTGCTTGCCGAGACCGAGGAGGAGGCAAGGAAACTGGCGCTGGAATTGTGCGAGATCAATCTGCAGCGTCAGATCGAAGAGAATCGTGTCGCTGAACAGGCGTATGAGATGATCGAGCAGAATTTCGATTTTGAAAATGACCGTGTGATTATTCTGGATAATGACCACTGGCCGCAGGGAATCATCGGAATTGTATCTTCCCGCGTGACAGAACGATACGGCCTGCCATCGATCCTGATTTCATTTGACGGTGCGATCAAGGGTCCCGCCCCCACGCCGGAGGATGTCGGTAAAGGCTCGGGACGCAGCATCAAGGGAATGAATCTTGTGGACGCACTGGCACACTGCCAGAATGAATTGGTACGTTTCGGTGGTCATGAGCTTGCGGCGGGACTCTCAATTCAAAGGAGCAGCATCAATTATTTCACCACTCTGATGAATCAGTACGCCCGCGAGATCTTATCCGAGGATGATCTTGCCGTTCATCTGGATGCGGATTGTGAGCTGACGATGAATGAAATGACTCTCTCCCTTGCAGAGCAGCTGACACTTCTTGAGCCGTTTGGCGTAGCCAACCCCGTGCCGCAATTTGTTTTGCGGGATGTGACGCTGACTCGTATCATTCCGATGGGGAACGGCAAGCACACCAAGCTGATCGTCGCAAAGGACGGTGTCAGCGTCGTTGCCGTGTATTTCGGTATGGCAACGGCAAGATTTATGCACCACGTGAATGATCGTGTTGATCTGTTATTCCGTCTGAATATCAATGAATATCAGAATGAGCGTACGCTGCAGCTGTTTGTGCAGGATATTCACCCCAGTGAAAGCTATCTTTCTCAGCAAAATGCCGAGCGTCGTCGTTATGATGAGATACATGCAGGTGCCTCCTTTGACGATGAGGTCGAGCATATACTCCCGACACGCGAGGATTGTGCGCTGCTTTACACAGTCCTGCGCCGTGAATATCGGCAAGGACACACCTCTTATTCCGAGCGCACGCTGCTCTCTCTGATGCAGGATGCCGCGCCCGGTCGCTTTAATTACATCAAGCTGAAATTTATCCTGCGAATCTTTCAGGAGCTCAATATTTGCGGAGTTCTGGAGCCGCAGCAGGGTTACTATATTTTCGACATATATTTCACGCCCAATAAAACTTCGATCGACAAGTCTTCAATCTTAAAAAAGCTGCGAGGACAATGCCATAAAAAGCAGTAGGTCGTCGCGCGTCAATACAGGAGCGCTGAAATCCGTACCAAGAAAGGAAAGATACCATGGTAACGCAAAGCCCCCCTCATACCGACATATCGAGCCTGATCTCCACGCTCAATGCCACGGGCAAAAATTATCAGATCGACAAGATACAGCGCGCCTTTGAATACGCAAACGCCTTACATGCGGGGCAAATGCGCGCCAGCGGTGAGCCCTATATTTCTCACCCGATTGCGGTTGCGGAGATCGTTGCCTGGCTCGAGCTGGATACGGATTCCATCTGCGCGGCGCTGCTGCATGACACGGTGGAGGATTGCTCCGAAAAAACCAACCTCAAAGAGATCGAAAAGAAATTCGGCGAGACGGTGGCACTGCTGGTTGACGGTTTGACAAAAATTGTCACGCTCAAGGTGGATGACAAGGAGGAGGCGCACATTGAGAGCTTGCGTAAAATGCTGCTCGCCATGTCGCACGACGTCCGCGTCATCTTTATCAAGCTGTGTGACCGCGTGCACAATATGCGTACGCTGGATGCCAAGCCGGATCCCAAGCGTCGTCTGACGGCGCTGGAGACCATGCAGGTCTATGCGCCGCTGGCACACCGCCTCGGTATGCAAAAGATCAAGCATGAGCTGGAAAATCTCAGCCTTTCTTACTTAGATCCCATCGGATATAAGGAAGTCAAGGATGATATCGAAAAGAAATATGGTCTTAACGTCGGTTTTATCGAAAATATTCGGCACATGGTCAGTGAAAAGCTGACGGCATATCAGATCCCCTTCACACTGGAGGGACGCATCAAATCCGTATATTCCGTATACCGTAAGATGTATAATCAAAACAAGAGCTTTGATGAAATCTACGATTTCTACGCTTTGCGTATCATTGTCGATAATGAGCTGCAATGCTATACGGCTCTCGGAATTATTCATGAAATGTTCAACTCCATCCCGGGGCGTTTCAAGGACTATATCTCCACACCAAAGCCCAATATGTATCGCTCACTCCATACCACAGTCATCGGTTATAACGGCATCCCGTTTGAGGTGCAGATCCGCACATGGGATATGCATCATTTTGCCGAATACGGTATGGCTGCACATTGGAAATACAAGACCGGCTCCTCCTCGAAAGAAGAGATGGATAAAAAGCTGGAATGGATCGCTCGTTTGATTGAAACCGAGGACGGTACGCGCGATCCCGACGAATTTCTACATGCCTTCAAGACCGATATTTTCCATGATGAGGTCTTTGTCTTTACCCCCAAGGGAGACGTTGTTTCGCTGCCGCAGGGAGCGACGGTCATCGACTTTGCATATGCCATTCATACGCAGGTCGGTCATCGCATGACAGGGGCCAAGATCAACGGCATGATCGTTCCCATTGACAGCTGTCCCAACAACGGAGAGATCGTAGAGGTCATCACAGCGTCGGGGCAAAAGGGTCCCAGCCGCGACTGGCTCAATATTGTCAAAACCAGCGAAGCACGCAACAAGATCCGTCAGTGGTTCAAGAAAGAGACCCGCACGGAAAATATTGTTGCGGGAAAATCGATCATCGACAATGAAATGAAAAAATATGCCCGCAGCCTGACCGAGGCGGAGCGAACCGAGGTTGTCAACAACGTCGCTGCCAAGACGGGCTATATGACGGCGGACGATCTGTATAATACCGTCGGGTACGGCGGCGTTTCCGTTGCCAAAATCGCCATTAAGCTGCACGATGAGTATATGCGTACCGTTCGAGCCGAGCAGATCGAGCAGCGACGCAACATGACCGACGAGGAGGTCCTGGAGCAAAGCAACCAGAACGCCGCAAACAACGCAAAAAATAAGAATCTGACATCGGGGAACGGAATCATTGTTGACGGTCAGCACGGCTGTACGGTCAAATTTGCTAAGTGCTGCAACCCACTCCCCGGCGACAGCGTAATCGGCTTTATCACAAAGGGATTTGGTATTTCCATCCACAAACGCGATTGCCCCAACGTGACGCGAGCGCTTGATAACGAGCAGGATCTGGATCGCTGGGTCACGGCGCATTGGGAAAATCCGAATGCAAAATCCGGCAAGGATCTTTATGAGGCACTTCTGCAGCTCCACGTGGAGGATCGCATCGGCATGCTCGCCTCAGTAACGGCGGCACTTGCTGAAATGCGCGTTTCCATTTTGCATATCGGCTGTGTCAACTGCAACGATGACACTGCCATCATCTCGATGAAGATCAGCTGTCGGAATACCGACCACTATCAATCCATCGTCGCATCACTGCGGAATCTTAAGGGTGTCATCGACGTGACCCGCGGGTTTGCGTCATAATAACAATGACAAGAGGTTAAAAATGAAGGCTGTGATACAGCGCGTAGCAAGCGCAAGTGTTTTCATTGACGGTGTCATCGTAGGAAAATGTGCCCAAGGGCTGATGGTGCTTTTGGGGATTGCTGCGGATGATACCGAAGAAGATGCACGCATAATGACACAAAAACTGATCAAATTACGTATCTTTTGCGACGAGCAGGGGAAAATGAACCGCAGCGTCGCAGATATCGGCGGAGAAATGCTGGTCGTTTCCAATTTTACGCTGCTCGCCGATACGTCGCACGGAAATCGTCCGAGCTTTATCGGTGCGGGCGATCCGACACGTGCAGAGGAGCTGTATAAGTATGTTTTATCGGAGCTGCATAAGACCGGTATTCCCGTACAGAGTGGTCGTTTTGGCGCCGATATGAGAGTTTCCATTGAAAATGACGGTCCTGTGACCATCCTACTGGATACGGCACAATGGATCAAAAAGACGTGTTAAGAACAGAATTTGAAAAAAGGCACAGGTAGCTGCAATGAGATTACATTTGGAAGGGAATATTAACACATACTATGTGCAGACGCTGTGCATGATCTTTTTCCCGGGGAGTAAATTCTCCGAGGAGGCGCAAGCTGATCCGACAAGCCCCGCGCTGTCTTTGCGAGTGGTGGAGGATGCCGACGGCTGTACCGCTTATGCATCCATGTCCTATCATGAAAGAACGGCCACCGCGGATGCAAGCTTTGCATATCGCACGGACATCACCAAGGAGCGCACGCGCAAATTGGCAGCCGGTGCTGCGGTTATGAGGGCGGGCGAGCAGCTTCTTGGCTATCGCCCCTCCTGGGGTATGATGACCGGGGTGCGCCCCTCAAAGCTCGCTATGGAGCTGTTATTGAAGGGAAAGAGCCCGGAGCAAGCTGTCGAAACATTGATCGATGAATTTTTCGCCCTTCCCAAAAAGGCATCGCTTGCGACAGAGGTAGCAAGGCGTGAAAAGGAAATGCTCGCAGGGCACTCGATCCGAGATTGCAGCCTATACGTTTCGATTCCGTTCTGTCCGACGCGCTGTGCCTACTGTTCGTTTGTTTCCTATACCTCACAGCGCTTGCTTTCCCTGATCCCCGACTATCTTACCGCGCTTTGCGAGGATGTGCGGCTGCTCTTGCAAAAGATCCGTTCTCTTGGACTGAACTTAAAAACGATTTACATCGGTGGCGGTACACCTACCATTTTACAGCCGGATCAGCTGCGATTGCTCCTGCATACCATAGAGCAAGGATGCGATGTGACTGCACTGGAGGAATATACACTGGAATCCGGGCGTCCCGATACCATCACGGCGGAGAAGTTTCGGGTGGCGAAAGAATACGGTGTCGGCAGAGTCAGTGTCAATCCCCAGACCCTCTCGGATGAGGTGCTGCACCGCATCGGGCGCGACCATACTACGGAGCAGTTCCTGCGTGCCTTTGACATCGCAAGAGAAGTCGGGATCCCTTGCATCAACACCGATCTGATCGCAGGACTTCCCGGGGACAACTTTGCAAGCTTTTCACAATCCTTGGATAAAATTCTTGAGCTGCACCCGGAAAACTTGACCGTACATACCTTCTGTGTCAAAAAAGCCGCAGATATTTTGCATCAGGATCAGAATATTTACTCCTTGCACGGCGGCGATGCGGGCAAGTGCGTGGATTATTCTCAGATCCGCGCACCGATGAAGGGTTATGTACCATATTATATGTATCGACAGAAAAATACCGTCGGCAATTTTGAGAATGTCGGCTTTTCGCTCCCGGGATTTGAGGGGCGATATAACGTATACATGATGGAGGAATTTCATTCTGTGTTCGCAGCGGGTGCGGGCGCGGTAACCAAGGCGGTGGAATATACCCCCGATGGCAGCGCTCCCCCCAAGATCGCACGTTTTTTCAATCATAAGTATCCCTTTGAGTATTTGCGTGATCACGGAACGGAGATCTCCTCCAAGCTTGAGTTCATCGAAAAGTTCTACGACGAGCGGGGAATTACCGAGTGATTTTACCCCGACGCACCTCGCTCTTGTCATGATCTTTTCGTGACGAGATAGAAGGAGGATTCTATGTCAGAGTTGATTGCTAAAACTACGTTCACCGATCAGGTCACAGCACGCGCTTATGTCGAATCGTGTGAGAACGCCTTCGCTGCACAGGTGCAGAAGGTTGCAGAGCGTATTCTGGAGCACCCAGAGTGTAAGCTCTTGGGACTTGGCGGACCGACCTGCGCGGGAAAATCCACCACGGCAAAACACCTTATCCACCGTCTTGAGGCGGAGGGAAAGCACGTCCATATCATCTCTATTGATGATTTTTTCCGCGACCAACCTGAGATCCGTACGCCGAAGGGGAACGGTCATGAGTACCGAAAGGTCGACCTTGACTCCATCGATGCATTGGACTTTCCGCTGTTTTGCCGCTGCGTGGATGAGCTGATGCACAATGGTGTGACGCAGATTCCGCGCTATGATCTTTCCGTCAGCCGACGCACGGGCAGCGAGGAATATCGTATCAAAGACGAAAATGATCTCTTCCTTTTTGAAGGGATCCAGACCGTTTATCCCGAGATTACCGATCTTCTGGAGCAATACCCTTATTTCAGTATGTTTATCTGTGTCAGACGCGATCTGCGTCTTGGGGAAACCGTGTTTCACCCCAATCGCATTCGTCTGATGCGCCGCCTGGTTCGCGACTATTACCGCCGCGCCGCAACGCCTGATTTTACGCTATTTTTATGGGAGGGCGTGCGAGAAAACGAGGAACGCGGCATTTTCCCGTTTGCCGACCACTGCATGGCACAGCTCGATTCCACCATGGGATATGAGATTGGTATGCTGCGTCCTTATCTTGAAACCATTTTACCCACCATCCTTGACTCGGATGCCTACGGCAAAATCGCCGCGGACATTCTTCACGATATACAATCCGCACAGCCGCTCTCACCCGAGCTTTTGCCCGAGATCGCGCTGTATCGGGAATTTGTCGGTAAAGTAAACTGATATCGACACTCCCCGCGAATTTCAAAACAATTCCAATGAAAATGAGGATCAGACGATGAAAATATTATTGAAGAATGCAACCCTTCTCAAGGAGGCCGGCTTTGGTACGGAGCCCGTACAGCTTGCGATTACGGAGGATAAGATCACATATATCGGCAAGGATCTGCTTGTTGAAGATGAATACGACCGCGTCATAGATTGTAAGGAAAATCTGATCATGCCCGCGTTTTATAATGCGCATTGTCATGCGGCAATGACACTGTTCCGCGGTTATGGCGAGGATCTTCCGCTGCGCCGTTGGCTGGATGAAAAGATCCTACCCGCTGAAGAAAAGCTGAGTTTCCGCAGCGCTTATTACGGAACCAAGCTCGCCATTGCAGAGATGATCAAAAACGGCATCGTTTCGTTTACGGATATGTATATGTTTGAGGATGCTGCTGCGGAGGCTGTGCTTGAGACCGGCGTCAAAGCCAATATATCCCGCTGCATCGTTTCCTTTGAGGACAACATGCGCAGAGAAGAGGACGCTCGCTTTGCCGAGGCGGTTCGTCTTGCGGAGCAATATCACGGCGCGGGCGAGGATCGTTTGCGCGTTGACATGGCTCTTCACGCGGAATATACCAACAAGGATGCCACCTGCCGCTACGTCGCGGAATTTGCGAAGGAGCACGGTTTGCGGATGCAGCTGCACACAAGCGAGACCCGCGCCGAGCAGGAAGAGTGTCTGGCACGTCGCGGCGGACTGACACCCATCGGCTATTTTGCCTCGTTGGGTGTTCTGGACGTTCCTACATCTGCGGCGCATTGCGTTTATGTGACCGACGAGGATCTTGCGATTATGAAGGAGAAAGGCGTTTATGCCGTTCATAACCCCACCAGCAACTTAAAGCTCGGCAGCGGGGTAATGCCTCTGCGCAAGGTCATGGATGCAGGTGTCACCGTTGCTCTCGGTACCGACGGCGCAGCATCCAACAATTCTCTGGACATTCTCAAGGAGCTGCAGCTCGCGTCCGTACTGCATAAAGGTGTCAATTGTGATCCCACCGTTATCACCGCGGATATGATGCCGGCGCTTGCCACCAGAAACGGTGCGCTCTCTCAAGGCAGAGAGGATTGCGGCAAGATCGAGCTCGGTGCCAAGGCCGACCTGATCATGATCGACATGAATGCAGTGAATAACGTACCCAGCTATGATTCCACCGTTTCTCTTTGCTACAGTGCCAATACCTCCAATGTAATACTTACCATGTGTGACGGACGCATACTGTATGAAAACGGTGCATATACTTCCATTGATATCGAATGCCTGCGCTTTGAATCCCGTCAGGTTATTCGTCGCTATTTCAATTAAGGAAGGGTACGAGAGTATTATGTTCGTTCGACGCGCAGACGCCCACACCAAGCATTCAAAGAATGAGACAGCCCACTCACAAGGGAGTGCTGTCGGGAAAACATTTTTTTCAGGTGTGTTGGTTCTGACGCTGTCCACCGTTCTTGTTAAGATTATCGGACTTTTCTATAAAATTCCCATGCTGCGCTATCTTGGTTCCGTCGGCATGGGATATTTTAACGCAGCATACGAGTGGTATGCCATGCTTTGTGTGATCACCACGGCGGGGCTGCCGATAGCCGTTTCAATGCTGATCTCCAAGGAAAACAGTCAACAGGGAACGAAAGCGATGCGCGCCCGTGCCATTCGCCGTATCGAGCGTCTGTCGATGCGAATCTTTCTGATCTTTGGCTTGATTGGCAGCGTGGTTCTGTTTTTCGGCGCCGGATTCATCTCCGATCTGATCGACAGTCCCATGACGGTTTATGCGCTCCGTGCCGTTGCACCAACCATGTTTTTTTCGTGTGTCAGCGCATCTTATCGCGGTTATTTTCAAGGATTTCAGAACATGAAACCTACTGCGATCTCGCAGCTGATCGAGGCGGTGGGCAAGCTGGTCTTGGGGATTGCTTTTGCGCATCTTGCCAAGCGCGCCGGCATGGATGAGGCGCACATCGCCGCATTTGCCATGCTCGGCTTGAGCCTTGGTGTTGCGATTGCCTGTCTTTACCTTGCCATATACCGTGCACGATATACTATCGGTGCGACAAGCTCGGAAAATGTCGGACATGACACCCGCCGTCCACTTACGGTACGGGCCACTTCTCCTCTCTTACGTCAGTTGTTGACCATTGCCGTTCCCGTAACGCTCAGCTCCTCGGTTCTCTCATTGACAAAGATCGTCGATATGGCGATGATTTTACGGTGTTTGCAGGAGATTGGATACACCACCGAGGAAGCGAATGCACTTTATGGCATTTATACCACCATGGCAGTCCCCATCTTTAATCTGGTCCCGGCACTTTTGACGTCGGTCTCCTTGGCTCTCATTCCGACGCTGTCCGCGCAAATCAGCGTTGGAGATCATCAGGCGCAAAAGGATACGGTCAGTGCGGCCATGCGTCTGACCGCGCTTCTTTCGTTGCCGGCCTCGCTTGCACTTGCTCTCTATAGCCGCCCTGTGTTATCTCTCTTGTTTCACCCCGATATGCAGGATCTTGCATCTGCTGCTCCGATGCTCTCCTTGCTTGCCGTCTCGGTTGCGTTTTCCGGAATGATCACGACAACCAACGCTACACTGCAAGCCTTTGGACAGGTGCGAGTTCCCATCGTCTCTATGCTGTTCGGCTCCGCTGTCAAGCTGCTCAGCGCATATATTTTGATCTCACAGCCCGACATCAACATCTTGGGTGCCCCAATCAGCACCTTGCTTTGCAACAGTGTGATCGTCGGAATCAATTTGCAGGTGCTGTACCGCCGCACGGGAGTTGGCGGCGAGGTAAATAAAACACTGCTGCAGCCGCTGGCGGTCTCCTTGCCCTCCGTTGGGATTCCTGCCGCAATTGTCGCATACTTGATTAAGCTTGGATTTGATGAGAGGATTCTGTTTGTCTCGGCCGTGCCTCTGACGATCCTGCTGCTTGCCGCTCTGTCCTTGCGCTTTGGTATTGTCGGAGTACGTGAATTATCTTCTACTCCTATCGGACTCCGCCTGAAACGGGTAGCAATGCGCCTGCCGTTTTGCCGTAAAATCATGAAAAGGATTGAATAAAGATTGAAAAAGAAAGGAAATGATACAATGAACACACAGGAACAAAATCAAGCTCTTATCCGCGCACTGCTTGCCAAGGAAACGTACAACTTTGATGATCTTTGCTGCATCGTGAGCGTGCTGCGCGGTGAAAGAGGCTGCCCATGGGATATTGAGCAGACGCACCATTCCATCCGAAAGGGTATGATCGAGGAATGTTATGAGGTCGTCGAGGCGATCGATACCGACAACACCGCGCTTTTGCGGGAGGAGCTTGGGGATGTTTTACTGCAGATCGTCTTTCATGCAGATATTGAAAAGGACGCAGGAAATTTCAATATCGACGACGTGGCGCATGATGAATGCATCAAGATGATTCACCGCCATCCCCACGTCTTCGGTTCGGTACAGGCTGATACCTCCGAGAAGGTACTGGAAAACTGGGAGCTCATCAAGAATGAGGAAAAACAGCGTATTTCACTTTCGGACAAGCTCAATTCCATCCCTCCCATGCTCCCCGCACTGATGCGGGCCTCCAAAGTTGCAAAGAAAACGGAATATGCGCAGGCGATGTCGCCGTCTGCCATGATCGAGCAAATCAAGGCGCAGCTTGATGCGCTTGAGCGCGAAGGAGCGGATCAAGCGGCGATGCTTGGTGAAATTCTGATGAACACAACCGCACTCTGCCGAAAATATGACGTTGACGCAGAGGAGGCTCTCACAGCCACCACAAATACCATGATCGCGCGGGTCGCAAGCGAAGAGAGCTGACAGATCTGATATCGGGTGAAATACTTAAAAATTTTCAGGAAAAAATTCAAAAATAATGCAAAAGCCCTTGAAAAACAAGGAAAAATGTGATATACTATAAAAAAGTCATTATAAAAAGACTATATAAATTTTATTTGCTTATTTTGAAAGGAAACATGATCATGAACAAGTCCCAGTTGATCGATGCCGTTGCACTGAAGAGCGGCATGAAGAAAAAGGAAGCAGAGCTCGCAGTCAATGCTATGACCGAGGCAATTGTTGAGGCAATGAAGAACGGTGAGAGAGTCCAGCTTGTCGGTTTCGGCACCTTTGAGGTAAAGTCCCGTGATGCAAGAACAGCTCGTAACCCTAAGACCGGTGAATCGATTGAGGTCCCTGCAAGCAAGCACCCTGCCTTCAGTGCAAGCAAGGCTCTCAAGGATCAGCTCAACTGATGAACAGATGCGTCTTGATAAATATCTCAAGGTTTCTCGTATCATAAAACGGCGCACGGTGGCAAATGATGCCTGTGACAATGCACACGTGACCGCAAACGGAAGACCCGCCAAAGCATCGTATGACGTCAAGGTCGGGGACATTTTGGAGATAACCTTTGGTGAGCGTACCTTGAAAATACGTGTCCTTGCCGTGCAGGAGCACGTGGGCAAGGCCGCCGCGTCCGAGCTTTACGAGGTCGTGGAATAAATGACACAACTCCCGCATATACTCCATTAGTGAATGTATGCGGGAGGAATGTTATGAGCGAAAATAAAAATACAGAAAGTGAGAAGAATCCTCACGACTTTGCGGTAAGTGAGCGCGCCCACGTGGAAATTCGCGGTATGACCGAGGTCATCAGCTTTGATGAGAATGCGGTCGTTCTTGCGACCACAGGCGGAAACATGAGTATCGAGGGCACGGGACTTCGCGTGAATATACTTGATGTAAAAGAAGGTAACGTCAGCGTCGACGGGCACATTGATTGCATTTATTACTTCGATCCCACCAGCAAGCAGATCACGCGCGGGTGGTTTGGAAGATTGTTCCATTGAGGATAGACATGGAGGTTTCACAGATAGCGCTTGCACAGATGCTGCTGTCCTGCTTTCTTTGCGGTATCGCAATGGGCTTTTGCTATGAGCTGCTGCGTTTGCCGAGAATTTTGCTATTCGGCGATTTGTTGCCATATGCAGCCGTATTGCAAAAAAAGCTGACACTTTCCATGTCACTGCGCCCGATTTCTTCCCGAGGACACTCCTGTGATCAAGAAGAATCGTGTCGCCTTCCCGAGGAATCCGGCGAGGGGCAAAAGGGAAGTCGAAAAAAAACGTACCTTTCAAGTGCTCTGATGGCGATCACAGATATACTGTTTTGCTTGATTTGCGCGATCGTTTTGATTTTGGTGCTGTACGCGACAAACCACGGTGAATTTCGCCTTGTGGCACCGGGTGCCCTTTTTATAGGGATCTTGATCAGCCGCTGTACGCTTTCCCGTGTGCTTGCTTGCTTTATGCAGGTACTGTACGTTATCGTTCGCGCAAGTATCATCCATCTTGTCGCCATTATTTTGTACCCGTTTTTGAAATCGGGACTTGCCGTATGGCATATCAGCTTGCCGCTGCGTCAACGTCTTGCTGCTCAGCGACGCGTACGAAAGGAAAAGAGACTACAGCGCGCCGACGCAAGAAGGGAAATCAGACAAAATAAGAGACAACGTGCCAAGCAAACAGATCAAATAACCGAGCAACCGTCCCCCCGTCCCCCTCACGACGGCAGACGCGTTTTTCGCATGGGCGGTTCTCATATACATGGAATGTCAAAATAAATGAAGAAAAAGAAGGGAGAGTATATCATGGCAAAAAATCCGATCGATCAGCCCAAAAAACGCGGAATCGGCATCCTGATGCGACTGTTCATGCTTTTGATCCTGATCGTCAGCGCCGGTGTATTCGTCGTCAGAATGATCGATTATGCAGAGCTCTCTCGTCAGCGTGAACAGTTAAAGGCAGAAAAAGCGCAATACGAACAGACAATCGAGGAGTTAAATTATCGCTTAAATTCTCCCATCGATTACGATGACATTATCCGCATTGCCAGAGAAAAATTGGGACTTGCTTTTCCCGATGAAACGGTTTATTACAGTGAACAAGACAACGGCGGCAAATAAACTTGCCCGTTAAAATTAAGGATTGATCAATTACATGGAAAACAACAAAGGCACCACATCTGCGGTCATTGAACAAAATAGAAAAGCTACTCACGAATACTTTGTG
>JAFTJZ010000059.1 GCA_017456145.1 Clostridia bacterium
CTATCTTGTGGGGGAGGGGCCCCACATGGGCAATAGAACCATAAGGATAGAATCGAAACGCATCGCGTAAACCCAACATTTTTATAAAAGTTTTTGGAAGTCCAGAAACCTTTTTTCAAAAAGGTTTCTGGTCGCCGAAGGCCTTTTCGTAAGAAAGGAAATTTACATGGAATCTATCGTAAAAGGTGCATCCAATGCACCGCACAGATCGCTTTATCACGCGCTGGGCATGACGGTGGAGGAGATGGATAAGCCGATGATCGGTATTGTCAGCTCCTATAACGAGATCGTACCCGGTCACGTCAATCTGGATAAGATCGTCGAGGCAGTTCGCCTTGGCGTTGCCATGGCGGGCGGCACGCCCGTCGTTTTCCCCGCGATTGCCGTTTGCGACGGCATCGCGATGGGTCATACAGGTATGAAGTATTCGCTGGTGACCCGTGATTTGATTGCAGACTCTACCGAGGCCATGGCGATGGCGCACGGCTTTGACGCACTGGTCATGGTACCCAACTGTGACAAGAACGTGCCCGGCCTTTTGATGGCAGCAGCGAGACTCAATATCCCCACCGTGTTTGTCAGCGGCGGGCCCATGCTCGCCGGTCGTGTCGGCGGCAAGAAGAGAAGTCTCTCCAGCATGTTTGAGGCAGTCGGTCAGTATAACGCCGGCAAGATCAATGCTTGTGAGCTGGAGGAATTTGAGTGCAAGGTTTGCCCGACCTGCGGCTCCTGCTCCGGTATGTATACCGCAAATTCGATGAACTGCCTGACCGAGGTGCTGGGTATGGGGCTGCGCGGTAACGGCACCATTCCCGCCGTTTACGCCTCTCGTATCGAGCTGGCAAAGCACGCGGGCATGGCTGTTATGGAGATGCTCAGAAAGAACATCCGCCCCCGTGATATCATGACCAAGGAGGCGTTTGATAACGCCCTGACCGTCGATATGGCACTGGGCTGCTCGACCAATTCTATGCTGCACCTGCCTGCCATTGCACATGAGTGCGGTATTGAGATCAATCTTGATATTGCCAACGATATCAGCGCAAAGACACCGAACCTTTGCCATCTTGCCCCTGCAGGTCCCACCTATATGGAGGATCTCAACGAGGCGGGCGGCGTGTATGCTGTCATGAATGAGCTGAATAAGCTTGGGCTGCTCCACACCGACTGCATGACCGTCACGGGTAAGACGGTCGGCGAGAATATTGCCGGCTGCATCAACCTCGATCCCGAGGTCATTCGCCCTGTTGAGAATCCTTATTCCAAGACGGGCGGTATCGCTGTGCTGCGCGGCAATCTTGCGCCTGACGGTGGCGTGGTCAAAAGATCGGCCGTTCTGCCCGAGATGCTGGTGCACAAGGGCCCTGCCAAGGTGTTTGAGAGTGAGGAAGAGGCGCAGGCTGCCATTGATGCGGGCAAGATCGTGGCGGGGGATGTTGTCGTCATTCGCTATGAGGGACCGAAGGGAGGCCCCGGTATGCGCGAAATGCTCAATCCCACCTCGGCTATTATGGGCATGGGACTTGGCTCCAGTGTCGCTCTGATCACCGACGGACGTTTCAGCGGTGCGACCCGTGGCGCTTGCATCGGTCACGTTTCCCCCGAGGCTGCCAGTGGTGGACCCATCGGTGTGGTGCGTGATGGAGATATCATCAGCATCAATATTCCCGAAAACAAACTGGAGCTTTGCATCTCGGACGAGGAGCTTGCCGAGCGTATGAAGAATTTCACGCCCAAGACCAAGGAGCTGTCCGGTTATCTGAAGAGATACGCCTCGATGGTTTCCAGCGGCGCAACGGGAGCTATCATCAATAAATAATCGCTTTTGGAGAAAATTATGTTATCTAATTTGAATGTTGCGCTGCATTCCCTTGCAGTGTTTCATCAATTGAAACAAGACGCGGTTCTGTGCGCACTGTCCAAATTTCTCGATATGCCTTTGACCGTGGGTGTCGGTGAACGCGTCACTGCCTACACGGATTTTGTTGCCAAGCTGTATGCCTCCGGCATCGAAAATTTGAGTCAGTATATCAGTCGTGCGGTCAACAATGATGAAAACGTCTACATCCGAACGGTGGGCAAGGGAGAGACGCCCTCACCGCTGCTTTGCCGCGCGGTGGAGGGGGAGCTGGCGGTGCTTTCCCGCATTGCTGCGCTGACCGAAGAGGATCTTCGTGCTATGCTGGACTACGACGGCTATCTGCCGCCCTTTGAGAGTGACGGTGAGAATTGCCGCCTTGCCGAGATCTACCGCCACCGCACCGAGAACATTGGAAAGTACGGTTATGGAATATATGCCGACTATCATATGTTCTATTTGAGCGACGTGGGGCAGATCATCCCTGTGCAGAACCCCGATCCTATTCGTCTGTCCGATCTGATCGATTACAAGCGCGAGCAGCAAATCATTCTGGATAACACGCATGCGCTGCTTTCGGGAAAACCGGCGGCGAATATGCTGCTGACGGGAGATGCGGGGACGGGCAAGTCGTCTACGGTCAAGGCCGTGGTCAACGAGCTGTACAGCGAGGGGCTGCGCATCCTGGAGATCCGCAAGGAGCAGCTGCATAAGATCCCCGCGATTCTGGATGAGCTGACGATCAATCCGCTCAAATTTATTCTGTTTATCGACGACCTCTCCTTCCAGAAGGATGACGATAATTACAGCGCGCTCAAGGCCATTCTTGAGGGTTCGGTCTCTGCCAAGTCGCAGAACGTGGTGGTTTATGCAACCAGCAACCGCCGTCATCTGGTCAAGGAAAAACACTCCGACCGAGATGGAGACGAGGTACATCGCAATGATACCATGCAGGAGATCGTCTCGCTCTCCGAGCGTTTTGGTCTGCGCATTACCTTCAATCGCCCCGATAAGGCCACCTATCTGGATATTGTGCATCATCTTGCCGATGCCGCCGGGATCGCCTACACCCCCGAGCGCATTGACATCAGTGCCGAGCGATACGCGCTCTCTCGCGGAACGCGCTCCGCACGCGCCGCCAAGCAGTTTGTGGATACCATCCTTGCAGGGACGGAGAATGATTATTAAATAGAAGACGGGGGAAACCTTTTGTGAACAAAAGGTTTCCCCCACACCCCTTTCCAAAAAACTTTGGGTGATTTTGAAATGGAATTTTGTGCTATAGAGGTTGATCGATGATAAGATCAGCCTTTTTTATAAAGTTCTTTGGGATCCAAACCCTTTCTTTCAAGAAAGGGTTTGGTCGCCGAAAGCTTTTTTATTTGCTTTGAAAAATTCGTAATACGCACGCACGTTTTCCAGCTCCGTCCAGCGGCGGGTGGTGACGGGGGTGGCATCGAGATCATAAATTCTGGCGCCCTTAAGGGAGAGCAGAAAAGGAGAATGGGTT
Organism: Clostridia bacterium; assembly: GCA_017456145.1. Lineage (GTDB taxonomy): Bacteria > Bacillota > Clostridia > Oscillospirales > CAG-272 > SIG644. The sequence goes on from JAFTJZ010000059.1 coordinate 3,369, forward strand.
GAAATGATCAACTGGCAGTTGTAAAAACGAACGGATTCTTCCAAAAAAGCCGCCAGTTGCTTTTGCAGCACCACGGAGAGACTGTTTTCGGGCTCGTCCAGCAGATACAGAGCATTGTCCTTGATGCGGGTGGTAAAGCACTCAAACGCCGACTCCCCGTTGGAGTGAGAGGGAATGTTGTGCGGCAGGCGGCGGGTTGTGTAGTCGGATTTGGTACGACGACGGGCATCGTTGCGCGCCTTAAGCTCTTCGTAATCGGCAAGCGTTTGCATCTGAAAACGGGGTGCTGTGGGATCGCGGAAACGATCATATTCGTCAAACAGCTCATCGCGCCGTGCGTCTACACCGCTGTTGAGTGAGCGCAGATCGAGCAAAAAGTCGAACACGTCGTCGCTGGTCAGTATAGCGCTCTCCTTTGGCAGCTTGCGCCCATAAGTCAACTCGGCGTGACACAGCTTGAGATATTCCTCAAAAAACGGCGTGTCGTTAAAGGGCGAGATGCGGCGCAGCTGCAGCTTTTCGGCAATGATATTGAGCAGCGTTGATTTGCCCGAGCCGTTGTTTCCGTAAAAAATGGTGATCGGAGCAAACTCCAGGCGGGAAAGTCCCTTGTCGGGGAACAGCTTGAAGGGGTAATAGTTGGTGTTGCTGTAGCACTCCATTGTGACCTTATGATGGGGGGCGCCCATTGGTGGGGAAATGAAGGCGTTCTCGTCGCGTTCGGTGGGCAAGCGAAAGCTGTCAAGATATTGCATGGGAGACTCCTTTCATACAAAAATTCGCACGATGCATTGGAAACTCACCTGGATTGCCACGAAAACACCGATTTGCAGCGTCCAATAACGCCACGTGTCGCCCGTCAGCATATGATAATTCCGAAAAACCGCCTTGGCAGCAATCCCATATAAGACCACACACGGAAGACAGAGCATAGCCCATACTTCCCACTGTGTCAGCGGGATGATCGAAACAGCGACAACACACAGCCACATGGGGAGCATACGGCGGCAGGCGAGCTTGAAAATTTGCTTGTGATCATCCGCGGACAGCTCCTGATACCGAACTGCAAGGATATACGATTCGATCTTTTGGCCGGCAGTGAAGGACGCATAAATGGCCAAGCCAAGCACCAAAAGGATCACGTAGATTGCGGCGGTGATCAGCGGCGGAATGCGAAAAAACGGAAGGGAGAACACAAGCATCAGCGCCAAAAAAATAACGCCGAGGCATATCAGCAGACGTACCATACAAGTTCCTCCCATGATAATCACTGTTTTATTATAGCATATTTCTGCCATAATGTCAATATCCAATAGGTTGCCTGAAAACAACGATAAGTTGCGAAAATGCTTGACTACAGGCACAAAATGGTGTATAATATATAAAGAGAAACCATGTTAAAAAAGAGGTAGGTATATGTCTCATCCACTGAAACATTTTATGACCATCACCCGCCATCGCAACCGCGTCATGCGGCATTGCTTTCTGGTCGGTATCGGATGGCAGGGGTTGTTCCACGACCTGACCAAATACAGCCCCACCGAATTTTTTCCGGGAGCAAAATATTTTCAGGGTACCCGCAGTCCCAACGAAATGGAGCGGGAGACGGTCGGATATTCGCTTGCCTGGATGCACCACAAGGGGAGAAACCGCCACCATTTTGAATACTGGAACGACGTGAACCCCGCGACCAAGATGTACGAGCCGGTGCGGATGCCGATCCGCTTTGTCAAGGAAATGTTTTGTGATCGCGTGGCGGCTTGCAAAATTTATCGCGGTAAGGAATACAGCGACGTAGACGCACTGAATTATCTGCTCCGAGGCAATGCGCGCAAAAAGATGCACAACGACACCGCGGATCTGCTGGAGGATTGGCTGCGCCGATTGGCAACGGACGGTGAGACAGCGACCTTTGCTCACATCCGTGCCATTGACAATCACGCACGATACACTGCGGGTGCTACCATTCTGCCAAAATAAAGGAGAACATCATGCTCAAACGATTTTTATCTTATTACAAGCCGCACAAGAAGATCTTTACGCTGGATATGCTGGCATCTCTGCTGGTTGCGATGATCGGTATCGTTTATCCGATCATCACCCGCACCATGCTCAACGATCTCATCCCCAATCGCAATTACCGCATGGTAATCATCTGCGGCGTCGGACTGCTTATGATCTATGTGGTGCGGATGCTGCTCAATTACTTTATTCAATATTACGGACACGTCATGGGTGTGCGGATGCAGGCGCAAATGCGCTCGGATATGTTCCGACATCTGGAAAAGCTGCCGTACAGTTTTTATGATAATCACGAGACGGGTAAGATCATGTCCCGCATGACCAACGATCTGATGGATATCAGCGAGCTTGCACACCACGGCCCCGAGAACGTGCTGATCTCGGTCATTTCGGTAGTAACGTCGTTTATATATCTGTATTCTATTCATCCGTATCTGACGTTGATCGTTTTTGCCTGCGTACCGTTTTTGATTGTCATTGCCATGGCGATGCGCAAGAAAATGAATACCGCATTTATGAAAAGCCGCGTTTCGGTTGCACAGATCAATGCCGCCCTGGAGAGCAGCATTTCCGGCATCCGCGTGACCAAGGCATTTACCAATGCAGAGAAGGAAAAAGAAAAGTTTGAGGTGGGCAACGGCAATTTTGTCGAGGCACGGAGGGATGCTTATCGCGCGATGGGACAATTCCATTCCTCAACTTCGTTTATTACCGATGTATTTAACGTCGTTGTGTTGATTGCGGGCGGTCTGTTTCTGTATGACGGACAGATTTTGATGGGCGATTATTCCTCGTTCGTTGTCTCGGTCGGGCTGTTCATCACGCCCATTATGACGATGATCAACTTTATGGAGCAATATCAAAACGGTGCGACGGGCTTTGCGCGCTTTATTGAAATCATGGATGCCGAGCCGGAGCAGGATGTTTCGGGCGCGCTGGAGGTTGGCCGCCTTGACGGGCACATTGAGCTGCATGGTGTTACGTACTCATATGAGACCGACGGTGCGGACGATACTACGGCGCCCGAGCGGCACGTTCTGGAGGACGTCAGCCTTGACATTGAGAAGGGAAAGACGTATGCGCTGGTTGGGCCATCGGGTGGAGGCAAGACGACCATCTGCCATCTGATTCCTCGATTTTATCCGTTGGAGACGGGAGTCATCACCATTGACGGCGTTGATATCCGTGATATGTCGATGACCTCACTGCGCCGCAATATCGGTATTGTGCAGCAGGACATCTACTTATTCAACGCCTCCATCCGAGACAACATTCTTTATGGGCGTTTGGATGCGACGCAGCAGGAGGTCGAGGAGGCCGCCAAGCGGGCGAACATTCATGATTACATCATGTCGCTGGACGAGGGCTACGATACCGTGATCGGTGAGCGTGGTGTACGTCTGTCCGGCGGACAGAAACAGCGACTTTCCATTGCCCGCGTCTTTTTGAAGAATCCGCCTATCTTGATTTTAGATGAGGCAACCAGTGCCTTGGACAACACCACCGAAATTCTCATTCAGCAGTCTCTTGACGAGCTGTGCCGCGGTCGCACGACGCTGGTGGTGGCGCATCGTCTTTCCACCATCAAAAACGCCGATCGTATTGCTGTCATCGCGGGCGGTCGGATCGTCGAGAGCGGGACGCACACCGAGCTGATCGATCAGAACGGAATGTATGCCGATCTCTATAAGCTGCAATTCCGCGCCGAGGATCTGGCGTAGGGGGATGGAAGGTGGGGCGCTGCCCCACGCCCCGCCAAGGAAACTTTTTGAAAAAAGTTTCCTTGGAACCTTCAAAAACTTTATATAACCACAATTTCTTTTATTAAAGTTCTTTGGAATCCAAAACCTTTCTTTCAAGAAAGGTTTTGGTGGGGTTCCAAGGGGCAACGCCCTTGGTCGCCGAAGGCATTCTCATGGAAGGTGGGGCGCTGCCCCACGCCCCGCCAAGGAAACTTTTTTCAAAAAGTTTCCTTGGAACCTTCAAAAACTTTGTATAAACACAA
>JAFTJZ010000060.1 GCA_017456145.1 Clostridia bacterium
ATTAGGGAATTTACCCCTCATTTTGCCTGCTTTTTCCTTCTTTTTTCATCTTTTGAATGTTGGATCGTTCCTTTTTTTCCTTATTTCTCATGCTTACTTCCACTCCTTTCCTACTGTGGAACTTACTTTGAGAATTTACGCGTGCGAAAAAAGCAATAAAATCTTGATTTCCCCTTGACAAAAGCGAAAAAAAGCGATATAATAATATGAAAGACTATGATGAAGTCTGCGCTCCTGTCATCCGACGACGGATGTCACATCGTCAGAGAGTCCCGCCAAGGCTGCAAGCGGGATGGTGTGTGCAGGTGCGCGTTTCCCTTCGGAGTTGGTTCCGTGAACGTCACCTCGGTGGCAGCGTAGCGGAGCACGGCGAGCACCGTTATCTGCGATCAAAGTGTTGGCTTTGCAGACGCCCGTTTTCCGGCGCAAACAAAGTCGGAATTTGGGTGGTACCGCGGTGTGCTTTTGCACCTCGTCCCTTACTTCGGGACGGGGATTTTTTATTTTTCCCTTCCCCCGCGCCGCGCGGTCGGCTGCAGCGGTGCGTGCGAGTCATGCCGACCATTAAATGAAAGGAGCTTTTCATCATGAGAGAAATGCTTGCAAAAATCAAGCAGGACGCCATGGCAAAAATCCTTGCCGATGGCGCGGATCTGGATCAGATCCGCATTCAGTATCTCGGCAAGAAGGGTGAGCTGACCGCGGTTCTTCGCGGCATGGGTGCGCTGTCTGCCGAGGAGCGCCCGCTGATCGGTCAGCTGGCGAACGAGGTTCGCGCAACCATTGAGGAGGCGATCAAGCAAAGAGCCTCTGCTAAGGCAGCCGAGGAGCTGGACAAAAAGCTCGCTGCCGAGCGCATCGACGTTACCATGCCCGGCGCAGCACCCCGCATGGGTCACACCCATCCGCTGACACTGGTGCAGCACGACATGGAGGACATCTTCCTTGGCATGGGCTTTACCATCGCAGAGGGTCCCGAGGTTGAATACGACTACTACAATTTCCAGGCGCTCAACATTCCCGAAAATCACCCTGCCCGCGACACGCAGGACACCTTCTACATCACAGAGAAGGTGCTGCTCCGCTCCCAGACCTCTCCCGTGCAGGTGCACGTTATGGAGAGCCAGCGCCCCCCCATCCGCATCATCTCGCCCGGTCGCGTGTATCGCTCCGATGCCGTGGATGCGACCCACTCTCCCCTGTTCCACCAGCTGGAGGGCTTGGTAGTTGACAAGGGAATCACCATGGCGGACCTGAAGGGCGTGCTTGCCGCCTTTGCCAAGACCTGTTTCGGTCCTGAGACCCGCATCCGTTTCCGTCCCCACCACTTCCCCTTCACCGAGCCGTCTGCCGAGGTTGACGTCTCCTGCTTTGCCTGCGGCGGCAAGGGCTGCCGTCTTTGCAAGGGTGAGGGCTGGATCGAAATTCTGGGTGCAGGCATGGTACACCCCAACGTGCTGCGCAACTGCAACATTGATCCCGAAGAATACAGCGGCTTTGCCTTCGGTTTCGGTATCGAGCGCATTGCCATGCTGAAGTACCACATCGACGACATGAGACTGCTGTACGAAAACGACGTTCGTTTTCTGTCACAGTTCTGATCGGAAGGAGGTAACAAGTTATGAATCTTTCTATGAAATGGCTGTCCGACTTTGTGGACGTCAAGGATATCGATATCAAGGCCTATTGCGACCGCATGACCGACACGGGCTCCAAGGTCGAAGGCTATGAGGTGCTGGGTGAGGACATTGAGAATATCATCGTCGCTCGCGTGGTCAAGATGGAAAAGCACCCCGACTCGGATCATCTGTGGATCTGTCAGGTCGACATCGGTGCGGACAAGCTCTCGCAGATCGTTACCGGTGCGCAGAACGTCTTTGAGGGTGCCATCGTTCCCGCTGCCGTTCCCGTGGCCAAGCTGCCCGGTGACGTCACCATCAAGGCAGGCAAGCTGCGCGGCGTTCCCTCGGACGGTATGCTTTGCTCGTTTGGCGAGCTTGGCTTGACCGAGCACGACTGCCCCGGCAAGTTTGCTGACGGCATCTGGATCTTGGATGAGGAATACGCTGCACACATCGGCAAGGATATCCGCGACGTGGAGGAGCTGCGCGATACCGTCGTTGAATTTGAGATCACCTCCAACCGCCCCGATTGCCTCTCGGTCATCGGTCTGGCGCGCGAGAGCGCGGTTTCCTTTGAGCGTGAGCTGACACTGCATACCCCGACAGTCAAGGGCTGCGGCGACGGCGATGATGTCAACAAGCATCTCTCTGTCAAGATCGACGCTCCTGACCTTTGCTATCGTTACAGTGCGCGCGTGGTCAAGAACGTCCGCATCGCGCCCTCTCCTCTTTGGATGCGCCGCCGCCTGCGTGCTGCCGGCGTTCGTCCCATCAATAACATCGTCGACATCACCAACTACGTCATGCTGGAGTACGGTCAGCCGATGCACGCCTTTGATGCCGTGTGCCTTGACGGCTCCGCCATCACGGTCCGCCGCGCTGCACAGGACGAGAAGTTCCGTTCGCTGGACGATCAGGATCACGTACTGGACGGAAACATGCTGGTCATTGCCGACGACAAAAAGGCCGTCGCGCTGGCGGGTGTCATGGGCGGTGCCAACAGTGAGATCACCGATTCCACCAAGACGGTCGTCTTTGAGAGCGCTTGCTTTAACGGCGCGTCGGTCCGCGTGACCGCCAAGAAGAACGGCATGCGCACCGAATCCTCCTCTCGTTATGAGAAGGGCCTTGATCCCGAAAACACCATGCCGGGTCTTGAACGTGCCTGCGAGCTGGTTGAGCTGCTCGGCGCAGGTGACGTTGTGGATGGCATCATCGACGTTTATCCCGGCAAGCGCGAACTGACGACGCTGCCGCTGGATGCAGATGTCATCAACGCCTTCCTTGGCACCGATATTCCGCTTGCCACCATGCAAAGCATTCTGGAAAAGTTAGAGTTCACCATCAACGCCGATGGCACCGTGACCGCCCCCTCCTTCCGCGGGGACATCACCTGTATGAACGACATCGCCGAGGAGATCATCCGCATCTGGGGCTACAACGATCTGCCCTCGACCTGCATCCTCGCCGAGACCACGCAGGGCGGCAGAGATGAAAAGCAGGCCTTCGAGGTCGCCGTTGAGAAGGCAATGTACGGCATGGGGCTCTCCCAGATCCACACCTTCTCCTTCATCAGCCCCCGTTTCTATGACAAGATCCGTCTGCCCGCAGACAGCGCGCTGCGCAAGAGCGTAGTCATCACCAACCCCTTGGGCGAGGACACCTCGGTCATGCGCACCACGGCGATCCCCTCTATGCTGGATGTGCTGGCGCGCAACAGCAACTTCTCCAACGAAAATGTACGTCTGTTTGAGATGGCCACCGTTTATCTTCCCGATGAAGACCCCGACATTCTCCCGACCGAGAACAAGGTGATCACGATCGGTATGTACGGCGATGCCGATTTCTACGCGCTCAAGGGCGTGGTCGAAAACGTGTTGACGCTGGCAGGCATCAAGGGTGCAACCTATACCGCTTGCTCCGACGATCCCATCTATCATCCCGGTCGCTGCGCCAAGGTCATGAGCGCCGATGGTACGGTGCTGGGTATTTTCGGGCAGGTTCATCCGCTGACTGCCGCCAACTACGATCTGAATATGCCCATCTATACCGGTGCGCTGGATTTTGAACAGATCTTCGCTGCCCGTGATCTCAAGATCGAATATAAGCCGCTGCCGAAGTTCCCCGCAACCACCCGTGACTTCTCGTTCGTGGTGGACGAGGAAACCGAAGTCGGTGCGCTGATCACAGCCATCACTCGCGCAGGCGGTAAGCTGGTTGAGGGCGTGGCACTGTTCGATATCTATCGCGGTCCACAGCTGGGCGAGGGCAAGAAATCCCTCTCCCTGCGTGTCTCTCTCCGTGCATCCGATCGCACGCTGACCGTCGAGGAGGCCGATAAGGTCTCCGCGAAAATCCTCGGTGCCCTTGAGCACACCATGGGGATTACGATCAGAAAGTAAGAATATGTTTTTGCGGGGGAGAAAAATTCTTGAAAGAATTTTTCTCCCCCGCACCCCCTCTTTCAAGAACTTTCAATCAAAAAAAGGATCTGCCCGTTCCGCTGCGATACGAGCCAATCCAAATGATTTCGGTTTTTTGAGGGGGAGCGGGGGACCTTTTTTCCAAAAAAGTTCCCCCGTATTTTTATTTAAGTTTAATCACCGCAACCATAGGGCGGTTGTTGATGCGCGGGACGCGATGATGGGGATTGCCAAGTCCGCGGCCGACCAAAAGGCGCCCATGATAGAGCCCCGAGGTATAGCGCGGGAAGATTCCCTGTCCCGGTGCGAACACACCCCGACCGAAGAATCGCCACTGTCCGCCGTGCGCGTGACCGGACAGCGTCAGATCCACGGGCAGCGGCTTGATGTAACGTGCCCAGTATTCGGGATGATGGCAAAGCAGCAGCTTGTAGCCCTTCAAGGCAGAAAAACGATTCAGAAAGTCAAGATCGGGCGGCGGAGTCGGACGCAAACGCCAAAGAGGGCTTTTTCGTTTGCTTATCTGCGCGTGTCCGACAGCATAACCGGAAGAAAGTCCACCGATGACAATGCCCCCGTATTCAACGGCCTGATTATCAAGCAGCACCGCTCCCGTCGGTGCGATCAGCGCCGCAAGGTCGCCCATGTAGTGCCGCTCGTGGTTGCCGATACAGCAAAAGGTTTTGCGCCGCGCCGCGCTCTGGGCAAGAAACTCGACACCACGACGATATATCTCATCATTGTGTATAAAATCTCCGCCCACCAGCACCGCATCCGCACCGCTCTTTTCAATCGCCTGCAGCACGGGCGCGTTGTCGCAGTCGTGCAGATCGGAGACAAATGCAAAGGTCATCGCCCGCGGCAGCCCGACGGCAAGGGTGTATTTTTCTGTAATCGGATTCATCGATGACCTCCTCATATATTGGGTTTTATCGGGGCGCTGCCCCAAGCCTGTCAAAGATACTTTTTGAATCAGCCCGGCAGGGTTTAAGCCCCCGGCACGATATTCATCCCAGATCCGTGCGCAGAACACCGCGCAGGGGATGGTTGATCTGATCGATCAACGGCTCAACCAGAGAAGTAACCTTGGCAAGCTTTTTGTAGATATCGGGGTCGTGGTGGACGTCGCTGCCGACGGCATGGACTCTTCCCTCCTTGACCCAACGCTTGATGCGTCCCCTCTCACGCAGATGGGCAAGATCCTCAATATTCAACTGCAGCCGCACGCTCATCTCCAGCACGCGATCAATCGTCTCATCGGGATAACGGTTGGGATGCGCGATGTAGATCACGAAATTGCGCTCGGTGATCAGGCGGTCGATGGTGTCAAACATCTCATCGGTATGCTCCGCCATGACAAACGGCATCTCCAAGAGCAGCACGTTGGTTCCACGCAGGCAAAGCCGTTCCAGTCCCTTCATAGAGTCAAGACCCGGACACAAAAGCACCTCGGCACCGGGGACGATCTTGGGCAATCCTTCGTCGATCGCCTTCTGTCTGACCCGCTCCAGCGCCGTGTCACGGCGCTCTAAAAATTGCCCTACATGATGGCGATGCGGGTAAAAATGAGGGGTCGCGGCAATCGCGGTAATGCCTGCCGCCTTGGCAGCCCGCAATATCTGCAAGCTCTCCTCCGTGGACGACGCGCCATGATCCGCGCCGGGGAGAATATGCGAGTGGAAATCTACGATAATACCCTGATCCATATGGTTTCTCCTTTTGTCATAAAACGGGCTGTCGCCATGTTTGTGCGCGACAGCCCGTTACGTTGTGTAATTACTGATTAAAGGCTGCCATCTTCATCGATGATCGCCGTAGCGGATGCATTCTCCGCAGGCTCGACCGCCTTGGGCGCGGGCTTTTCAGATGCGGGCTTTTGGGCAGTGGCGGAGGCTGCAACAGCCTTGGGCTTGTCGGTTGCGGTTGCCTTGACGGGGGTCTCGGTTGCGGCGGGGTCACCGTAGCCGTGCTGACCGTAGGAATAATATCCGTATTTGCCACCGTATTTTCCATATTTACCATATTTGCCGTACTTACCGCCGTAAGCATAAGACTTGGGATCCACACCGTTGAGAACAAAGCCGAAGATCTTCGCCTCCAGCTGCGTCAGCGTTTCTACCGCCGCCTTGATCGCACCGATCTCGGAATAACGGGAATATACCGCCAGAACGTAACCGTCCACCAGCTTGGAAACGACACTCGCGTCGGTAACGACGTTCACGGGAGGCATATCGAATACAATATAATCAAAGCGAGATTCCAGCTTGGTGAGCATATCCTTGAGTCTGGGAGATGCCAAAAGCTCTGCAGCATTGGCGCTGGTCTTACCCGAAACAATCAGGGACAGATTGCGGAACATGGTCTCCTGTACGGGCGGCTCATCGGTCATGCCCGCGATGTACTCGGAAAGACCGGTCTTTCCCTTGACACCCAGCAGCTTGCGGATACGGGGCTTTCTCATATCGGCGTCGATCAGAAGAACCTTGGCACCATTCTTTGCCAGCGCAATGGAAAGGTTGGTCGAAGTGGTGGTCTTACCCTCGGAGACGGCGGAGCTGGTCACTGCCAGCTTTTTGCACTTACTCTCAATGGGCAAATAATTGATGCTGGTGCGCATCATGCGATACGCCTCGGCGACGTTAAAGGGTGACTTGGAGGTCAGAAGACGAAGTCTGTCCTCTTGAATGGTGGAGTGCTGGGCAGTCTTGGAGGAGCGTCCCTTACCCGCGACATTGTTGTCGGGAATAACACCAAGGATCGGCACCTCAAAATTGTTGGTCAGCTCCTCACGGGAGTACACCTTAGTATCGAGCATGGTATAAAGGAAACAGATCGCATAAGCCAGCACCAGTGCGACCATGGCGCACAGCGCGGTGTTACGAAGAACGGGATGGTCTGCCACGGTAGGAACCTTCGCGGGGTCGATGATCTGTACGTCACCGGCCTTGACCACGCGGATGACCTCGCTGGGTGCGATCTCGGTAATCACGTTACAGATCGCAGCTGCCATGACAGGATCGGTCGCCGTAACCGAAATACTGAACGCCTCAGTGTCGTTGATCGATTCAACGACGACCATTTGCTTGATCTCCTTGAGCTCCAGCTCGGGATATTCCGGCTTGAGTTCATCCACGACCAGCTGCATGACCGTATCGGAATTGATAACGACCTCGTAAGTATTCACCAAAGACTTGGCATAAGTAAGCTCGCTGGTGTTCGTACTACCCGTTCCTGCCTCAGAATATACGTACATACTTGCGACGGCCGTATATTCGGGATCTATGAGGAACTCTGTCACAGCAAAGCCGAGAGCACCGGCGCAGATTGTAACGACCAGTAAAAGGATCATATACTTTCTGGCAATGCCCCATAAATCCTTAATCGAAATTTCAGTTTGCATTTGGTTTCACCATACCGCCACAGCGGTTCTTTCTATTTATATTAAAGATACAACACGTTTATGCTACTTTGGGATCATCACTCATTGTGCGGTGACGGGGTTGGCAAGGTCATCGCGCGCTTCCTTCATCTCCTCGGACTGCATCGCAGTACAGTTGATCTCCTCGGGATTGCGGAAGGTAGGAACGGCTTGCATCATCGCCTCCTTGATCCGCGGCGAGGCGATATCGTTTTCGGTCTCCCTGACCGCGCGGCAAAGCAGATCGATCTTGCGATCCACCTCCTCGCGGGAGAGCGGCGTATCCTTTTCGATGAAGATCATGTTGTTGGAGGTCTTATCCAGCGTTTCTGTCTTCATCAAAAGCTCCTCGAACAGCTTTTCTCCGGGACGCAGCCCGATCTCAACGATCTTGATATCCTTTTCGGGAACCAAGCCCGAGAGCTTGATCATATTCAGCGCCAGATCGTAAATCTTGACGGGCTTGCCCATGTCCAGCACGAACAGCTCGCCGCGCTGCGCCATCGCTCCCGCCTCCATCACCAGTTGGGATGCCTCGGGAATGGTCATAAAGTAACGAATGATGTTCTTATCTGTCAGAGTTATGGGGCCGCCGCTTGCGATCTGTCGCTTAAAGAGCGGAATGACCGAGCCGTTAGATCCGAGCACGTTACCGAAACGAACCGCTGCAAAGCTGGTCTTGCTGTCGGTACGGCACTGAATGATCATCTCACACATCCGCTTGGATGCGCCCATGATGTTGGTCGGGTTGACGGCCTTGTCGGTGGAGACCAGAATAAATTTCTCCGCGCCGAATTTCTCCGCCATATCGGCGGTATTGTAAGTACCCATGACATTGTTCTTGATCGCCTCACATCCGCTGTGCTCCATCAAGGGCACGTGCTTGTGTGCCGCTGCGTGGAAGACGATCTGCGGACGGTAGGCAGCAAAGACCGCCTCCAATCTCTTGCGGTCGCGCACCGAAGCAATTTCAACACAAAGGTCAAGCTTGTTTCCGTACTCGCGAAGGAGCTCTTGCTGAATGTCATACGCATTGTTTTCGTAAATATCCAGAATGATCAGTTGCTTTGGGTGGCACTTGGCAAGCTGTCGGCAGATCTCACTACCGATCGAGCCGCCACCGCCCGTGACCAGAACGACCTTGTCCCTATAGTAATCAAAGGAGGCACGATCGTTGATCGACATCGATTTGCGGAAGAGCAGGTCCTCCACTTGAAACTCGCGGATGGTACCGCGTGGACGAACACTTGTATCCTGCACCTCATTCATGTTGCGCACCGGCATATCGTAAAGTTTGATCTTACATCCTGTCGGGCTGTATTTTTGAAAGATCTCCTCTGCCCGCTCGCTGTCAAGCTTTGGCAGCGCGATAAAAATCTCGCTGACGGGCTGAGATTTGATAAACTCAATGGTCTCGTCGTTTTCCTGATAAACGCGCAGACCGCTTACCTTACCGCCCGCCTTGGACTTATCCTTGTCGATAAAGAAAAGTGGCTTATAATGCGATTTTTCGCTGTATGCCAGCTCCTCGGCAAGCAGTGCGCCAATCTGTCCCGCACCGATGATGGCAACGGGGATTTTGTGGATGCTCTTGTCGGCGCGGTTGGTTCTGCGGTAGAGCTGTCGGTAACAGAATCTTGCCGCCAGCGCCACCACCAGCGCAATCGGTGCCACCGCGGAATAATGCAACGTGGCATTGGGCAGTGGTGTGAGGATGGTCAGGAGCCATGCAACAAGTGCTCCCAAGGTATCGGAGATGATCAGCATCAGATACGCTCGCGTATCTGTATAGCGCCAGACGGTCGCATACACACCCAGAGTAAAGCGCATCGCGACAACACAGGCGACAAGGATCAAAGAATTGATGAAATAAACAGACAGCTCCGGGTATTCCACATTCGGGATGAGCATTACGATCAGATAATATAAAACATCTACGGCCAAAAGACAGACGAGGTCGAACAGTGCAAGGACGACCTTTCTCGGCAGCCATAAGAATCGATTGGAATTGTTCATGATATGATATTGTATACCGTTTAATATAAAACGGGGTTCCTTTCCGTCATTATTGCGCACAGGAATGCGCCTTCAGCGCGTCCTTGTAAATCGTTTCGACCACATCGTTCATCTGATCCAGTCGGGACCACACGTCCTGAGCCAGACGAATCTGGCAGCGCGTACGCACCAGATTGTGCTCGGGATAAAGCAATTTGAAATATTGGTCGCCGCAGATGTAGTCATCAAGGAAACGCACCGCAAGCTCGACGGTCATGACAAACACACCAAGAGCCAACGTCCTTCTCTCATTTTCGGTCAACGTAGCTGCAAGTTCCCCGACGAAACCTTCGGTAAATGCCGTAAAGCGCTCCATATCCAAGCCGGTCAGCGACAGATCCTTCTCATCCTCTGCCGAGCGGTTGCCGGCAAATCGGATGGCATCGCCAAAATCATACGCCACAAGCCCGGGCATCACGGTATCCAGATCAATGACCGTCTTTTCCCTGCCCGTGTCGGCATCAAACAAAACGTTATTGATCTTGGTGTCGTTGTGCGTCACACGAAGAGGCAGCTCTCCGCGCTCCAGCATATCGCAAAGACGCAGTGCGTCCTCTCGCATATCGGCAAGCGTGTCAATTTCGGCTCGCACCGAGGCCACTCTGCCCACCGGGTCAGCCTTGATATGTTCATCCAGCGTCAGATAACGCTGCTTGGTATTGTGAAAATTCGGAATGGTTTCGTGTAAAAGCGTCGCATCAAAATCAGCGAGCATGGTCTGAAATTGTCCGAAGGCACGTCCCGCCGCTCGCAAAATAGCAGGATCTTCGCTGGCATTATACGCCACCGTATTGGGGACAAATTCGCAAACGCGCCAGAAGGCATCGCCATCGATGTAGTAATTATCGCCGTTGTCCCGCACCATAAAGTGCATGACACGGTCGCGGCTCTCTCCCATTGCGCGCAGCTTTTCTCCGCAGTGCGCCGTGATTCTTGCAATATTCTGCATGATTCCGACGGGCTGCTTGAAAACAAAGGTATTGATGCTCTGGAAGATGTAGCGTGTGCGAATATCGCCGTCCTCCATCAGGACGTCGTATGTTCGGTTTATGTTACCGTTGCCGATAATCTCGGTCGAAACTATCTCGCCGGGAAGTCCGAAAACTTCACATATATGGTTCAAGGTCTGTGTGGGAATATTCATTACGTCGATACCACCTTATGTTTTACTTAAAAAATCGGTTTGTCGCGTCGGCAAACCTACGAGGGGTAAAAAGACATATCGTGTAAAATTCAGCAAAATTCGCCGCTGGGCGACCGGAAAAGATAAAAATCTCTCCACAATGGCAAACGGCGACATAATACGATACGCGTATCATTATATCACATAATGTAAAGAAAATCAAGAGTTATCGCGAAAAAAAACAAAACAATTTTAAGAAATATGAAAAAAAAGCACCTCCGACGGTAAGCATTACCTATCGGAGGTAAAAAAGGGAGTTGCATCTCGGGAGAAAGGTGCAAACATCAGCGTCTGGCTCTCGCCAGCCATGCAATCAAATCGGTCTGTTCATACGCACGCGTCCAAGAGTCATGTCCGCAGCCGTGATAGATGGTCAGATCGGCCTTTCCGCCGCGAGCATTGAGAGAATTGACCATATCCAGCGAGCAATTCAGAGGAACCGCACCGTCGGCATCTCCATGAAACGCACGAACGGGTGTGGCTGTGTGAATGTTCCAGCTCATACCGCCGCCACAGATCGGCGCCGCCGCAGCAAAGGTGTCCGGGTAGGTACAGAGCATATCCCATGTGCCAAAGCCGCCCATGCTGATCCCCGTTACGCTTATGCAATCCACATCGACATTGTATTTTTTTATCGTTTCGTCAAGCAGCGCCTTGACAAGGCGGGTCAAGTGAATCCACACCTCCCCCTCAGGGCATTGCGGCGAGAGCGTGATCACACGCTGCGAAAGGTAATCCTCATCCGCGCCGAAATATTTCGGGATCCCGTGGACACCGATCGCACGACCGTCACTGCCGCGCTCACCCGCACCGTGTAAAAACAAGATCAGGGGAAGACTCTCCCTTGCAGGATCAAATCCCGTCGGCGTTGTGATCAGATATGGAATTTCCAGATCGAGGGCTTTACTGTAATACGTATTAAGTTGACGCATGAAATGATCTCCTTTGCGACAAATGTATTGTGCCCTTATTTTATCATATTCACGTCCGTTTGTCAACAGGTACAACCGACAATTTCATTTTATTTATGCCGCCTTCGCGTAATTATACTTTATTATTCACCCTCCAATCCAAGCAGTATTTACCGTACATCGCCCCCGCATTCGGGCAATTTATTAAGAATTCAAAAAAATAATGCAAAAAAACAAAAATATTCCATATCAATGCATTGACAATTGCAAAATATTATGATAAAATATAGTCGGAACTGTATTTCCGTCGATTCAACGCCAAGGATTGCTTGTGAAAGGAGCTATGATCCCATGAACGAACTCAACGAAACGCCACAGATCGGCAAGGCGGGTCTCCCGATGGAGGCTTATCGTGTCACCACCCAAAGTGCGCCTCTGTCTTCTCCGCTGCAATCGCGCACCGAGCATGAGATTCTTTGTGTCACGCAAGGAGAACTCACCCTTCACATCAACGACGCCACGTACTCCGCAGGCGCCGGGGATATGTACTTCATCCAAAGCGGGGCCTTGCTGACGGTTACCGATCCGACTCCCGATTGTGTTTATGAATATATTGTCTTTGACCTGCGTCGTCTTGTGGGCAACGATGAGATCAGCACCGCCTATTGCGAGCATCTGGATGACAACACCTGGCGAATGAACGCCTCGCTGGGCCGCAACCCACTGGGGCTGCGCGAGCTTTTTGATAATCTCTTTCGTATCATCAGCAGCGCCAAGCGCATCGGATATGAGCTGGAGGCACGCGGTCTGGTGCTGCAGATCATCGGTCGTATGCTGCAGGACGGCCGCTGGCATTCCTCCGAGCAGCTGCACGATCACGACGCCAAGGCACAGCGCGCCGTGCGCCGTGTACTCTCTTTGATCGAGGAGCACTACGCGCAGGAGCTGACACTGGCAGACATGGCAAATGCCGCCGAGCTCTCGCCGAACTATTTCTGCCGCTATTTCAAAAAGATCGCAGGCTGCTCTCCCGTCGAATATCTGATTGATTACCGCATCAACATGGCCGCATATATGCTGATCACCACCGATGAGAGTGTCGCCGACGTCGCTCTTGCCTGCGGCTTTAACGATGCCTCTCACTTTATTAAATTTTTCCGCCGCAAAAAGCAAGTCACGCCTCGCCGCTACCGTCAACTTCACGCAAAACGTCTGGGGGATAAATAATCATGCATAAGATCGATCCGATCAACGTCACCGTCATCGGCTCGCTTGCCGTGGACATGGTGGTGCGCCTTGACGATTTTCCTCTCCCCGGGCAGACCATCATGGCAAAGTCTTTGGATTACTTTTTCGGCGGCAAGGGGGCAAACCAGGCCGTCGCTGCGGCTCGTCTGGGAGCAAAGGTCAAAATGATCGGCAAGCTCGGGAACGATACTCACGGCGCACGCTACCGGGAGTTGCTCCAATCCGAGGGAATCGACACCTCCCATCTTTTCACATCAGCCGATGCAACGGGACTTGCCCAGATCATGATCAACCGTGCGGGTGAAAATCAGATCTGTGTCATCCCCGCCGCCAACCACACCTTCGACCTTTCCGACGTCGCTGCCATTGAGGAGGATCTGACCGAAGGGAGCATGGTTATCATGCAGCACGAGCTGCATCGTGACATCACGCAGACACTCATTCGTCTATGCCATGAGAAGAAGGTGCGTTTGATTCTCAATCCCGCACCCGCCTACCCGATCGCCGAGGAGTTGCTCCCCATGATCGACATTTTAACTCCCAACGAGACCGAGCTCTCTGTCTTGACCGCGCTCCCCACCGAAACCGAGGCGCAGGTTTATGCCGCCGCCCGCCATTTACGGGATCTCGGTGTACGAACGGTGGTTACCACCATCGGCTCCCGAGGTGCGGTCATCGCCGATGAAAACGGCATCCGTACCGTTGCGGGATTCCCTGTCAAGCCCGTGGACACCGTTGCCGCAGGCGACAGTTTCAATGGTGCCTTAGCCTACGAGCTTTCCCGTGGCACTTCGATCGACACCGCTGTGCGGTACGCCAATGCAGTCGGCGCGATCACGGTCACGGGTGTTGGCGCGATTCCCTCTCTGCCGACGGCAGACCAGCTGAAAGCATTTCTTGCGGAGCGCGGGATCGACATATAAACGCATCTTAAGGAGATTATCATGAAAAGTGTCAAGATTATGTTAGCCGGCATTGTACTGATCCTGATCAGTTTATTCTTTATGGGCATCTGCATCCTCAACCAGGGTGGCGTATATGGCGGTATCGCCCTTGTGCTGCTACTGATCGGTGCAGCCATCAGCATCTTTGGATTTTTATGGGATGTCAAGCTTTAACATAACAAGCAGCGCCCTCCCGAAGTTCGGAAGGGTGCTAATTTTTCTGGGGTTGTTGGGGCGTTGCCCCAAGCCCCACTTAAGGTGCTTTTTCGAGAAAAAGCACCTTAAGAATCCGCAAAAAGCTTTATTAGATTTATATACTTAAAGTTTTTGGGAATCCAAGACCCTTTTTTCAAAAAGGGTCTTGGCGGGGTTCCAAGGGGCAGCGCCCTCCCGAAATTCGGAAGGGCGCTAATTTTTCTGGGGTTGTTGGGGCGTTGCCCCAAGCCCCACTTAAGGTGCTTTATCGAGAAAAAGCACCTTAAGAATCCGCAA
>JAFTJZ010000027.1 GCA_017456145.1 Clostridia bacterium
GGTGCTTTTTCTCGAAAAAGCACCTTATGTGGGGCTTGGGGCAACGCCCCAACACCCATTGCTCCCAATAATAAGGGCTGCCGCAGCTGCGGCAGCCCTTCCTTCATCCACCGGAAAGGAACCCATTCAAAAATCATTCAATAAAGCTTTTTAAGAATCCATAAGGTGCTTTTTCTCGAAAAAGCACCTTATGTGGGGCTTGGGGCAACGCCCCAACACCCATTGTTCCCAACAATAAGGGCTGCCGCAGCTGCGGCAGCCCTTGATTTTTAATATTACTTTTCGGCGTTTTCGATGACCTTGGCTGCGACCATTGCGGGAACAATGTCATAACCGGTCACATTGAAGGAGAAGGAGCCGCGTCCCTGCGTCATGGCGCGCAGAGCGATGGGATAATCCATAATCTCTGCCTTGGGCGCGATGGCGCTGACAACGGTGTAGTTCTTCTTCTTGGCGTCGGGCTCCATGCCCATGACGCTGCCGCGGCGCTTGTTCAAGTCACCGATGACATCACCCACCATGCCGTCGGGAACAGTGATGGCAAGATCGCCCGTCGGCTCCAGCAGCACGGGAGAGGCCAGCTTGAGGCACTCCTTGTATGCCAGAGATGCAGCAGTCTTGAAGGAAAGCTCATCCGAGTCAACGGCGTGATAAGAGCCGTCGTACAGATCGGCTGCCAGGTTGGTCAGCGGGTAACCTGCGACACCTTTTGCCATGGCCTCCTGCAGACCCTTTTCAACGGCGGGATAGAAGTTCTTCGGAACCGTACCGCCGACGACGGAAACGGTGAAGGTCAGACCCTCTGCCTCACCGGGAGCGAAACGGATCTTGACATGGCCGAACTGACCCGAGCCACCGTTCTGTTTCTTGTGGCGTCCCTCTACGTCGCAGGGCTTGGTGATCTTCTCGCGGTAAGCAATCTTGGGATGCTCGTAGCGAACGTTTGCACCGAAACGCGCTTTCAATCTTGCAGCCAGCACAGCCAGATGCATATCGCCCATGCCGTAGACAACCATCTCCTTGGTGTCGGCATCGTTCTCGTAACGAATGGTCAGATCCTCCTCTGCCATACGGGTGATCGCCTGCGAGATCTTGCTCTCGTCGGCAACCGACGCGGGGATCATCGCCTGTGCCAGATAGGAAACAGGGAAGGTGATCTTACTGTAGGAATAATCCGAACCCCAGGTCAGGGTGTCGTTGGTGTTGGTGTTGGTGAGCTTTGCGGTCATACCGATATCGCCGCAGACCAGCTCGTCGACCTCAGTCTGCTTTTTACCCTTGATGGTGTAGATGCGGGTCAGCTTTTCGGTTTCGCCTGTCGTGCGGTTGGTCAGCTCAGAATCCTTTTTCAGCGTACCGTTCATGACCTTGAAGAAGTTCATCTTACCAACGAAGGGGTCAGCGACCGTCTTGAATACAAAGATCGCGGGCTCGCCGTCGGGATTGATCTCAACCGTGTCCTCCTCGCCGTCGCGGATGACGTATTCCTCGATCTTGGCGGTGTGGCGGGGGAAGGACTCCTCAATCTTGTCCAGCAGCGTCCAGACGCCCCACAGCTTGGTAGCGGCGCCGCAGAAAACGGGCACGATGTCGCCGTGAATGATGCCCTCGTGGATGCCGTTTGCACACTCCATGCGGGTGATGTCCTCACCGCCGAAGTATTTTTCCATCAAGGATTCATCTGCACTTGCAACCGCCTCAAGCAGCATATCGTGGTACTTCTCGGCAGCCTCGGCAGACTCATCGGGAATGGCGTGAATAGAATGGTGTCCTGCGTCGTCAAAGACGTGCGCCTCCATGCCGACCAGGTCGATCGCTCCCTTGACCTCACCGTCCTGAACCATCGGGATGGTCAAAGGGCAGATCTTTTTGCCCCATTTGTCGTGCAAGGCGTCAAGCACCTTGGCAAATCTTGCCTCGTTGTCGTCAAACTTGTTGATAAAGAAGGACTTGGGCAGCCCCGCGTCGGTAGCAGCGTCCCAAGCGAGCTCGGTGCCGACCTGAATGCCCGATTTGGCATCGATGACGATCAAAGCACTGTCGGCCACGCGAAGAGACTGCGCGACCTCACCGGCAAAGTCCAGATATCCCGGGGTATCCAAAATATTGATTTTAATATCCTTCCAGGTCAGCGGAGCAACCGCGCCGGAAAGAGAGAATTTTCTTGCGATTTCTTCGGGGTCGTAGTCGCAGACCGTGTTTCCGTCGGCGATCTTGCCCAGACGGTCCGTGCCGCCCGAAATGTACAGCATTGCCTCTGCGAGCGATGTCTTTCCGCAGCCACTGTGTCCGAGTAATGCGACGTTTCTGATGCGTTTGGTTTCAATTGCAGCCATAGTTTTGGGTTCCTTCGTTCCCGCTCTTGTGCGGGACCTGCCTTTCTGATGGAAATCGTATATGTAAGCCCATTATGTTCATCGGTAACGCTGTGTGCGCTCCGCAAGGCTATAAAATATTATACTACATATTTTCATATTTTGCAAGGGGTTGGCGAAAAGGTCTTACTTGTCAGAATGTAGAAATCGAAGGGCTAAATTTGTGCACTTTGCCTAAAAAGTTGGATTTTGAAGAATTTTGGCGAAAAATCAAGAGGAAAAATCCGTTCCGAACAGGCGTCGGGCGTTATCACCGGTGATGCTTGCCAGCTCTGCGGGCGAGATGCCGTGCAGCGCGGCAAGAGCGCTTGCCGTGTGGATCATCAGGGAAGAGTCGTTTCGCTTGCCGCGGTAGGGGTGCGGCGCGAGGTATGGGGCATCGGTTTCCACAAGCAAGGATTCAAGGGGGATACTTGCGGCGACCTCTTGCACCCGTCGGGCATTTTTGAAGGTGACGACTCCCGAAAAGGAAATCATCCAGCCGCGGCGATACAGCTCCTTTGCCATCTCGGCACTGCCGCTGTAGCTGTGAAAAACACCACGTAAAGTAGGATAACGCAGCACGGTTTCAAAGCAATCCCCGTGGGCATCGCGGTCGTGGATGATGACGGGGAGATCAAGCTCCGCGGCAAGAGCGAGCTGGCGCTCGAATATCTCCTGCTGCAAAGGCTTATTGAGGGGGAACCCATGGTCGTAATAGTCCAGCCCGATCTCGCCCAGCGCGACGATCTTTTGTTCTCGCAGGGTGTCTTTATTTTGCCGCAGCAGCGTTTCTATGGCATCTGTCTCGGCGTGTGGATCGCTTGAGAGCAGCGCATCTTCGGGGTGCAGCCCAATGGCGCAAGCCATGCCGCGGTATTGCGCCGCCTGCGTTATGCACAAGCGGGAGGTGGTCAAATTGGTGCCGACGTTGACAATGCCGCCGATGGGACTGTCAGGTGCAAGAATGCGGGCGAGCAGAGCGTCGGCGCTCTCGCCCTGATCGGGATCGTCGTAGCGACGGTCGAAGTAATGTGCGTGGGAATCGATTAGTTTCATGTTTTATCTCCATGTGGTACAAGGGGCGCTGCCCCTTGGAACCCCAAAAACTTTTGAAAAATTTGTTGCTTATTTGTAACTGCGATCTTCTCTCTGTACAAATGCATTGTTCTTGTGGGGCCCCCGCCCCGCATGACAGCGAAAGAAGATGTCCATGGCTGCGAAGATGCAGCACCCGCAGCCATATATTGATTAAGTTTTTTGAAAGGGGTGCAGGGGGAAACTTTTTTTAAAAAAAGTTTCCCCCTGCCTTTTCATTTCTTAAAACTCGTTTTTCAACGGTCTTGCCATCAGCTCCATCAGAGCAGCGCGGCAATCCGCATTTTCATACAGGATATTGTAGACGGTGCGGCAGATGGGCAGCTCGACGTCGTACTTGGTGCTGAGCCCCATCATAGCGCGTGCGGTATAATATCCCTCGGCGAGCGCGGTGTAGGGCTCGCCCTTGGCAAAGCACTCGCCAAACGCGCGGTTGTGGGAGTGGGGGGAGAAGACGGTCGCCTCATAATCGCCAAGGTGGCAAAGCCCGTAGGCGGAAAGTTCATTACCACCCATGGCTTTGATCAAGCGGGCTACCTCGCGAGTTCCGCGCGCCATCAGCGCACCTTTGAGGGTACCAAGGTGATAACCGTCCAGCATACCCGCAGCGATACCGATGACGTTCTTGGCAGCAGCACCGATCTCGTTGCCGATCAGATCCTGCCCGTAATAAAAGCGAATCAGATCGCTGGAAAATTCATCGACCAGACGGTGCTTGACCGCATCGTTTTCCGAGTCAATGACCATACAGGAGGGATTGCCCTTGTAAAATTCTTGTACGTGACCGGGACCGAGCCAGACGGCAACAGGGCAGGAGGGATCGAGCGCCTGCGTGGCAATTTCACTGAGTCTTCGCCCTGTGGATATCTCAATTCCCTTCATACAGAGCACGACAGTCTTGTTTCGCAGCTGCAGCGGAGCGAGCTCCTCCATCAGCCCTGAGAGCGCTTGGGAAGGGATGGAGATAATGATGGTCTGTGCCGATGGAATGTCGGCTATGTCGGTGGTCAGACGGACGGATTCGGGCAAGGTCAGAAGATCGTTTTGACGCGTTGCCAAAAAGCGCTGCATCTCGGGTGCGGAGATCATGCCGTAAAGCGTGACGTCGTGCCCCATGCGATCCAGATACCATGTGATCAGCGAGCCCCAACGCCCGCAGCCGATAACGGTAATTTTCATGTGAGGTTTTCCTCCGGGAATTTTGTGGTGTATGCGGGAAGATTGCGAGGGCGCTGCCCTCGCGCTCCTGCCAAAAACCTTTTTGAAAAAAGGTTTTTGGATTTCCAAAAACTTTCATTCATGGACTAAGTTTTTAAGTTTTTTGAAAGATCCAAGAAAACTTTTTTTCAAAAAAGTTTTCTTGGTGGGGTTCGGGGCAAAGCCCCGAGTTTAACCAAAATCCTTGATGATGTGATCGATCAGGTCATAGATCCAATCGTGGAGATTGGAGAAAGTAAAACCAAGAGAGGAAGCAAGGTTGGTATTGATACTGTAAGCAACCTCGCCATTGTAGGGCGCAGGGTCACCATCCGGCGACAAAACGGCGCGCACTTTGCATTTTTTCTCCACGTATTCGATGATTTCTCGCAGCGAGATGGTGCCGCGAGAGCAGCCGTTGATCGCGCCGACGAAGTCCGTGGTGACGAGATGTGCCATAAATAAGCCTGCTTCGTCAGAGTGGATATATCCCATCTGTGCATCGAGATTATCAATATACATAGGAATGCCGCGCAGCGTGTGTTCTATATAAAAATGCAAGCGGCGGGTGTAGTCATCCGCCCCGATTACAAAGGGATAGCGGACAGCAATGGATTTTTGGTCGGGATATGCTTGGAAAAGCGCGTGCTCGGCTTGTCGCTTGACCTCAGCGTAAGATGCCGCATCGCGCGCACACCAAAGCAGGGGATGGGCGCAAGGGTCATAATCCGTTTCCTTGGTGTCCATGTGCTTGGGATTGTAAACGGCAGTGGAGGACATGTGAATGTATTTTTCACAATCCAATACATCCAGTGCATAACGAATATCGTTTGAGCAGTAAGCAATTTTGTCGATTACTACGTCAAAATGCTTGCCTTGCAGGGCGGTGCGCATGCTGTCGGGATCGTTTCTTTGCAGCGTAAGATATGCAACGCGATCACCGAACATTCCATGCGTGTTGCCGCGTGTGGCAACGGTGACGTGATGTTCCTGCCGTAACAGTTCTTCTACCATGGGGATGCCGAAAAAGCGCGTGCCGCCGATGACCAAAATATCCATTTTCCTGTCTTCCTTTTTTCGTTTTTTGAAAGATCCAAGAAAACTTTTTTTCAAAAAAGTTTTCTTGGTGGGGTTCGGGGCAAAGCCCCGCATCGTCTTATCTCACTCTCTCGCCCAGAGGCGTTTCGGGATCCAGGAAGACAACGCGGACAGTCTCCTCGCCGCTGGCGAGAATCATGCCGTTGGATTCAACGCCGCAAAGAGTTGCGGGCTTGAGGTTGGCGACGACGATGATCTTTTTGCCGATCAGCTGATCGGGCGTGTAATACTTGGCAATGCCGGAAACTACCTGACGCTGCTCGTAACCAAGATCAAGCTGCAGCTTGAGCAGCTTTTTTGCCTTCGGAACGCCTTCGCAGGCGATAATCTTTGCCGTGCGCAGCTCGATACCCATGAAGTCCTCAATACCAATGAGGGCGCAGCCCTCGGGTTTTTCAACAGGTGCCTCTGCCTTGGCTGCGGCTGCCATTTTCGCCTCGCGCTCTGCCTCCAGCTCCGCGAGTACCTTTGCCTCGTCCATACGGGCAAACAGTACCTTGGAGTCGCTGACGGTGTTGCCGGCGACCAACGCGCCAAACTGCTCGGCAGTGCCGATGGTGGCGTAGCCGCGGGCATCGGTATTCAGCTCATTGAGAATTTCCTCAGCCGTTGCGGGAATGAAGGGAGAGAGCAGCACAGCACCCCAGCGGATCGCCTCCAGCAGCGTGTAAAGCACAGTGCCAAGACGCTCACGGTTTGCCTCATCCTTGGCAAGCGTCCAAGGCGTGGTTTCATCAATATACTTGTTGGCGCGGGAGAGCATGGTAAAGATCGCCTCCAGCGCGTCGGCAATGCGGTAGGAATCCATGCACTCAACGACCTCACCGTATGCCTTGACGCAAGCAGCGATGACTTCATCGTCCAGCGCATCCTTGGCGACGGGGGCCTGAATGACAGAGCCGAAATACTTCTTCTGCATATCCAGCGTGCGCTTGACTAAGTTACCGAGGTTGTTGACAAGGTCAGTGTTAAAGCGCTTGATGACGCTCTCATAGGTGATGGAGCCGTCGTTGGCGTAGGGCATCTCGGACAGAGCGTAGTAACGAACGCCGTCTACCGTGAAACGCTCGGCAAGCTCGTCGGCGTAAATGACGTTACCCTTGGATTTGGACATCTTGTCCGCACCGAAATTGAACCAAGGATGCGCGAATACCTTCTTCGGCAGGGGCAGATCAAGTGCCATCAGGAAGATGGGCCAGTAGATGGTGTGGAAACGGATGATGTCCTTGCCGATGATGTGGACATCAGCAGGCCAGAGTTTCTTGAATTTCTCGCTCTGCTCCTCAAACGACTTTTCGGGATCGTAGCCGATGGCAGTGATATAGTTGGTCAGCGCGTCCAGCCAAACATAGGTGACATGCTTGGAATCGCCCTCTACGGGAATACCCCAAGTGAAAGAGGTACGGGAAACGCAGAGATCCTGCAAACCGCCTTCGACCTTGAGGAAGTTATTGACGATCTCCTTTTTGCGGCTCTCGGGCTCGATAAATTCGGGATGTGCTTCAATGTGCTCCATCAGCTTGCCCGCATACTTCTTCATGTTGAAGAAATAAGCTTCTTCGCTTGCTTTCTGCACGGGTCTGCCACAGTCGGGACACTTGCAATCAACAGCCTGCGTGTCGGTGAAGAAAGACTCGCAGGGGACGCAATACCAGCCTTCGTATTTGCCCTTGTAAATGTCACCCTGCTCGTAGAATTTCTTGAAAATCTTCTGCACAGCAGCCTCGTGGTAGTCGTCGGTGGTGCGGATGAAGTGGTCGTACTTGACGTTCATGTGATCCCACAGCGCTTTGATCTCGCCTGCGACACCATCCACGTATGCCTTGGGGGTGATGCCTGCATCCTTGGCAAGATCTTCGATTTTCTGACCGTGCTCGTCCGTGCCGGTGCACATAAAGACGTCGTAGCCCATTTCTCTCTTATAGCGGGTCAGGGCGTCGGTCATGATCGCCTCATAGGTGTTGCCGAAGTGCGGCTTTTTGGATGCGTAGGCGATGGCGGTGGTAACATAAAATTTTTCTTTGGTGTTCATAATGTCTCCTCTTCCGCTGCGAATGGGCAGCGGTGTTATTATGTTGAAAAATAGAATCTGATTTACGTAGTGGATTTGGTAACGGTTTCGGCAACGGGGAGAATTTCACCCGTAATGCCGCATAAGGCACGCTGCAGCGAAATGAAATACAGCGGGATGGTGTGAAAGATCAGTACGGTTCCGATGGTCACAAGTCCGAGCAGTAACCACGGGATCAGAGTCAGCTCCATAAGCCACAGCTCGGCTTTTTTCTTTTCAAGCAGCTGCTTGGCTTGAGCAAAGAGCGTTTTTACGGAGAGGTCGGGGTGATTGATGTCCAAAAAGATGACCAACGTCACGCCTGCGTTATAGAGCGTACCCAAAAGCAACGCTACGGCGGCAAGAACAGAGAAGATCACCATCAGAAATATACCGAAAACGCCGCCCAAGGTGAAAAACAGAAAAGCGATCACAGCAGCCGCGGCGAAGATTAGCAGGGGAATGGCGCAGCGCAAAAGTAGACGCAGCATCAGCGCAAGAGAGCGAAGATAGATCGTTTGATTACCGAACGCAGTGAACAAAACCGAATACGGCGGCGTTACACCGCCGGCGGCAAGGTACATAAAGCGAAACCATCCGTATGCCAGCGGAATGCATAAAAAGATGACGATCAGCCCGTCGACCAGATACAGAAGAATATCCAACGCAGAATAGAGCAATGGGCTTGACTCATACAGCCCGCTCCAATCCAGTGCGAGCCACGTGTTTTCCACAAGATAAAGAGTACCGATCCAGACTGAAATAAACAACAGTGTGGCAAGGATCATACTCATGCGGATGCCCGGGCGGGACAGAATGTCCGCAGCGCTTTTTTTGACCGAGCGGGAATGTCCCCCCGCGTATCGGATCGGCAAGGGTGTTTTGGTGTCGGGATTCAAGATCGAATACCTCCTTTACCAATGCCACCGACGTAGATATCGGTAAGCGTGATTTGATCACGGTCCTGACGCAGCATGAGAAAATCTGCGGCAAGGCCTGCCTTGAGAGATCCGACCAGGGTGTCTATGTTGGCCGCGCGGGCGGGATTGACCGTGGCGCAGCATAAAGCGTCTGCAAGGGGAATTTTGCAAAATTGCATCAAATTGCGCACACCGTCAAGCAGCCCCAGCGTGCTGCCCGCGATGGCACCGTCGGTTGTGTAAGCTTTACCTTCCTTGACGATGACGTCCATGCCGGCGATGGTGTAGCTGCCGTCAGGACAGCCTGTGCCTTGCATCGAGTCACTGACCAGGATGGTGTGCTCCCGTCCGAGCAAGCGGTAGGCAAGGCGAACCATGTGAGGGGCGATGTGAAAGCCGTCACAGATGATCTCGCCGTACGCGCCGCAATCAAAGCAAGCGGCGACCGCACCACCGTCGCGATGGTGCAGCGGAGGCATGGCGTTGAACAAGTGGGTAAAGCAGCTCACGCCGCGCCCGACGATCTCACACGCCTGCGCGTAGCTTGCCTCGGTATGACCAAGGGAGAGCGCGATGCCCAGAGCGCGCGCGGTCGTGATAAATTCACCGCTGCCGTCCAGCTCCCATGCCGCGCTCAGGCGAATGGGCGTGGGGGCATCGGGGCGGCACATTCGCTCATGCAGGGCAGCAAGCTCACTCGGGTCAAGAGGGGCAAGCAGATGAGGGGCGTGAGCTCCTCGCTTTTTAGGATTGAGATAGCGTCCCTCCAGATGAATGCCGAGCAGACGCGCGCCGTCTGCATGCATGGCGGCTGCACGGATGCGGTCAGCCGCGGCAAAATATTCGTCATACGGGGCGGATGCCAGAGTCGGCATGACCGTGGTCACACCCGCATCCAGATAAGAGCGGGACATTCGACAGAGCGTTTGCTCATCGGCACTGATAAAATCTCCGCCGGCGCGACCATGGGAGTGAATATCCACAAGACCGGGGGCGATCAGCGCACCGTGGGCGTCCAGCAGCACGGCATCCTCGCGGGGCAGCGTGTCGGGTGCTCCTGTCCCAAGGATAACGCCGTCTTCGTACAGCATCTCACCGGGGAAGAAGGCAGCGCGGTCGGTGTCAAGCAGCTGCGCATGATATAAAAGTGTTTTGCTGTTTCTTTTTGTAGCGGTTGTGACCATGATGACCTTCCTTTCCAACGGCTTGAATGCTTTTCTTTATATTATACCAAATTTTACGATTATTTACAAGAGCAAAAGGGAAAAAAGTGAATTTTTACAAAAAATCAAGGATTGAGGCAATTTTCCAGTGCGGCGTTATCCCGTCCGATGGCGACCTTGGTGGCATCAAGCGTATTTCCGCTGTGTGTGCGGACGGTCGTCAGTGAGATGCAGTCATGAAAAACACCGTCATCTACCGTGGTCAGCTTATCGCTGACCGTCACGCTTGCCAGCCGCTTGCAGCCGGAGAAAAGGGAGGGGGAGAGCATGGTCACCTCGTCAGAGAGGGTGATCTCGGTCAGATTGATACAATCCATGAAAGCCTGCATACCGATTTCGACGACGTTGTCACCCATGGTGATCGAGGTGAGGTAGCGACAATCGGAGAACGCCATATCGCCGATATGGGTGATGCTGTCAGGCAGAGCGATCTGACGCAGTGAGGTACAGCCGTGGAAGGCGCGTACGCCGATCTGCGTACAGCTCTCGGGGAGCGTGATGCTGTATAAGCCATCACATTCGTAAAAAGCATAATTGGAAATATCGCCGCTGCGTACGGTCAGAAATTGCAGCGAGGAGGGGAGAAAATCGCGGTTCCAGGTATAGGACTGTGCACCGAAGATATACCCGAGGTGGGTGTTACTTGTACGCGTCTGGCCGACAAATGGAATCGACAGCTCGACCAGCGAGGTACAGCTCATCAGCGCACCCAGCCCCATCTGCGTCACGCTGTCGGGAATGGTCAACGTCTGTAGCGAGCCGCACTCCGAAAAGGCACCGTCGCCGATGGTGGTTAGTGCATCGGGCAGCCGCACGTATTTGAGGGCGCTGCAGCCCGAGAAGGCATAACTGCCGATCTCGGTCAGTGTATCGGGAAGGAGGACCATGATCAGGCGATAACAGCCGTAAAATGCAAGTGTGTCAAGGGAGGTGAGTGCATCCGTTAAAATGACGGTATCCAGCGCGCTGCCAACCTTAAAGGCGCCGAGTTGTGGTGAGGTGCCGCCGAAGAGATAAGCGAGATAGCCGTCTGATTGGCGCGTTTCCCCCAGCTGAGGGGTCTTGAGCACCTGCAAGGAGCGACAACCGTTGAGCACCTCCTGACCGATTCTTACGACGCTGTCCGGGATGGCAAGGGCTGTGATGGCGGTGTTATCCTTGAACAGTCTGTCGCCAAGTGCGGTGACGGGGGTACCGTTGATTTCATCGGGGAGAACGAGCACGCCGCCCGCTCCCGTATAAGCGGTCAGCGTAAGACCGTCGTCACTACTCTCGTAGGTGAAATCCGCGCCGCTTGCCACAGGAATGTTTTCAAATACCGCGTGTGCCAGCCCCTGATAATCGGTGGTGTCCGTAGGGCGAGCGCCGTCCCACGCTGCGGGCAGCTCATCATCCGAGAGCGTCGGCTCTTGCGTGCCGTAGGAAATGTCGGGATCGGCGGCACAGCCGACGAGCGCAGCTGTCATGGCAAGGGCGACAAACGCTGCCAGCGGTTTCTTGCATACGTTGAAAAGGTGCATAAGAAAAATCCTTTCTTTTGCATTGCGCGGATCTATCGGGAGCAATGCACAGAGATAGCATGATAACTTATATATTATATCATGGACGGTGGGATGTTGCAAGGCATTTCAAAATAAATTTACAAAAGAAACACGAAATTTTCGTTTTTCGCGGCTTTTTGTGAAATTTCGGTCGGGTGCGTCACTTTGACAAATTTCGCGCTGTCCGTCTGGTACAATAAAAGCATCAACGCGGATGTGATGACAAGGAGGTGGAATTATGGAGAAGGTCAAGGCAACGGCGAAACACGGCTCACCGCAAAACAGCACGGATGAGATGACCATTTCATGGAGTGGTGACATCGATCACCATCGGGCGACAGTCTTGCGCACCGAGGCGGACGAGCTGATCTGCCGTCGGCGTCCGCGGCTTTTGCGTCTGGATCTTTCGGGCATCGAGTTTATGGATAGCTCGGGGCTGGGATTGATCATGGGACGGTACGCGCTGCTTGAGCGGCTGGGCGGCAGGCTGATTGTGGTAAAGCCCTCCAAGGCAGCAAGACGAATGATGACGCTTGCCGCCATGGAGCGCTTTATTGCCACGGAAGACTAAAGAAAGGAATAGGATGGATTTATGTCAAGTTACACAACGGGAGAGCTGTGCCGCGGCAAAGGTGCCGTGGTCAACGAAATGAAGATTACCTTGCCCTCGCTCTCACGCAACGAGGGCATCGCGCGCGCCATGGTAGCCGTGTTTTGCGCACAAGCCGACCCTTCGACCACCGAGCTGGCGGATATCAAATGTGCTGTCAGTGAGGCGGTGACCAATTGTATCGTGCACGCTTATCGGGATACCATCGGAACCATCGGGCTTAAGGTTCAGATTCTGGAGGGGCGATGGATCCGTATCGAAATCAAGGACAGCGGCTGCGGGATCGAGGACGTACGTCGCGCACGGGAGCCTCTGTATACCACCGATGCTGCCGGGGAACGCAGCGGGATGGGCTTTACCGTCATGGAGAGCTTTTGCGATGGTGTGCACGTCAAAGCGGCGCAGGGCCGCGGCTGTACGGTGACACTTTGCAAGCGGTTGCGGGATCGCAACTTCCGTACATAAAATCACATGGTTGTATTTGAGCGTACAACTGCATGACGAAAGGAGTA
This sequence comes from Clostridia bacterium, assembly GCA_017456145.1. Lineage (GTDB taxonomy): Bacteria > Bacillota > Clostridia > Oscillospirales > CAG-272 > SIG644. The sequence goes on from JAFTJZ010000027.1 coordinate 12,604, forward strand.
CGGGATGACCGCGGAGGAAAGAATACAAACGCCGTGCCCTGAGGGGGAGACACCAACGGAAAAAGACGTGCAGGAGGCTGAGACGCTGTTTGAGAGCGACAGTGTCAGAAATGAGAGAAATCGCCAGCTGATCTATGAGGCACAAAGGGAGGATGAGAGTGTCAGCGAGCGAGCGCTGGATCTTCTGGTGCGAGAAAATACGGGGCTTGTGAGAAGTCTTGCGCTCCGCTTTTGCGGGCGGGGAACCGATTACGAGGATCTGATCCAGATCGGTACGATCGGCATGATCAAGGCGATCCGCAGCTTTGATCTGGGACGCGGGACGGCGTTCTCGACCTACGCCGTGCCGCTGATTGTCGGTGAGATCCGCAGACATCTGCGGGATGACGGGATCATCAAGGTCAGCCGCTCTTATCGCAAGCTGGGAGCACAGCTGCTCCGCTTGAGCAGCGAAATCTCGGCGCGGGAAGAAAGGGAGCCATCGGTGCGTGAGCTGGCGGCCTTTTGCGGTGTGGCACCGGAGGAGGCGGTGATCGCACTGGATGCCATTTCGCCTGTCCGGTCCTTGTATGACCCGTTGCCGGGAACATCGCATGAGGATGCGCAGAGTTATGATGCCGTGCTCCCCGACGAGGACAGCACGGACGAGCTGGAGCGCATCAAGGATCGGCTTGCGTTGACACAGGCGATTGCCAAAATGCAGCCGATGTGGCAAAAGATCGTGCTGCTGCGATATTATCGAAATCACACCCAGCAGCAGGTCGCCGATGCACTGGGGCTGACACAGGTTAAGGTCTCAAGGGAGGAAAAAAAGATCGTCGCGTTCCTCAAGGAGGAGCTCACGTCGTAGCACCAAAGCCTGAAAGGATGAGTCAGAGGCAACGTCCCGATTCTTGGTGTTGAAGGGGTGAGAACCCAACGCAAAAAACGCATTGGATTCCCACCCCTTCATTTTGACTTTGCGGCCGAGCACCGCAAATTTTGTGCAGGGGCTGCGCCAATGGACGCAGCCCCTGTTTTATGCTTGGCTCTTGAGTACCAGCTCTTCAATGGCATATCCGACGCCGCCCTCAAAAGAGGGAATGGTGACAAGATCGGCGAGCGGCTTGACGTCGGGGTGTCCATCCCCCATGACGACGGCGATCCCCGCAGCCTGCAGCATCTCGGTGTCGTTGTAGCTGTCCCCCATGGCGATGACATGGTCGCGATCAATGCCCAGATGGCGCATCAGAAATTCCATGGCGGTGGCTTTGTTGCAATGCTTATTTCCAAATTCAGCGTATGTAGGGTGATTGATCAGAGTAAATCGCTCCTGCATGGCGGCAGCAAGTGCCGCGGGGAGCGGATCCATATATCCCATTTTGGAAACACGCAAATTGGGGTAGCAGCTCTTGAGCTCCTCCTGGCTTTCAAACTTTCTGCCGCAGGAGGGCCAGTGAGAGGAACGCTCCTGGTGATAATCGATTACCATGTCCTCTCCCTCCAGCGACAGCCCGAGGTTCCATTCATCCGCGATTTTTATGGCGTAAGCAATATCGTCATCCGTCATGGCAACGGAATGCAGCACATTGCCGTTCATCTCGATATAGCAGCCCAGTCCTGCCACGATGCCCGTCAGCGGCAGCTCCTGCAATATTTGCTTGGGGAAATTCCCCTTGGCGCGTCCGGAATTGATAAAGACGGCGTGCCCGTTGGCTATAGCTTGTTCAATGGCGGCCTTGTTGCGGGGATGTATGCCGCCGCGCGAGAGCAGGGTGCCGTCAATGTCCAGAAAGATCAGATATTTGTTCATGGTGTAAGGTCCTTTGCACATAATACCAGTATTATACAGCGCGCAGCGTCGCTTGTCAAGGGGAACGGGAAAATTTTATCACGATTCATTTATAAACATTTACGGTATTGTTTTTACTTATAAAAAACGCCACGCGCCGAGGTGGCGCGTGGCAGGCAAGATTCAATTCATATTCAGAGGCAGGATATCTTCGTCGGTGAGCAAGGGCTTATTAAACGGGATATAACCGGCAAATGTCTGGGAAGTACCTTCCGTCTTGCTTTGCAGAAGGTTTTCCAATGTTTCCGGTGAAAAGTATCCGATCATGCCGTCCTCGAAGGTGTTCATGTCTACAACGCTGAAATAACAGGAATCCAGATCGATCACTGCGACCGACTCCAGTGTATCTGCACGTAAAATTTCTACGGAACCGTCGTAATCCACAAATTTATGGACAAGGGTACTGGCCGCAGGTACGTTCGTTGCATTCGGTGGATAACAGGCATTCGAGAAATTCAAATAGCTGTATCGATACTGTGGTGAAAGCTCCTTAACCAAAATATATCGGCGGTTCACGGCTGCGTAGACGATGTTTTCCGCGATCAATTCGGGTTGTGCATCTGCCTTTGTAAGATCAACACGGTTGCTGCTTTTCGGACGGTGTTGTGCATATGGCGCTGCCCCATATTTTTCACACAGTGGTATGACATCATCGGGAACGGGTGTCTGTACGGTGCTTGACGAGGTAGTATAATAATAGTAATATCCATCCACCAAATATCCGTTCCGATATCCCGTTGGGATGAGCTGCGGTGATTTTTCGCGCAGATTTATTGAATAGAGTGTAGAGGATTGTGAGTCGGTGTACAGAGTGTCACCAATGATACAGCCGGGAATGATCTGTTCCTCGATCACACATATTTCACGCACCTTTTTGCTTTTTACGTCGAGAGAACAAAAAACCAACTCCGTCTCGTTTGTCGTCTCGCTCGTTGCGTCCTCCTTGACTTTGTATATCATGTAATAAATCGTTTGCATTTTCGCATCATACGCCCAAGGTGTTGAATTTAATTTGAAATCCTTGAGCAATACTTCGACCTCTCGTGTCTCAAAATGATACCGCAAAAAATACGGTGTTTCCACGATAACACCATTTTCAAGGCGCCGATCAAAATAAGATGCAAGCAGAACCGGACCATTTTCATCGTAATTCGGATCGAGAACAAACAAATGAACGTTATTCATCAGCTCGATCTCACATCCGATATGAGATTCATCACAAAATGGATTGGTACATAACGAATATGAATCTCCGGATGACAAATCCAGCATCGTCGTTCTCCCAAACAACAGACCATTCCAAACAAATTGATTGGATGCGATGCCTAAATTTGTATAATCTGCGCGCGCAGTCACATCTGCATCGCTCGGATCTGTTTGGGATAAGGGAGGGACATCCGAGCTCTTTTCCATATCCGGCGCAACAGGCGTACAGGAGATGAAAGTCAACATCAATATACACGCCAGAAGAAATGCGATAAACTTGTTTCCGGACATATCCTGAGCCTCCGTTCAATAAATTGAAAAGTTGCTTTTATCTCTCGATCATTATCTTTCTATTGTGAAAAAGTGATAAACGCAACGTGTAAAACATTCACAAGTCGAAAAGTAAAGAATAACGCACAAGCCACCGACTTCCTTCAGGCTTGTGCGCACATTTTGTTCCGTTTCAATTTTCCTCTCCAAAGCTCCAAAAGAGAAACCCACATAACATAGCACAAGCGTACCTCGGAAAATTGCGCTGTGATCATGTCGGTCACCCCTTTTCGTTTTGTTGTATGCGATCTTTTCTTTCGCATCACCATTATATCACATCATTTGTGTCTTGTCAACAGCTTTCAAAAAATTCAATTACAGACGGGGAATTTTTTCGCGGATTTTTTCGGACAGGCAAAACACGGCAGCGGGCGGCATATAGTAATGCAGGATCAGGGGTGTGATACCCCGCAAGGAGGAGGATTGTTATGGTGATCCCCGTGCTTTTTGCACTGTTGACGCGCTTTTTACATATTTCTCTGGGTGTTGGTACGCAGACGCATTTCCCCCCGCCACTCACCCCGGAGGAGGAAAAGGCCTGCTTTTTGCGAGCCGGAGAGGGGGATGAGGCAGCGCGTGAGCGGCTGATCATCCATAACCTGCGGTTGGTTTCCCACATTGTGCGCAAATATTACGGCAGCAATAAAAACCAGGAGGATCTGATTTCCGTGGGATCCATCGGGCTGATCAAGGCGGTAGATACCTTCCGTGTGGAGGACGGAACTCGCTTTGCGACTTATGCGGCGAAATGCGTGCAAAACGAAATACTGATGTATTTTCGCAAGCTCAAGCATCGGCAAAGGGAGGTGTCCATGGGAGATACCATCGATGTCGATCGCGAAGGAAATCCGCTGACCTATATGGATGTCATTGCCAGTGAAGAGAATATGACCGAGGATGTGGATCGCAAGCTGTGCTCGGCACGGGCACTGCGATATGTGGACATCGTGCTTGACGAGCGGGAGCGGCAGATCATACACCTTCGCTACGGGCTTGGCGGAAAGGAGCCCCTGGCGCAAAGAGAGGTGGCATCACTGCTGGGAATATCGCGCTCTTACGTCAGCCGATTGGAAAAGGGAGCTTTGGATAAGCTGCATCACGCCATGACGGGTGGCATCGAATAAAAATAAGGGGGTGAGTCAAATGCAAAAATGCATGAAAACTCACCCCGTCTTTTTTACTTTGCGGCTGAACCCTGCAATTTATGCCTGCTTTGCAGGCAAAAAACGCAAATTCCGCGCGGCAGAAAGCCTGATGTCGGCTTTTTGCGCAGGAGCTGTGCCAATGACGCAGCCCCCTGATACTTTATATGGCTACATGGTTGACGATATTTCTGCTGTCTCGTCAACGGGCGGTGCGGGCGTTTTGGTGATCTGCTTGATCCAGCGTCCGCGGAAAAAGTGGATGATACACAGGATGCCCTTGGGGAGATCCTCACAGACGTACATACACAGCACAAGCAGCACGAAGGGGATGTCGGTAAACGTACCCAGAAGTACCACGGCGGGGATGCTGAAAAAGTACATACAGCAAAGCTCGTAGATGCAGCCCGTGATGGTGTCGCCGCCTGCGCGGAAAATACCGCAGATGCCTGTGTATGGGATCATGCGACAGCCCAACCAGAGTGCATAAACCAACAGACACTGCGCCGCGGTCTGCAGGGCGAGCTCGGTTTCGATCTCCAGCAGCCCAAGGATGGGATATCGGGTGAGAATGACCAGAATACCGAAGAAGATGCCCATCAGTGGGGTCATGACAAGAAATCTCTTGGCGTATACCTTTGCCAGAGCGTGACGCCCCTCACCAACGGTTTTACCGACGATGATGGAGCAGGCATGACAGATTCCCGCAAAGAAGACGAAGAACAGCTGCTGCACGGTTTCAAATACGGTATATCCGCTGTAATAATCATTGCCTTGACGTGCGAGCACCATGATATAGATATTGGTGCCGACGCTCCACGCGACTTCATTGAGAAAGGCGGGAGTGACGATGCGGGTGTAGTGCTTGCCAAAGGCGGCGGTCCATGCAAAATAAGCGCGAAGGGAGGGGGCGCGCAGCACGTTGTTGGAAAAGAGAATATAGAAAAGCAGGATCAGAGCTTGCACGGCAAGCCCGAGCACCGTGGCAATGGCTGCCCCCCGTAAATGCAGGGCGGGAAAGCCGAAATGTCCCTCGATCAAACAGTAGTTCATAAAGGTGTTGACGACTACCGAGAAGACGGAGGAGATCAAGGGAAGTGCAACCTGCTCCGTAGCGCGCAGTGCGGCACCTGCTAACTGGTTGAATACGGTCAGAAATGCCGCGATGCTGAAGATCTTCAGATATTGTGCGCCAAGCTCGATAACGGCGGGGTCATCGATAAAAATGCGCATCAGTTTATCGGGAATGAAAAACAGACAGGCGGAAATGAGCAGGGCGATTCCCATGGAAAAGGTCAGCAGCATACCGAAGGTGCGGTGAATGCCGTCGCGGTCACGCGCCCCCCAATATTGAGAGATCATGGTAGCGCTCCCCGAGCAAAGACCGAAGCAGGCGAGGTTGAGAAAGAAGGGAAAACGTCCTGCCACGCCGATGGCAGAGGTCGCTGTATTTCCCAGCGCCACGACCATGGCGGTATCGATCAGTGAGGCACAGGAGGTCAGAAGATTTTGTAATGCGATGGGGATGGCAAGCGTCAGTGCCAGTGTAATGAATTGTCGCATGGGAACGCGCTCGCCGGCGGTGACGCTTGGTTTTTTGCGTATCATAGGGACTCCTTTCGGTGAATATGTCTATCGTTATAGGTGAACTGCTTTACAGTGTATGATCTGTTCGGCACACGTCGCGACGCATACCGCAATATTTTATCATAAAGCAGAGCGTTTGACAAGGGCTTTTTCAAAAAAATTTTCAACTTTATTATTGGAAAAAAACTTGACAGCGATACCTCGGTGTGGTATAATCCCATCAAACGAGATGATATTCTCAACCAATGTCACTAAGTAAAAAAGCCGATGCCGAGTGTCTTTGCTGCGTGCGGTGCGGCTCTTCGTTCTGCGGAGGATTTGACTTTATGACGTTGACTTCTTATGGGAGGATTTTTATTATGAAATTGCGATTTCCCGATCGGATATTTTTGACGCACGGAGACGGTGCGCAAAAGAGAGAAAGTGAGCTGCCCGTCAAGGAGCACATGAGTCTGGAGGATGTCCGGGTGACGATTTCTGACACGGGAGAGTGTCTGACGGTAGCAATGGAAGCGCAAAGCACCCCTGTGCGCGGACTCCGCTTGCAATGGACGCTGAGAGAAGGGGAGCAGCGCAGCCCCGAGGAGAGTGTTCGCGTGTTGGGGGATGCGTGGGAGCGCGCGTATGGAGATCTCGGCTGGAAGGAGATCCGTCCCGAGCGGTGTATGCCATGGTATTGTGCCGTGTCGGGTGGCTCGGATGCGGCGGCCTCGACAAAAGGACGCAGGACCGAGACCTTCGGTGTTAAGGTTCGCCCCGCAGCGCTTTGCCTTTGGCAGTACAGCGGTGACGCCTTGACCTTGTGGCTGGACACTCGCTGCGGTGGGGAGGGGGTGCTGCTTGGCGGTCGTTCTCTGACGCTTGCCGAGATCATCTTCGGCGATTATTCCGACATGACGGCATATGCCGCCGTGTGCGATTTCTGTGGAAAAATGTGCACCGACCCGCTGCGCGGAGGAGAGGATATCTGGGGCTCCAACAACTGGTATTATGCCTACGGTCGCTCCTCACATGAAGAGATCCTGCGCGATACTGCGTTGGTTTGCGAGCTGACCGAGGGCTGCACGCGCGCGCCATACATGGTCATTGACGACGGCTGGCAGATCAACTCGGTCAATGCACCGTGGATTGCCAACGAACGATTCCCCGATATGAAACGGCTGGCAAGTGAAATGCGGGAGATGGGCGTTCATCCCGGGATCTGGATCCGCTATCTGATCGACTCGACGCACGCGGTGAATCTGCCGAAGGAGTGCCGCCGCGGCGAGAACGGGAATTTCTTTGACCCCTCGCACCCTGCCGTACTGGACTACGTGCGCCGCTGTACGGAGATGATCGTGGGGTGGGGGTATGAGCTGATCAAGCACGACTTTTCCACCAACGATATCTTTGGCGTCTGGGGCTTTCAGGCACCGACGTTGCTTGGCGCGGACGGCTGGCACTTCTACGATCGCACCAAGACCACGGCGGAGATCATCATCCGGCTGTATCAGGTAATTTTAGAGAGCGCAGGGGAGACCAAAATCCTCGGCTGCAATTGTATCGGACACCTGTGTGCGGGGCTGGTACACGCCAACCGCACGGGAGATGACACCAGCGGAATGGAGTGGGAGCGCACCCGTAAGATGGGGATTAACACGCTTGCTTTCCGTTTGCCGCAGCAGGGAACCTTCTTTGGTGCGGATGCCGATTGCGTGGGAATTAAGGGAATGATCCCGTGGTCAAGCAATCGCCAATGGCTGAACCTCCTTGCCCGCAGCGCCTCTCCCTTGTTCGTCTCCTGCGATCCGAACGTGGTGACAGTGGAGCAAAAGGCCGATCTGAAGGCAGCGTATACGCTCTGGAACGCTTGCATGGATCGGGGGAGCTCATATGCGCTGCGCCCCGTGGATTGGATGGAGACCTCCACGCCCCGTACGTATGCGTGGATCGAAGACGGGCAAGAGAGACGTGTGACGTATTCATGGCTGCCCGAGGATGGAGCATCACCGATTCAGCTTTGAGAAAACGCCGTGAAAATTTGAAAAAAGCATTGACGAACACGAACGATTATGATACAATGATGAAAACGTAAGCTTTCCCGTCACAGCGGCGGCGAAGACCGCACACAAGAGAAAGGAGTCGTATATGAATCATAAGCATTATCCGATCATAACCATCAGCCGCGAATACGGCAGCGGCGGCCACGATATCGGAAAGGCACTGGCAAAACGCTTGGACATCCCCTTTTATGACAACGAGCTGATCGCGCTCGCTGCCCGCGAGAGCGGATATTCCGAAACCTCGTTCCATGAGGCGGAGGACAGCGCGACCAACAGCTTTCTTTACGCGATGAAGATGATCGCAACGGGCGGCGACTACGGTGTGCCGCTGAACAATCAGCTCTTTATGGTACAATTTGCGACCATTCGCAAGATCGTGGACGAGGGTCCTGCGGTCATCGTTGGACGATGCGCGGATTACGTCGTGCGCAATTACAAAAATGCGTTGCATATATTCATTCAATCCGAGATGCCGCACCGCGTGCGCCGCGTGATGGAGCGTACGGGCGAGACCAGTCTGGAGCGCGCCGAGGCCGAGGTCAGGAAAAAGGATAAATGCCGCGCGACCTACTATAATTTCTATACCGATCGGAGGTGGGGCGACCGTTCCAACTACGATTTGGTCATCAATACCGCAACGGTGGATTATCATACCGCAGTTGATTTGCTCGAGCTCTACGTCCGCAACGCGATGTCAAAGAGCGACGAGGATTTTGAGGAGGATGAGGTGCTGTAATACCTCTGCTGGCTTAAAATCTGCGTACATTTCCGATATTAAAACAAATACATAAAACAAAAACAGAAAGGTTAACAAATCATGGAAAACGAAAAAGTATTAGCATCCGTCAACGGAAAACAGATCACCCAGGCCGACGTGGAGAATATGATCGCCGCCATGGGACAGCAGGGACAGAACTATCGCAGCCCGCAGGGATATGAGGCGGTGCTTGAGCAGCTGATCAATCAGAATCTTTTGCTGTTGGACGCACAGCGCAATCTTTACGAGCGTGAGCCTGCCTTCAAGGCACAGCTGAACCGCGTCAAGGAGGAGCTGCTGGTCAACTACGCCATCGAAAAGGCGATCTCCTCGGTCAACGTCACGCCTGACGATGCCAAGAAGTATTTCGAAGAAAATCCCGCAATGTTCGCAGGGCAGCCCACCGTCAGTGCAAGCCATATTCTGGTTGACACCGAGGACGAGGCAAATGCCATTCTTGCCAAGATTCAGGCAGGCGAGGTCGCCTTTGCCGACGCGGCAACCGAGAGCAGCAAGTGCCCCTCCTCCCGCAACGGCGGCAGCCTTGGCGAATTTGGTCGCGGTCAGATGGTGCCCGAATTTGACGAGGCTTGCTTTATTATGGAGGTGGGCGAGCTGCGCGGTCCTGTCAAGACCCAGTTTGGTTATCATCTGATCCGGCTGGATGCTAAGAATGAGGCAAAGCCGTTGTCCTTCTCCGACGTTCGAGAGGAGCTTATCCGCCGTCTGACGGCCGAAAAACAGCAGGCCGCCTATCGCTCCAAGCTCAATCAGCTCAAGATCCTTTATCCCGTCGATAAATTCTGATTTTTAAGACGCTTTTACGGAGGACAGACCATGAACAACAACTGGAACAAAGCATATATCGACGCGCAAGGTCGTATCTGCTACCAGAGCGGTGCGACCATCTACTGTGAGCAGCTGCACGGCGGGCGTTTGCGCGCCTGCGGCTACAATACGGGGGCGACGGGACGCCCCGAGGGAATGTATCCCGCCGACGGCTTTTTGAAAAATCGCTGCTTTGCCTTGACGGTGGGCGGCGTCGAGCTGCTTTATGACTATGAATGGGCAAACGGTACCGCGGAGAGATCCTTTGCGGTCACGCATAAGGCAGACGGCAGTGTTGATGTTATTCTCTCGCTGACTGCCCCCCGTTATGGCATCGATGTGCAGGTGCATACCGTGTTATTTGGCGGTGACGTTATGCTGCGTTATCTGACGCTGGTCAATCGAACGGACAAGCCTATGGCCATCGGAGCATTGACCATCTTTGGCGGCGGTCTGTTTGCCGGCGGCGCGCCTGCGACGGTCGGACATTTCGGTTATCCGCTGCCCGGCGGCGAAGGTGATTATCATACCCAAACGCTGCCCGTCGGTCGCTATACGTATCACCGCGAGGACTATAACGAACGCTATGCACAGCCCTTCTGCACCTGCACCATGCCCGGCTCGGACAATACCTTTATCTGCCAGATGGCGTATTCCGGCAGCTTTTCTCTTAGCTTTGATACCCGTTGTGTGGGCGGCTATTTCGTTGAGCTCGCAGCCTCCATAGCAGGACCTGCACCGCTTTTGGTGCTGCGTCCGGGCGAGATATTTACCACCCCCGAGGTCTTCTTCGGCATGGTTAAGGGCAACGTCGATGACGCGGTCTATGCGCTGCACACCTCCATTCACGCCCGTTATGCCGAATTTTCCAAGACCTGCGCCGTTGAGGCGTCGGTCGGTCCTGGTGAGTGCGAGCAGAAGGATATTGAAGATCTGATGGACGTCGCGCAAAGGCTCGGCGGCGAGATTTTCTATATTGATGCCGGCTGGTACATCAAAAAGGGGCATAATACGCTGGATTGGCCCGGCCCTTGCGGCGACTGGACGAGAACTCCCGACCGTTATGAGAGTACGCTGGACGATTTTCGTGAAAGAGCCCACGCCATGGGGATGAAATTCGGTCTTTGGATGGACGTGGAAAAGCTTGGCTTTGAGAGCGAAACCTACCGTGAGCGAAAAGCTCCTCGTCTGATCTCCTATACCGGTGCGGATCTTGCGGACGGCGGTTCTGCTGCGGTTCTTGATGTGGCGCGCCCTGAAGGGCTTGCGTGGGCGTACGGACAGATCAAGTACGTGCTTGATACCTACAAGCTGGATTATTTCCGCTTGGATTCCGGCACCTTCCCGTCCGATGCCTGCATCGAGCATGACGGTTATCGTGAAAACGCAGGGCTGCGTTATTATGCTGCATGGTACGGACTGTTTGAGCGGCTGCGCCGTGAGTATCCCGATGTGGTGTTCCAGAACTGTGCCGGCGGCGGTATGCGCTGCGACACGGGCATGACGGGGATCATGTCAAACACCTGGGTCTCGGACGTCAACGCCGCACCACATTCCTTCCGCATCGTCAACGGGATGTCGATGATGCTGCCGGTGGAATACTTGGTCAAGCTGTTCGAGGGCATGGGTGCCGAAATGGGCGGAACGCTTGATTTTGTCCTCGGTGCGAGCCGTTTTGGCTCTCCGCTGATTCCGATGACCATCTTTGACGCTGACCACACGGTCAATCCGCTGATGGAAAACAAGATTGCGGCTTATCTGCAAAGCTATAAGAAATATGTCCGTCCGATGCTGCACACCTGCCGTACCTATCACCATACCCCTGAGGTCAACCTTGGTATGCCGAATGAACGCGGCGTGCTGGAGATCGCTGCGCCCGACGGCAGCACGGCGCTGCTTGGCGTGTTTACTCTGGGTCAGGTTGATCCGAAGAATACGCGCATAATGGTGCATTTTGCAGGGCTGGATTCGGCTTGCCGCTACGACGTTTATTGCAATGACGTATATATCGGTCAGCGCGACGGCTGGGAGTTGACACAGGGATTTGCCTGCGATATCTCCATTGCTTGCGATGCACGGTGTTATATTGCGGTCAAGGTTGACTAACATATGCCTTCCCCAGCGGGGAAGGGGGACCACGAAGTGGTGGATGAGGAGATTAGAATTTAATCTGTATATGGACAGAAGAACACGGATCAAGTGGATTTTCCCTGTCCGTAGTAGTGTTTCAATGTGCGCCCACGCCCTCCTCATCCGCCTCGCAAGCTCGGTACCTGCTCCGCTGGAGAAGGCTTTGTGTTTCTTATTTGTCGATTGTGAATTTGAAAGGATATTTTCCCATGAATGAAAACATGAATGCAGATACCTTTGCCTGGGAGGCACTGGAGGCGCGCTGCCGTGCCTGCCAAAGCTGCCCTTTGGGGGCGAATAAAACCAACACGGTCTTTGGCACGGGAAATCGTCAAGCCTCGCTGATGTTTGTCGGGGAGGCGCCGGGCGAGCAAGAGGACAGAACGGGCATTCCGTTCGTCGGCAAGGCAGGGCAGCTGCTGGATAAATTTCTTTTCGCGGTGGACATCCCCCGCGAAGAGGTCTATATTGCCAATATTCTCAAATGCCGTCCCCCCAACAACCGTGATCCCGAGCCGTCTGAGGAGGACGCCTGCATCGGGTATCTGCGGGAACAATTTCGCCTGATCCGCCCCCGTGTGCTGGTCTGCCTTGGCAGAATTTCCGCCATGCGGCTGATCAAGCCCGATTTTCGCATCACCCGTGAGCACGGACATTGGTTTTATAAGGGCGGCATCTGGATGACCGCCGTCTACCATCCCGCAGCCCTTCTGCGTGACCCCATCAAAAAGGAGGATATGCTCCGCGATATGATGGCGGTGAGGGAGAAATTGAGGGAACTGGAATAAAGAGAAAGCACCCACGCGAAATTTTCGTTTTGGGTGCTTTTTTCTTGACATTCCGGATAAAGTGTGATATAATGTTGCTCCATTTGTGTGAAAATGTGAAAAGAGGTGATCTCATGGCTCTTGAAACGAGCATTCTGAACCAAGGACGCATTGCGAACATATTAGGCACGCATTACGGCATTGGTTGCGCGGACGTGGAGAGGCTGCCTTTGGGCAGCGCGAACTGCTACCGTGTCTTGGACGGGGAAAAGTATTATTTCCTCAAGGAATTTCAAAGCGATTTTTCTGAGGATGATCTTACGCGCGAGGCGGGCGTGGTGGACTATCTGGCATCACACGGCATTCCTGTGGCGCGCTTTTTGCCTACATTGCAGAATGCGTGGTTTGTGGACTGTGAGGGGCATATGATTGCTCTTTCGGAATACATCGATGGCATTACATACGGTTACGACGATATGCCGCCTCGGCGTCTTTGTGACCTTGCCGCCATGCTTGGACAGCTGCACGCCACGTTGCGGGACTACCCGCTGCCGGTGGACATGGGGCAGACTTGGCTGGATGCTTACAGCGCGGAGAAAACTGCACAAAGCTACGACGCGCTGCTTGCCACGGCTGCAGCGCGCATGAGTGACCCGAACACGCCGCAAATTCTTACAGATCTGACATATAAAAAGGATTTGGCGTATCGTCTTGAGGAGTACAAGAAATACTACGACGGCGTGACCTACAATGCCACGCATGGGGATTATCAGGGCTGCCAGCTGATCTGGAAGGACGACGGTATTCGTGCCGTGATCGATTTTTCGTCTGCCCGTACGTTACCCGTGGTGTGGGAAGTGATGCGCTCGTTCGTACAATCCAGCGAGGTGTGCCGCCGGGATGCCAAGGTCGATCTTGCCGCCCTTTGTGATTACGTGCGGACGTATATGCGCTATTTCCCGTTGAGCCGCACCGATCTTGATGCTATGCCTTATGTCTATCTTTTTCAATTGGCGCGCAGCCGCTACGGATATCCGCAGTATCTTGACGGTACGTCCGAGGACAGCATGGGACTGTTGCACTTTGCCACATGGCGCACTGCCATGTGCCGCGAGGTCGAGAGCCGTGCGGGGGAAATTGCTCGGGCACTATTGAATTTATCCGCAAAAAATTAACAAAAAAATCGATAGATCCACCTAACTTTTTCAAAAATCACAGACTATATGGGTGAAGGAATTGATCAATCCCGAAAGAGAGAGACCCATGAAAAAACAAGAATTGCTGAATATTATCGATGAGGAACTGCTGGACAAGCTGTTTGGCTTTTGCTACACGCGAACGAGCGACAGCCATGCGGCGTGGGAGCTGTGCTCGGACGTTGTCTATGCATTGGTCAAGGCAGCAAATACGGAGGGCGAGCTTGCGGACGTGTATGCGTTTATCTGGCGCATTGCGCGCAATGTCTACGCGGATTGGTCTGAGCATCGTCGCCGTGTGCGAGAATGGACCGACGCGGGCGACCCCGCGCTCACGTTGTCCTCCCTGATCTGTGAGGAGGAGGAGAACGACGACGAGCGTCGTGCACGAGAGGAGACGGTGCGCAATATTTACCGTCGCATCGCCTACCTGACACGTGCCTACCGCGACGTTATGGTTGCCTTTTATCTGGATGGGCAGTCCATCGCGCAGATCGCTGCCGCACAGAAAATCGGCGAGGGCACTGTTCGTCAACGATTGTTTTCAGCAAGAAGAAAACTCAAAGAAGAGGTGGAAATTATGAAGGAGAATACCAAGATCACAAGACCTGTGGTGCTGGACAAGATCGACTATATTATCTGGGGGAGCGGCTCTCCCGGGTGGAGCGATCCGAGAAACGTCTGTTATAAGCAATTTTCCAAGCACATCATCTGGCTGTGCCGCAAGACACCGAAAACGCCTGCCGAGATCGCCGCAGAGCTCAATGTCCCGACCGTATACGTCGAGGAGGAGCTGGAGGTGCTGCTGGCGGGAGAGAATGGCAAGTACGGACTTCTGAAAAAGACGGAGAGTGGAAAGTACATCATCAATTTCATTTTACTTGAACCGGATTTCTTTACCAAGGCGACCGAGCTTTATCGGGAATATCTGCCGCAGGTCGCCGATATCGTAATTGATTACGTTATGACACACAAGGACGAATACATGGCGTTCCCCTACATCAACCGCAGGGTGGATTTCAATCTGGTGCTCTGGCAGCATATACATCAACTATCGGGTGTGTTCAAGTCGCTGGTTGAGAGGGAATTGAAAAAGGAAATTTTTGCCGATGTGAAAAAAACGGAGCGACCTTTTCACGTCTTTGGCTACGTCGATCACGGTGTTTATTTCGGTGGTGGCTGTGACGGCGTAAATGCGAATAATGTATGCGGGTATCGCAAGGTGTATTTGGAGAATATTTATGTCAGCCGCATCCGCAAGCATTTCGATTGTGGGTTGAATGTGGCAACTGAATCGCAAATTCAGATGGCGATACGTGCGATCGAAGGCTTGGAGGTCGCTGCTCTGTCCAAGGAGGAGCAGGAGACGGCAGCAAAGGCAATTGCGTGTGGATATCTGTTCCGCGAGGGCGATATGCTTTATACCAAGCTGCTGGTCAACCGCATTGAGGACGGAGAGAGGCTGTTTGACATCAACGAGCGATTCTTTGAGGGGGGCTATCTGAATGAGAGCGCCAAGGCTTTGGCGAAAAGACTTGGAAAAATGCTACGAGACGGCATCGCGGAGCATCTGCTGGGTGAGTGGATGTACGCCAATTCCTTAATCAGCGCACCTTTGATCGACGAGATGATCGAGATCCTGATCTCTCGTGGTCTGCTCATCCCGCCCGAGGATGGCATCGGTGCCGAGGGTTGCTGGATGATGGTGGAAAAATAAAGACGGGGCTGACCTGCGTGCTTGCAGATCAGCCCTTTTTGTACTTATAACGCGCCCAGCACTTCAACGGCGTGAGCGGAACATAATGTCATGCCGTGCTCATGTATGTAGGCTCGCGCCTTCTCCCCGGGGTGGGCGGTGCCGAATTCCCCGAGCAACCGACACAGCATGGCTTGCGCATCGGCAGCGCGGGCGGGTGTTAACAGCAGGTAAAACCCCCCCTCCTCATCACGATAAGCGGCTGAGATCAGCTTTTGACGCGATGTGCCGTGATGTGCGGCAAGTACGTGACGGCAAGCCAGCAGCAATGAGGCAAGAGAGTCAAAGCGATATGCCAATTCACACAGCTGCTCACTGCTGCGACAGCTGTCATGCTCCCGATGCCGTGTCATGCAAACTCCTCCGCCGCTGCCCTCCGGCTCCGCTTGCTGTGCAATGGTTGCACAATCCTGTGTTGAGATTGTTGCCCCCTTGTATGGCTCGGCGGTGCTTTTGTAACTTGTGTTGTCCTCTTCTCGCGCACCCTGACCGCTGCTCAACAGATCCAGCTTGGTAATGAACATTTCACAGCCACCCTCTCGAGAAGGATAATATTGTACATAGATTTTATCTCCCCCCGTGTCAAAGCCGCCGCCCACGCCTGCGTCGTGTAAAATATTGCGGAATGCACGGCGGGTCTCCTCGGTTCCGCAGGAGAGCTTTTGTGCGTCCAATTCGTAGTTCTTCATATCCGATGAGGTCAGCATGATCTTGAGCTTTTTGTCATTGATTCGGATCAGTTCCATCCTTGCTATCCATCCTTTCCGATGATCGCGGACGGCATCGCACGCCGTCCGTAAAATGATACACCCTTATTATAATATATCGCGAGCAAAAAGGGAAGTGCAAAATTTTTGGTAAATTTACAAAGCCGTCACAATTTTCACACAAAAAGAGGAGACGGCATCCGTTTTTATCGTATACCGTCTCATGATATGGAAAAAATGGAATTTATTGCGTGATCTTGATGGTGAACGCAAATTGCTCACTCTCACCCGCGGCAAGACGAACCATGTACTTCTTGGTCTCCATGGCATCAACCGTGCCGTCGTCTGCGGGCATACCGTTCCAAGGTTCGATGCAGATGTAGGGCGCATCGGTCAAGGGCTTGTGCCAAAGGCCGAGATAAGGCATATTGCTGTAGGACACAGTGACCGCCTTGTCGGTCTTGTCCGAGGTCAGCGTGACAGCAGGTGCCATATCGGTCAGGAAAATGGCGTCGTGGTCGAACATATCGTGATGCAGATGATAGACCTTGCCTCCCTCCAGTGCAAAGGGCTCCAGCTTGTCGGTCATAAAGCAGCGGTCGGTCAGAATGACCTTCTTGACGGGGACGTTTTCGGAAAATTCCAAATAATAATCCGAGAAATCGGAGTCGGGCACCATAGGGACGTTAAAGCCGGGGTGACCGCCGATACCGAAGGGCAGCTCGCTGTCTCCTGTGTTGGTGACGGTAAAATGATGGAGCAGCTGATCGCCGTCCAGCGTAAAGGTTACCTGATAACGGAAGGGGAAGGGATATTGCGCGAGCGTTTCTTCGTTGTCGGTGAAACTCAGGGTCAGAGAGGTGTCGCTCTTGCTCTCCACTGTCAGATCGACGTTGCGGATAAAGCCGTGAATGTTCATGTCGTAGCTTTTGCCGCCAAAGGTGTAACGGCCTTCCTCAAGTCTGCCGCAGATGGGGAAAAGCATGATGGCGCGATCGCCCCAATAGCGGGCATCACCCTGCCATAGATACTCGGTATCGTCCTTTTTGCCGATCAGAGACATCAGCTGTGCGCCGTGATCGTCGATCGCAACGCGAAGAAGATCATTTTCAAGAATGTGTAGCATGAATGTGTTCCTCCGTGAATGTTTATCGATTTTGACCGCTTGCGGTCATCGTTACATTTAGTATATCACATTCTGTCGCATAATGCAAGCGTTCATGGAAATAATAAATCACGAAATTGCAGTTTTTTTGCTTTGCGGTGAAATTTTTTTGGATATGGAGGAATCATGGCAGCAGGTGTTATTCCGCTTGACGCGTCACTGTACGGTGGCGGCAGCGTGGTGGGTTATAAAGAATATGAAGGCCCCTTGGGGAAACTCTTTGATTATTACAATGACAGAAAAAACGATGGGGATCTGTTCGGACAGGTCTCGTTTGAAGGCGCAGAGGCGCAAATGCAGCATATGGCACTTGGCTGTGCGCTTGGGAAATGTGCGCTGGAGCCCGACGCACTGGACGCCGTCTTTGCGGGGGATCTGCAAAATCAATGTACCGCGTCGGCGTATGGCTTGCTCTCTTACGGGGTGCCGTATTTTGGACTTTACGGTGCTTGTTCAACAATGGTGGAGGGCCTTTTGCTCTCGTCGATGTGCATCAGCGGAAAACTGATGCGCCGATGTGCTGCAATTGCCTCCAGCCATAACAGCAGTGCGGAGCGGCAGTATCGTACACCGCTTGGTTATGGAGGACAGCGCTCACCGACCGCACAGTGGACGGTGACGGGGGCAGCATCCTTTATCGTGGGCGAGAGCGCCGTGGGACAGGTACAGATCGTCAACGGCATGGTCGGGATCGTCCGCGATATGGGAATCAAGGATACCTCAAATATGGGTGCGGCAATGGCACCCGCAGCAGCTGATACACTGTGCCGCTTTTTCGCTGCGACCAACACCCATCCTGCCGATTATGACGGCATCTTCACGGGGGATCTCGGTTGCGAGGGCAGGGCGATCCTGCGGGATCTGATGCGGATCGAAGGGTATGATATGGGAGATGGCTATAACGACTGCGGCTGCCTGATCTATGATAATGAAAAGCAGGATACGCACGCCGGTGGCTCGGGGTGCGGATGCTCGGCGGTGGTGCTGGCAGCTGATCTGTTCCCCAAATTGCAAAGAGGGGAATACAAACGCATCCTCTTGATGGGAACAGGAGCGTTGATGAACCCGGATAGTATTAAACAGGGAAGGAATATTCCCGGGATCGGGCACTTGATCGAGCTGCGTGCCCCACAGAATGTATAAAGGAAAGGAAATAATCGATGGATTGGATATATCCTTATGTATGGGCGTTCCTGATTGGTGGCGCGCTTTGTATCCCGGCACAGCTTTTGATCGATAAAACGAAAATGACTCCCGCGCGAATTTTGAGCTTGTATGTGATCGCGGGCGTCCTGCTCGGTGCGCTGGGACTTTATCGTCCTTTGGTCGATTTTGCAGGTGCGGGTGCAACCACGCCGCTGACGGGTTTTGGTTACCTGATCTATACCGGGGTGGAAGAGGCGATCAAGAATGAGGGACTTCTCGGTGCGTTGACAGGAGGTCTTCGCGCGGCCTCCGCGGGTATCGCCGCCGCCCTTGTCGCAGGCCTTCTCGCCTCCTTCGTTTTTCGGAGTAAAAGTAGAGGATAAGCTCAATTTATAATCTCCAATCAATAGCAGCACACTACGGCTAAGCCAAGGAAGGTGGGAGGAGTGGAGGGCGGAAAACTTCGGCGTTTGAGATGGTTTCCGCCCTCCACATATGCACAGGAAATGAGAA
>JAFTJZ010000028.1 GCA_017456145.1 Clostridia bacterium
CAGGCCTCATGTGCGGAGAGATATTGGATTATGACGAGGACACGTTCATCGAAAACAAATATTCAAGTGCCAAGCGGTATTTCTTCTCCCTCCCGCTCCGGCAGGGCGTTGTGACCGACGAGGATTTGATTATAATGGAACTGAATTAACTTGCCCCCGCGGTGCGGCGGGCAAGGATCAAGGACTCGCTTTGAAAACTGCCGCCTGACGAATTTTACAATCGCATGAATTTTCATGAATTTTATTATAAAACGAGGTAAAAAATGAAACATAGGTGTGTCGCACTCATTCTGGCTTTGCTGCTGTTTACGTCTTGTACTCCCGTTGACAATACGCCGATCTCATCAACGCAGGATGAACCCAATGAAGATGAAACCGCGGGTGATGCTACAGACGGTAGCGGTCGGAGTAATACATTGAATCCCGATGAGTGGAACGGGGAAATTCCGTCTGAGCGAAATCTGATCAGCCCGTCGGCCTCATCCATGCTGTGGAGGGGGCACGGTATCATTGTGCGAGAGGACGGAACGATATTGGACACCGCTACCGGGCAAACAACCTCTTTGTGCTTTGATCCGATCTGCGAGGGTGAGGAGCATACAAAAAATACTTGCCCGCAAAAAGCTTTTCGCAATGCAGGACGATATTTTATCATTTCACCCTTGGAGAGCCGCGAGGGACTGGTCATTTATGCCGGAAATTATGGCTCCATCATTCGGTATGACCAGATGACGCAAAGCATAACGGTAGTCGGTAATAATCTATCCTCCACCGGGGCGACATGGCGTTTTGATCCGTACACGCTGACCATTTATTATACAGCATATCGCACGGAAAGCCCCACGGGAATGTCGTTTTGTGCACTGGACACAAAGACAGGAGAAGTCAAGGTACTTGCGGACGTGGAGGCACAATCGTTTGCGAGTTATATCAGCGATCAGACGCTGTATATCGATGCGGATCCTGCCGAGATTTATACCATCGATCTGACGGCAGAGGAGCCGGGAGCGCAGGAGCTGATTTCGTGGAGAAATAAAAACGTAACACCGTATAAAATCATTGACGGATATTTTTATTTCTGCAAGCGTGAGCGCCAGTATTATACCGTCCCGCAAGAGGTGCTGGATCGTCATAATGCTACGTTTGATGCAAATGCGAGAGAATATTGGACTTACGATGATACGGTATACCGTGTGTCGTTACAGGATTTGAATGGCGAGCCGGAAGTGGTTGCGCAGGGGATCAGCTTTTTTATGTTCATAGAGGGTTATATGTTCTATATCAAGCGCGAACTGCAACCTGCATTCAGTTATGTTACCTATCAAGGTAAAAATTATGCGTGGGATGATCCCGCCGCACCGCCCGAGGGGATGCTCAAGCACGTTTTCCCGATTGATACCGACGAGGGTGGAATCATCGACCTTGCCACCATGGAGGATGTCGTGACCTTCCGCTTAGACGGATACTGCATGACGCCCTACGTTGTATGGGACTTCGACGGTACGGAGGGGTTCATGTATGGGGAAGTGTTGGATTATCGTGAGGAGCTGTTCATCGACAAGGAATATTCAAGTGCACTGACGGTATACGTCAACATCCCGCTCCGGCAGGGTGTTGTGACCGACGAGGATATGATTATAATGGAACCGAATTAATTTGCCCCCGCGGTGTGCTGCAACAGTGGCACACTGCGGGGACATTTTTACAGAATGGCGTTGTATCTTATCTTCTCTTTCGTGTGCGGCGCGTGGGCAGGTGGCTGCCGAGATAGGCACCAAGAACCGAGAAGAGCACAAGCGCCAAGCGGAGCAGCATCGCGTAGGTGGTGCGGAAGAGACTGTCCTCCCGCGCGGGAATAAAGGAAAAGATCAGCATGACCAAAAGCAACAGCAGACCGCAGCATATCCCACCGATCAAGGGGCGCTCGCCGGTCAGCTTGCCCACGCAGCCACCGCCGAGCACCGCGCCGAGCAGTAAAATGATCAGACTGACGGCAGGCAGAGGCGTGTCGGGGTCGGGCAGCGAGCATAAGATCCCCGCGCTGATCGCACTTGCCACGGCACAAAACAGAACACTGACCGTTGCGCCGATGCCGCAGCCCTTGCATAAGCGGGGAAGATAAGTGGAGAAGGATGAGCCCTCCTTTGCTGCGACGGTGCGACGGCGGGCGGGGCGGTGCCGGGTACGGGGGGCGACGGGACGACGTGTGTTCATAAATGTGTGATTCCTTTCTGTCGGCCTTTGAGCTTGCCGATCGGATGACACATTCTATGCGCGAATATATAAAAAAATACCGCCGCAGGTGTTCTGCAGCGGATATTTTTGGCGCGGGATCAATCGTTCCATGCGTCCTTTTCTTTCTCTTTCTCCTTTGCCTCAGCAAGCTCTGCCTTCTTGGCAGCCTTTTCTTCCTTATCCTTGGCGTTTGCCTCGGCAAGCTCTGCCTTCTTAGCAGCCTTTTCGGCAGCCTCGACAGTGTCCTCGGCGTGGACGTCAACGGAACGGATGGCGGTCTTGAGAATGTGCATCTTGGTGCGCTCGCGGGAGGTCTCGATGACAACGGTCTCCTCGGTGATCTTGGTCACGCGACCGAGAATGCCGCCGATGGTTGTGATCTCATCACCCACGCACAGCGAATTGCGCATATTGTTCTGCTCGCGCTCCTGCTTTTTTTGCGGACGAATCGCAAAAAAGTAAAAGGCAACAAAAACAATGACCAGCATGGCGATGGATACCCAGCTCTGCATACCGCCGGTTGCGGCTGCGTCATTTGCTGCAGTTTCCAAAACAGTTGATAATGCTAACATTATGAAATCTCTCCTTGTTAAAAGCAATATACTATATTTTACCGCATTTGTGAGAAAAAAGCAATAGATAAATTGTAAATATTCTGTTTATATCGCAATTTTTTAACGTATTTTGCCTGCGTTGGCAGATTTTCTTCGGGAACGCGGTGAAATTTCCCTTTTTCGCTTGAAATCTCTTGATAAATGTGGTATAATAAGATTTAACTATCATTCGTGCGTTGCGCGGGTGCATTTTGACGTACGGCAGGAGGCAGGCAACATGGCATTTGCACAGTATTTGGAATGTGGCTTTATTCAGAATACCCACGGGACGCGCGGCGTGCTGCGGGTGCAATCGTGGTGTGACAGCCCACGTGTGCTGCTGGCCTTGCCCGCGGTGTACATCAAGGAGGGCGAGCTCATGCGGGCTTGCCGCGTGCTCGGCGGCTCGTCGGCGGGGGGAGATCTGGTGCTCCTCAAGCTGGGGGGCGTGGAGGATATGGACGCAGCAGAGCAGATGAAAAATCAGACCATCTATGCCAAGCGGACGGATTTGCCGCTCAAGGATGGGGAATACTTTTTGGCAGACCTGCCGGGGCTACCCGTCATCGATGCGGATCACGGCACGCCTTACGGCACCGTCATCGAGGTGCGCGAGGTTGGCGGAAGACGGTTGCTCAACATTCAGACCGAGCATGGCGAGCGTCTGTATCCCATGGTCGCACCGCTGCTCTCTCACGTTGACGTCGAACACGGCGTCTACGTTCGTCCCATCCCCGGACTTCTGGATGAGTGAGGTCGGTGTCCATGCGCTTTGATATTATGACTTTATTCCCGGACATGGTGAGGACCGTGCTGGAGGAGAGCATCCTTGGTCGCGCGGCGCGGGCGGGCTGCATCTCGGTATATACGCACCAGATCCGCGATTATTCCGAGGATAAGCATCGCCGCGTCGATGATACGCCTTACGGCGGCGGCATGGGGATGCTGATGTCCCCGCCGCCAATCTGGAATTGTTATTGCGACGTGCTCAGGCAGCTGGATGAGGCGGGGGGGGCTCCCCGACGTCGTACCATCTATCTGTCACCGGCAGGCGAGGTGCTGACCCAGAAAAAGGCTGCGCAGCTGGCGGCGGATTACGATGAGTTGATCCTTCTGTGCGGGCATTATGAGGGCGTGGATCGTCGCGTCATCGAGGAAATCGTCGATGAGGAGATATCCATCGGTGACTACGTGCTCACGGGCGGCGAGCTGCCCGCTTGTGTGCTGGTCGATTGCGTGTCGCGTCTGATCCCCGGTGTGCTGGCCGACGCGGAATGTTATGAGAAGGAAAGCATTGCCTCGGGGCTTTTGGAATACCCCCAATATACCCGCCCCTGCGAGTGGCGCGGCAGGCGGGTGCCCGATATTTTACTCTCCGGTGATCATGCCAAAATTGACGCATGGCGCTTGGAGTGCTCGCTGCAGCAGACGCAGCAAAAGCGGCCCGATCTGTACGAGGCGTGGATGCAGGCGCACCCGCCAAAGCCCGAAAAGAAAAAGCGGCAACGGAAAAAGGCTGCGTCGGACGCTGTCCCCGCGCCCGTGGATAATGAGATTGTGCCGGCTGCCCATGCGGATGACACGGGTAACCAAGACCAATAAGATGAAAACGGCTTTCATTCCGATCGTGAGAAGGTAAGTGAAAAAGGAGGTGGCAGTATGCCCCAAAGTCCGAAAAAAACGGAGAGTGTGCAAAAGCCGATCAGACGCGGTGTGGTGCTGCATCTGCTGCACGCCATCACGGCGCTGTTTTATACCTATATATCGCATAGCCTGATCGGACAGCTGCGCACGGTGTACGATCGCCTGCAGCGCTGTTATGAGCGCGGTGTGGTGAATACAACACTGCACAGCCGTCGCAAGCGACACGATCGCCCCTTGTTCCGCGCCCGCGTGGCACTCGCCTCCCTGATCGAGCAGAGCTTTTTGTATCGCGCACTGGCGCGGCTGCGTCGTGCGCTGCTGCTCACCAGCGTGAACACCTACGGTATTTTCTGCTTTTTCTTTGGCTGCTTTACGGTGGTCGCCTATCTTCTTACGCAGTATTTCGGGCGAACGGCACCGTTGTCGCATCTGGTGACGGGTGTCTGCATGATCGGCGTGGCTTTGCCGCTGTTTATCTCGGATCGACCGCTTTGCCGCGTGTTGGGCACCAGCGTCTTTTTCCGTCGGCTATTGGTCAACATCTGCGGGATCCCCGCCGAAAAGCTGGACGGTGTCGGCTCTGATGAGACGCAAAGGACTGACGGAGAGGAGCATTATTTTGTCTCCCTGATGCTCGCGGTCGTGCTGGGACTTCTCTGCGCACTGACCTCGATCGCTCCGTATGTCGTTCCTGCGGCGGTATTTTTGTTCCTGTTGATTCAGCTGATCTTTATCTATCCCGAGATCGGGCTGCTCCTGATCGCCTTCTTCACGCCGCTTTTGACGCTGCTGGAGGGGGTACGCCCTACAGCCGTGCTTTTGTGTGCGGTAGGCGTGACGGTCATCAGCTTTATCTTTAAGCTGATTGGCGGCAAGCGCGTCTTTCGTCCCGAGCTGATGGACGGCAGCGTTCTTCTTCTTGGTGCTCTGTATCTGCTTGGCGGTCTTGTGACTCGTGGGGGACAGGCCTCGCGCCTCTCGGCACTGGTCTACGTGGCGCTGCTGCTCTGTTATTTTCTTGCGACGGGCTTGCTCCGTACGCAGGTGTGGATCCGTCGTATGATCGGCGCGTTGAGCCTCTCATGCGTGATCGTCTCGATCCTTGGCATCGGACAGTATCTGTTTTCCGGCCTTGGCGCACAGTATCTGGATCTCTCCTTGTTTTCGGATATCAGCGGACGGGCTTATTCCACCATGGAGAATCCCAATATGCTGGCGGAATATCTGATCCTGTTCTTCCCGCTCTTAATGGCGCTGGCATTGACCCGAAAAAGACCCCTTGGCGGCTTTGGTATGCTGCTTTGCTGCGGTGCGGTGGCGACCTGTCTGATCTTTACTTGGTCGCGCGGCGCGTGGCTGGGGGTACTGGTCTGTACGCTGCTGTTCCTGCTTTTGATGGGACACAAGGCACTGAGCTATCTTTTGTTGTCGGCTCTGCCCGCCGCGGCGGTGCTGCATTATTTGCCTGAGCAGATATTGCGGCGCTTTGGCAGCATCGGCAGCATGACCGATTCCTCCATCCGCTATCGGGTCTATCTTTGGGAAGGGGTCGGCAATATGCTGCGCGACTACTGGTTTTGCGGTGTTGGCGTGGGTGAGGCGGCCTTTTGTGAGGTCTACAGCCGATATGCCTTGCCCGGGATCGCCTCGGCGATGCACAGCCACAATCTGTATATGCAGCTGTTGTGCGAGCTTGGCGTGGTTGGACTTTTGATGTTCGTTGCGGTGGTGGTGCTCTTTGTCTGCTACGCGCTGTCCTATATCACAGGGCGCGGGGAGCGGGAAGGACGCATGATCGTGCTCGGCGGGCTGTGCGGGATCCTGTCGCTGCTGTTGATGGGAATGACCGATCATATCTTTTATAATTACCGTATCTTCCTTTTGTTCTGGCTGCTGATCGGCGTCGTTGTGGCGCAGATCCGTGTCGGACGTGCCGAGATCGCTCGCGGAGAGCCGCCGCATATGCAGATCGTCGCAGGGAATGAGCAGATGCGATATCTTTAATTTAATGGAACGGATATATTCAAAGAAAGGCATGGTCTAATCATGGCAAAGGATATGCAAAACGAAAAGCCGTCCGCACCGCAAAAGAGTGCGGGACGCAAAGCGGCAGGACGCAAGAAAAAATCGGTGCGTATGCCGATCAATCTGTTTGACGTTGCAGTGATCGTTGTGCTGGTGGTCGTAGCAGTGATAGCACTTGGCAGCACACAGCTTGCGACGCTGTTCGGCATCGGCGAGAGAGCCGAGCCGTGCACGGTGGAATATATGGTCATGTTCGCGGATGTGGATCAGGATCTGGCACTTGCGGTCAGTGACGGCTCTGCGGTCTACGGCAATTCCACGGGGGCATCCATGGGAGAGGTGATCACCTCCCCGGAGGTACAGGCGCACCGTGTAGTGACCTATGCGGACGGTACGTCGCAAATGAAGGATAAGCCTGGCTCGGTCGATGTGATCGTTACGGTACGCGCCTCGGCCCAATATACCGAGGGCGTCGGTTACACCGTGGGCGATACGGTGGTGCGCGTGGGTGACAATCTGTCGCTGCGTTTCCCCGGCTATACGGGCGTGGGCAGCTGCATCAATATCAGCCGTACATCGGATTGAGAGGAGGCGTGAGACATGAAAGCGGAACAGAAGAATATAAAATCACACGCCGTACCTGCGCAAAAGCGGGGAAACGTGCTGGATCTGCTGATCCTTTTGCTGCTGGTGGCGGCGATCATCGCCATCGGATATCGCTATTACACGTTGTCGGGGCAGGGGAAATCCGAGCTGCTCAGCGATGCAGAGATTTCCTTTGAGATCACAGATGCGGTCTTTACGCTGCCCAGCTATGTGCAGGCAGGAGATGCTTTGTATATGGAGGACGGCACGTATCTTGGAGTGCTGCAGGATAACAACGCCGAGGATGAGAATACGGCTCTGTACGTCAGTGCGGCGACGGTGATCACCACCGACGAGGACGGAAATTATATCCGCATCAGTTATCCCGACTCTTCCCGTGTGGATTGTATCGGTACTTTGCTGTGTCGCGGTACGTTTGAGCAGGACGGCTCCTTTTTGCTGGACGGTACGATGCATCTGACCCCCGGCAGTGCCATTCGGGTGCATACCGAAACGGCGGCGTTCACCGTTGCCATTATTTCCTGCACAAGCAAAGGCGTCAGTTGAGGCGCGTGGCGGCTAAAAAACTCCTGCTTTTTCGCGTTTTTGCCCGTATTTGCCTAAAACTATGAGCAAACATGGCAGAATTACCAATAAGTTTGGTTGAAACGACGATAAAAAAACACTTGATTTTTTGCATGATTTTTGATATACTATATAGTGACAAATCATAGACGAAGGTAAATGCGGCTTTGTGTCTTGCCAACGGAGCGCAAGACGTTCAAAACGGTGCGCCAAGGTGCCCAAACCCTCTGTGCGAATTGCCGAGTGATGCCTTCATGTGAGAAACATTTGACAGAATAGGAGTAGAATTGTTATGATTTCCCGTGACGTTGCCATTGTCAATTCCAGCGGTCTGCACGCAAGACCTGCTACGTTTTTTATTCAGAAAGCCAATTCCTATAAGAGCACGATCTGGGTGGAAAAGGACGATCGCAGAGTGAACGCAAAGTCGTTGCTGGGCGTTCTTTCCTTGGGCGTTGCCAAGGGGATGACCATCACGCTGATCGCAGACGGCTCCGACGAGCAGGAGGCTCTGGAGGGTCTGGCACAGCTGGCGGAGAGCGGATTTACCGACTGAGTGGATTCCGGTATAAAGACCGGGGCGTGCCCGTGGGCAGAGCAGAAAAAATAAAATCGGCGGGAGCACTGTCGGCGGAGAAATTCGCAGCGCACCCCACAGCTGTGGGTGCCATACCGTAGGCTCACGCCGTTTTATTTTGATCGGAGAGGAGATGATTGTCGGTGCCACAAGCAGATAACGGAACGGATATCCGCATACTGACCCGAGAGCAGCTGTTGGAGCAGGCCAATGCCCTGCCGCTGTGTCCCGGGGTCTACCTGATGCGTGACCGCACGGGACAGGTCATCTACGTGGGTAAGTCACGCAAGCTGAAAAATCGCGTGTCTCAGTATTTTCAGAATGGGGAGAAGAATATCAAGACCGACCGTATGGTACGTGCGGTGGCGAGCTTTGATTACTTTATCTGCAAGACCGAGATCGAGGCGCTGACACTGGAAAATTCACTCATCAAGCAATACACGCCGCGCTACAATATCAAGCTCAAGGATGCCAAATCCTATCCCTATATTAAAATTACCGAGGGTGAATATCCTTCGATTGTCATGACCCGCAAAAGGAGCAATGATCGCGGACGATATTTTGGCCCCTACTCGGGCACGGCAACCGTCTTCTCGGTGCTGGATATGCTGCAGAAGACGCTGCGGCTGCCGGCTTGCCGTCGGAAATTTCCACGGGACATCGGAAAGGAGCGGCCCTGCCTTTATGAGCAGATGGGGCGCTGCTGCGGTGTTTGCACGGGGAAGGTCAGCCCGGAGGAATACGCCACGCTGATCGGTGCGGCGGAGAGGGTGTTGCAGGGCAACATTGCCGCCGTGCGCAAGCAGACCGAGGAGCAGATGATGGCGTATGCCGAGGCAGAACGCTACGAGGCAGCCGCGCGCTGCCGGGACACCGTCCGTGCGTTGGATGCGCTGCGGCAAAAGCAGACCGTTGTCGCGGCTCCCGACACGGAGCAGGATGTCGTCGGTGTGTACAGCGATGAGTTTGGTAGCTGCATTTCGGTGTTTTACATCCGTTCGGGTGCGGTGACCGACAAGGCGGATTTTCATTTCGGGCGAGAGCAGATCGCTGATGAGAGCAGCATCGTTTCGTTTTTATGCGAGCACTATCGGGTGCGCACCTATCTGCCGCCCACGGTGCTTTTGTCCTTCCCGCTGGAAGAGGAGGAGCAGATGCTGCTTGCCGGATATCTGACCTCACTGGCAGGGCATCGGGTTAAGGTGCACACCCCCATGCGGGGCGATCTGCGGACGCTTTGCGATACCGTAGCGCAAAATGCCAAGGAGAGCGCCGCGCGGCAAGCTGAGCGGTTGCGGCGGGATGACGGCGTGCTCTCCCGTCTTGCACAGCTGTGCGGACTACCGGAGGCTCCGCAGCGCATCGAGGCGTACGACATCTCCAACCTTGGCTCCGAGCATCTGACGGCGGGCATGGTCGTCTGGGAGGACGGGAAATTTGCCCGTTCGGATTACCGTACCTTCCACATCCGCTCGGTGGTCGGCACGACCGATGACTACGCCAGTATGCGGGAGGCGCTCTGCCGACGGCTGTCTCACCTGAAGGATGCGGAAGGCTCGTTTGCAGCCCGCCCGGATCTGATATTGCTTGACGGTGGGCGGAGACACGTCGGTGTCATTCGAGCCTTACTCTCCGAAATGGATCTGGACATTCCCGTCTTTGGTATGGTCAAGGACGATTATCATAAGACCCGTGCGCTGTGCACCGATACCGAGGAGATCAGCGTGGCACGGGAGCAGGCGGTCTTTATGCTGCTTTATCGTATTCAAGAGGAGGTTCATCGCTATACCGTCTCCCGTATGGAGGGGGCCAAGCGCAAAACGCTCAAAACCTCGTCTCTGGAAAAGATTCCCGGCATCGGTCCCGCCAAGGCCAAGGCACTGCTCAAGCATTTCGGAACGCTCGGTGCACTGAAGACTGCAGATCGAGAGGCTTTGCTGCAGGTCAAGGGGATCTCTGCACGGGATGCAGAGTCCGTATGGACGTATTATCACGACGAATAAAGATCAAGATGAATATAGAAAAGACGATACTATCTAAAAATGAGGAGAATTGATTATGGCGATCTCACGCAATGACTGTCCGCTGTTGGAATTTTGCACCGACGGACACGTTTACCAAAATCCCGAAACCCCCGAAAAGACGCTTTCCCGCTTATGTCTGGTTACCTATTTTGAAGACCTGCTTGACGCTTTTATCGAGCGCTACGGTGGGGAGCAAATCGAGAATTATTCCACCGATACGCAGGACTATCCCGTCTACCTTGCATCGGTCGAGGGGTATGAGGTCTGTGCAACATTGGGCTGCAGCGGTGCGGCGGCGGCTGCCAAGCAAGCGGATTTTCTCTACGGACACGGCGCGCAGACCATCATCTCCTGCGGCAGCTGTGACGTGCTTGACCCTGAGCTTGAGGGAGGAACCATTGTCATTCCCGTTCGTGCCCTGCGCGCGGAGGGCGCCTCTTACCATTACGTCCCTGCCGCCCGCTATATCGATCTGCAGGATAAGTACATTGCCAAAGCCCGCAGCATTCTGATGCAGCGTGCGATTCCGTATGCCAAGTGTATCACATGGACAACCGATGCGCCTTATCGCGCCTCTTACGAGATGGTCGGGTATCGTCACAGCGAGGGCTGCCGCATCATGGAGATGCAATGTGCCGCCGTGGCCGCCGTGGCACAGTGCAGACACAAGGGCTACGGAGCCATTCTATATGCGGGGGAGCCGCTGCTTGCGCCCGGTACGCCGCACGACGAAATGTACCCTGAGGACCATGAGGCGGCAAGAAAGAGAGCCTTCCTTTTAGCACTGGAGGTGCTTTGCCGCAGCGAGGATAAGGTGATGCACACCATGGAGCTGCAAAGCGCGTATTACGATGCCTTCCGCCATGGTCAAAAGGAGATCGAGGTCCGCTGTATGGATGAAAAGCGTCGTAATATCCGAGTGGGCGATGTCATCCAATTCCAGAAGAGCAACGGCGCGTATTTTAAGGCAAGAGTCTGTGAGATCATTGCCGCCGACAGTTTCGGTGAGCTTTACGAGCGTGTCACGCCCGAGGAGCTCGGCTTTGCGGGAAAGACGCGCAAGGATTTTATCAGCGCCATGCGACAGATCTACACGCTCTCCCGTGAGCGCGAGCTGGGCGTGGTGGGGATTCGCGTCCGTATACTCCCCGGAGGCACACCGTGATGCGCATCATCGCGGGCAATGCACGCGGAACCAAGCTGGAAACCTTAAACGGGGAGAATACCCGCCCGACCTTGGAGCGAACCAAGGAGGCGGTCTTTTCCATGCTGCAGTTTGAGCTGCGCGATCGCCGTGTGCTGGATCTGTTCGCGGGGTCGGGACAGCTTGCTCTGGAGGCACTCAGCCGCGGGGCTGCGAATGCGGTGCTGTGCGATTCCTACCCGCCTGCCGCTGCGGTGATTATGAAAAATATTGAAAAAACGCATATGCAGGAGCGCTGCCGTTTACTCTGTACCGATTATACTTCGGCTTGCCGCAGCCTTGGCGGGATGCGATTTGATCTGGTCTTTCTTGACCCTCCTTACGCACAGCGACTGATTTGCCCCGCACTGCGGGCACTGCTGAGCGCAGAGGCGCTGGAAACGGGGGCACTGATCGTATGTGAGAGTGAGGAGCGCGACGTTTTTGAAAATGACGATGCGTTGCGAGAGCACTTTGCGGTGCGAAAGACGGCAAAATACGGTGCGGCGCACGTGACGGTGCTGCGCTATACTAAAAAAGCAGAGGTATAAGCATGAAAGAGGTCGGACAAGAAATGAAAAACGCAAGCCGTGCTTGCCGTGCGCTGATCCCGGGTAGCTTTGATCCTGTGACGCTGGGGCATTTGGATGTGATTCGTCGTGCCGCCGCCATGTTTGACGAGGTGGTGGTGGCGGTCATGACCAATGATATGCGGGCGTACGTTGCAGATGCGGCGGTCAAGAACTATCTGTTCACCATGGAGGAGCGGCAGCAGCTGGTGGCGCTTGCCTGTCGGGAGTTAAAAAATGTATGGGTCATTGCCTCGACGGCGCGTCTGATCGACCTGTTTGACGCTGTGGATGCCTCGATCATTGTCAAGGGCGTGCGCAATGAGGCGGACTATCTTTATGAGCAAAAGCACGCGCTTTGGAACCGCGGACACAATCCCCGCGCCGAGACGGTCTATCTGCCTGCCGATGAAAAATACGATGCGGTCAGCTCGACCCGCGTCCGCGAGGCAATCGCGCGCGGCGAGGTGCCGGATGCGCTCCTTCCCGCTGCGGTCGCTGCGGAAATTGCTGAAATTCTGAAGGGCAGGGAGGCATGACGGATGGACGGCTTGGATTTTGAAAAGTACAAACGTCCCGCCACGCTCAAAAAGCAAAAGGCGCAGCGCCCGACCAACTGCGAGAGCTGTGTTTATTACGACTATGACGAGGAGCTGGATGCTTATGTGTGCGCGGTCGATCTCGACGAGGACGAGCAGGTTTCTTTTCTTGCCAAAAATACGGCGCGCTGCCCGTATTATCGATATTACGACGAGTATAAGAGCGTGAGACGACAGAATTGATGCAGAGGAGGCCGATGCGACCAAGCGAGCGGTCATGCATTTTTGCCTTTGACTCCCCCCATTTTACCGCTTGGCTGCGGATCGATGATCTGCCGCTGTCGGGGCTGCTTTGCCAAAGGCTCTTTAGGAAATCAGCTCGCCGATGGTGTGGGGCAGCGTTTCTTGCTTGAGCTGCAGCAGCGCATCGCGCAGGAGAGAGTATGTGATGTCGCCAATGACGTTGCCGCTGTCGGTGTCAACGCGCATCAGGCAGCTCTTGAGCGAGAGCATCTGCTCGCTGATGCGGCGAATGCTGCTGCGCGGTGCCACCAGATGCAAAAGCGGCGTCTTTTTTACCCAATATTCCTCCATTTCGCACATGAGGGCCATCGGGTCATCAGCATCCTTCATGCTCTCCAGCATGGAAAGCATTTCGTCGCAGCTTTTCCGCAAATGATAAGCACCGAAGAACATGATGACCACGGCCAATGCCAGCAGGAGCAGTGTGATGATCATGGAGCGCATGGATCTTCCCCCTTCCATGGGCGACGCGCTTTCCCTTTGCGATCCGACGGGATAAAGATGACCCGTCCCGCATCGTTACACATCAGGCAATAGAGATCCCCGGGCGTGTATCCGCGCTTTTCGCAGATTCGATTGAGCCATGCGCGATCCTGTCCGAGTTCACAGAGCGTGCGGTCGTGGATCACCCCGTCGCTGATCAACAGATGCATCATGCCCTCCTCGGCAACATCGCGACCGATGTCCGCGGGGACGGCGGGGCGATAGGCAGCCTTGGGAATCACCGAGAGGGAGCCATTCTTCTCCAGCACTGCATATTCCACCTCACAAGGATCGGCGATGCTTTGCTGACGGAGGGCGCTGAACAGCTCCTCGGGGGTCAGGCGGTTGTTACGCAGCTCGTCGCGGTCGATCTCTCCACGGCAGATCAACAACGAGGGGGTGTTGCGATCACGGCGGCGCAGACGGGGCATCTGTACCAACAGCACCGAGTGGATGATCTCAAAGCTCATCAGCGTCAGAATGGGAACGATGGCATATAATAACGGGATGTCGTGATTCTCCAGCGGCAGTGCCGCCAGCTCGGAGAGCAGCAGTGTAGTGATCAGCTCGGACATCTCCAGCTGTGCCAGCTGGCGCTTTCCCATCAGCCGCATGGCGAGTCCCAAAAATAAATACAGAATGATCGTGCGCAAAAGCAGCGGCAGCATAATACGCGTCTCCTTCCCAAGCAAATCGGATTTTTGATAGTTTGCGCGGGGAAGAGCTTTTTATGCGCGGTGCAGGTATATGGAAATTTGTAAAGCGTACTGAATATCACCTGCGGAATGAGTAAAAAAGTGCAGGGGATGTTGCCCTGCGTGGCATTTTTTGTTATCGATGGCGCAGGGGGCTGTATTTGTGAAAAAAATTTTGCCAAATTATGAAAAATTTTCACAAATATATTGACAAACCGACAAAGATATGCTAAAATAGCGAATAGTGACTGTAGTCTCCCATTTTGGGAGGGGAGCAGCGCATCTCGCGGAATCAAACCAAGCGGGAAAATCGAAAAGAGAGGAGAACCGAAACGCAATGATGCAGCGCAATGGTAGAAAATTGTGTATCTGTATGAGTTCCATGGGTCACTGTATGTGCTCCATGCTCTTGTGCGTTGCGATTTCGGAGATCAGCTCGTCCTTGTCGTGAATGGGTCATGATGGTAGGGCGAGAAGAATATTATTCAACCGAATGGCATGAGAGCGAAACCGTAAAGCTGCGGGGGCGCTCTCTTCTTTGTATTTTGACGATTTACTTTGTTAAAGGAGGATCTATGTCATGACTTACCCTTTACAATATCAGCTGACGGAATACGATTGCGGTCCAACCTCGATGATCAACGCGTTGCGCTTTTTATTTGATCGCAAGCTGTTGCATCCCGACATGATCCACGGCGTATACCGTTATTGTCTGGAAGGGTTTAATTGTCACGGAGAAATGGGAAAGACGGGAACCTCGCGGTGCGCCATGTCCTTTCTTGCACAGTGGTTCAATCAATACGCAAGGCAGCGACATTTTCCGATCCACACCGAGACACTGACGGGTGCGGATACCTATCTGACCCCCGAGAGTCCCATGGTTCGCGGGCTTGCGGCGGGTGGATGTGCGCTGATCCGCTGCTATCTTGGCTGTGAGCACTATATCCTTCTGACGGGAATTTGCGAGGATGGAGAGCGGGTGTATGCATTCGATCCGTACTATATGGAGAAAAAGCTGCGCCGCCGCGATATCATTCCCGTTACCGATCGCCCCTGCAGCGCCAACTGCATCGTGACCTTTGCCCGATTGAACCGTGAGGATAAGGATTATTATTCCATGGGGGCCCGGGAGCTGCGGGAGTGTGTCATGATCTACAATACCGAAAAGAGCGCCGTGCAGCCGATCTCCTGCGATTATGTCGAGGGGGCGGCGGGGAGATGACACAGGAGGATATCAAGATCGACCGTCGGGCGCTGCTGCAGCGCTTTTGCTCGCTGGTTGCCATTGACAACGAGAGCTTTGACGAGCGCGCCATGGCAGATGCGGTCATCGCACAGCTGTCCACGCTCGGATTGACGGCCAAAGAAGACGATGCCGCCGCCCGCATTGGCGGCAACGCGGGAAATCTGTACGCTTGTCTGGAAGGGACGGGAGCACTTGCCGACGCCGAGCCGATTGCCCTTTGCGCGCATCTGGACAGTGTTGCTCCGGCGAGGGGAAAGCGGGCGCTGATTGCAGAGGACGGGAGCATTTGCAGCGCGGGTGACACCGTGCTGGGGGCGGACGATCTGAGTGCCGTAGCGGCAATGCTGGAGACGGTGCGTCTGCTGCAGGAATATCGCTTGCCACACCGTCCCACAGAGCTGCTGTTTACCGTCTGCGAGGAGCCTTACACGCTGGGCAGTCGTGCGCTGCAGCCGGAACGGATCCCGCTGCGTTCAAGAAAAATTTTTGTTCCCGATCTGACGGGACAGGTGGGTACGGCGGCACTTGCTGCGCCGAGCATCGTCGCATTGACAATCACCGTGACCGGGCGCGCCTCTCACGCCGGCTTTGCCCCCGAGAAGGGTATCCACGCCATCGCCGTTGCCGCTCGCGCACTGTCCAAGCTGAAGCTGGGGCACGTAGACTCGGATACCACGGTGGGGATCGGGACGATACACGGCGGAACCGTTCCCAATGCCGTTCCCGAGCAGTGTGTGCTGCAGGGGGAGATCCGCGGGTATGCGGATGCCCGTGTTCGGGAAGAATTAGTAAAGATCCGTACCATTTTTGAGGCAGAGGCGCAAGCGGCCGGTGCGACGGTACAACTTGTGACCGAGCAGCGTACGCGGGCATATGCCATCGACGCGGGCGCACCGATTGTCACCCTGTTTCGCGACGCTTGCCGCCGCGCAGGCGTGGAATGTCTTATGACCCGTACCTTTGGTGGCAGCGACGCCAACACCTTTGCGGAGCGCGGATACCAGACGCTGGTGATCGCCAATGCAATGGAGCGCATCCATTCCGTGCAGGAGCGCAGCCACGCAGATGAGCTGGAGCGGTTATGCCGCTTGCTTATGGCATTGGTAACGTAAAGAAGTGAAAGCTTTTTTATAAAATACAATTTTAATAAAACAAAAGGGAGTATTGAAAATGAAACACATTTGGTTCAGACCCGCGCTTGCTTTGCTGCTTGCTCTTTGCTTGGTGCTGCCGCTGTTCGGCTGCTCTGACACGGACACAGCGAGCGATAACATTGTCAACATTGGTATGACGGATACGATCCCCAGCGTCAATCCGCTGCTGCTTGATGCCAGCGAGATCGGTAAGACAATTTGCGATTTTCAGTTTTTACAGCTGTGTGAGCTCGACAGCAATCTGGAGTTTGTGGGAATGCTGGCTGACAGCATCACGACCGAGGACAACATTCACTTCACCGTTCACATCGATGAGGCAGCCGTCTGGAGCGACGGTACCCCCGTCACGGCTGACGACCTTGTTTTCTCCGTGCTGCGTTATGCCAGCCCCGTGATCGGAAACACCTCCATGCTGCTCTACGTCTTTGAGGGCGTTGATCCCAACACAGGCTTTGTTGCCGAGGGTGCCACGGCAGAGGATCTGACAGGTGTGGTGGCAACCGACGACAAGACCGTCGTCTTTACCGCAAGACAGGCGATGCCTCTTGCCTCCTTTATGAATACCTATGGCAGATACATCCACGTGATTCCCGAGCACATTTTGGGCGATGTTCCCGAGAGCGAGCTTTCCAGCTACGCATGGTTTGATGCGCCCGAGGTTGTCAGCGGCCCCTATCGCATCGTGGATTACGACAGAAATCATTACGTCAGCTTTGTCGCCAACGATCAATATTTCAAGGGTGCTCCCAAGATCGAAAAGCTGAACATCAAGATCGTTGAGCCCAGCCAGCAGTATGCAGGTCTGCGCAGCGGCGAGATCGATTTCATTCAGCAGACGACGGGTAACATTCCGAATGAGGATTATTCCAACGTACAGGCACTGGAGGGAATCACCACCGTGCTCGGTTCACCCGTGACCAACCAGTCCGTCTTTATTCAAACGGCAAACGTGACCGATGTGCGCATTCGTCAGGCGATTTTGCACGCCATTGACCGCGAGGCGCTGGTCTCTGGTCTGCTTGGCGGCAACGGCGAGGTAGTGGACGGATTTTTGTCCTCCGCAAGCCCGTATTATGATGACAGCATCGTCGCTGTGACGCGAGATGTGGAAAAGGCGAAGGCTCTGGTCGCTGAGGCGGTTGCCGACGGCTGGGATGCCGATTATGAATTGAAATTTTACGTTACCAGCAGCGACTCGGTTTTTGTCAATGCAGCATCTTATATCAAGTCGCAGCTGGAGGAGGTCGGTCTGAAGGTCAAGATCGTGACCGTCGATTTCTCAACGCTGATGACGGTTGCGGGAACGCTGGATTATGATCTGCTTGCAGTGCAGTACACCTACTCGCCCGTCGATCCTTATCCGGATATGGCGTGGCTCCTGGGTGGCGAGGGCAGCTGGACAGGCTATGCCAACGATGAGGTCAATGCCGCTTTGACGGCAAGTCAGGCGACCGATGATGTCGCGCAGATCCGTGCGGCGTACTCCACGGTCAACCGCTTGACGCAACAGGAGGTGCCGATGTTCAGTGCGTATATCATTCGTGCGCTCGGTGCTGTCAACGATCGCGTCAAGGGTGCCCGTCCCGACGTTTTCGGTTCTTATATCAATATCCACGAGTGGGAGATTCAGTAATTATGATCCGTGCGGCGGCGGGATGCACGACCTTCTCGCCGCCGATTCCCCAAGGACGGGCCCTATAAATGGGAGCTTAAGCCAAGCTGCCCTCACCCGGCATTGGACTCGTCGCTCAAGGATGACAACACTCGGCGCTGCTGAGTGACGCGAGAGGCGCAGAAGGCGATACGCGAAATGATCAGTTCTGCCTTTAGGATGGAAAAATGAGATCAAAAGGAGAGTTTCGATGGAAAATTTGTTGTCGGTCAGAGATTTGGTGATTGAGATCACGGGAGACAGCGGGCGCTCATGTGTGCTGGATCGCGTGAGCTTTGACGTCAAGGCGGGCGAGATTTTGGGAATCGTCGGCGAAAGTGGCTGCGGCAAGAGCATCATGGGACTTTCCTTGCTCGGTCTTTTGCCGCGCGGCGGTCGCGTTGTGTGCGGCTCGGCGCATTTTGACGGCAAGGATCTGTATGCTCTGGACGAAAAAGAGCTGGACGAGGTGCGCGGCAAGGACATCGCGATGGTGTTTCAGGATGCCCCTGCGGGGCTGGATCCCGTCTACACGGTGGGAGATCAGTTGCTGGAGAGTATTTTTGCGCACGAAAGCATGACGCGCACCGCGGCAAAAGCCCGTGCACGGGAGCTGCTTGAGACGGTGGGACTTCCCGATGCGACCATCATGAAAAAATATCCACACACCCTTTCGGGCGGACAGCGACAGAGAGTCATGATTGCCATGGCTCTTTCCTGCCGCCCAAAACTGCTGATTGCGGACGAGCCGACCACGGCGCTGGATGTCACCATTCAGGCGCAGATCATGGAGCTTTTGCGCAGATTGCAGAAGAAAGAGGGCATGAGCATCATCCTGATTACCCACGACATCGGGCTGGTTGCCCAGATGACCGACCGTGTTCTTGTCATGTACGCGGGGCAAACGGTGGAGAGCGCCCCGACTGATGCGCTGTTTGCCAACCCTGCACATCCATATACCAAAGCTTTGCTGCGTGCCGTTCCGCACGCGGACGGTGTCGACGAGCAGCTGCAGGGGATTCCCGGCAGCGTTCCCGAGCGTTATGGAGAGCTGCGGGGCTGCCGCTTTGCGGGAAGATGCCCTCATGCCGATGAAAACTGCGGACAGCCGCAGGAAATGCAAAGCGTGCCGACGAGCGAGGCGCAGCACACCGCGCGGTGCTGCAAGCTGAAAGAGGAGGTGTGATCGGATGACAGCGCAAAATGAAACGGAAACGGGTGTGCACAGCGAGGCACCTGCCCTTGTGCGGGTGCAGGATCTTTCGGTCCACTACCCGATACGCGGCTCACTGCCTTGGAAACGGCAGGTAGTACGCGCGGTCGATCACGTCAGCCTGACCATCCGCGAGGGTGAGGTGCTTGGCCTGGTCGGTGAGAGTGGCTGCGGAAAGTCCACCATCGGACGGCAGCTGGTTGCCTTGGAGCGCCCCACGGGCGGCAGGGTGTTCTTTGACGGACAATGCATCAGTGAGATGCCCGAGCGCACACTGCGACCTCTGCGTCCCAAGATGCAAATGATCTTTCAGGATAACTACTCCGCGCTCAATCCGAGAAAGCATATCCGAGATATTCTGCTGGAACCCATGCTTTATCACGGGCTGCTTGCGCGAGGAGACAAGGACGGGCAGCAGCGGCGGCTTGCCGAGCTGCTTGATATGGTGGGATTGCCGCATACGACGCTTGGGCGATATCCCCATGAATTTTCGGGTGGACAGCGGCAGCGCATCGGCATTGCGCGGGCGCTTGCGCTCTCGCCCCGTCTGGTGGTTTGTGACGAGCCGGTCAGCGCACTGGACGTTTCGATCCAGGCGCAGATTCTCAACCTTTTGCGTTCGCTGCAAAGGGAACTCAAGCTGACCATGCTCTTTATCGGGCACGGTCTGGGGGCGGTGCGGTACGTCAGTGACCGCGTGGCGGTGATGTACATGGGGCAGCTCGTGGAGATCGCACCGGCGGACAGCATCTTTGCGCATCCAATGCACCCTTATACCAAAGCGCTCTGCCGCGCCATTCCCTTGGCAGACCCCGCAGCGCGGGACTTTACCGAGGGAATCCTGCAAGGAGAGGTGGGGGACAGTGTCAATCCCCCCGCAGGATGTCGCTTTCATCCCCGCTGCCCCATGGCGTGTGACGCCTGCGGGAAGGCAAGTATGATGCCGCAGTTGCGCATTGTGGGGGCGGACACCATGACGGCCTGTCCGTATGCAGTCCCCGATCATAACAAGACTATACACACGGGAGGGCAAGCGAATGCGGATGCTTAAATATATTGTCAAGCGTCTTTTGATCGCGCTCCCCGTGCTTTTGGGGATCACACTGATCGATTTTGCCATGACCTGCATGGCGGGCAGCCCCTTGGATGCACTGGTTGGTCCCCGCGTCTCCGAGGATGCCGTGGCGGCCAAGGAGATCGCACTGGGGCTGGATCAGCCGTTTTACGTTCAATACTGGATCTGGCTCAAGCAGCTTTTGCAGGGCAATCTCGGATATTCGATGAAAAGCTATCAGAGCGTTGCCACGATGATCGGCGAGCACGTCGGGCCGACGCTGTTGCTCATGGGCTCCTCCTTTGTCGTCGGGCTGTTGATCGCATTGCCTGCGGGAGTTTATTCTGCGACGCATCAATACACCAAGCGCGATTATACGGTGGTGACGTTGTCCTTCCTTGGGACAGCGGTACCGAGCTTTTTCCTTGCCTTACTTTTAATTTACGTATTCAATATCAAGCTGGAATGGCTCCCCAGCAGCGGCATGACCACGCTGGGCGCTGACGGCGGTTTCCTTGACGTGCTGAGGCATTTGATCATGCCCATGATGGTATTGGCGATCGGCATGGCGGGGACCAACATCCGCTACATTCGCAGCGCGGTGCTGGAGATCTTAGGAAAGGACTATCTCCGCGCGGCGAAGGCCAAGGGCATCGGGCAGCGCCGCGTGACGGTGCGTCACGCACTGCGCAATGCACTGGTGACGGTGGTGACCATTTTCGGTATGCAGCTGCCGATGCTGCTGGGTGGTGCGGTGATTGTCGAGCAGGTGTTCAGCTGGCCGGGGCTGGGTCTGATGACCATGAGCGCCATCAACGCCCGCGACTATCCCGTGATCATGGGTGTTTGCCTGCTCAGCGCGGTGGTGGTGTTGCTGGGCAATCTGCTGACCGATATTCTTTACGCTGTGGTCGATCCGACCATTCGGCTGGACGGTTGAGGGGGTGCTTGATATGAAGAACATTCTCGGAAGAAAGCTTACCGGCATCCCGACGCCCGATATGGCCGATGAAAACTACGCTCGTACGGTACTTCGTCGATTTCGTCGTCACAAGCTGGCGATGGTGGGTAGTGCGGTGGTGCTGTTCATTGTGCTGGCTGCGTTGATCGGGCCGTTTCTCTCGCCCTACGATCCCGATGCGTCGGTAGGAGAGTTCAATCAGCCTCCCTCGGGAGAACATTGGCTGGGAACCGATCAGATCGGGCGTGACGTACTGACGCGCGTTTTGTGCGGCACGCGGATCAGCCTTTTGGTTGGCGTTCTGGCGACGCTGATCTCGACGGTCATCGGTGTGGTACTGGGGTTGATCTCGGGTTATTTCGGCGGTTGGATCGACATGGTGATCATGCGTGTGACAGACATGATCATGTCGTTTCCGTATATTCTTTTGGTTTTGGTTGCGGCGGCGGTGTTTGAACCGGGGCTTTGGAATATCATTCTCATTCTCGGTTTTGTAGACTGGCCGGGCATTGCGCGTTTGGTACGCGGCAACGTCATGAATCTGCGCGAGACCAATTTTGTCAAGAGCAACGTGGTGGCGGGGATGTCCAAGGCGCACATCCTGTTCTCGGAGATTTTGCCCAACACGACCGCGCCGATCTTAGTCTACATGACAAGCGTTTTGGCGCTGTCCATCTTGGACGAGGCGTCGCTCAGCTTTATCGGTATGGGTGTACAGCCGCCGACGGCGAGCCTTGGCAACCTGCTCAACAACGCGCAGAATCTGACCATTCTGACCGAGCGCCCATGGTTGTGGGTGCCGCCCGGATTGGTTATCATCGTCTTGGTGGTCGCCATCAATCTGGTCGGCGACGCGCTGCGCGATGCGATGGATCCGACGGCGAAATAAGGGATAATAGAAGGCGGGGGAGAAACTTTTTGGAAAAAAGTTTCTCC
>JAFTJZ010000061.1 GCA_017456145.1 Clostridia bacterium
GCGGAGTCCCTAAGTCGGTTTCTTGGTTCGTTCTTTGCCGAGGCAAAGAATGAACAATAAGTAAAACAACCTTAGAACGCTATGTTCGCACCATCTTACTTCACCCAAACGCCCCTCTCCTCATCCACCGCTGCGCGGTCCCCCTTCCCCGCTGGGGAAGGCTTGGCGTTGAATCTTTCGCACAAACCATACTCCCTCGCCCACTCATCGCGTCAACCCATAATCCTTCACCCGATGCTTGGCCTTCCCGCACCCGCACGGACATAACGTCGCCTCGTCCTCCTCCCGCTCCGCAGCATCTCGCTCCGCCTCCTCGCAAGCGTGACATATGCCGTATAAGATCGACCGCCCGCAATCTACCGTAAAACGGTGCGCATCCAATAAATGCGAAAGCAAAATCACCGTGCGATCACATTCCAAATGCTGTAATTCCCCACAGCGTAAACACTTCAGATGGAAGTGATGCATACAATCTCCGCCGTCTCCTACGGGCTGATAATACCGTACCGGATTTCCTGTCCGTGGATCGGTACCGTCAAAACGCTGTAATAATCCCTCGCGGCATAACGCACATAACTGACGGTACAAGGTGCTCTTGGCAATCGCCTTGCCCGACACCGGCGCCGAAAAATATTCGCATAACTCGTCCGCCGTGAATTGACGATCCGGATTTCGATTGAAAAAGTCCAAAAGCTGCGTCCGCGCTCCCGTTTGATAGGTGGTCTTTGCCATGACGGCTCCTTTCGTTTTTTCTCAATTTGAGAACGGTTCTCAAATTATAGCACATTTCTGCCGCCTTGTCAAGAGGGCAAGCAAAACAAATGAAAAACACTTGACATAATCACCCGGGACGGATATAAATAACATGGAGCGCCGCTGTCGATTCTCTCCTCCAAAAACGAATATAATTAACCGCTCATATTGGTAACGGGCGGTTTATTCTTTTACTATGATTGCCTATATACCAAGCCCCTTCACACTGCTACGCGTGACTTTTTTCATTATTATATAATAAAGCGACTCCATCACGCAAATTTCACAGAAAAATCAACGCAAGCGGAGAGAAAAATGAGCGTTGTTCACTGTTTGTTAACATATTTGTGATATACTATATTCTGTATATGTGCGTCGAGGCATTGTTCTTTTCGGCGAGAGCACGGCGCATCCAAAAAGGAACGAATTTTTTGAGAAAGGAATCCTTTTCGACATGATAAAAATCGAGCATCTGGTGAAAAACTATGGCGCGAATTGCGCGGTCGATGACATCAGCTTTGAAGTCAACGACGGCGAGATCGTCGGTTTTCTCGGCCCGAACGGTGCGGGCAAATCTACCACCATGAACATTCTCACGGGGTATTTGTCCTCCACGGCGGGCAAGGCGACCATCTCCGGCATTGACATTCTCTCCGACCCGCTGGGCGCCAAAAAGCTGATCGGATACTTACCCGAGCAGCCGCCTCTTTACCTTGACATGACCGTCGAGGAATATCTCAATTTCAACTACGAGCTCAAGGGCTGCAAGCTGGACAGAGAAAAGCATCTGGGCGAGATCTGCGATGTCGTCAAGATCCGCGACGTGTACAAGCGCGTCATCCGCAATCTGTCCAAGGGTTATCGGCAGAGAGTCGGCATTGCGCAGGCGCTGATCGGCAATCCGAAGGTCATCATTTTTGACGAGCCGACCGTCGGCCTTGACCCCAAGCAGATCATCGAGATCCGAAACCTGATCCGAAACTTAGGACGCGAGCACACCGTCATTCTCTCCACGCACATTCTGCAGGAGGTGCAGGCTGTCTGCGACCGCATCATCATCATCAATAAGGGAAAGATCGTTGCCGACGAGCGCACCGAGAACATCTCCCGCGTGGTGGAAAACAACCGCCGTTTCAACGCCAAGATCTGCGGACCGCAGCGTGAAATTCTGGCGATGCTGCGTGCAAAGCCGGGCATCGTTTACGCCGAGGTGCTTGCTGAGCGCGACGGCGATGCATACACCTATACGATCGAGAGTGACTACGGTGTGGACATTCGCAAGAACCTGTTCTACACGCTGGCCGAAAAGGGCTGGGCCCTGATCGGTCTTGAGGCGCTGGGCATGAGTCTTGAGGACATCTTCATCTCGGTTGTGGATAAGACGGATACCTCCAAGGCCGTGCGTGATGCGGACAAGCGTCGCAGCACCAAGCAAAAGACGCGTTTGGAATCGGCTCTTGCCTCCGACCTGGTCGGCGATGCGGAAAAGCGCCGCAAGGAGGCAGCGGACGATATCGTCGAAGAGGACGAGTAAGAGGGTTGCAAGGGGCTTAATTGCCTCCGGCGGCCAAGGGGTAT
Source organism: Clostridia bacterium (assembly GCA_017456145.1). Taxonomy (GTDB): domain Bacteria; phylum Bacillota; class Clostridia; order Oscillospirales; family CAG-272; genus SIG644. The sequence goes on from JAFTJZ010000061.1 coordinate 2,332, forward strand.
TTTTGAAAAAATACCCCTTGGAACCCCAAAAACTTTGGCAAAAAATTATTGGCAAAAGTTTTGGCGTTTCGCTCCTAAGCAAACTATCTTCAACGGCCATATGGGGCCCCTACCCCAAATGTTAACTAAAAGATTTGTCGCGTGACAAAGAAATAGACAACAAATCAATTATAGTTAGAAATATTTGTTTGCACATTCTTGATTTAGTTTGAAATTTCTACAACCTGCGAACAGGTCGTGCTCATTCGCCAAGGCGAATGCCGCCTGTCCCTACAGGTTTGTGGGAATTTGAAACAATGCAAAAGACAGACGTAAAACAAATCTTCCTCAGATCTCTGTGTTCGCACACCCTAAATCATCTCCCATCGAAAGGAGAGCCGCACTGCGGCTGCAAAATTCTATGTTAGCCATCTATAAAAAAGAAATGCGCTCCTATTTCATCAACCCCATCGGGTATGTTTATATGGGCATCTTCCTCGTTTTCTCCGCCCTCCTCGCTTGCTATACCACTCTGATCTCGGAGAGCTATAGCACCTCCCAGTATTTCACCTACATGATCTTCGCTTTCATCATCCTCATTCCCCTTTTGACGATGCGTCTGTTCGCCGAGGAGAGAAAGCTGCGCACCGAGCAGCTACTGCTCACCGCCCCCGTTACCATCACGGGTATGGTCATGGGAAAATACCTCGCCGCACTGACCATGTACGTCGGTACCGTCCTGATCTCCTGCGTTAACTTCATTCCGATCTACGTCATTGCCGCCGCCGAGCGCGCAGGGGAGAAATCCTCCGTCGCGCATATCGGTCCTGTCACCGCACAGCTGGTCGGCAGCGTCGTTGCCATCATCCTTCTGGGCGCTGCGTTTATCGCCATCGGTACCTTTATCTCCTCCCTGACCGAAAACCAGCTCTCCGCTGCCGTTGTTACCATCGGCGTCCTGTGCGCTATGGTCCTTTTGAATATGGTCAATAATATCACCGATTCCGACGGCCAGCAGATCATCTCCTCCTACGCCATCCGCGGCGTCATCAACTGGATCTCCGTCCTCTCCCGCTATTATAACTTCAGCTACGGCATTTTCGACTTCGCCGCACTGCTGTATTATTGCTCCATCTCCTTCGTGTTCCTCTTCCTGACCGTCCGCGTCTACGAAAAGAGACGCTGGGGTTAAGAATTTCATGGGGCTTTGCCCCATACCCCACCAAAGATCCTTTTTGAAAAAAGGGTCTTTGGAAACCCCAAAAACTTTCATAAAAGTTTTGAGGGTTTCAAGGGAACTTTTTCAAAAGTTCCCTTGGCGGGGCTTGGGGCAGTGCCCCAATGCCAAATACTTTTAGGAAAAGGAATCTGAATTTATGAAATATCAAGTGTTGCACAGCCGCCGTGCCAAATACGGCGGGCTGACGGTATCACTGACCGTGGTACTGATCGCCGCTGTGGTGCTGCTCAACGTGATGTTTTCCACGCTTGCGTATCACTACTCCTGGTATATCGATATGACCGCCGAGAAGGTCTACTCGGTCTCTGACGAGTGCAAGGCGCTGATCGGCGGCGTCATCGATAAGGAAAACGATCGTCGCGCCGCGGCGGGCATGGAGGAGCTACAGCTGGAAATTCTCTTTGCCTCCGACTACAACGCCTTTGAGCAAGGCTCGACGAGCTCTTATATCTACAACACCGCCCGTGAGCTGGAGCTGGAATATCCCGACACCATCACCGTCAGCTGGTTTGACTGCTGGGTCGACAAAAAGCTGGCGGACGAGCTGGGTGTCACGGCATCGACCGACGTGGTGCTCCGCGTCGCAGACGGCGAGAGCCGTGCATTCGGGCATCGCGAGTTCTTCATGTTCTCGCAGAGCGATTCCTCCACCCCCACCGGCTACGGCGGCGACCGCTGCTTTGCCTCGGGGCTGGTTTACGTGCTCAACACAGACCGCCCGACCGCTTACTTCACCATCAACCACGACGAGATCTTCTACGACTCGCAGATCCTTCTGTCGCTGCGGGATGCGGGCTACAACATCAGTATGCTCGACCTCTACTTTGACGACATCCCCGAGGATTGTGAGGTTCTGGTCATCTTCAACCCCAACGCCGACCTGATCGTTGCCGACGGTGTTTCCGAGCGGGACGAGCTTGACAAGCTGGATCGATTCCTCTCCCGCGGCGGCTCTTTGATGGTCTTTTATGAGTCGGACACGCCGACGCTGACCAATATGGAAACGCTGCTTTCCGATTGGGGTGTCAGTGTTCTGCGCGACTATGACGAGGAGACTGAGCGTTATTACAACTGCATGGTCAAGGACGACACGGCGGCACTGACCTCGGACGGCTTTACCATTCTGGGTGAGTACGTGACCGAGAGTCCCGCAGCCGACGTCACCGCGGTGCTGCGCGAGCGAGATTACGTCCCCCGCGTGGTCTTCCGCGATGCCACGACTCTCTCCATTCCCGAGGGCTATGCAAGCAGCGGCGTCTCTACCTACGTCAGTGGTACGCGCACTCGCTCCGACCTGTTTGTGGCATCGACCTCTGCGGTGGCATATGCCAACGGCAGCACGGTTCCGACCGACATGAGTACGCTGCCTCTGCTCACCCTGACCGAGGACAGTGCAACGGGCGGGCAGGTCGTGGTCTGCTCCTCGGTGGAGTTCGCACTGGAGGACTATATGCAGTCCATCGTCTTCGGTAACAATGATATGCTGCTGTGCCTTGCCGAAAAGCTCGGCTCGGTAGAGCCTCTGCTGGGCTTGAAGTTCAAGCCGTTTACCACCGATGAGATCTCTTTGATCACCACGGCGCAGATGCGCAACTGGACGCTGGCATTGACCATCACGCCCGCGGTGCTTGTCATCGGTGCTGCTACAATTATTCTGGTAAGGAGAAAATACGCATGAGAAACAACAAAGATCCCGAGCGCAGCCGTTCTCGTCTGGCACGCAGATCGACGTCCTTAGCGTTGACCGCGGGTGTCGTCGTAGCGGTACTGCTGCTCAACGTGCTTTTCTCCGCACTGGCAAGCTCCAACCTCTGGTTTGTGGATCTGACCACCTACCAGCGCTCCACCTACGCCACCGATGCGGTGACGGGTGAGAGAGTCAAGGTTCCCGTGGATTATGAAATGTACACACTCTCTCAGGGTGCGATCGATCTGCTTGACACCTCTCTTGCCGAGGTCATTGCCGAACGACAGCAAAAGGGCGAGGAGGAGGTCAAGGTCGAGCTGATCTTCTGCGACGACCCCGACAATCTGATGTCGAACACGGCATCCCGCTACGTTTATATCACGGCGCTGAGTCTGGAAAAGCAATTCCCCGACATCATCAGCGTCAAATGCATCGACGTTTACAAAAACCCCTCGGCGGTACAGAAGTACAAAACCAACTCCTTTGCGACGGTCTACGCCTCCAACATCATCGTTTCCAGCGGCAGCGAATACCGCCGTCTGTCGCTCAATTCCTTCTTCACCTTCTCCGACTCGACCTCGACCGAGCCTTGGGCATACAACGGCGAGAAGACCTTCCTATCTGCGATCCTTGCGGTGATCAAGGCAGAGGCGCCCATTGCCTGCCTGCTTACCAACCATGGCGAGAGCGGCTATTCGGATGCGTTCCTCTCTCTTCTGGAGGATGCAGGCTACGAGGTCATGACCGACTTTGACCTTCTCAACGACGAGATCCCCGAGGACTGCCGCCTGATGGTCTGTGTTGCACCGCAGACGGACTTCGCCGGCTACCTTGAGGTCAATGCGGGCGAGGCGGCGATCTCCGAGATCTCCAAGCTGGACGCATTCCTTGACGACGAAAACTCTTTGATGGTTTTCTTTGACGCGGACACGCCCATTTTACCCAACTTTGAGGAATATCTGGAAAAGTGGGGCATTGCCATTTGCCGCGAGATAGACGAGGCAGGTGACAGCATCAATCATATGCTCAAGGACACCGAGGCGGGTTTGACGGCGGACGGAAAGACCATCGTCGCCGACTACGTTTCCACGGGTCTGGCTGCATCGGTGCTTTCGGATATGCAATCGCTGGCTTACCCCTCCAAGGTGGTTTTCCGCAACTCCACCGCGCTGAAGTATTCCGACTACTACAGTCCGACCTACGTGGTCGCGGATGAGACGACGGGGGTGGAGGAGGCCTTCACCTACGCCTCCTACGGCATGGACGGCACCTACCGCTCTGCTTACGACATCTTCTTGGCGCAGGATACCACACGCTCCTACGTTGGCGAGGACATTCTGCCCAAGGATGACAGCATTGACAGTGCGCAAAAGCTGATGATCATGTCCAACGAGACCAGCTCCGAGCCGGGAGATCGCAACGGTTACACGACCGTCAGCCACTACTCCTACGTGCTTGCCTGTGCATCGACCGAGTTCCTTTGCGACGAGCTTTTGATGTCCAACTCCTACGGCAACACCGACATGATCTCCAGTGTGCTCCGCGCTCTCGGCTCCGACAGCATGGCGGCGCGCATTGATCAGTACCTCAAGCCCTTCCACGTTACCGATGTCACTGAGGGCTACGTTGTACAGTCCCAGAAAACCGGTTATACGGCTGTTTTGATGATCCTCCCCGCTGTAATTTTCTTCGGCGTTGGTGTTGTGGTTATTGTCAGAAGAAAGTATGCGTGAGGTTGGCGGGGGAGTGGCTTTGGATGGTGTGAGCACGGGTTTTTGAAGTTCATTTTTGGTGTTTATTTTGGTGTTCATTTTTTGTCGCGCGACAAAAAACGAACC
>JAFTJZ010000029.1 GCA_017456145.1 Clostridia bacterium
CCAGCGTTCATCCTGAGCCAGGATCAAACTCTCGAAAAATTTGTATCAAAACGCTCCTTGGAGCGATCCAATCTTTTCCGAGCTTTTGTTAGCTCTTTTACTTTTTGTTTGAGTAGTATTCTCTTTCAGAATTGCGAGATTTGTTTCACACACGGTTTCGATCTCTCGAAACCTGCTTTGTACTTATCTCTTGTTGTTCAATTTTCAATGATCTGCGCCGCGCTCGACCCAATCTCGCGCAGCCTTGGTATTATACCACTTTCTTTCCCGTTTGTCAATAGTTTTTTGAAAGTTTTTTCGCGTTTTTTCTTGGTTCTCCGTTTCGTTGTTATTTTAACCAAATGCAGCGGCTTGATTTTGTGCACTTTGACCAATCTCATCCCCGTTCATATCTTTTTTACATTCCCGAGAACATTTCGTCGCCCGTAACACTATTGACAGTAGAGCGAAAATATGATAAAATGATAAAAGAATGTCGAACAGACCGGAGGACTGCTTATGTCTGCTAAAAAACAACTGACCTCGCGCGCGCACAAGGTCGTCGCGCTGCTCAAGGAGCGTTATCCCGCGGCAGAATGTGCGTTGAAGTATGATGGCGAACCGTGGCGGCTGCTTGTCATGGGGCGTTTATCCGCGCAATGCACGGATGCGCGGGTCAACATTGTTTGCGAAGATCTCTTTGCCAAATTTCCCACGGCAAAGGCAATGGCATCAGCACCGATAAAGGAAATCGAGTCGATCGTCCGCCCGTGTGGATTATTCCACACCAAGGCTGCAGATATCAAGGCATCGTGCACACTGTTGGTAGAACAATACGGCGGCGTTTTACCCGATGACATGGACACGCTGCTGACCTTCCCCGGCGTGGGACGCAAGATTGCCAATCTTCTGCTTGGCGACATTTATCACAAGCCCGCCATCGTTGCGGACACGCATTGCATCCGCATCAGCGGACGACTGGGATTTGTTCCCGCCGACTGCAAGGATCCCGTCAAGGTCGAGAGGGCGCTGGTTCCGCTTATCCCGCCCGACGAGCAAAGCGATTTCTGTCACCGCCTGGTCTGGTTCGGTCGCGAGGTCTGCTCCGCCCGTGCTCCAAAATGCGATGAGTGCCCTTTGCGCGGGGAGTGTGTATATAATGAAGGATAAAATGCGGGGGAACCTTTTTTGAGAAAAAAAGGTTCTCCCGCGCCCCTTTCAAAAAACTTTTGATCAAGGGGATTGGTTGATTATTGAGCAGCAATGATGTCATTTTCACTCAGCGGAGTGAAGTAAAACACGATCTTCATAACGGGTGTTTCGCCGTAAACAGTGTCTTTGTATACCTGCTGCGGATTGAACGAAATACGCACCAGATCGCCCGCGGCAGCGTCTTCGTCAGTCAGGTAGCGGCTGTCCTTCATGAGTGCGCGCGGGATGATATAGCTCTCGCTGTGCTTGAGCAGCTCGGAGGAACAGGAAACCAACTCGGTATTTTTCAGGGAGATATTCGCGTGCGGTGTGACCACAAGATAATCCTCCTCCACTTGTGTCACTTCGGCAAGGAAAAACGTTTTTGTATTACGATCCTCTGCACCGGCGTCAGACGTATTGCCGACGGTTATAGAGAGTGCTTTTCCTTCAAGAGAACTCCAAAAGGAAAATTTTTTATTGACATCATTCCCATCGAGATTCTCATCGCGCATATCTAATTCTTGCTCTTTTTGGATATCAGGCGCTATAGAGCATGATACAAGTAACGCCAGCAATATCACAAATATGCTCCATAGTATAGGCTTATATTTCTTGAACATACAAAAACACCCTCTTAATTTGTAATATATACACCATCGTCTATGAAATCAGGCAAAACATAAACATTGGAGTCTCCCCATCCGTCACACACGATATAATATTGTGAAACCACATTTCCATCTTCAATCGTCTCTTCATATCCATAACCGACCACCCAGTGCTCAATTTCAAGCCAAGCAGTACTATCCAAATCAAGCATAACAGGATAATCTTCAACAACAATAAGAGCGACATATTCCGAAAAAGACAGATAATCATCACTTGTTGCAGAATAACCTAAATAAGTTGAAGTGTAATGATGATGTGAGATAAACTCATTGATGCCAGTTACGACATCGCTCGTTGTGGAACCAACACCGATGCCATTTCGTTCAATATAGGCAAGCAAATAATGCACTATACTATTTGCGGTCGAACCACCTATCCCGGTAGGGATTATCCCTGGGCAAATGTAGTCGTTGTAGTACATGAGATACATTGCTGTAGCAATGGATCCGCATATATCTTCATATGAGCAGGTACAAGTATCGTGTACAGAGGGATCGGGGGTATACGTTGTATAATTCGTGTATGTACCATCTAATTCCGGCAACACCACTCCCGCTGGCGCAACGTCGGCGAGTACGGCATGCGCTTGCACGATGCTTTCATATTCCGCATACAGTGCCGTCATAACAGCAGCACTACAAGTCTCGCCCGAATACACGTCCACATAGGATACGCCGCTCTTGGTGAAGTAGGAAAGCGGGCCTGCGTAGTAAACGGTTTGGTTGGCGGGAATTTCTCGGGTAGCTGTCGGCGACCACTCGACCACCTCACCCTGCACGGATGCGATGGCATAGCCCGTCGGCGAGAAGGTGTAATAGTACGCCGTGATCTCGTTGGTCGGGCTGTATAGCGGCTGCGACGATGCAACGCTCAGCTCCGGGTGTGCAGAGAGAATGCGTGTCAGCGCAGCCGGGGTCTGCACGATCGGGGTCAGCGTAATGCCTGCGGCGCTGCTCGAAAGCACGGTCACAAGCAACATCAGAATGGCAACTGTCAAAGACAGTATTCTACGGTTTCTTTTTTTCATAACGGTAAATCCTTTCTGTCATAAAATTTGGGATGGCAGATGTGGGCATAGCAATGCCCTGTTCTGTTTCTTCGATTTCATGACCCATGGGATTCACCTCTTTCTTTGCGGTGGCAGCACGCGCCGCAGCACCTTGATGGTTTTATTATATAGGATATGCTTTTTCCTGTCAAGCGGTTCAGCGCAGAATTTCCATTTTGTTCATATAATTGATCATTTTTGTTCATTTCTGCCGTCATTATGTCCAAATATCGGCAGTGCTTTTTGTGCAAATTAGCCGTGCAAAAGAGATAAACCCGCTCATTTCCAATGCAATCCCATCCTTTTTTCCAAAGTTCTTGAAAAGGGAGAGCGCGAGGGGGAAAAACTTCTCTAAAGAAGTTTTTCCCCCTCGCATCAAAATATCATTACTCCGACCTCAACGCGACGACGGGATCTTTTTTCGCGGCGCTGCGCGACGGGATAATACCCGAGATCAGAGTAAGCAAAACACTGATGGTAATAAGGATGATCGCCGCCTCAACGGGCAGGAAGGCACGAAGGTTGGCGATATCGGTCAGTACATACAGGATCATATTGATCGGGATGCAGAGCAGATAGGTCACAACGACGCCAAGAAGTCCCGAGGCAAAGCCGATGATCATTGTTTCGGCATTGAACATACGCGAGACGTTCTTCTTGGAGGCGCCGATGGCACGAAGAATACCGATCTCCTTGGTTCTCTCCTGCACCGAAATCAGCGTGATAACACCGATCATGATGGAAGAAACGACCAGAGAAATCGCCACGAACGCGATCAACACGTAGGTGATGGCATTGATGATGGTGGTAATCGAGGACATCATAATCCCCAGATAGTCCGTGTAGGCGATCTGCTTGGACTCTTCAACGGAGTCGTTGTAATCGGAAATCGCCTCAACGATGATATCCTTATTTTCAAACGAGGACGCGTACAAATTGATGCTCAGCGGGCTCTCAAGATCCAGCGAGCCGATCAGGGTCAGATTGTCCTCATAGGTGGAGCTCGAGAACTCGGTCAGCTCGTCATAATACAGAGCATTCTGCTCAACCGTATAATTCGGCAGCTCGGACTTGAGCAGCGCGACCTTTTGCTCTGCGGGCACTTGCTCATAACCCGCAGCAACCTGTGCCGCAATGGCAGCACTGATCTGCTCCTCAATCGCGGGGCGCATCATTTCCTTGAGATCCTCCAGCGTCATCTCGGCGAGGTATTCCTCGATTTGCGCGGCATCCAGCCCGACCTGCTCCGCCATGGCCGAGCTCACCTGCGCAATCAGAGCGTCTCTGTCCTGCATGGTCTCCATAACGGCGTCCACCTGCGTCTGCAGCTGCGCCCGGATGGCATTCAGGGCTTGAATTTCCACGTAGACCTCGGCCAGCTCGGCATCGGTCAGCTCGTCAATATATGAAAGGAAGTTTTCTTGCTTTTGCGTTTCCTCAAGCGCACCCGTGTTGGACTTGAAGGGCAAGCCCGTCAGCACGTCGACCGTGGGAGATGCCTTTTGCGCCTGAACCACGGCAGACTGCTCCGCCATCTCGATGATGTGCTTGGTCAGCTCGTGCGTATAACCGATCGAGCCTGTGAGCATGGTGGTCTCCGCATCTGCGTTCGGGCGGATGATGCCGACCACCTTAAGCTCCAGTGCATCCTCATAGAGCACCTTGAGCATATTTTCATTTTCACTGACATCCACGTATACGCCGCCGCTCTCGCGATAGCAATCATACGGGAGAATGGTGCGGAAGGTCAACCCGCAGATTTCCTCATAGCTCCAGCTATGCTCGTTGTTCTCCAGTGTTTGACCGCTTGCCGCCGCATCGATGATGGCATCAATATCCGCGCGGCTGAGCAGACCCATCGCATACAACGTCAGATCGTCCAGCTCGTTTTTATCATTGACCACCAAAACGATTTCGTCATATTCATTGGGCCACGCGCCGTAGATCACGTCATACTGCTCCTTGAGCAGGTGATTGATCGGCTCATCCTCGGCAAGATCGGGCAGCATCTCCTGCCACATATTCATTCCCATCATAGAGCTCATCATGGCGCTGCTCATGCCGCCGCCGGCACCGCTCCCGGCACGGGAGTCCTCACGATCCTCGTTGCCCGAGACTGCGACCATAAAGTCGCCGATCATCTCCATCATCAGTTCGCCCGTGTCGGACTTGATGATATCCCCATCTGCGTTCTTGGTGTAGATCACCGGCGAGAGCGCATAGGTGTACTGCACACCGCTGAGCGCACCGGCAAGCGCGGAATCATCCTTTTTCAGCTCCGCCTCCATATAGGCCTTGAACGCCGACAGATCGTTTTCACTTGCCTCGACCTTACTCATCGCATCGACCAGCTCGCCGATGACGGGATCCTTGTAGATCGCATCGTTTTCGTGGTCTCCACCGCCACCCGCGCCCATATAGCTCTGCAGCAGCGCGCTCATATCCACCGTGGTGGATTCCAGCGTCAGCGGATAAGAGGACAGCGTGCTTTCCTGCACGTAATCGATATATGCCGTGGTACCCTGCGAAACGGCAAGGATGAGAGCGATACCGATGATGCCGATCGACCCCGCAAAAGCGGTCAGCGTGGTTCTTCCCTTTTTGGTAAACAGATTCTTGAGTGACAGCATCAAAGAGGTGCCGAAGGACATGGAGGGCTTTTTCACCTTCTTGCGAGACTTCTGCTCCTGCTCGAGCAGATCACGGCAGCGGAACTCCTCGGTCACTGCCTCAATGCGAGACAGCGGTGCGCTGTCATGGATCAGCTTGCCATCCAGCATCCGAATGATACGGGAGGAATAATTCACGGCAAGCTCGGGGTTATGAGTGACCATAATGATCAGGCGATCCTTGGATATATTTTTCAGGATCTCCATAACCTGCACACTGGTCTCGGTATCCAGTGCGCCCGTAGGCTCGTCGGCGAGAATGATATCGGGATCATTGACCAGTGCACGCGCAATGGCAACACGCTGCATCTGACCACCCGACATCTCACCGGGGCGCTTTTTCAGCTGATCTCCAAGTCCCACCTGCTCCAGCGCGGCTTTGGCTCTGGCGCGGCGCTCGGATTTGGAAACGCCCGACAGGGTCAGCGCCAGCTCGACGTTTTGCAGGACGGTCTGGTGCGGGATCAGGTTATAGCTCTGGAAGACAAAGCCGATGGAATGATTACGGTAGGCATCCCAATCGCGATCCTTATACTTCTTGGTGGAAACACCGTTGATGATGAGGTCACCGCCGCTGTAGCCATCCAGACCGCCGATAATATTCAACAGCGTCGTTTTGCCACAGCCGGAGGGTCCGAGAATCGAGACAAATTCGGATTTGCGGAATTGCAAATCAATGCCGCGCAATGCGTGGACAACATCGTTCCCGGCGGGATAATCCTTCGTAATGCCTTTCAATTCTAACATTTTTAATTATATCACCTATGCCTTTCTATACGATACGTGCTTGGAGATTATTGCGTTTTATTATTTATTGATGCAAGTTTCGCTTTATTATATCACTATGATAACAAAATGTCAATGTTATATACAAGATGGAAAACTGAATTTTTTGTGAAGATGGCGGCATGAGCCCACCCGGGGCAAGCCCGCGGTCACTGATGCGGTGTCAAAGGCTATCCGCAAAGGTCGTGGCAAGAACGTCGCAGCGCTCGTTATAGGGGTGGCCGTTATGCCCGCGAACCCAAACGAAGTTGACGTGGTGCATCTGCAGCAGAGGGAGAAGCTGCTCCCAAAGATCGACGTTGAGGGCGGGACTTTTATCGGCTTTGCGCCAGCCGTTTTTGCGCCAGGCGTCCACCCAGCCCTTGGTAACGGCATCTACAACGTACTTGGAATCGCTGGTCAACGTGATATCACAGGGTTCCTTGAGCGCGCGCAGCGCAGAAATGACCGCAGAGAGCTCCATGCGATTATTGGTCGTCTCGCGCTCGCCGCCGCTGAGCTCCCGCTCATGCCCGCCATACACCAGAATTGCCCCCCAGCCGCCCTTGCCGGGATTTCCGCGGCAGGCACCATCGGTATAGATATCCACGTGTTTCATGCTTTGTCCGCTCCTTATGACAAAAAATTTCTGCTGCAAGTATACCACATTCCAAAAGAAAATGCAAGCGACGGCAAGGGCTACGGGGAAAAATTTTAAGATTGTTTACATTTTATAGAAGGATCTGCCACCATTATGCAGCGCTTGTAAAAAAAGTCTTGCAAACTTCTCTTAAGATTTCATAAAAAATCTTGATTTTTCGACAGAAATGTTGTATAATGTTGATGTCTGCACTGTTTACTGTGGCAACCGACAACATACGACAATATAAAGGAGTTAACTTCCATGACAGAGCAAACCAACCAAAAGATAAGCACACCCGCTGCGACCGAGCAGCCCACCCCACAGCCCGCCCCCACGCAAAAGAAAAAGCGCCGCCGCAGACTCGGCGACCGCAAGGATGGACGTAAGGTACGAACCGCTCCCGCCATGACCAAGTTCATGCCCTACATCATGGAGCGCCGCAGCGATGCTTGTAATACCTTCTCCGATTCGTTGGAGATCTCCGCCGCCGACCGCTATTGCCGCCAGAAGGTACGCGAGGGAAAAACCGGCTTTTCCATGCTGCATCTTTTCCTTGCCGCCTATGTACGCCTGATCTCTCAATACCCCGCCGTCAACCGTTTCGTCAGCGGGCAGAAAATCTACGCAAGAAACGAGATCGTGTTCGTTATGACCATCAAAAAGGACATGAGACTGGACAGCGAGGATACTTGCATCAAGGTCAAGTTTGATCCGACCGACACAGCAGACATTGTTTACGAAAAGTTCAACGCGGTTGTTGAGGCAAACAAAGCAGACGAAAATTCCAAGAGCTCCTTTGATGTGCTCAACAAGGTGCTGGCCATGATTCCCGGCCTTCTCTGCCGCTGGACAGTCAAGCTGCTGACCTTTATGGACTATTTCGGCTGGCTGCCCCGTTTCCTGACCGATCTGAGTCCTTTCCACGGCTCGATGATCATCACCTCCATGGGCTCTCTGGGCATTCGACCCATCTATCACCACATCTATGATTTCGGTAACCTTCCCGTTTTCCTCTCCTACGGCACCAAGTATTTCCGTACCGTAACCGGGCCCAACGGTGAGACAATAAAGAAAAAGTACATCGACCTCAAGGTCGTCACCGACGAGCGCATCTGCGACGGCTACTACTACGCCACCGCATTCAAGGCGCTCAAAAAGATCTTCGACGATCCCACCGTTCTTGACACCCCACCCGCCGAGGTCAAGGAGGATATTGACTGATGCCTTCGGCAATCGGAAACTCCAAAGAACTTAAAAAAATTTTTAGTTAGATTTTTGGCATCAGCCGTCTATCCGAGCATACCTGCACCGTACCATCATATCCAACAGAAAGGAACCTCCCACCATGCTCCACGATCTGACACTCCGCAAGCAAAACATCCGTACGTTCTCCGTTTGTGCCGAAAACCCGACCGGCGAAAAGGGCAAGGGCGGCATGGCAACCGAGGGCGTTTCCGCCTCCTGTGCCCGCGAGCTGGGACAGGGCTGGAAGGTCAACCCTTACGTTCTGGCACAGCCGGGCGAAACCGTTACACTGGCCAACATCCGTGGCCAAGGTGCCATCAAGCACTTTTGGATCACCGACGGTGCAAGAGCCGGCAGACTGCTGATCCTGCGCATCTATTTCGATGACGCCAAAGCACCGCAGGTCGAATGTCCTCTGTCCGATTTCTTCTGCACCGCCGACCATACCGACTTCCGCCAGATCTCGTCTCTTTTGGTCTGCGTCAATCCCGGTCGCGGGTTGAATTGCTATTTTGAGATGCCCTACTTCAAAGCCTTCCGCGTTGAGATCGAAAACCAAGGAACGGCTGTCTGCCCCATTTATTATCAGCTGGATTGCGAGGAAAAGGAGATCAGCCCCGATTCGCTCTACTTCCACGCCCAGTTCCGCCGTCAGAATCCGCTGCCCTACATGCAGCCCTACACCATTTTGGACAACGTCAAGGGACATGGTCACTACATCGGCACCTATATGCACTGGGGCGTGAAGTCCAACGGCTGGTGGGGCGAAGGCGAGATCAAGTTCTACGTCGACGGCGACACCGACTTCCCCTCCATCTGCGGCACGGGAACCGAGGACTACTTCTGCGGCGCGTACAACTTTGACGTCGGCGGGCAGTACCGCGAGTTCTGCACCCCCTACAGCGGTATGCCAAAGGTCGGTACGACCGACGGCACCTACCGCTCGCAGCGCACCTTTGATCTGTATCGCTGGCACGTGACCGACCCCATCTACTTCAACGAGGATCTGCGCGTGACCATTCAAGCACTTGGCTGGCGCAGCGAGGGGCGCTACCTGCCGCTGCAGGACGACATTTCCTCGGTCGCCTATTGGTACTCCAACAATTTAGAGGATAATTACCCCGCGCTGCCCGACGCCAACGGGTTGGAGTTGACGTAATACGAAGAGAAAATGAGGGGACCTTTTTTGAAAAAAAGGTCCCCTCAAACTCCCTCCAAAAAACTTTGGATGAAAATTATTGGCTGAAATTTTAGCGGTTCGGTTCTGACCCGGCGAACAGCGACGTCCTTTCGGGGCCCCCACCCCAAATGGTAGGTGAAAAGATTAGTTTGGCTGAAAATTTTCGGGGGTGCCTCAACGGCTGTAATTGAGAAATTGAGGGGGCCTTTTGTGTACAAAAGGTTCCCTCATACTCCCTCCAAAAAGCTTTGGATGAAAATTATTGGCTGAAATTTTAGCGGTTCGGTTCTGACCCGGCGGACAGCGGCGTCCTTTTGGGGCCCCCACCCCAAATGGTAGGTGAAAAGATTAGTTTGGCTGAAAATTTTCGGGGGTGCCTCAACGGCTGTAATTGAGAAATTGAGGGGACCCCACATGGGCATTGCAATCATTTCATTCAGAACCGAATCGCTAAACCTTCTGCCAACCACTTCTTTCAAAAGTTTTTTGAAGGGGGTTCGGGGGGACTTTTTTTCAAAAAAGTCCCCCCCGCCTTCTTCAAATCTTCCCCTTAATCTTCTCATGCGCAGAGCGAATCGCCATATACAAGAGCGACACGGCGACCTCGCCTGCGGCAATACCCAGCGCGATGCTGATGGTCCGCTCCGCACAGATCAGGGTTTCCTCGCCCAGACCGAACATGAGATTATGCATGGTGTAATACAAAATTCCACCCGGCAAAAGCGGCATAATGGCCGGTGTAGAGAGCACGACAGCGGGAAATTTCCCCCTACGGGCACAAAGGCGGGCAAAGCACCCGACCACCACCGTGGCGACCAAGTTGGAGAAGAACTCCCCGCCGATCGTCTGCGAAAGCAGGTAATAAACGACAAATGACAGCTCGCTGCCAACCAGGATCATCGGTATGTGCTTGGCACGTACGCGATACATCAACGCCACGCCCAGGGGGCCGACCACCGACATGATCAGCAGCATGGGCAGCGTGTTCAATTCATAGGAGAACGCCTGCCCCTCGCCGTACAGATAGATGCCGGCCGTATAACCCAGCGCAATGGTCACGGCGATGAGCAGCGAACGGAACAGGCGCAGCACGCCCGAGAGTGTGTCGTCCGAGAGCAGATCGCGCAGCGCCGTACCCAAGGCAAGCCCCGGCACGACGTACATAATGGTACCGATCATGACTTTATCCACGTTATTGCCAAAGCCGATGGCCACCGTCGCATAAGACAGAACGCTCCCCAGCACAGAGAGCAGCAGTGTGCGGGCAAAATGATTGGCAAACGGCATGGCATAACGGGCAAGCAGGGCCATCAATACGCCGATCACCCCCGCCGCAATACCGTCAAACAGCGTGCCGCCAAAGAACACGGCAAAGCCGCCGACGGTCAACAGCGCGCCGCCGAGATCTTGCCAAAGCGGCGCATTTCCGCGATCCTTGAGGGTACGCACCTCGGCTTGCAGTGTGTCGTAATCGGGCAGCTCGGAACAAATGCGGCGGGAGAGCGAATTGCACTGCTCCAGCTGACCGAGATCGTTCGCGCCAACGACAATGCGACGCATCTGCGAGGACAGTGTACCATCGGGCAGCCGCACGGTTGCGTGAATCATCGAGGTAATGGCGCTGACCTCAACGTGCTGTGCGCCGTAGCTGCGGCAGATGCGGACGATGGTTTCCTCCACGCGGTGAATTTCGCCACCGCATTTGAGCGTCAAGCTCGCGACGTCCAGTGCGCAGCACAAAAGACGGTCGGCGTCCATATGGGCTCTGTCAAGCACGGATTGTGCAGCACAGGGAGCCGACAGCTCCACAGTCGGAGAAGATAGCATAAGTAAACTCCTTTTCGGATGAAAAATTCCACCTCCATTATACCGCAACGGGTGGCGTTTGTCAACGGTTATTTTGCATTGGGGCTTATTGACTTTTCCGAAAATATCTGTTATAATGAAAACATACACGACTATAAAGGAGGCCGGTTCTATGAACAAACCGTCTTATCGTATTCTTCTGACCTCGGATATGCACTGCACGGATCTGATGACGTGGTACGGCGTATCGGACGAATCTCGCCTACAGGCTTGGGTCGACACCGTGCTTGCCGAGCACGTAAAGCAGCCGTTTGACGCCATGATCATTGCGGGCGACATTTCACTGGATTATCACGCCGAGCGTACGCCTTATGACAAGGGGCACAGCACCGGGCTGATATTTATGCAAAAATTCATGCCGCAGCTGCCCGCTCTGCCGCACTTTATCCTCGCAGGAAATCACGAGCAATTTTCTCACGAGGACTGGTCGGCTTTGGTCGGCAACGCGCGGCAGGGAGAGATCACACTGGGAAAAGACACCTTCCTTTGCCTTGACAACTTCCGCGAAGATCTCGGTCCGGTCTATGACAGCTCGGACAAATATTCGCCCATGGATATGGATTTCATTCGCAAAGCCATGGCGGCACATCCTAACAATCGCTTTTGGTTGGTATCGCACTATTTCGACATGACCAAGGAAAGCGACGCGTTCCGTGCGCTGCTTGCCGCCGATACGCGGATCAAGGGACTATTTATGGGGCACACGCACCTGAATACACTCATTCCGCTCGGCAAGGCGTATCAGGATCTTGTGATCGCGCAGACAGGAAACTTCTCCTACACCTGCGGCGATCTGACGCGCGATTTCTGGGGCTTGCGCGATCTGGTGATTACCGAGGACGGTGCGAGCAGCCGCTACATTTTGCCCGAGAGTCACATTTTCCCGGGTGGGCAGGAGACGGTCATTCCTGCAGCTGTGCGGGATGAGATAGAATATCGGTGGTAAAAAACGGGGGAGCTATAAAAAGCTCTCCCTATTTTATGTTTATGTGGTGGTTATTTAGGTGGTGCAAACAAAGATTTTCAACTGTAGGGGGCTCCCCTCCCGCAGGTTGTGAAAATTCAAACTGAATTAAGGTTGTTCGAACACAGCTTTCTAACTATAATAATCTTTTTGTTCACTTCTTTGTCACGCGACAAAGAAGTGAACCGAAGAAAACGCGCATAAGGGACCGCGGTCCCTTATGTATCCCTGCTATTGCTGCGCGCTAACGCAACCTTGCGGTTGCTGAGTCGCGCGCGAGGGGAAGGGGTTCGATCATTCCTCCATCTCTTCGGCACCGCCTCGAGATGGGTTAGAAACGGTCATTTGAAATTTGGTGGGATTTGGGTGGGGGAATATATTATCTTGAGATCGAAACGGTCATTTGAAATTTTGCTAAAATTCTGTAGGGGAGGGGGCTCCCCATAGATGGGAACTTAAGAGACGAAAAATGCAGTAGGCGAGGAAAAGCCGATGGTCGGCTTTTTGCCGCGCGAAATTTGTAATTTTGCCTGCTTTGCAGGTGAAAATTGCGGTATTCAGCCGCAAAGTAAAATGGCGGGGTGAGTTTCAAATGCATTTTGTGCATTTGACTCACTCCGCCTTCATTCATCACTTCAATATCTCTTCGATCTTGGCAATCTCCTCATCCGCAAAATCAAGATGCCCCACGCAGGCGGCGTTCATAGCGACCTGCTGCGGGCTGCTTGCGCCGGTGATGACGGTAGTAACCGCAGGGTTGTGCAGCACCCAGGAAAGCGCCAGCTGCGAGAGCGTTTGCCCGCGCTCGGCGGCGATACTGTTCAGTGCACCAAGCTTTGCCAGCATTTTTTCGTTCAGAAGGCTGCGCAAATGCTCGTTACCCTTGCCCGCGCGGGAGTCGGCAGGGATGCCGTTCAGATAACGATCGGTCAGAAGGCCCTGATACAAGGGAGAATAGACCGCCAAGCCAAAGCCCTCCGACAGCGCGTAGGTGTCCAGCCCGTCGTGCTCCACCCAGCGGTTGAGCATGGCATAAGACGGCTGATTGACCACGAACGGCACACGCAGCTCGCGGAAGATCTTGAGAATCGCCTCGGTCTGGGCGCGGTTGTAGTTGGAAATTCCGATATAAAGCGCCTTGCCCGAGCGAACGATCTGATCCAGCGCCAGCGCCGTCTCCTCAATGGGCGTGTCGGGGTCGGTGGCGTGATGATAGAAAATATCCACATATTCCAAGCCCATGCGGCCAAGACTCTGATCCAAAGAGGAGATCAGATACTTGCGCGAGCCGTTGCGGTCACCATAGGGGCCGGGCCACATTCCATACCCCGCCTTGGTCGAGATGCACATCTCGTCGCGGTAGGAACGCATATCTGAGAGAATACGTCCGAAATTTTCCTCGGCACTGCCCCCGTAGGGCGCACCGTAGTTGTTGGCAAGATCAAAATGCACCACACCCAGATCAAACGCGGTGTGGATCATCTTCTCCATGGTGGCAAAGCAGCCCTGGGAGCCGAAATTCTGCCAAAGTCCCAGCGCGACGGCAGGCAGCTTGAGCCCGCTCTTGCCACACCGATTATACCTCATGGTTGCATAACGATCGTGTTTTGCAGCATACATAGTAAAAATCTCCTTTTGACTCTTTTAATGCATAAGCCACGCGCCAAACCCGCGAATGCTGCGGGCGGTCAGGCGGGCGATGGCACCCGCGGTCTCCTTGATGACGGTGGTGCGTCGACGACGATTGAGAAAGGCATCTTCTCCCCAACGATACTCGGCGGGATAGTCACCTGCGGAGCCAACGTATTCCACGTGCGCCGAGAGCAGCTGCTCGGTTCCCTCCAGAGAATGAAAGCCTCCGTACAGGAATCCCTTGACGCCCGCATAGGCGAGCGCATCACCCACAAACTCCACACAGGTGTAGGAATCGCGGATATGTATTCTCCACCCCAGCGGTACAGCGGCAGCTGAATAGAGGTTGTACAGGCTTTTCTTGGAACGACGACGGAACACGCGAAGAAATGCTTGCAAACGGCGCATCTGACGCTCGGTCAAATCGACACGGCAGACCTTGATATCCGCCCAGCGTCCGCGGTAAAAGAAACGACGGAAGGACTCCTTGACATAACCGCCCGAGAAGGGTGCATTGACATAACGGCGGGCAAAGGTATCCATCGCGCACAGCGACGGCTCCAGGCAAAGCCCAACGTGATTAAACCGTGTACCCAGCATTTGACGAATAAATCGTCCTGTTTTGTAGGGTGTGGACGAAAACACGACCCAAATCGACGGCATATCCGCGCCTCCTTTCACAAAAAAACACTTCTATTCAATATTTTAACACAAATCCTCTTGAAAAGCAAGAGGTTTTGTGATATATTATTGTTTAAGAAATGTTAAAAATTCACATAAGGAGAAAAAATCATGCTACAGATCGCTGTTCTTGACCGCTGCACCGTTACCAACGGAGATATTTCCTTCGCGTCGATGGAGGCGGTCGGAGAGATCACCTATTACGATGTGCTGCCGCAGGAAGAGATCGCCGCCGCCATTGGAGAACGAGATGCTGTCGTCGTCAACAAGGCGCGCATCACCGCCGAGGTCATGGACGCTTGCCCCAATCTGAAATTCATCGGCTTGTTTGCCACAGGCTACAATAATATCGACACCGTTGCCGCTGCCGAGCGCGACATTGTCGTCTGTAACGTCCCGGGATATTCTACCCATTCCGTCGCACAGCACACCTTTGCGCTGATGCTGCACTTCGCCTCCCGCGCAGATGACTACGCTGCCAGCGTCGCACGGGGCGATTGGGCAAACGCCGCTACCTTCTCCTACCTATCCTATCCCACTTTTGAGCTGTGCGGTCGCACACTGGGCATTTACGGCTACGGTAACATCGGGCGCGCTGTGGCTGCCATCGGTCGTGCCTTTGGCATGCACGTCATTGCCACCACGCGCACACCCCGCCCCGCTGAGGATGGTGTCGAATTTGTCACGGCCGATGAGCTGTTCTCCCGCTCGGACTACCTTTCCCTGCACTGCCCTTTGACTGCCGAAACGCGCCATCTGGTCAACGCCACTACACTCGCGCTGATGAAATCGACCGCTTATATCATCAATACCGCGCGCGGAGGCGTCATCGAAGAGGACGCTTTGGCAGACGCCCTTAACAGCGGCAGACTCGCCGGCGCGGGGATCGACGTGCTCGACCGCGAGCCCATGCGCCCCGGGCACCCCTATCTGACAGCCAAGAATTGCTATATTACCCCCCATGTCACCTGGGGTACCCTTGACGCCCGCACCCGCCTGATCGGCATGGTGGCGGAAAACCTGCGCGCATTTGAGGCGGGTAAGCCGATCAATAAGGTGAATTAAATGCCTCCGGCGGCTTAAGAACCTTTTTTCGCTCCGCGGGGTCAGAACCTTTTTCGCTCCGTGAGGTCAGAGCCTTTTTCGCTCCGCGGGGTCAGAACCTTTTTGCAAAAAAGGTTCCGACACCTCCAAAAAACTTTGGAAAAATAATTGGCTGAATTTTTAACGGTTCGGCTTTGAATAAACGGACAGCATCGTCCCTTTGGGGCCCCTACCCCAAATGTTTGCTAAAAAAGTTTCTCCATATTGAAAAGGATTGTTTCCAACCCATCTTGAGGCGGTGCCAAAGAGATGGAGGAATGATTGAAATCTTCCCCCTCGCGCGCGACTCAGCAACCGCAAGGTTGCGTTAGCGCGCAGCAACAGCAGGGATACATAAGGGAC
>JAFTJZ010000030.1 GCA_017456145.1 Clostridia bacterium
ATCCTGAGCCAGGATCAAACTCTCGAAAAATTTGTATTAAAACGCTCCTTGGAGCGATCCAATCTTTTCCGAGCTTTTGTTAGCTCTTTTTACTTTTTGTTTGAGTAGTATTCTCTTTCAGAATTGCGAGATTTGTTTCACACACGGTATCAAGATTCTCATCTCGATACCTGCTTTGTACTTATCTCTTGTTGTTCAATTTTCAATGATCTGCGCCGCGCTCGACCCAATCTCGCGCAGCCTTGGTATTATACCACTTTCTTTTCCGTTTGTCAATACCTTTTTTGAAATTTTTTCGACTTTTTTGAAAAATTTTTCAAAAAGTCGGATATCGGGGGTGAGACCCCAATGCATTTTGCATTTGACTCACCCCCGAGAATTATTCGGTTACAAGGATCACTGCGCCGCAGGCGAAAGTGTGATTTTGCACGAATGGATTTCACCGTCACGGAGACAGTCAACGACGACCTCATCACCGACGCTCTTATCGTCAAGGATCGCCATCATGGCATTACGATTCGAGGTTTCAACCCCGTCAATGGCGAAAATGACATCACCCTCCTGCAATTTACCGTACGCATCGGTGGTTTCATCCACCTCGGCAACCAGAAAACCGGAGCGCTCGATCTCATACGATCTTCCCTCTGCAGCATCTGCAGGCACTCCTCCGGTCGGGTACGCGGAATAGGTTCCATCCTCATATAAAATAATGGTATATCCCTTGACGACATCCATGCCCGTAATACCAAGCACAGGGCGCCCCTCGGAGACTGAGGAATCCACGTGATCTGCGCTGCCGTTTTCAATGATGGCGTTGACGATCTCCATAGCGCCGTTGATCGGGATGGCAAAGCCCATTCCCTCATAGCCGTCAGCCAGTTTCATGGAAATGATACCGATGACCTCTCCCCGCTCATTGAGCATGGGACCGCCGGAATTACCGGAGTTTACATTGGCATTGGTCTGCAGCAGCGTCATTTTTTTATTCAAGGTTCCATCGGTATTTTTGATCTTGACCTCGCGGTTAATGGCGGAAACGATACCGTTGGTGGTAGACCACCCATATTCCAGCCCCGCGGGGTGACCAATCACCACAACGTCATCGCCCACCAGTACATCATCCGAGTCCCCGATGGGCAACACGGGCAGATCCGTCGCATCGATCTTGAGCACCGCCAGATCATCCGGTTCGCTGTAATTGATGACCGTCGCCTCATACGTTTCGCCGCCGTACAGCGACACCTGTACGGAGACACCGTTTTGCACGACGTGATAATTGGTTGCGATATAACCGTCCTCAGTCAGGACAAAGCCCGTTCCGACACCCTGCCCCATCGTCTTTTTGACGGTTACAGCGACAACGCCGGGCTTGGATTGTTCCGCAATCTCCTGGATGGTCAAAAGACCATTCTCGCCGTCATCCTCACGGATATATACGATCCGATCCGACGAGGCTCCGCCGTAATTATCAAGCGACGAAGAATTTCGTCCCGTAAGGCCGCCTGTGAGCAGCGAGGCAACCAATATCACAAAGCTGACCGCGAAGAACGCCGTCATGATGATGGCATATGTGAGGATTCCGCTGCGGCGCTTACGGGCGCTGAGCTGCTCGTCGGTCGCGCGCTGTGTTTCATAATTCCACCGATACCGCACGACGGTCTCAGGCGCGGCGGGAGGCTGCTCACTCTCGGTCTTAGAACCATTGCTCTCGGATGCTGCAGCCTCCGTGGGCGCATCGACCGCCTCAAGCGGCGCATCTGTCTTTTGTACCTCATCCGACAAAGGCTCCTTTTGCTCGTCCTCCGCGTTTTCGGTCTCTGCAGCATCCACGGTCACAGCATCCGCAGTCACCGCATCGTCGGGGGCATCGTTCTCATCTGCTTTTGCCTCTTCATCGCTCGCTCGGGGCATCTCGTCCGCAGACGCAGCTGCCACGTCGGGCTGTTCGCTCACGCTCGCCCGGTCGGGGGCATCTGTCTCCGGGGGCATTGCCTCCTCGTCCGGCAGCCGCTCGGTTGCATCATTATTATATTCCATATCGTCATTCCTTTCTTATATATATTCTTGCCCACAGATCCCAATGGCGCTTTTACTCGTCGCCCTTGTGTAAAATTGTTGGCACATATTTGGCCAAAGTAAAATTGAATTGACAATCCTTACCGTACTCGCTGGTCACCCAAATATCTTCGTTATGCGCGGTGATAATGGTTTTGGCAATATAAAGTCCCAGCCCCGCGCCCTTTTTATCCAGCCCGCGGCTTTTATCCCCTTTATAAAAGCGTTCAAACACAAAGGGGATATCGTCCGCAGCGATTCCCTGCCCGCTGTTATAGACGGAAACTTGAATTTTATTCTTAATATCCGTCCGTTCGGTGATGGTTATACGGTATTGACCGCCTTCTTTTGAAAATTTTATGGCGTTATCGCACAAATTATACAGGATCTGATAGATTGCATCGTGATCGGCCAGCACCGACATCTTGTCCTCATCACACAAAAATTCTACCTGTAGATCCTTCTCTGTCAACCGTTGCTCACAGGAAATAATGATCTGCCGTGCCATCTCGCAAATATCAAACGGCTTGAGGACAAATTTCCGATCTCCCGCTTGAATACGGGAAAGATCCAACAAGGAGGCCACCAGACGTGAAAGCCTGTGCACCTCACTGGAAACGATATCCAGATAATAATCTTGCTTATCATAAGGAATGATGCCCTCTCGGATCCCATCGATAAAGCCGGCGATGGTGGTCATCGGCGTCCGCAGATCGTGCGAGACGTTGCTCAAAAAGGTATTGCGCACGGTGTCCAGATTTTGCAAGGACGTCGCCATCTGATTGAAGGCGATACCGAGCTCGGCAATTTCATCATCCCCATGCACAACAACACGACTTTCAAACTTCCCCGAGGCAAAATCCTTTGCGGCGTGGCTCATATCCTTCAGCGGGGCAGTCACTCGTTCCGAAATAAAATACACGGCGATCAGGGCGGCGAGCATGATCCAAAGGCTTGCCATAATGATGGTCTTGGTCATCACGTCCATCAATCCTGCCCACTCCGCGCTGGAGGAGAGCACCACCACCGCACCCACGTATACGCCCGTGCTTGTGGTGATCGGCACGGCGTAACCCACGCGAACATTGTCAAAAAGCGCCTCAAAATACTCGATATCGCTGATGGGATAGGTATATCGCAGCATATACAGCATCTGGTCGGTCAAGCGCAGCTCCCGCGAGATCTGCGCGTGGTTTTCACCACCCGTAGCGATCACTGCGCCGTTGCTGTCCGTCAGCACGACAGTCACGTCATCCGCGCCGGTAATGGCAAGGTTGATGGCGGCCACCAGATGGTTGATATTCCCCGCATGAAAAACCGCGACCTCGTCCTCTGTATTTTCCTGCTCGCGCATTTCATTTTTAACATATTGTCCCAGCGAATTTGCCGTCTGGATCACGCTTTGCTCCTTCAGGGAGGTGGCATATTGATTGATGATGCTCATAACAATCATGAGCAGCAGCGCAAAAAACACCAGAATAATGGCAATGAATGCAGAAAGATATTTTCCGAACACACTCTTGATCATACATAGCCTCCTTAAGAGTCAGTGCGCCATCGGACACACGGATGGGAAACGGCGACACGCCGCCTTCCCGACACCACCGTTGCTAAGGTGAAAACGGGAGAGCGCGCTTGCCGCCGCAGTGGTATGGATCAGACGTTCTCCGGGGCAAAGCAGGGTCAGTTATTCATTTCAAACTTATACCCGACGCCCCATACGGTCTTGAGCGCCCATTTATCCGAAACGCCCTCCAGCTTTTCGCGCAGTCTCTTGACGTGAACGTCAACCGTGCGGGAGTCGCCCAGATAGTCAAAGCCCCAGACCTTGTCCAAAAGCTGATCGCGCGAAAAAACGCGATTGCAGTTGGTGGCAAGGAAGTAGAGCAGCTCCAGCTCCTTCGGAGGAATATCGACCAGCTTCCCCTTGATCTTCAGCTCATATTTCTGCTTGCTGATCTCAATGCTGTCAAACTTGATGGTGCCCTCCTCACCGCCCTGAGCGGCGTTGCTCTGGTAGCGACGGAGCACTGCCTTGACGCGCGCAGACAGCTCCTTCATATCAAAGGGCTTGACAACAAAGTCATCTGCGCCAAGCTCCAGCCCAAGCACCTTATCAAAGATCTCCCCCTTCGCGGTGATCATGATCACGGGTTTTGTGGACATCTCACGGATCTCACGGCAAACCTGCCAGCCGTCCTTCTTGGGCAACATGATATCCAAAAGCACCATATCGGGATCGTACATCTTGAACATGCTGATCGCCTCGGCACCGTCGCCCGCAGTTCTGACGTCATAGCCCTCCTTCTCAAAATAGATCTTGAGCAGCTCGCTGATGTTGGGATCATCGTCGACGACCAACA
Organism: Clostridia bacterium; assembly: GCA_017456145.1. Lineage (GTDB taxonomy): Bacteria > Bacillota > Clostridia > Oscillospirales > CAG-272 > SIG644. Next base: position 4,419 of record JAFTJZ010000030.1, read on the forward strand.
ATTTTGTATCCATCATAATTCAAAAGTCCTCCGTTTCAACGTTATGGTGATCTATGTTACATTGTAACATATCAATGGGGTAGTTAGGTGAATGAATTTTGAAGATTTGAAAAATTTTTACAAAAGGCGTATCTTTACAGCAAGGCATCGCGCCGCAAAAAAGCATCTTCTCCTCTATTATATCATAAAAAACTTCATTTGAAAAGGATTTTTGAAAAAATTGTCAAAATAATTTATGTGCAAATTGCAATAGCATTCACTAACCGATCAAATATTGCTGCTACCTCCAGAAAGGTTCTTGAAAAAAGAGCAGATACATGGACGGAAGAAATAATGATTGTTGATCAAAAAATATTACCCCCCTCGAAACAACAGAAATACAACACTTAGTACGCTCCAATAGTGGTCACGCTGAAAGAAAAGACGACCGGCTACTATAAGCTGATCGTCTCTATATTACTACTTGCTAACATCAAAATTTTTGTTAATATATCTCCTCCACAATCATTTTCAAGAGTTGTTCATCTTCGCAGGACACCGTATATTGATACTCTTGAGCAAAATGAACGGCATAATCTTCATGAATGATGTAAAATAGTAAACCGTTTTGGGTTACAAAAAAGGGATGATCCTTCTCCACAACAGTATGATTGCTGTCCACAACAACAGATGCAACAACACCAGAACCCTCGCTGAGAGTGAATATCACCTGGATTTCTTCTTTTTCATCAACAACCATGGTTACTTTTCTTATTGTAACACCATCAGGCAAAGAACGCGGATACATAATATCCAATTTCTCGGTCTTCAAAAAAGATGCTACGCTGTCATATTGAACCGCCTCGCCGTTATATATGAACGTAATATCGCCTTGATCCATTTGGTCGCCGGGCAAAAGATGAGCTTTTGCATACTCCCAAAATTCAACAACATTTGCAAATCCCGCAGCTCGAGCTACAACCGGTATCGATATGGTAAAGAAAAGCAATACAGCAGCAATGCCCGCGACCCATTTGTAGCGCAGGGGCATTCGTGCGCAGAAACCGTTCTTTTTCTTGCTCCGCGCAGCTTTCTCATAGCGTCGCTTTATCAACCGAAGCTCCAAATCAATTTCAGCCTCGCTTTTTTGCGGCACAAAAACATGGGAATATTCATCCGCGCGTTCCATGCAGTAAAGTATCAACTCTTGATCGCTTTCCTGCTCCGGCTTTAAGCTCTCTCTGTCAATGATTTCAAAAAGATAAGCTACTTTTTCATCATCCGTCAATGGTTCTATCTCTTTTTTTACTTGCTCTATCTTGAGATTCTCCATTCTCTCCATCCTCTCCTTTCTAACAAGCCGATACATCAAGAATTCACCCCCTCCATTACTATAATGTTTGGGGAATGGGATTTTAGATGAAATCACAAAAAAATTTCAAGAAAAATATTGTTATTTCTTTTCTTCATCCTGTATTTTTCTCACTATATCCTTGATTCGTCGTCGGCGTGCGTAATATTCACCTTTTCCAATACCAAATCGTCGAACAATATCATCAGATTTCTTTCTCGCCTTCATGTATGTAAAGAAGAGCCAATCCTCATCGGATAAACGCGCTTTTATTTTTTGTAGCAGTTCAAGATAATGCTCTTGCTCTACATACTCTGAATCGGTTGAAGGCGTCATTCCCTGTTCTGTCTCATCCAAGACCTCGATTGGTAAAATCTTGGCTTGCCGGTTTTCCTTGCGACGCGCAGCCATGATCATAAAGCTCAAGGTTCGATGCATCCACAGCGTCAACACCTTCTCGGTCTTAGGCTCAATTTCATCCCATTTTTGCCGTAGTAACAAAAATGCGTCACTTTGGATGTCCTCGGCAGTATAAGAATCACACTTCAATCGAAATTTGATGAATGTTAAGGTCTCCCGGTACCTTAATCGATAAAAATCTTCAAAAGAGAGTTCTTGCTGGCTCATATCTCGACTGCTCCTGTCCTGTATCGTTCATTTCACTAACCGGCTATATATAAAGGTATGGGTTGTGCCACAACCCACGGTGTTGTGTCAAACTGTGAACATTTTGTAAACTTTTGGGGGTTATTTGGTTTTTATGACAATTTCTTCGCTAAATGTGCTTTGTATTTACATTGATATATATGAAGGAATTATAATGCGTTGATTAAGCTATCTTAATTGATTATATTATAACACAAGTTCTAAAAAAATTCAAGAGCATTTCGCAAAGCAGGAGAAAATAAGGAGATATTGATATGGTACTACCACTGAGCCAAGATGTAAAAATGACATCTGACCTACTCACCGCTCTTCCCGAATCCGTTTTAAGGCTGGATTCGCATCTGTTACCTTGGCTATATGAAACTTGCATCAATATTTATGACGAACCGCCGTAGCGCTCAAAGAAAACAATCTTAATATTTGACTATCGCTACTCATTTAAGGAAAGGAAAACACATCATGAAAAAATTACTTACCCTTACCCTCGCCATTCTACTCTGTCTGAGTGCATTCGCAGGGTGCAATACGCTCCAAACGCCTGATAACTCAAATCCCCCAGAACCGCCAAAGGACGTCATCGATGATTACGACAACGAAAATGAAATCGAAGTCGAAATCGGCGGGGATGATGAGGGCAATGAAAACAATGAAAATAACGAGAATGAAAATAAACCTGACGATGAAAACAAGGATCCCGGCAAGCAGCCTGTCACAGGCCCTGAACATACCAACACCATAGGCAAATTCGTCGCTAAGGACAAAAAATACGTTTACGAAGGTGCCAACGTCACCATTCTGCACCTTGAAAATCAGTCCGATGAATATTTCACTATCTCCATCAACGGAGAATATTTAGATGAGAACGGCGAGGTGCTGAAAACCGAAAGCCAGACCTTCGAAGGGTTTCCCGGGCTTTGGCAGAATTACTTTGTCTTCAAGCCCGATATCGTTTACGATGATTTTAGATACACTTTGAGTGCAAAAAAGTATTCCGGCGAAAATATCTTTCAGCAGAGCACCCGTGTGCACTTCCTTCAGATCAAAGAACACAAACTTCCCATTCGAGAGCTATACGAAAACGTCAGCGGCTCCCCGGATTTCACCCCAGATTTCACCCAATATCCTACGATCTCATCAGAATTTCAATTTTTCGGTATGCCGAAGGATCTCATGATTCAATTCTGGCTGATCACTTTTGACAACGAAGGCGAAATATACCATATGCAACTGTACGGCAAATTTAACATAAAAGAAGGAAACACGGTAATCAACATTATGAAACAAACAACAGAAAAGAATATCGTTTGGCCCGAGGAATTGAACGGTGGTGTCACCGGTATCGGTGGAGTATATCGAATCGTTCCATTAGAAGAATAAACCACTCAAAAGAACAGTACCAAAATGAAATAATACTCAAACAACTAATATGTAGGGTAATAAAGCAATGAATTCAGGAGGATTTTCATTATGATCTATACTATTTACAAAAACACATTCAAGACCTTATTCCGCTCCGTTATTTTCTATCTTGCGCTCGCCTTACTGATCGGCGTTGCCATTTACGAGGCCATCGGCGGCGGTTATGGCTATTTCGATATGGAAGCTATGGAACTCATTATGGATACCGACCCACGGTTTGTCTTGACCAAAGACAACTATATGCAAAATCCCAATAATGCCTGTTGCGCCAATATGATGATGTACGCCATGCCCCTGTTTGCCGTCATTTCCACCGTACTGGTGCTGCATAGCAATTATAATGATCGTTTTTACGAAATCGAAAAAGCGGGCAACGTCAAGCCTATGCCCTACTTCATGGCGCGTATTTTGGCGCTGATCACCATCAACGCTGTGCTGATTGCCTTTACCAGCCTGCTCACGCACTATTGGTACGTCTTCTCCCGCGGCGGCGTGGACGGCATGGGAACCATGGAAATGCTACTGGATTCCGTCGGCCGCGTGATGCGCTACGTCGTGTTCCTCGCCATTCCTTCCCTGACCTTCTACATAACCTTTACCTATGCCATCGGTAGCATTTTCAAGAGTGGCTGGGTCGGTGCCATCGCCAGTATGGGACACGTGGTCGCCTACTTCATGGGATACCTCATGCTGCGCTTGCAGGTGGGTGAAATTGGAAAAATTTATTTTGAATACCTTTGCCCGATTCCTACTAAGCTGCGAAGCTATCTTTATGCCTTTGATACCGCTGATGTTGCTGCACACATGGAACGAAACGAAACCTCGCTTGGCAAGGCAGCGGCCTGCGTTGGCGTGCTGTTGGGTGTGTCGGTAATTTACAGCACGATCAGCTACCTTTGTCAGCGCAAGCGCATTCAGTAAGCAAGAGGAGTGAATGGAATGTTATTGCTTCGTACTTATAAAAAGTATTGGTGGGTTGTGGCACTGCTCCTCCCCGTCTTTGCCATTCTGACGCGCGTTTGGGAGCCATCGTCGCTCATCATGCCCTATCCAAGAAACGGCTATCTTGCCTATTTAGAGTTGTTTTTGCCCATGCTGCTATTGGTTCCCATCTCGATGATGCTGTTTGATCGCTACGAAATCGAGCTGGCGCTGGTATGTGGTGTGTCCACTGCCAAGCTGATGCTGCAACGCGTGCTGGCGCTCGTCAGCTACGCCTACGGTGTCCTTGCTCTGTTCGTGCTCATCTTTCGCTACACCCCTTATGTCCCTGATCCGAGTGCAAAGCTGATCTTTCCCATCGTCATCCCCGAGGGGTATCGGTGGTATATGCTGGCCTCTCTTGCCGTTACGCTGCTGTTCTTCACCGCGCTGTTTCTGTTCTTCCGCGTGGCAACGCGCAACTGCTATCTGCCCGTGGGGCTTGGGTTGTTCGTCTTTCTGTTCTTCAAGGAGCAATCGCAAGACATTCAGACGGCAGCGCTGGAACCTGAGCACGCCCTGTTTGACCCCTTTATATCCGGCTATTTTCTGGGGGACAGCGTGCCCGCATCGCTCTCGCTTCCCCACCTTTGGACGCTCAACCGCTTGTTCTTCTTACTGCTTGGGCTGTTTCTCTTGGTGGCAACCTACCTGCTGCTTCGCCGTGAAAAGCTGCATGAGGGCTTTGGCGAATGATCAATCAAAACAATAATGAAAAATTTTGGAGGAAACATCATGAATATCGAAATTAAGAATTTGACGAAGGTTTATCCGCTTGGCAAAAAGAAGGCGCTGGATGGCGTGAATATCACCATCGACAAGGGCATTTTCGGTCTGATCGGCAGAAACGGTGCCGGTAAAACCACCCTGATGCGCATTTTGGCGACCATTATGCAGGCCACCGAGGGAGAAATTTACTTTGACGGTAAGGAGCTGAATGCCAACAAAGAGGCCTTCCGCACCTCACTTGGCTATCTGCCGCAAAGCACCAAACTGATGCCCGCCTTGAATATCGTGGAGTTTTTGGACTACGTTTGCATCATGAAGGGCATCAAGGACAAAAACGAGCGCCGTGAACGCATCACTGCTGCCATTGAGACGGTCGGACTTGTTGGCGAGGAAAAGAAGCTACTGCGCGCCTATTCGGGCGGAATGCTGCGCCGTGCGGGCATTGCCCAGGTGCTGATTGGGGATCCGCAGGTACTAATCATCGACGAGCCCACAACCGGCCTTGACCCGGAGGAACGCCTGTATTTCCTCAATCTGCTTTCCAAGATCGCCCGTGAGCGCACCATCATCTTCTCCACGCACATCACCGCCGACATTGAGCATTTGTGTCAGGACATCTGCGTGCTGGAGAAGGGACAGGTCAAATATCTCGGTAAAAAAGGCGAATTTATCTCGCGCATCGAGGGCAAGCTGTGGGAGCATAACGGTACGCCCGAGGACGAAGAGCTGCTTCGCAATAAGAGCGTGGTCACCTCGGTGGCATACGTGAACGGCGCACCGTGCGTACGCTACGTATCCGACGCGCCTATACTCCTTGGCAGCACCGCCATCACCGCGACACTTGAAGATGCTTACATTTATGCCCTTGGTGGGGTAAAACGATAAAAAATTGGAGGAAATTATCATGAAAAAATTATGTTTAGCTTTACTTATCTTTGCCATCCTTCTGAGTATGCTTATGGGATGTAACGATGGAACGAAACAACCGGAGGACACCGACGATCCATCCTCTGATGAACAACTGTTACCGAATAAAGAACTTTTGCAAGATGTGAATTTCGTGTTTGACGCGTTGCCTGCTGCCGATGTGGAAAAGGCGGTCGTGATCAAGCTTTGGGAGCACGAGAGTGCAAGGCAGGTGGCGCAGATCACGCTGACCTCTGATCAGAACGCCGAGCAAGTGAATGAAATTGAGCGGCGTTGGTTGGCAGTCGTTAACGGTTCGTTTCCACAAGCATCTGAGGATCAGGTGTTTTTAACCAGTGCATACCGTGCGGAAGTATATTTCTACGGCTTCACCCCCAGCAAGATAGGTTCGATGCAAGGGTTTCGCTATATGCCGGATTATGACATTGACATCTGGGCATTTGCCAACGGCGACGATGCGCTTTATCCTCTGTTTTTTGGCGGAATTTCTGAACTGACAACGTATGTCAACGAAATTATGGAAAAACGCATGGACACTGACTTTAGCGATCTGCAAAAATAAATGCTTGGATATAAGGAGAACATCCCATGAAAAAAATACTTACCCTTACCCTCGCCATCCTACTCTGCTTGACAACCATTGTAGGCTGCAACACGCCCGAAACGCCGCAAACACAGGATGACACAAACACCCCCGAACCCCGGGAGGACGTCATCGAAGATTACGACAACGAAAATGAAATCGAAATCGGCGGAGAGCAATCCGAGGCTACCAACACCGTGGGCAAATTCGTCGTCAAGGATAGAACCTACGATTATCAAGGCAACAACGTTACCATTTTAACGCTGGAGAATCAATCGGATGTAAACTGCACCGTGACCATCCATGCGAAATTTTTGAACGCGTACGGAATCGTGCTGAAAACAGAAACTCAGAGCTTCGAGGGCTTCCCCGCCGGCTGGCAGAATTATTTTGTCTTTATGCCTGAGATGAAGTATGATACCATGGAATACACTCTGGAGATTGAACAGTACACGGGAGAGATGTACTTCACTTCAACGTCGGGATTTGTCTTAGGGGAAGTATATGAAATCGGGATGCCTCTTTATGAAAAAATGGCGATTGGGGATTATGAAAAATATAGCACCATATGTGCCAGATTTGTTCCTACAGGACTGCCGAAAACACCGTACCTCAAGAGACTGATCCATGTCGTTTTTGACAACACAGGAGAGATTGCCGAGATACACACACAAAGGGGACCATTTTACAGCGAAGACGACGGAAAAACAGGAGGGCTGGATGTTATTGTATACACTCCGCCCGTCGCTACAATGGACCCGTTGGACTGGCCGGAGGAACTGGATGGTGGAGTTACGGGAATCGTCGGCATACTACAAGACGAAATGATTGAATGAGTTTTTGGAGCGAAAGGAGAACGCATCGTGAAAAGATTACTTACCCTTGCCCTTGCCCTGTTACTCTGTCTGAGCGTATTCGCAGGGTGCAACACGCCTCAAACACCGCAAACGCCGGATGAAACGAACACCCCCGAACCCCCGGAGGATGTCATCGATGATTACGACAACGAAAATGAAATCGAGATCGGCGGAGAGCAGCCCGAGGCAGGTTCCGAGCACACCAACACCATAGGCAAATTCGTCGCCAAAGATAAAACCTACGATTATCAGGGCAACAACGTTACTATCCTAACGCTGGAAAACCAATCCGAGGCCAACTGCACCGTGACCATCCATGCGAAATTTTTGAACGCGTACGGAATCGTGTTGAAAACAGAAACCCAAAGCTTTGAGGGCTTCCCCGCCGGCTGGCAGAACCATTTTGTCTTTATGCCTCAAATACAGTATGATGCAATGGAGTACACCCTGGACGTGAAACAGTACACGGGGGAGATGTACTTTACTGTGGATTCCCATAACACACTCACAGAAGTATATGAAGACAAAATTCCTCTCCCCCAAACATTGGCTCAAAGAGATTATGAAAAATATAGCAGCATTTTAGCAAAATTTGATGGAATAATGCCGGAAACACCATACCTCAAGAGGCTGGTCTCTGTCGTTTTTGATAACAACGGAGAGATTGCTGTGATAAACACACAAAGAGGACAACTTTCCGGTGGAGGATATTATCAAGTTCTTGTATACGCTCCGTCCGTTCCTACAAAGGAACCGTTGGACTGGCCGGAGGAACTGGATGGTGGTGTTACGGGAATCGTCGGCATACTACAAGACGAAATGATTGAATGAGTTTTTGGAGTGAAAGGAGACCACATTGTGAAAAGATTACTTACCCTCACCCTTGCCATTCTGCTCTGTCTGACAATCTTTGTAGGCTGCAACACGCCTCAAACACCGCAAACACCGGATGACACGAACACCCCCGAACCCCCGGAGGATGTCATCGAAGATTACGACAACGAAAATGAAATCGAGATCGGCGGAGAGCAATCCGAGGCAGGGTTTGAGCACACCAACACCATAGGCAAATTCGTCGCCAAGGATAGAACCTACGATTATCAAGGCAACAACGTTACCATTCTAACGCTGGAAAACCAATCCGAGGCCAACTGCACCGTGACCATCCATGCGGAATTTTTGAGCGCGGACGGAACCGTACTGAAAACGGAAACCCAGAGTTTTGAGGGCTTCCCTGCCGGCTGGCAGAACTATTTTGTCTTTATGCCGCAAATGAAGTATGATACCATGGAATACACTCTAGAGATTGAACAGTACACGGGAGAAATGTACTTTACTTCAACGTCGGGACACGTCTTGGGAGATATATATGAAATCGGGGTGCCTCTTCGTGAAAAAATGGCAATTGGGGATTATGAAAAATATAGCAGCATTTCTGCCAAATTTGATGCTGTTGACATGCCGGAAACACCATACTACAAGATACTGGTCTCTATCGTTTTTGACAACACCGGAGAGATTGCTAATATACACACACAACATGGATCATTTTGGGGTGAAGGTCATTTTAATGATATTGTATACACTCCGCCCGTCCCTACAAAGGAACCGTTGGACTGGCCGGAGGAACTGGATGGTGGAGTTACGGGAATCGTCGGTATACTACAAGCCGAACTTATTGAATGAATTTTTGAAGTGGAAGGAGAACTATCATGAAAAAAGCATTTACCTTTACCCTCGCCATCCTACTTTGTCTGAGCGTATTCGCAGGGTGCAACACGCCCCAAACACCGCAAACATCGGATGACACGAACACCCCCGAACCCCCGGAGGACGTCATTGATGATTACGACAACGAAAATGAAATCGAGATCGGCGGAGAGCAACCCGAGGCAGGTTCCGAGCACACCAACACCGTAGGAAAATTCGTTGCCAAGGATAAAACCTATACTTACCAAGGCAACAACGTTACTATCCTAACGCTGGAAAACCAATCCGAGGCCAACTGCACCGTGACCATCCATGCGAAATTTTTGAACGCGTACGGAATCGTTTTGAAAACGGAAACCCAAAGCTTTGAAGGTTTCCCCGCCGGCTGGCAGAACTATTTTGTCTTTATGCCTGAAATGAAGTATGATATCATGGAATATACTTTGGAGATTGAAGAGTACACGGGGGAGATGTACTTCACTTCAACATCGGGATATGTCTTAGATAAGATATATGAAGACAAAGGGTGTCTCCAACAAACATTGGCTCAAGGAGATTATGACAAATATAGCAACATTCTGGCAAAATTTGTTTCTGTTGGAATGCCGAAAACACCATACCTCAAAAGACGGGTCGCTGTCGTTTTTGATAACACCGGAGAGATTGCCGCGATAAGCACACAAAGGGGATCATTTTACAGTGAATCCGGTGAAGGATATTTTGATATTTTTGTATACGCTCCGCCCGTCCCTACAAAGGAACCGTTAGACTGGCCGGAGGAACTGGACGGCGGGGGGACGGCAATCGTCGGTATACGACCAGACGAAGAAACTTATTGAATGAATTTTCGGAGTGAAAGGAGAACACATTGTGAAAAGATTACTTACCCTTACCCTCGCCATCCTACTCTGCCTGACAACCTTCGCAGGCTGCAACACGCCACAAACACCGCAAACGCCGGATGACACGAACACTCCCGAACCCCCGGAGGACGTCATCGATGATTACGACAACGAAAATGAAATCGAGATCGGCGGAGAGCAACCCGAGGCAGGTTCCGAGCACACCAACACCGTAGGAAAATTCGTTGCCAAGGACAAAACCTACGATTATCAAGGCAACAACGTTACTATCCTAACGTTGGAAAACCATTCCGAGGCCAACTGCACCGTGACCATCCATGCGAAATTTTTGAACGCATACGGAATCGTGCTGAAAACAGAAACCCAGAGCTTTGAGGGTTTCCCCGCCGGTTGGCAGAACTATTTTGTCTTTATACCTGAAATGAAGTATGATACCATGGAATACACTCTGGACGTGAAACAGTACACGGGGGAGATGTACTTCTCTTCAATATCGGGATATGTCTTGGGGAAGATATATGAAGCCAAATGGTGTGTCCCCCAAGCATTGGCTCATGGAGATTATGAAAAATATAGCGTCATTGCGTCAAAATTTGATGCTGTTGAAATGCCGAAAACACCATACTACAAGAGACTGGTCTCTGTCATTTTTGATAACACCGGAGAGATTGCCGTGATACACACACAACATGGATCATTTTCCTGTGAATACGGTGAAGAAGGATATTATAATGTTCTTGTATATGCTCCACCTGTGCTTACAAAAGAACCTTTGGACTGGCCGGAGGAATTGGACGGTGGAGTTACGGGAATCGTTGGCGTACGACAAGCCGAAATGATTGAATGAGTTTTGGAGTGAAAGGAGACCACATTGTGAAAAGATTACTTACCCTCACCCTCGCCATCCTACTTTGTCTGAGTGTATTCGTAGGCTGCAACACGCCCCAAACACCGCAAACACCGGATGACACGAACACCCCCGAACCCCCGGAGGATGTCATTGAAGATTACGACAACGAAAATGAAATCGAGATCGGCGGAGAGCAGCCCGAGGCAGATCCCGAGCACACCAGCACCGTAGGCAAATTCGTTGCCAAGGATAAAACCTACGATTATCAGGGCAACAACGTTACTATCCTAACGTTGGAAAACCAATCCGAGGCCAACTGCACCGTGACCATCCATGCGAAATTTTTGAGCGCGGACGGAACCGTACTGAAAACGGAAACCCAGAGCTTTGAGGGTTTCCCTGCCGGCTGGCAGAACTATTTTGTCTTTATGCCTCAAATACAGTATGATGCAATGGAGTACACCCTGGACGTAAAACAGTACACGGGAGTGATGTACTTTACTTCAACGTCGGGACATGTCTTAGGGGATATATATGAAACCAAAGGGCCTCTCCCCCAAACATTGGCTCAAAGAGATTATGAAAAATATAGCTGCGTTAAGGCAAAATTTGATGCAGTTGAAATGCCGAAAACACCGTATCTCAAAAGACTGGTCTCTGTCGTTTTTGATAACACCGGAGAGATTGCCGTGATAAAAACACAAAGTGGACCATATTCGGGTGAAGGATATTTTAATATTCTTGTATACGCTCCGCCCGTCCCTACAAAGGAACCGTTGGACTGGCCGGAGGAACTGGACGGTGGAGTTACGGGAATCGTCGGCATACTGCAAGCCGAACTTATTGAATGAATTTTTGAAGTGAAAGGAAGGGAAATTTGCTGCGTCAATAAACAATCCGGACAACGGAACAATCTGATTAAACCGTTCGCTGAATTGTCCGTTTGTACTCTTTGTCGGCACAAAAAAAACTTGTGAAACGCAAAGAGTTTGAAGAATATATCAGTGAAAAGGTCTTCATTTGAGTCTATTTGTAAAAATTTACAAACATTTGAAGGAAATTTTAATAAACCGCTTGAGAAAAAGAGCATTTTGTGTTATAATCATTATATAGCAGAGTGCTCTTTTTCTCTCTGCGAAAATGGAAAAATCAAAGGAGAAATAAATAAAATGAAATTAGGTATCGTCGGTTTGCCCAACGTCGGCAAGAGCACGCTGTTCAACGCGCTGACCAGCGCGGGCGCGGAGAGCGCCAACTACCCCTTCTGCACCATTGAGCCCAACGTGGGCGTGGTTGCAGTTCCCGATAGTCGCTTGGACTATTTGACCGCCATGCACTCCCCCAAGAAAACCACCCCCGCTGTCATCGAATTTGTGGACATCGCAGGATTGGTTCGCGGAGCCTCCAAGGGTGAAGGACTTGGCAACAAATTCCTCTCCCACATCCGCGAGGTTGATGCCATCTTGCACGTTGTCCGCTGCTTTGAGGACGACAATATCATTCACGTTGACGGCAAGATCGATCCGCTGCGCGACCTGGAAACCATCAACATGGAGTTGATTTTCTCCGACATGGAAATGCTGGAGCGCCGTATCGACCGCGCCAACAAGGCACTCAAGGCAGACAAGAGCGTCGCGGCCTCCATCGAGGTATTTCAGCGCGTATACGCGGCTCTGGAGGAAGGTCTTTGCGCCCGCACGGTGGAGCTGACCGATGATGAGCGTGCATTGTTCTTTGACACGCCGCTGCTCACCATGAAACCGGTCATCTACGTTGCCAACGTCTCCGAGGACGAGGCTGCGTCCGAGCCGACCGACAACGAGGGCTACAACAACCTCAAGGCCTTCGCCGCCAAGGAAAAAGCGCAGGTCATCCCCGTTTGCGCCGGCATCGAGGCTGAGATCTCCGAGCTGCCCGTCGAGGAAAAACAGATGTTCTTAGAGGATATGGGTATCGTGGAGAGTGGTCTTGATCGCCTGATCAAGGCAAGCTACTCTTTGCTCGGTCTGATCTCTTTCTTGACCGCAGGCCCCGATGAGGTGCGCGCATGGACCATCGTCAAGGGCACAAAGGCCCCCGGCGCCGCCGGTAAGATTCATTCCGACTTTGAACGCGGATTCATCCGCGCCGAGGTCGCAGCCTTTTCCGACCTGGAGCGTCTTGGCAGCATGAACGCCGTGCGCGAGGCGGGTCTCTACCGCTCTGAGGGAAAGGATTACGTCATGCAGGACGGTGACATTGTCCTGTTCAGATTCAACGTATAACAGATGCAAGGCGCGCTGCTCCTTGCCCCCGCCAAAGGAACCTTTCAAAGTTTTCATCGATCTTTCGTATCATTGAGCAATCAAGCATATCGAACTCATGCAGCCCATATCTCCACATATGCGCGGATAAAGTAAGCATAAACAAACGGCAGCAGTCGGTTTGTCTGTCACGCTCTGCGTGATCCTTGCGTTCAGCAAGCAAGCGTATGCTGCCTTTTGAATATCTTTACTACCAAAAATTTTTCCGGGATACTGTATATACTTAATCATTTGATGAGGAACAAATTATGAGAAAAAGATTGTATTTTATTTATGTTTTATTTGCTGCTGTATTTGTTCTTAATTCATGTTCACCCACGCAAATCGATCAGGGACAATATCCGGTTGAGCAGCCAAACAACACATCTATTACCACCAATCATGTGCAATACTGCGGTTGGCAGGATTATATCACCGACGGGACTTATACAATAGCATCTGAGGGCTTTCAGACGGGAAAAATCGCAAAATACAACTTGGCAACCGGAAATATTACAAATGTTTGTTTGAAAAACGGATGCCGACATCCGATCATAAGCTTTGAGCATACAATGAGTGATAATTGTCCGATCCCTCATGGCAGCACTCTGTTTTTTATTCATAATCAAAAAATCTATTACAAGTACGAAATTTCTCACTTTGATGAAGAAGAATTAGAGGATTTTGGGAGTACAAAGGTACTCAGACGAAGTGTTTTTGCAAGTTATGATCTGACCACCGGAGAAAAGCAACATATTTTAGAGGTGGAAAAAAACGACTATGAACAACTGTATACGTTCAAATTAGTCGGAGACTATATTTATTATTTTCGATATATAGCTCAAGTTGAAAAGCCATCCACCGCAGATGATTACAAGCTTTGTCTTTGCCGTATGAAGGTTGACGAATACCGTCAAGAAATCCTTTTTGATCTTTCAAGCGCATTTCCCGATTATCCTCAAAGAACACTCCCAATGTTATTAGCTGTGGACAATGGTAATGCCTATTTTGTGTGTAATTTAACGGGTTGTGTTTTTTATTGTTCACTTTCCGGTGAAAACGGCAAATTCCTCATAAATGCGGAAAAAGAAGGCTTTTGGGGCATTTATGATGCTTATGGAACATTTTACTTGGATGGATACATTTATTTTGCAAAATATGTTCAAGAGCCCCAAAAAGCATTGTATTTATATAGAATGGATGCTGAAACCGGCGAAAAAGATATTTTGACAAACGATTATGTAAAATGGTTTTTTGTAGCAGATAACTGTATATATTATGAGATGGCCCAATCTATACAGCCAAGCGAATCGCAGCTAAATGAAGCAGGAGCAGTTGGGTCGTACCGTTATACGATCAAGCGTATGGAACTTGACGGAACTGATTCTCATGTGATTGGACATATTGATGCCCCAAATGCAGAAACAGCACGTCCTTGGGGCGTTGGAAATAAGTTTTTTATTCAAATGCGCTGGAGAAAAAATATCAGTGAAACCCAAACAATTATGGGGCATTACGATGTAATATTTGATGTAACGGACGGAACTGTCGTCGAAGTGGGTAAATCGGAAGAGATGCAATGAAAAATACGAGTCTTTTGAAATTTGAATTCAAGAAACTTTTGGGACATCGATATCTGATCATATTCGTAGTCAGTTGCTTGATTATCAATGGAGTGATATGTTATATCAATTCCGATAGATCTCCCGAAACAACTTATGTTCAACAGATGATCTCGGAATATGAGGATGATGCACAACCCTTTCTCAATGCATGGGACGAGATAAAAAGAATCGAAAGTGATTATGACAAGCTCTACATTGCTTATCTTAAAGGACAAGTATTGGATGAACCCCAATTAACATATCCATGCAATTATTCGGGAAGAAATGACTTGAATGATGAGATTCTGCTTCGCCGATTATTTGAATGCATCGCAAGAGAAGATGAATATCGCAGCGAGGTTGAACAATACATTGATCAAGCCAAGGTCAATAAAGAAGAATTGCTGTCCTCATATGAAAAAACAGATAAAACTTCATATGCATATCAAAAGCAAGCCCTGACAGAATATGCATATACACAAGTGTCAGAACAAACACAGATGTATCCGGAGGCGGGCAACGGATGGAATCAGCTTTTTGCTTATGATGCGGTTAACATATGGATGTTATTATCGATCATTGCCGGAACGATTACTCTTGTTTTGTCTGAGCAAGGAAACGTCTCTATGATTTTGCGTTGTACCAAAAAAGGACGATTCCCCACGGCTTTTGCCAAGAGTATGACGCTTATCGGCTGGGCTTTCTTTGTGTTGCTTGGTTTCATGGCAACAACCATGCTTGCGATATTCTTAAAAAGTGGTGGGTACTCTTCGTTAGCTAATTCGCTTGCCGTGTTTGAAGAGTACACCGCGGTCCCGCTCGCTTTGACAGTCGGAGAATTTTTCGGGTTACTATTGGTCGTTAGATTCTTGTCGCTATGCGTAGTAGGTATTGTGTGTGCGGGAGTTTGCCTGTTGTTTCGCAATATATCGTTCAGCTTTGCAACTATGATCACAGCCATAGGGATTCAGTATGTGATGTTTCTGTTTGGACAATCAGATCATTTCAAATATCTGAATATTGTTGGCGCTATGAGTTTATCATCCACACTATCCACCTTTCGATGTGTTTCAATATTCGGGTATGCCGTCGAGTTTTTACCTTTGATGATTACGTGCGGATTGGCATTTGTAATTATCGGCGCAGTTATCTTTCAATATCTGTTTTGTGTCACCCGACTCGGCACTTCGCGCAGAGGTATTCTTGCGCGGATTCAGCTTATTCTCTCAACACAAACGCAACAATTTTACAAAAAATCCCAATCTCGGCGAATCTCTCGAAAAAAACGCATATTTTCTACCAATCTGTTTGCTTATGAGTGGCGCAAAATATTCACATCCCGAGGCGTGCTTTTCCTTTTGCTTTTAACGGTAATATTCAAACTGTCGGTAGTATATGTTCAATATAGTTCTCTAAATACATATTCCTTGACGCTGTATTCTCATTACATTGACGAGGTGCAAGGTGAACAAAGTGATGAAAAACGTCAATACATTGAAACCGAAACCAAACGCATTGAAACCGTATTGAATGAATTTCTCGAGAAGAAACAGGAATTTTATTCGGGAAATTTAAGTTATGATCAATATAGTAAAGTGTTGGAAGAATACAACTTAGCTGTTAGCAGTGAAGACGTGGCAGGGCGCGTGATGCTCCATTCGGAATATCTTGACCGGCTTGCCGAGTATCGCAATATCAATGCTTTCTACTTATACGATATTGATTGGATACGGCTCTTTGAAACCGGTTCGGATGTGATACTTATCGCGTTACTTGCCTATTTGTCTGCAGGTGTATTTTCTGATGAATATGCAAAACAATCAGGAGAGGGCAATCGCATGCTGATGATTAGCGCAACCAAAAAAGGACGCACTGATCTATATCGCCACAAGCTATCTTTTTCATTATTGATGTCGTTGATTATTACGTTGCTGTTTAATGCGGTAGATGGTTTGTTTATTGTTCGGAATTTTAATTTGCCTGATGGTGAAAGCCCATTACTATCTCTTGAACGATTTGGTGGAATTGATTATAGTGGCTCCATTTATCAGTTTATCGTTACTACCTGGTTAATACAGCTCTTTGTTGCGTTAGTGGCAGCAGGAATTGTGACTCTCCTTGGTGCGCTAATTAAAAACAAGCTGTATACCCTGCTTTCCGCGTTTTCTTTGTTGTTTGTGCCACAACTTTTCAATAAAATTGGATTAACGCAATTTACGCACTGCGATATGAGCAATGGGTTTGATGCTGAGCAGCTTTGGCTTTTGGCCAGCAAACAAGATGTTTTGAATGATTATATGTATATTACGTTATACCTTATATGCTTACTAACTATTTTTAGTGTTTTATCGTTCATTACATATCGCCATACTCATATCAATAAAACTTGAAACATTCTGAGACAGAAGAATGGTTTATCAATGAATGACAGTTGCATCCCGCGTTTCGCATAGCGAAACATGATTTCATTTAGGGTGCGCCAAAGCAACAGGCGAGCTGACATCGCCACAGAACGCTTTGTTCGTACTACCCACTCCCCCGCAGAAAGGATCTCCACCATGAGAATGAGAAAAAAGAAACACGCCGACGAGCGCATCGCCGCCTGCGCCGCATACCTTCTTCAGCCCAAAGAAGATCAACCGCTCGATCTTAACACCGCATTCCCTGCCCAAAAGCCCCTGCACTTGGAAATCGGCTGCGGAAAAGGAGGCTTTGCCTGTGGCATGAGCGAGGCGCACCCCGACATCAACCTGATCGCGATGGAACGCGTGAGTGACGTCGCTTGCCTTGCTTTGGAAAAAGCAGCCGCTTGCGCCGATCGTCGCCCCGATAATCTTCGGTTCCTGATCGCCGACGCCAGAGGCCTCACGGAGCTTTTTCCTGCTCACAGCATCGATTGCATTTATCTTAATTTTTCCGACCCCTGGCCAAAGTCGGGGTATCATAAGCGCAGACTGACCTACCGTGCATTTCTGGAGCAATACCGTACGCTGCTCAAAAAGGGGGGAACGCTGCGATTCAAAACCGATAACGACGGACTGTTTGCTTTCTCGCTGGAGGAATTTGCCGCCGCAAATCTCACGGTTGTCTGGCAGACCGACGATCTGCACGCCTCCCCCTACAATGAGGGCAACATCATGACCGAATACGAAAAGAACTTCTCCGAGCAGGGGATGCCCATCCACGCTGCGCTGGTGCAGTTCTGATTCAACCGAGCATAAGGAAACCATCATCTATGAATACACAAATCAATCCCCCCGACGGTGTGCTGCTCGTCAACAAGCACGCCGGCGTGACCTCACACGACATCGTCGGCAAGGTGCGCCGCCTCTTTGGCACCCGCGCCGTCGGTCACGCGGGTACGCTTGATCCCATGGCAACCGGTGTGCTGGTTGTGTTGCTGGGGCGCGCCGCCAAGGCATCCGAATATCTGGGCGGCGAGGGCAAACGCTATCGCGCCCGCCTGCGTCTTGGGCTGACCACCGACACAGAGGACATCACGGGCGAGCCCCTCACAAGGAGCGGCGCCATCCCCACCGTCCAAGCAGTGCAAACCGTGTGCGCCCGCTTTGTCGGAGAGATCGAGCAGATCCCCCCCATGTACAGCGCACTCAAGCGCGACGGTCAAAAGCTGGTGGATCTGGCTCGCCGCGGCATCACCGTACAACGCGAGGCGCGCCGCGTCAGCATCCATACCTTGACCTGTACCCCCACCGATGACAGCGCAGAGTACGAGCTGGACGTTTGCTGCTCGGGCGGCACCTACATTCGCACGTTGTGCGCCGACATTGGGGCGGCGCTTGGCTGCGGAGGGGTCATGTCCGCACTCTGTCGCACCGAGGCGTGCGGCTTTCCTATCGAACGTGCGCATACCATCGCACAGCTGGAAGGCATGGACGAGAGTACCCGCCACGCCCTGCTTATCCCCACCGTCGAGCTGTTTGCCGATCTTCCTTCGCTGACGCTCACCGCCTTCTACTTCAAGCTGATTCGCAATGGATGCGCTGTTGCATTGAGCAAGCTGCGCGTATGCCACCCTCTCGGCCATCGCATTCGCCTTTATGCCCCCGACGGCACCTTCTTCGCGCTTGGCGAGATCGTTGCGGGTGAAGAAGGACTTGCGCTGAAGGCGATCAAAATTTTTTCATTATGAGCCATCGAGGCCCTGCCCAAAGGAGGCAATCATGAATAAACTAACCATCGTCATCAACGGCAAGGGCGGCGTAGGCAAGGACACTCTGTGTTTGTCCCTCACCGACCGCCGTGTCCGCAACGTATCGTCCATCACCCCGATCAAGGAGATCGCCTCGCAGCACGGCTGGAACGGCGAAAAAGACTTGAAATCCCGTCGTTTTCTGGCGGAGCTTAAACGCGTGTTTACCGAATACAACGACCTGCCAAATCGTTATCTGGTCGAGCAATATCGCGAATTTCTCGAAGGCGATGAGGATATTCTCTTCGTCCACATCCGCGAGGCCGATCAGATCAAGGCATTTGTGCAAGGCGTCCATGGCGACTGCATCACACTTCTGGTCCGTCGCGATCTGCCCGAGACCGCACAGGGCTATGGCAACCGTGCAGACGACGACGTAGAGAATTATCCCTACGACGTCATCTTTGACAATAACCACCCGTTGGAGCAAAGCACCGTCGCCTTCTCCAAGCTGATCGATGAGCTGCTCCATACCAAATTAAGTCAATAATTCCATCCTAACGAAAAGAAGATACAAATATGAATACCAAATATATTTTCCTTGATATCGACGGAACCCTGGTCGGCTACGACGCCAAGGTTCCACCCTCTGCCATGCAGGCCATTCACCTCGCCCAAAGCAACGGGCACCGCGTTTTCATCGCCTCGGGGCGGGCGCGCGGGATCATTTATCCTTGGCTGCTGCGCGAAATCTCCTTTGACGGTATTATCGCCGCCGGTGGCGCGCAGGTTATGCTGGGAGACACGTGTATTTTCGAGAGTGTCATGTCCAAGGATGACCTGACCTTCGTCACCGACTATTTCCACCGCGAAAGCATCTATTTTCAGGCATCTGCGGAAAACGCCATGTATGCCGAACAATCCTTTTTGGACGTGGTGATCCCCGCCATGTATCAAGCCGGCTATGCCCGTAAATTGGTCGAGGATACCTACAGCGGCGTCATCGTCCTTGACACGCTGATCCATCAGCGCAACATCGAAAAGATTTCCTACTTTCTCTCCCCCCACCGCGTAGAGAAAATCCGCGAGGATCTGCAGGGACGTTTCTACGTCACCGACTACAGCATGGGCGATAAGGAGCTGAACACGTACTTTGGTGAGATGAATCTCGCCGGCGTGGATAAGGCCAGCGGCATCCGCTGCGTACTGGAGGCCACGGGCGCCGGCATCGAAGATACCATTGCCATTGGCGACAGCCGCAACGACAGCGAAATGCTCGCCTATGTCGGCACCTCGGTCGCCATGGGCAACGCCACGGCCCCCATCAAGGCAATGGCGGATATGGTCACCACCCCGATCGATGAGGATGGCATCTACAACGCCTTCTTAAAGCTGGGCTTGATTTAACACGGTGCGATCCGTGTCAAAGAAAACATCTCCGCAGGACACTGTACAGCGTCTTGCGGAGATGCTTTTTTATTCAATATCAAATTCACGACTGATCAGTACGCGAATCATACCATAGGTCTCTTCACTCTCCTCCAGCTCACCGGTTCCAAGGAGGAACGCCGCGCCATAAAGCAGGGAGCGTACGACATAGGTTTTGCGGAAACGAACGTCAAGCGGCATCTGTACACTCTCACAATAAGCGTTGATCATATGTAAGCTGCCATGACTGATGCGCGACTTTGCCATTCTCTGCTCTCGGCTCAAGGTTTCGTCCTGCGCGAAAAGAATGGAGCGGAAGTCGGGATTGTCCACAAGGAACTTGATATAAGCGATACAGGTCTCAATAATCTGCTGCCGCGTGTCGGGATACTTTTCCAGAATTTTACTGTGAATCCCACTCCACTGTTGATGGATATAATTGAATACCTCGATGATAAATTCATCCTTGTTCTTAAAATGCTTGTACGGCGTTGCGCAGGAGAGCTCGCAATTGAGTGCCACGCGACGCATGGACATGTTGCTCAGCCCGTATTTGCGGATCTCACGGATGCCTGCCTGCAGCAAGGCGATTTTGGTTGATTTTTCTTCCATCGGTCTTCCTTTTCGTTGAATAAACTCTTGCTGTATTTCTGTTATTCGCCCGAGATGATAAGTGAATAGACAGGCTGTCCGCCCTCCATCACCGTCAGGTCGGTATCCTCCTGCAGTGTGCCGCGGAGCAGCGCCGTAACCTCAGAGGCCTCGTCGTCGTCCAGATCCTCGCCGCAAAATACCGTTACACAATTGGCGTGTACCAGATGCTCCATCAGGCTCTCAAGGCATGAGATCAGCGTGTCACTGACCTTTTCGACCTTATTGTTCACCATACCGAGCACCTGCCCCTTGGCAATGTGCAAGCCGTCAATGTCGGCATCGCGCACCGCCTGCGTCATGGAAAGCGTACAAACGCCGCCCATGGCCGACCGCATGGCCTCGCTATTCTCCTCAAAGGAGACGTCGGGGTTGAACACATAAAGCGCAGAGATTCCCTGCGGTACCGATTTGGAGGGCAGAACGCAAACCTTGCGCCCCTTGCTTTCCATCATCTCGGCAGCCTGCTGGGCTACTAATATAATATTGGAATTGTTCGGCAGGATAAAGACGTATTCGCCGTCGGTGTTTTCGATCGCACTGAGCATCTGATCGGTGCTGGGATTCATGGTCTGCCCACCGATGACAATCTCATCCACGCCCAGATCGCGAAGAACCGCACAGATCCCGTCACCATTGGCGACTGAGACAAAGCTGTATTTTCCGGGTATAATTTCCTTTTTTGGAGATGCCCCCTCGGAAAGCTCGGAGTGCTGCAGACGCATATTTTCTACCTTGACCGTCAACAGGCTGCCGTATTTGACTGCCTCGGTCAGTACGCTGCCCGGATCACTTGTATGCACGTGAATCTTGACGATCTCGGCATCGTCCACGAACACCGCGCTGTCGCCCGCCGCCAGAACGAAGGCGCGCAGCATCTGTACCGTACCCTCCCCGCGATAATCCTCGGATTTCTCGATAATACACTCGGTGCAGTACGGATAGATGATCTCAGCATCCGATGCCGCCGCCGCAGAGAGCATGGTAGGCTTGCTTGCCACACGACGAAATTCGTCGATGGAGAAGTCCTTCTCCTGCCCCAACAGCGATGCCTGCATCGCACGCAGAATGATTTCAAAGCCATAACCGCCCGCATCCACCACGCCTGCCTTTTTGAGCATGGGGAGCAGCTCGGGGGTATGCTCCAGAGCAGCGTGAGCGTCGCGCACCATCACGGCAAACAGCTCCTCAATATCCGCAGGTCCGTCCGTGCTCTGCACGTACGCCGCGGCCCCCTCGGACGCTGCCCGCATTACGGTCAGAATGGTTCCCTCGGTGGGATTCATGACCGCACCGTAGGCGGCCTCTACCGCAGTATGCATCGCGCGAGACAGATCCATTGCATTTGCCACACGCACACCGGTGAGCCCCTTGGCAAAGCCGCGGAAGAAAACAGAAAGGATCACGCCGGAGTTTCCTCTGGCGCAACGCAGCATTCCCGCGCCCATTGCCGCCGCGCAGGACGCCACGTCCTCGGCAGCTGCCGCGCGCTCATCCACGCCCTCCATGGTCATGCTCATGTTGGAGCCGGTGTCCCCGTCGGGAACGGGGAACACGTTGAGCTGATTGATATTTTCACTTTCCGCGCGCAGCTGCGTGCAGGCGTATGCCGCCATGCGGAACAGCTGCTCGGATGTAATTTCCGAAATCATAAATTCAATATACCTCCATCCCGACGTCTGCCATCGGGTCAATGCTATGATCAGCGCTGGGTCGCCAGGAAGAACAACGCCAGTGTACCGGGACCCGAATGGGCACCGATGACGGGACCGACATAGCTGGTCACACAGCGGCAGCCCCACTTCGCAGTAATCATATCAGCAAGTTTCTTTGCATCGTCGGCACAATGCCCATGGCTGATAAAGATCACCTGCTCCTCGGGCTTGACAGCACTTGATTCCATCTGCTCAAACAGTGCCTTGATGGATGCGGCACGACCGCGAGCCTTCTGCATACTGATCAGATGCCCCTCATTGTCAACGTGGAGCACGGGCTTGATGTTGAGCATGGTGCCAAGCAGCGCGGTGGTCGCACTGATGCGCCCGCCCTTCTTGAGCTGTTGCAGATCGGCCACGGTAAACCAGTGCGCCAGCGAGAGCTTGATGCTCTCCACATAGTCACGCACCTGGTCGATGGTCTTGCCCTTATTCTTCTCCATGACGGCAAGATATACAAGCAATCCCTGCCCCATAGACGCTGCAAGCGTATCTACCGTATAAATCTTATGGTTGGGATATTTCTCGGACAACTCCTTGGCAGCCTGAACCGCTGCGCTGTAGGTCGCGCTAAGGCCGGAGGAAAAGCCCAGATAAAGCACATCGCGCCCCGTCAGGATCTCGCTCTCCATGACTGTGGTAAATTCGTCGATGTTAATGGCACTGGTGGATACACTCTTGATCTCGGGCAATCGGGTGTAGAACTCCTCAAATGTGATTTCTCTTTCGTCAAGGAAATTGTGGTATTGTTTCCCGTCGATGGTCAGCGTCAGCGGGATGACGCGAATGTGGAGCTGCTCGGCAATCTTGGCGGGCAGGTCGCAGGAAGAGTCGGTAATAATGGTAAAATTCTCTGCCATGATCATATTCTCCTTCTTGATTCATTTTTTTATGCGGACATCGGATTGAACATGGGTGTTTTTCGGTACGCCGCGGTTATCAATGATAACTTCGATTTTCAACATCGATAATTATAACATAACCAAACCTCTTTGTCAACGGGTTTCGCGGAATATTTTGCAATTTTGCGATAAAATTCCACTCCGCCTTCCTAAAGCAGCGCGCATTGCGTAAAAAACGATGCTTTTCAACGTCACACACCCAGAAATGTAGTTTTCATTACCATTTTATCACATATTCTCTACATTGTCAAGGAGAAAAGTTAAAATAACGAGCGAGGGAAACTTTTTTGAAAAAAAGTTTCCCTCGCACTCCCTTCAAAAAACTTTACACAAAAGGAGATCGCCCCCTATATAAAGCTTTTTGCGGATTCTTAAGGTGCTTTTTCTCGAAAAAGCGCCTTAAGTGGGGCTTGGGGCAACGCCCCAACTCCTCCCTCGTGTTCCCTCAAAAAACTTCACACAAACGGAGATCAACCCTTATATAAAGCTTTTTGCGGATTCTTAAGGTGCTTTTTCTCGAAAAAGCACCTTAAGTGGGGCTTGGGGCAACGCCCCAACTCCTCATCCCCCTCACTGCCGCCCGCGCAGCAAAAAGAGCGGAGAAAGTGAGAAAAACAGAGCGCCCAGCGCAATGTTAAAGCCACCTGCCAACACGGCAAACAGCGACATCTGTTCCAAAATGCCACCCAACACCAACAGCAAAATGTCAGGTAAAAGTCCGAAATAAAGGAATAGGATGAGTATAACCTGCTGAATCTGCTTGGTCAGCCTGCCCGACACCGACAGATCGATGAAGGTATGCGCCATCGATGCATAAAAATCGATCGAAACGGCAAACAGCAGCCATGCGACTGCAGCCAGCGGACTCTCACCAAGCCCGATAACCGCCACAAGCATGGCAGGCAGCAGATCCAGTATGCAATTGACCGTACCGCCCAGCATCGACCAGAACATCTTTGCCCAGGAATTTTCCGGCGTCATTAAAAACAGATTGATACCGATATCCTGCGGCAGCGGATTGCCCAGAGCACGGAAGAAAACAAACGCCGAGAGCACCAGTGCCACGGGCAACAGGCTGCCGGAATGGAAAACCATTCGATCCAGCAGCACCACGCCAAGCGCCGTTATCAGATATGTCTCTGCAGTTTTGGTAAAATACCGCAGATGCCCAAAGCGAAAGCGATTATACATCGCTTTGAAGAAAAAGACGTTGGCCCCCCATCCGTGCTTGATCCCGTCACGGAGCAGCTTGTCACTGCGATCCTTCTTGTTTTTACGCACGACACCGGTACTTCTGCTCTCCTGCGCCGCTTGCAAAAGCTCGGCGGTCTCCGAGGAGTGAGCCATGGCGTCCTCATAGAAATCCGCACGGATGTGACGGATCAGAAGTGTCATTCCTACCATGGCGGCGATCAGTCCCACAGCACATAGAGCAACACCCGGCAGATTGTTCTCCAGTGACAGCATCACAATCGCACGCAGCCATCCCCAGATGGGAACATACCGCGACCAAGAGGCGGAGAAATATGCAATGGCTGCACTCCAAGGCGTCATACCGGGCTCACCCTGCCACACGGCAATATACCCCACAGCCACCGCAGCAACAAAGAGATACAGCGCGGGACGCAACCATTTTTTCAGCGTCACGTGGGTGGAGCACAGCGTATAGAGCAGCACGTTGAGCAGCTTGCCGAAAATCACTGCCATGGCAAACGTCAGTACAGCCACGACAGCCGCCAACGGCGTGAAACCGAAGGAGGTGATCATCATAGGGACCTCGATCAGAAGGTAGATGCCAAGGAAGATCATCGCTCCCATCTGGCAGCACAGGCGGAACATCAGCACCGACTGTGGGCGCATCGGCGAGGCGAACAGCAGATTGACGTCTGCCATGGTAAAGATATTGCTGCCGTTCTTCTCGGCTCCCATCACCTCAAAGATCACCATGACCAACAGAATGCCGCCGATCACCGCCTCCACGATCCGGTACGTCTCCTTCTGCGAAAGCGCAGGCAAGGACTCCTCATCCTCGGGCGGCAGCTCCTCCTCGGGCGGGATCTCACCCTCCACAGTCGGATCATCCTCATCCATGGCAAGCTCCTCCAACGAGGCAGCCACAAGGCCAAACACCACGCCGATCGCAATGCAGACGAGCAGCAGCACGGCGACCCACGTTTTGAACAGCTTGCGGATCTGATTTTTCACAGAGCAAAAAGCGTAATAGAAAAACAATTTCATGGCTTACGCCTCCCCGCTCCCGCCGTTTTCGGTCACGGCAAAGAACAGCTCCTCCAGCGTCTTGCCGCTGCCGTCCAGCTCGCTTTTGGTCACGTTGGCGCGCACCGAGCCACCCTGCATGATCAGTGTGCGATCCCAGAGCATATCCACACTGTCGATGATATGCGTGGAGACCAGCGTGGTGCAGCCGGCTGCCCGCATCTCTTCCATCATACTCTTGAGCTCCTTGATGGCGTGCGGATCAAGTCCGATCATCGGCTCATCAAGCAGCAGCATTTTGGGGCGCGGGAGCAGCCCCAGACAAATATTCAATTTCTGCTGCATTCCCTTGGAGAGCTCGTCACCGAACTTCTTCTTTTTATCGGTCAACTCAAATCTCTCAAACAGCTCCTCTGCCCACGGCTTGTAATTTTCCAGACGATAAGCGCGAGCGAGAAATTCCATATGCTCGCTGACCGTCAGATTGGGATAAAGCGAGGGCATCTCGGGGATGTAGCCCAACAGGCGCCGCGCATCGGTGGTCTTGTTGGGGATCCCCGCAACGGTAATCTCCCCGCTGTAGCGTAAAAATCCGATGATGGCCTTCATCAGTGTGCTCTTCCCCGCACCATTCGGGCCGAGCAGCACCGTCACGCTGCCGGGATCCAGCGTAAAGCTGATCTGATCGCAGGCGACGGTCTTTCCGTATTTTTTGGTTACATTCGAAACTTGTAGCATAACATTCACTTTCCGAGAAAACGTTTCTCTGATGATTTATTATCAATGATTTATTATCGGCTGCGGATCATTCGCAGCGCAGAGCCGCATACAGTGCGGCAGACCAGCCGTAATCACGAACAGAGGGATAACGAACCGTATCATCGGCAGGGCGCAGCGGCTTTCCCTTGCGTGGCAGTGCGGCGGGACTTTGCTCGTCGGTACAATCGTAAAATTCATATACACAGCCATCGCGCAGATACCATTTTTCAATGGCGGCAAGGGTCGCTGCACGGATCGTATCGGCGGCAGCGGCAAAGCCGTAATCCCGCAGGCCGCGAATGATCATATAATTATAGTTGATCCAGACGGGGCCGCGCCACATATCGCTGCCAAAGGTCGCGTCCGACGCGGCAATCGAGGGAACGCCCACGACCGTGCCAAACGCAGCGGGATTTTGCAGATCGGCGAGCAGCAGCGTCGCCCGCTCACGCGAGCAAACCCCCGCAAACAACGGCAGGAAGGAAGAGACCGCCGCGACCTTGATCATCTCTCCGCTCTCGATCCCACGGTCGTAATAACGCCCGTCGGTCTCATCATACAGATGCGTCTCGATCGCGTCTTTGATCCTTTGATACCGCTCGGCGTATGCTGCTGCGGCATCGGTCTGTCCGAGCACGGCAGCGATCTTCTCCATACAGCGCATCTCGTTTGCCATAAAGCAGGAGAAATCGACGCAATTAAGACGCCGTTCGCCGTCAAAGCGGGGAGAATTGTCCATCCCGCTCTCACCGCAGCGGCAATTGGGGTCATTGGGATCGACGTACCAGGAAAACAATCCATCGATGCTCCCCGCGCGGTTCTCTTCATTCCACGCAAGGTATTTTTGCAGCGCACCAAAGACGCGGAAGAGAAGATTGGGATCCTCCGTCCGCTCATACCACTGCCAGAATCCCCACGCCAATACGGGCGGCTGGGTGACGTCGCTCTCGCGATCGGTCAGGATCATATGCGGCACAAAGCCGTCCTCCCGCTGCCCGTCCAGCACGGCAAGCAGCGTTTCCTTTGCCAGCTCAGGGCTGATGTAAACATTACCGAAGGAGTGGAAGACCGAATCCCAGAGCCATAAATGTCGATGCGGCAAACGGTCGGGGGTCGTCCAGCGGGTGCCAAAGCGCCCCACGGGGCTATAGATCTGCGATTTCATAATGGAGTAGCATTTGGAAAGCGTTCTTTCCTGTGCATCGTTAAGTCCGCAGGGCTGCGGCAAAGCATCAAAATAAGCCAACCGCTGTTGACACAGGGCGCGCACGTCAAGTGCGTGTATCAGCTGCTCGGCACGCCGTGCCGCCTCGTCCGCGTTGGGGTCGCGAACCAAAGCAAAGCGGGTCGTCTCCTCGCCGTCGTCGGTTGCCAATGCATACGCCGCACCGCGCCGCTCGTAGACCTCCACCATATCATATGCTTGCCGCTGCAAAAGATCTCCATGCAGCACAGGCATGGCGCAAGCCGTAGGGCAGCAGCCTACGACCGCATCCTGCGCGGCAAACGTGATACAAAAGGTCTGCGTTCCGTTGATGCGGCCGAGAATGATATCGGATGCCACCGCATCAAATTCCCATCCGCGGGCATGATGCGTACGCAGCAGCAGCTGCACGTCGTGATTGTCAAAATCCACGCCGATGAAATCTCCCATCAAACGTCCACACATAGCACGCGTGGGGACACATTCTTCACTCATGCCCGAGTGACAGAACAGCGCCCCCGCGCCCCAGATATTCGGATATTTCATATTGCTCCTCCTTGGGAAATTGAGGCTCTGCCTCAAACTCCGCCAAAGAAACTTTTTTGAAAAAAAGTTTCTTTGGAATCTTCAAAAAATTTCAACAAACTCTTTTAATCAAGTTCTTTGGAGTTCCAAGAACCCGAGTTTGTCGGTTGCGCTTGCGCAATGACGGCGTTTAGCCGTCAAGGCAAACTCGATGATTGCTTGCAATCATTTTCTTCTCAAGAAAGGTTCTTGGTCGCCGAAGGCATACTCCCGTAACTCATCTCAAAAACTTCTCAGCCAGTTTCAGATTGAATGCCTTAGCCAGAGCCTCGAACATGGGGCGCGTCATGGTCTGACGGCGCGTAGGCTGCATGGAGCGGATCTTGACCGCGATTTCAGCACTCTTTTCGATGGTATGGCACAAACCGAAGGCGATGTCGAAGTTCTCGCCGGACACAAACACACCGTGGTGCGCCCAGATCACGGCGTCGTACTGTTTCATCTTCTCGCAGGTCGCAAGACCGATTTCCATCGAGCCGCAGACCATCCAGGGCAGCACGCCAATACCGTCCGGGAACACGACGGGACACTCGGTCATGTTGGGCCACAGCTCCTTGGTAAAGGCGGCATCCGTCAGGGGCAGCACGAAGGTCAGAGCAATCAGGTTGGCGGGGTGGCAGTGGTAAATGACACGATGCTTGCCGCCGGTTTGCTCCTTTTTAATCTGATGGTTGAGCAAGTGGGTGGGCAGCTCGCTGGTGGGGCGACCGCCGTCGGCAAAGCCCCAGAGAATCTGGAACTTGGTGCCCGTATCGTCAAGACGGATGATGCCGCAGGTGTTCTCAGGATCCTCCTTGACGTGGTGGAAGAAACGGCCGGTGCCGGTGACCATAAAGTAGTCGCCTGCAAGCCCCGGCACCGACGCGCCGATGTCCATCCACTCGCGGTCGGTCTTCATCTCGTATACGATCTCATACATCTCTTCGGGCTTGATGCGATAGGAAAGGTTACCGCCGTTGCGCTCGTGGTAGCCGTTGGTGTAGCCGTCGTCGGCCATATCTACAAATTCCTTGACAAATTTTGCGTCTAATACTTTCATGTTCATGTCCTCTTTATGTAATTATATTTTTTGTCGTTGTGTAGCGGGGGAGATGCCTTTTGAAAAAGGCACCGTCCCCCGCACCCCCTCCGCGAAAACTTAAAAACAAAAAATATTTTTGTCCTCGCGAATGTAATTACTCGCCTATCCTGTGGGGTAGCGAAGCGGCGCGAGGGGAGTGAATGACACGCCGGTGGCGTGTCAGAGCCCGAGCGTGACCGAGCCCGCAGGCGAGACGGGTCCCCACATGGCATATCGCTCCATTTGAATAGAACCGAAACGTTACAAATCAAATCATAAATTTTTCCAAAAGTTTTTGGAGTTCCAAGAACCTTTTTTCAAAAAGGTTCTTGGTGGGGTTTCAAGGGGCAACGCCCCTTGACTTCCCTTATCTCTTCAATAAAACATCCTTCTCGTACTGCAGTACGGTCGGCAGCCACTCGCCGTCCTGTGCGACACCGGCGCGACGGCAGTATTCTGCCCAGATGGCACCGAAGGGCATGGTCTTCCATTCCTCTTGTGCTACCATCAGCTCGGTCATGCGACCGGCGTTTTGCAGATCGCGCCATGCGGCGTGGGGCATGAGCAGCGCGTCAAGCAATGCCTTGCGCACACTGCGCGCACCTACCGTCCAGGCAGCTACGCGGTTGATGCTGGCATCAAAATAATCCAGCGCAATGGCGAAATCGTCAACGCGACCACTTGCCACGATCTCCTTGGCAATCTCTCGCGTCTCGTCGTCCAGACGTACGACGTGGTCGGAATCCCAACGTACAGCACGGGTGATGTGCAGGCCGATGCGGGAATTGAACTGCAGCAGCGCAGAGATCTTATCGGAAACCACCTCGGTGGGGTGATAGTGACCGTTGTCCATCAGGGGCATGATGCCCTTCTTGGCGGCATAAGACAGTGTAAACTCGGCAGAGCCCACCGTATAGGACTCCAGACCGATGCCAAACACCTTGGACTCCAGACAAACGCGCACCTTCTCATGATCGTAAGGCGTGTCAAGGATCTCATCCAGTGACTTGGCAAAGCGCGCGCGGGGACCAATGCGGTCGGCAGGAATATCCTTGTAGCCGTCGGGGATCCAAATGTTCATCACGCAGGGGGTGCCCGTCTCATCGGCAAAATATTCGGAAATGCGCAGGCAAGCGCGTCCGTGCTCGACCCAGAAACGACGGATCTCCTCATCGGGCGAGGACAACGTAAATTCAGCTGCCTTGGGGTGCGAGAAGAAGGTGGGGTTGAAATCGATGCCCATACCTCTCTCCTTGGCAAAGGCCACCCACTTGGCAAAATGGCGCGGCTGCAGCGCGTCGCGGTCTGCGTATTCTCCATCCTCAAAAACGGCGTAGCTTGCGTGCAGATTCAGCTTGAGCTTGCCGCCCACGTTGGACACGGCGAGATCAAAATCCTGCATCAGCTGCTCGGGCGTCTGCGCCTTGCCGGGGTAATTGCCCGTTGTCTGAATACCGCCCGAGAGGGCCATATCAGAGTCAAAGCCACCGACGTCATCGCCCTGCCAGCAGTGGACGGACAGCGGAATGGTCAAAAGCTTTTCGATTGCTGCGTCGGCGTCGATGCCAAGCGCAGCGTAGGTTTGTTTTGCGTAGTCGTATATGTTCGTCATGGGATGGGGTACTCCTTTTAATTTCTAAATTCGTTAGATAGATTACTTATGTTTTATTGGGGTTATTGTTCATTCCTTTGTCAAACGACAAATGAAACGCTGTTTCGGCTACGCCGAAACCCAAAGAAAACGTTCGTAAGGGGACCCGGTCCCCTTACGTATCCCCGGATAGTGCGCATTCTGCACGTAGGGGACTAAATTTGTCAGTGCGTACGCTTCGCTGCTATTCCTTCGTGTGTGATAACAGATGCTACCATTTGGGGCAGGGACCCCAATAGGACATTGCTGTCTGTTCATCCGGAACAGAACCGCTACAAATCCTACAAATATATTTTCCAATATATTTTCCAAAAGTTTTTGGAAGTCTTGAAACCTTTTTTCAAAAAGGTTTCAAGCGGGGTGTGGGGCGGAGCCCCACATTTTCATACTTTCGTCACCGCAAACGACTTTGCGCATAATGCTCTCGCCTCAGAAAGCGAGGACAGTGCGCCGCTGCCGAGCATCTGGCAGAGGATATTGCCCGTCGAGGTCGCCTCGACCAAACCCGTATAGACCGTTCTGCCGCTGATGCGAGCGGTCAGCTCGTTCAGATAAGCGTCGCGGCTGCCACCGCCAATAATGTAAAGCGTATCAATCTTGTTGCCGGTACACTTTTCCAGTTCGTCCAACGTGTCGCGGTAGGTTTCAGCCAAACTGAGATACACCACCGCCAGCACCTCGGACAGCGTCAGATCCGCACCGCATGCCGCCTTGACCGCTCCGATCATGCTGTCGGGTGCAAGAAAAGCATCGTCATTGACGTTGACGCGCCACTTGACGTCGCCCGCCTCTTTGGCCATGCGGGAGAGCGTCGGGAAATCGTATTCGTCGTTGCATTCTTTTTTGATCGACTGGATCATCCAAAGACCCATGATGTTTTTCAAATAGCGGTATCTCTTGTCATAACCGCCCTCGTGGGTGAAGTTTGCCGCGCGGGAGACCTCGCCCGTGTCGGGTGTCGTACGCTCCACGCCCATCAGTGACCATGTGCCCGAGCTCAGATACGCGATGTGATCGGCATCTGCCGCGTCTCCCACCACAGGCAACGCCAACACTGCCGAACCCGTGTCGTGTGAGGCGGGCAAGATCACCTGCACGTCAAAGCCCAGCTCCCGAGATAGTGCAGGACGCAAAGTCCCCAGTACCGTCCCCGGCATGATCGGCGTGGGGAAAATGTCGGCAGGGTAGCCAAGCATATCCAGCAGCTCTCTGTCCCAGTCGCCACTGTTCACATCCAGCAGCCCCGTCGTCGAGGCGTCGGTGTATTCCACTGCCTTTTTACCCGTCAAGATAAAATTGAGATAATCGGGCATCATCAAAAACGTTCGTGCCGCAGCCAACTGCTCCGGGTTCGTCTGCTTGATCGACATCAACTGATAGATGGTGTTGATGATATTTTTCTGGATTCCCGTGCGGGCGTACAGATCCTCGTCGGGCAAGATAGCGCCGACCGGTGCATCCATCCCACGGGTTCGACCGTCGCGATACGCAACCGTTTTGCCGATAAGTTCATCCTTCTCATCCAACAGCACAAAATCCACGCCCCAGGTGTCAATGCCCATGTACGCGGGAATCTTCCCGATCTCACGACATCTGGCAAGACCTGCGATCACATGCGACTTCAAATTGTCAACATCCCAGCAAAGGGTCTCCCCCTCGCGACAGACGCCGTTGGGGAAACGGTAGACCTCCTCCAGCGTGAGTACACCGTCCTGCACGTACCCCAGCACGTGCCGCCCACTGGACGCACCGATGTCCACGGCTAAATAGTATGTGAGCTGCTCCATACTGAACCTGCCTTCCTCCCGCAGCCCTGTGCGGGCACAAATTTCCATCCATAATATTATAACACAATGCCCTTTTATTGTCAAGAAAAATTGTAGCCTCCCTTATAATTTATAAAAATATTTTTCCCTCTTGCAATATGCACCGATTTGTGATATACTG
The DNA here is from genome assembly GCA_017456145.1 of Clostridia bacterium. Classification (GTDB taxonomy): domain Bacteria; phylum Bacillota; class Clostridia; order Oscillospirales; family CAG-272; genus SIG644. Next base: position 37,492 of record JAFTJZ010000030.1, read on the forward strand.
AATCCAATCAAGCAACAAGGAGCTTTACCATGAACCATTCTATTCTGCATCTGACCAACCCCGCCACCGTCTGGGACAACGCCACCCCCGTAGGCTGCGGAAACCTTGGCGCCATGCTCTACGGCGGCGTGGACGAGGAATGCCTGCAGCTCAACGAAGACCGCATCTGGTCCGAGGCGACACACAATATCAAGCCGGACGGATTTCTCTCCCGTTTTGAAACTGTCCGAGCGGCACTGCTGGAGGGAAAGAATGCCGACGCGCTTGCCACCGAGCTGCTCGACCCCTATTTTTCACGCATCGGCTCTTATGAAACGGCCGGCGAGCTGCATCTTGCCGTAACCCATACAGAGAATGCTCCCGTGACCGACTATCACCGCGACCTTGACCTGATCGACGGCGTGGCAACCGTCTCTTACTCCAAGGGCGATACCCGTTACCTCCGCACCCTGTTTGCCTCCTACCCGCAGCGCATGATCGTCATACAGCTGACAGCAGACCGCCCCGCTGCCATCTTTTTGACCGCGCGCTACCAAAGAGAAGGTATGCCCAAGATCCACGCCGAGAGCGACACCATCTCCGTCCATGGCAAAACGGCTTGCGGGAAACACACCTATTCCGTCAAGCTACGCTTCGCCTCCCTTGGTGGCACACAGCGCGTCAACCCCGACGGCACCGTGACCGTCTCGGGTGCAGACCGCGTCTGTATCTATATCACCATGGCTGCCGACGGCGAGGCAAAGATGCCTGTCACTCCCCCTTTTGACGCGCTGCTCTCCGAGCATATCGCTGATTTTTCTGCTGTCATGCGTCGCGCCGCCATTTGCTACGATAGCGACCCCGCCATTGACGCGCTGCCCATTCCCGAGCGGCTGGCCCGTATTCGCGACGGAAAAACCGACACGGGTCTGGTCAATCTGTATTTCCAATTCGGGCGCTATCTGCTGCTTTCCTCCAGCCGCGGGGATTCGCTGCCCGCCAATCTGCAGGGCGTCTGGAACGGCGATATTCACGCCCCCTGGGGCGCGGACTACCACACCAACATCAACCTGCAAATGAATTACTGGCACGCCGAGGTCGCAGGTCTTGCCGAGTGTACGCTGCCTCTGTTCCGTTATATGAACGACTCCTTGCTGGAGAGCGGAAAGAAGGTCGCCCGCGACTTCTATCACTGCCGTGGCACCATGGTTCACCACCTGAGCGATATTTACGGCTTTGTCTCCCCTGCCGACGGGCTGTGGGGACTTTGGCAGATGGGCGCGGCGTGGCTCTGCTACCCGCTTTGGGAGCATTACCTGTTTTCCCTCGACCTTGATTTTTTGCGCGACACCGCATATCCGTATATGCAGCAAAGCGTGCGCTTTCTGCTTGATTATATGTTCGAGGGCGAGGACGGGCATCTTCACACCGGCCCTTCCACCTCCCCCGAGAACACCTATTATGTCACAGAGGGGGGCGTACGCACCGCCGCACATCTCTGCCTCTCCCCCACCATGGATATCGCCATCGTGCGCGGGCTGTTGCAGATGTACATTGAAACGGAAACGCTGCTCAGCATCGACTCCGCACAGTGCGCCGAGGCGCAGACCGCATATCAAAAGCTCCCCGATTACAAGATCGGCGCGCGCGGGCAGCTGATGGAATGGCAGGAGGATTACGATGAACCCGAGCCCGGGCACCGCCACATCTCTCACGCCTTCCCCCTTTACCCCGGTTGGGAGATCAACCGAGGCACCCCTGAGCTGATGGACGCCATCGACACCACACTGCGGCTGCGGCTCTCGCACGGCGGCGGGCACACGGGCTGGTCGTGCGCATGGTTGATCAATCTCTACGCCCGTCTTGGGCAGGGCGATCGCGCCGCGGATATGATCGGCAAGCTGCTCAAAAGCTCCACGTTGGACAATCTGTTTGACACTCACCCGCCCTTCCAGATCGACGGCAACTTCGGTGCTGCCGCCGCCATGGCAGAAATGCTGCTGCAAAGCCACACCGACACGCTCGATCTGCTCCCCGCCCTGCCGCGTGATCCTGCCTATCAGAGCGGCAGCTTTTATGGCTTGCGTGCGCGTGGCGGCATCACGGTCGATGCCGCGTGGCAAGGCGGTCGCGTCACGAGGTGCACACTGAGCGCCGAGCGCGATACCACCGTCCGTTTGCGCGTGGGCGACAAGATCATTCCCGTTGCTCTGACGGTGGGCGTACCGCAAACGCTTACCTTGCAGCATACCCCTTGATCTAAAGTTTTTTGAAGGGGAGCGCGAGGGGGAACTTTTGTGTACAAAAGTTCCCCCTCGCCTATTTATTTCTATTATTCCCTTACTCTCTCTCCACAGCGATACCCTCGCAGTCGCGCAGGGTGACGGTTGGCGCGTCAGACGGCATATCATTGGAGCGAATACGCAGCACGGCGTCGCCGTCAAAGCCGCTTGCCGTGACGTTTTGCAGTTCAATCTCCTTCATGTCGTGACCGACCAGCAAAGCACACGGCTTTGCTCCCTCGCGCAACGTGATCTCGCAGTCAATCATGCGCATATGCAACGGCTCGTTCGCATCGGAATAGGCGCGCATCGGCTCCACCACACCCTCCGCGCGGCAGTTGCGGAAGGTAATATCGCCAAGGCTGCGGTTGCAGCACCAGATGTGCTGCTTGAACTCCAAATTAAAAAGGCAATCCACGTTGATAAAATCGGTATTCTGCACGACGATGTTGCCAGGCGCGGCAAGCAGCTCAAACTTGCCGTAGCAGAAATACAAAAATCCCGTCAGCGTGTTGTGCCGATGCGTCTTATTGGTCGGCGCACCTGCTTTTTTCTCCTCATCGGTCATCTTCCAGCGGTGACCGTATCTGCCCGGTCCGACAACACGGCAGCGGTCAATCAGAACGTCCGTACCGCCCAGGCGGAACGCCGAGCAGGACGAATTGAGCTCACAACGCAGCACCGCCATATTCAGATTATTAAAGCCTGCCACGCAATCATCGCCCGTGGCAAAATGGCAGTCCTCAATCAGCACGTTATCGCAAATACGGAGATGCACACCGTCATGCCCTGCCAGTACCGTGATGCCGTGAACGTAAACATTGCGGCTGCGGCTGATACAATGCGCCCAGTTGGCACTGTCAAGAACGGTATATCCGGCAAGCTCAACGTTCTCACAGCCGTACATCGAAATGGCGTGCGGACCGCGGAATCCTTCTTCTCCTTCGGCATCATAGCAATTCTGCCCGTTGATGCAAGAGCCCGATTCACCGATAATCTTGATATCCTTGGCATAATGTGCGCGGACGATCGAGTTGAACCAGCGCGAAAGAATACCTCGCGGGAACATGGGCTCATCTACCGGCTGCACCGGCTCTATCGTGTCCTCTGTAAAGTGCGTATAATCCTCAGGATCGCGGCTGCCCATCAGCACAGCGTTTTCCAACAGATGCAGCGTCACGTGGGAACGCAGCCGCAGCGAGCCCACAAGATACACCCCCGAAGGAACCGCAACCTCACCGCCGCCGTAAAGATAGCAAGCGTCGATCGCCGCTTGAATATATTGCGTCTGCAGCGTACCGCTGCCCGCCACTGCACCATAGTCTTTAACACTAAAAATACGTTTCATTGGATTTCCTCCCTGACAGAGTTAGATTGGTTTCATTATAACACAAAACCACCGTCCTGTCAACCAAAAACAGCCAAAAATGCCGCGCACAATCTCGTCATGGTAGCTTGGTCTTGTTCCTACGGTATATTCTTCTGGCGCACGGCACTTTCGTATTCGATCAGCAACGAATAGAGCGCGGCGACCCGCGCGTCATAATCCTCGCCGTCCCGACACAAGGGACGCAGCGTATCGTGGACGCGGTTCTTATAATCCTCAAGGCGAGCCTGCCACCCCGACGCATACCGATTCAACTGATGGCAAAGCAGCATCCGCTCGCTCAGCGTCATGGACAGATCCATGACGTACACGTCCGTCTTTTCCAGAATCGGTGCAAGATGCTCGGTAATAAACGTCTGCGTCTCGTCCTGCGGCTCCGCCGACAGCGGATAGCGCTGATAGCTTGCAAGCATCTGTTGAAGCTCGGGCGGTGCGGATTCCATGCTCGTCGCGCCCACGCTCTCAAGCACCTGCATGACCAGCGCCTCGTAATCCGCAACCGTCAGCACCTTGGGCAAAATACCTGTGCCGAAGTTCTCTGTGCGAACCTTTTGCCCGATTTCCAGAGTGACGGGCTCGGCGTTCGGGTCGACGGCGGGAATGGCGGGGAGGCTTGCGTGCAGGGCTTGCTTTTCTTCCTCGCAAAGATCGCTTTGATCCACCACGTCGTGCAGCCCTTGGCGCGTGGCGATCAGGCGCTCTTGCGTCATCTCACCGTAATAGGTCAGCCAATACGCAAGCAACTCCGCCTCTTCCATCTGCAGACTGTCTGAATCTATGGTATAAATGTCGGTCAGCTGCGTCAAGGGGGAGGCAAGCAGCAAACCTTCCTTGGCCTTTGGACTGCGCTGATTGCTCAGGCTCTGCAGTGTATAATACATCGTAAACCTTGCCAGCGTATGATTTCCGTCAGGAACGTCGACCAGATTCTTCTTCATGTTTTCCAGCAGCGCCTCATAATCCTGCGGCAGCAGTATATTCGGCAGCTCGGTCAGCAGCGTCCCCGTCAGATACACCGGTTCCCGCTTGGCGTGAGCGTTGCGGTCGGTCATCGCCGCGGCAGATAAGCCCAGAATAAACATCAGAATGGATACGGAGACCATCGCGGCGATCATTCCGATCAGGCTGCGCTTATGCAGATAGATCCGCTGCGCACGGCGCTTTTGCAGTGCGTTGCCCGGCATGGCCTCCTTGATATAGATCGGGGATATATCTCCGATCATCTCCAATAGCTGTTCGTTTCTATTCATTTTGCTCTCCTCTCTTACGCATCGATCCCAAATTCCCTGAGATGCCGCCTGAGCTTTTTTCTGGTACGGAACAGCAGTGTGTTGACGTTGCTCTCACTCATGCCGTACGCCTTGGCGATGGCAGCAGCCGTGTCCGCATACCAATACCGCCGCACGAACACCACCCGCGTTCGTTGCGGCAGGGTTGCAAGAAAGATGTCCAGTGCCTCCCGCAGCAGCTCGCTTTGCTCGTCTTGCGCCTCCGCATCGGAAATACACTCCTGCAGCTCTCCCAAGAGCAGCTCCACCATCCCGCCGCCGCGCTTTTGCGCCCGACGCTCCTTGGCGCGATCAAGGGCAATGTGGCGGGTCAGCATCCCAAGATAGGAGGACAAAATCGGCGGCCTTTGCGGCGGAATGGTCTCCCAAGCCCGCCGATACATATCATTGACACATTCCTCGGCATCCTCGCGGGAGCCAAGGATCTGTTCTGCAATATACTGGCAGTACCGCGCGTATTTTTCCTGCACGCGGGCGATTGCTGCCTCATCCCGCGCAAAAAACATCGCGATGATATGCTTATCGTCCATCCTTACCCGCCTCCTTTCCGCATTTTGAACGCCTTCTTTTATAATAACGATTTTCAAGGAGCAAATCTTACACCCATTTGAAATTTTTTCTGAATTTTTCGATAAAAAAAGCACAATCTCTTTTCCGCCGGGTCAAGCGGTCATCCCCTCGCACATTCCATAAGCTAACCTCTGCCGCTCCGATACACATAGCATATCACTTCCCTTCGGGTTTGTCAACACCCGCAACCACAGTAAAAAAAGCTGCCGCGCCCGGATTGCTCCAAGCGCGGCGGCTGTTTTATAAGAATCGGCAAAGTCATTGATAAGATTCCTGCTCGGATTCTAATTGCGCGGTGACCTCACGTAAAATTTCCCACACTCTCACCACCATATCGTGAAGTGCTGCCTTATCCTCAGCGTCACTTGCATCAATGGTGCTGTGTATATTTTCGGTGATCTGCATCGTATCTTCCATCCAGATGTCGGCATAGAGTGCCATGGCAGAGCACAGCCATGAGCGTTCCCAAAGTGCAATATCGCAATCCAAAACATATACCGGTGTTACCTCAAGCAGCGGCATGAGGGCTCTTTCCCATTCGCTGTTGTGTTCATCATCCGGATTATATTCGGCATAATATGCAGCCATCCGCCGTACATAGTTCGGGGCATCATCATAGTTGTCTACACCTGCCCCCTCCATAACCTTCTCCATCATGGCCTCAAAGTCCGCCTTGGTCATGATAATGGGCAGCATACCGGGGGTGGGCAGAGTCTTACCCTCCTGCGCCGCAGCATTGATCAGCGTACCGATCTGCATATCGGTCATTGCAAGAGGAATTTCGGGAAGGCTTTTGCGCATTGCCCGTTTTTCCTCCTCAGAATAATCGCTCGCCTCGACCATGTCGTACAAGCGCTGATACATGGCGATCAGCTTTTCCTGATTCATCTCGCCGTAGTACATCAGCCAATAAAGAATGGCGTTTTCCTCGGTGGGTGTCACCTCAGCCTCCAGCGTGTATACATCCACAATCTGTGTGATGGGACAAATCTCAATCAATGCTTGTTTGACTTGGTCATTTTGAAACATGGCAAGCGATTGCTTAGCGTAAAATGCTGTACACCGTTTCAAGATTGCATCTCCATTGGTCACATCGGCAAGATTTTGCATCATCGTCGCACAAAGCGAATCATAATCCTCTGCCGTCATTATCGCGGGAATATCGGTCAGAAGTGTTCCCGTCTGATATGGCACCTCCTTTTGATCGTAAGCCAACGCCGACGCCGTAAAGCCCAGCGCGAACATCATCATGGAAACGGCGACCATCGCGGCGATCATGGGGATCATACGCCGCTTGAACGATACGTTTTTTTCCTTGCTTGGCACGTTGCCCGGTGCCGATTCCTTGATATAATAGGGGGAAATACCGCCCAAAAGGTTCATCAATCTTTCACTTTTCATAGTTTCTTCTCCCTTCATACATAAATTCCTTGCTCCGATAAAAATGCACGGAGCTGTTTTCGGGTGCGGAAAAGCAGCACATTGACGCTGCTCTCCTTCATACGATAATCGGCGGCAATGGCAGCCGCGCTGTCCGCATACCAGTAGCGACGCATGAAGATCATCCTCGTCCGCTGCGGCAACGAGCCGAGAAATGCATTGAGCGCATCCTGCAGGATAAAATCGTCTGCCGCATCCCCTTGTCCGTCAGGAATACATTCCTGCATCTCGTCAAGGATCAGGGGCAAGCTGCCTCCGCCCCGCTTTTGGGCGCGATTATCTCTTGCGCGATTCAAGGCGATATGGCGGGTCAGCATCCCGATGTAAGCGGAGAGCAATTGCGGTTTTTCGGGCGGAATGGTCTCCCATGCACGGCGATACGCGTCGTTGACGCACTCCTCGACATCTTCGGGGGAAGTGAGTATCCTCTGCGCAATGACGCGGCAATATGTGGCGTATTTTTCCTGCACCTGTGCAATTGCCGCCTCATCTCGCGCGTGAAATAAGGCAACAATCTTTTCATCATCCATAAGCTTTCGCTCCTTTCTGCTATTTGAAAAGGCCTTTCACTTATAATAACACGGTTTACCGCGTCTTTCTTACATCAAAATCCGATATTTTTGAATTTTTTTATTTTTTTTTGAAATCGGGGAACATTTTTCCCTTGTCATCCGTCTAATAGTATATCACACCTACCCGTATTCGTCAAATTTCAACCTCAAGGAGATGAACGCTCATGAAAACAACGTATATCCGAAGGCTCGTTTTATGCCTTGCCGCACTTTTGCTGTGGCTGTCGCTTTCCTCCTGCGCCACTGATCGTCAGGACACGTTTACCGACGATGTGCTGATCGATCTTACCGGCGACCGTACGCCACATGACGGCGCGGGCAACGCCATCACCGAACGCGAGCTCGCCGCCGACATAGACCTTTATACCATCGGCGAGATTCTGTATCTCAATGCAAGCATCTCCGGTGCTTATATTTATGAGCCACGGCTGATCCTTTTGCGAGATTGGGAGCAGCTTGACGCACTGTTTGCCGAAAAAGGCATCCCGACGGCTTACGATCGTTACGGGAAGAGTTTCTTTGCCGCGCACGATCTTGTTCTGATCGGTGTGGAATCCTCCAGTGGCAGCACCCGTTATGAGGTCACCCACCTTGGGCGCAATGCCGATGGCGAATTATCTCTGGACCTGACACGGCTGGTAGACGGGGCTTCCGATGATACGGGTCACTGGCTGATCACCGTCCCCATCCCGAAGAATGCCATCACCGACGGCGAGCAGATGCACGTCCGTGAGATCACAAGAGACGATCTTGACGTTGACACCACCGTCGCGGACGCCGTCTGCATCGGTTCCTCCCTTCATGGACTGCACGACGAGCCGCTCTCCCGCCCCATTGTACTGCAAAACGCCGAGGAGATAGCACAGTTTGCCGCATGGTACGGCTTGGAGACGCAATACGCTGCCTATCTTGGAGCTGAGGAGTTTGATCCCGGTCGCGCACTGTTGATCGTCCCCGTCCGCGCCGAATTTTCCGACACGACGTGGGAGGTCAGCCGCGTCCACAACGATTTCGGCTACCCCGACGTCACGCTGACGGTGGATATTGTCGAACGCCCGGGCAGTGAGCGCATCTCGGATCAGGCGTATCATCTGGTCATCCCCTTCCGTCTGTCCGAGCGCTCGATCGCCAACATCGATGTGCGTGTCACCCGCGCCACCGAGATCGGCGAGCGAGCTGACCACATCCTTGATGAGAGAACGGCGGTCGTTAAAGACACCTATATACACGCCGATGCTCTGCCGCAATTGGTCAAGGACACCGCCGCATTATCGGCTTTGGTAAAAGAATACGACCTGCGGCAGGAGAATCTTTCCGCCTTTGACAATGCCTTTTTTGCCGAGAACGATCTCATTCTTTATCGGTTTCACTCCGCTTACAGCGACTCCCGCTACCGCGTCGCCTCTCTGTATCGCGACGAGCTTTCTCGCTGGGTGCTGACCGTCGAGGAGACTGTGCAAGGAGAGGAAACGGCGATCGGTCATTGGATCGCCGTCGCGCCCGTTCGCAAGGGCATGATCGAGGATGCAAGGGACATCTATATCAACACCACCACCTTCCAGCCCGAAACCTATGCGGGCAAGGGCATAGAAACGCTGCACATCGACAGTTATCATGATCTCGTGATACCGAACAGCCGCTACCTCTGCCTTGAGAGCGTCGAGCAGCTCGCACTGCTCTGCCGCATCAACGGCTTCCGCACCGAGAGTGACACCACCTATGCCGCCTATGATGAGGCTTTCTTTGCCACACACGATCTTCTGCTCATCCCCCGCACCGAGGGCAGCGGCTCCATCCGCCATAACATTTTCGCGCTGCGCACGACCAAGCAGGGACTGAGCCTTGACATTGCCCGCCTGTCCCCCCCGAATGTCACCGGCGATATGGCGTATTGGACCTTCCTTGTTCCGATAGAAAAAGGCGCCCTGCCCAAGGACAGCACGCTTAACATACGTTATACCGACATCAACATTGCCACCCTCCCGATCGAACGAATCGCGACGGATTGAAAGCAATACAAAAAGAAAAAAAGAAAAGCTGCGGGGCTCGGTCGCAAAGCAAAATGGCGGGGTAAGTTTAATGCATTTTTTGCATTTGATTCCCCTCTTGTGTGGGGAGAATGTGCGGACATCACTTTCTAACTATAATTGATTTATGTTCATTTCTTTGGCTCACCCCAAAGAAACGAACCAAAGAAAACGCGCGTAGGGGACACCCCTACGTACCCCGTTCTTCTCGCGTGCTAACGCGGTCTTGCAACCGCTGATACGCACGCGGTCGCCTCCTTTCAAAGATTTCGCTTTTGCCTGCGAGAAAGCCGCAGGCAAAAACTTTGATACTCCTACGGAAACAAAGATAGATTTCCACGGTTTGGCTCAATTGACCTCCCTACTTTTACCGCCGCATTCGCGGAAGACGAGGAGTGTGATAAAGCGGTGTTCTGTCGCAAAGCAAAACGACGGGGTGCGTTTAATGCATTTTTTGCATTTGATTTCCCTCTTGTGTGGGGAGAATGTGCGGACATCACTTTCTAACTATATTTGATTTATGTTCATTTCTTTGGCTCACCCCAAAGAAACGAACCAAAGAAAACGCGCGTAGGGGACACCCCTACGTACCCCGCTCTTCTCGCGTGCTAACGCGGTCTTGCAACCGCTGATACGCACGCGGTCGCCTCCTTTCAAAGATTTCGCTTTTGCCTGCGGGAAAGCCGCAGGCAAAAACTTTGATATTCCTACGGAAAGAAAGATAAATTTCCACGGTTTGGCTCAATTGACCTCCCTACTTTTACCGCCGCATTCGCGGAAGGCGAGGAGTGTGATAAAGCGGTGTTCGGCCGCAAAGCAAAACGGCGGGGTGCGTTTAATGCATTTTTAGCATTTGACTCACCCCTGTTTCTTATGCTCAAAGCTCTTTTTGCAGAACATATTCTCTACGATCATGCACATCCGAAATGTCGGCGTGGATTGAAAAGCCCATGGCGGTATACAGAGCGAGGAAATGGCCAAATTCACTGCTGCCGTCCTTATACACAAAGCCGCTATGCCAAAGGAAGGCTTGTGCGTGGGTGAAGCCCCGCTCCTTGGCTTGCTCCAGCGTGTAGGTCAGCAGCTTTTCTTCCAAGCCGCAATCGCAGAAGGAGGGCGCGCTCAAAAGCTCCATGATGGCAAAGACGCGCGCGCCCTTCGGCCCTGCCGGGATCTTCCATTCGTCGGGCATTCCCTTGTATTTCTCCTTAGCGCCGCAGTTGCAGTAGCCGACGATCACCGCTTGATCGTGACTGTTACAACAGGCCACGTAACCGCTCATGATGCCCTCCTTGATCAGCCGTTCGGTCTCTTTACGATGAAGCTCCATCGGATAACGTCCACCAAAACTTGTCCGCATTCGGTCATTGAACTGTTCGAGTTCTTCCTCTGTCATATCCCAAGTGTGCGAAAAATTGAAAAAATTTTCCTCGTTGACGTTGTCCATACAAAATTTACAATACGCCGGCGCGTTCCAGCGGTGTAGCGGACGGCAGTGAATATGATGCTCGACCATGCGACGCTTGGCCTCACACGGCGGACGGAGGTTGCGGTCCGTTTGCACCCGAAGAACCAACTCGTTCATCACCGAGAACTCCCAATCATGGTATTCGTTGTCGATGTGATCGTAGAGCGGGGCGGTATAGCGGTCAACGCCTTGAATATCCCGATCGTGCGCCTCGGCTGTTTCATATGCCTCCATCATGTGCTTTTCGTACCCTGCCATGTCGTTCGCATCCAAAGAGAAAACCGCCTGGGCAAGATACAGATCACTGAGAAGGCCGAAATGCAGGTGTTTTTCCTTGCCCATGGTAATATCAAGCAGCCCGTGCGCCACCGCGATGGATTCGGGTGTATTATACTCCAGCAGTCGATGGTACAGCCCGGTGACCTGGCGGCTGATCCGCACTTGTTGCAGCTTGATCTTTTCTTCCCCCTCCAGCACAAGGTCGGCAAGTAAGTTGTCGACCAATGTGAGGTTTTTACAATGACTTAAAAGGGTTCGTGCCTCCTCCCGCTGCCCCAGCTCCACATAAGCGTTGGTCAGCAGGGTGATATAGACATCGTCATCGGGATGCTGCTGATGCAAAAGCCACGCAAGGGAGGCCGCTTGGTTCAAATGTTTTCGACGGCGTTTTTGGTCCGTTTGGATATCTTTGCCCAAGAAAAATTCGCAGCAGGCGCGGCGGTAGAGAAAGCTCTCGTCGTCGGGGAACTCCTTGAGCGCGTCCTCGCAGACGAGCAGCTGCGAAACAGGGCCATAGTGGGAGGCATGCTCATAGCGATGCTCAAAATCCTGCCGGCGGTCACCGCCAAGCAGCTGATCGACGCCCAGCCCCAGTGCTTTGGACAGGGGAATGAGCAGATTGATGTCGGGCGCGGTCTGTCCGGTTTCCCATTTGGAGATGGCTTGCGGCGTGACGTGCAGCTGTACGGCCAAGGCGTCCTGCGTCATGCCCTTCTTCTGACGGGCCTCGCGGATGATCTCACCCACGGATTTTTTGGCGAATTCGTTTTGCGTCAAGGTGCGTTCGCTCCATTCAGATTTCATAGCGATTACCTTTCTGTTTTGCTTTTTACCATTGTGACATGAAATTTTGGGATGCCAAGGGGCGCGGTCTTACAATTCCTTTTGCAGAATATAGCAGCGGCCGTGCTCATGGGAAAGATCGGCACGCGTCGAAAAGTCCAGCTCGGTATAGACGGCAAGCATCCGCTCAAAGCGCGGCGTCCGCTCGTGCGGCTCAGTGCCTCTCATATCGAGCTCATGCAGAAAGCTCTCGGCGTGGGTAAATCCCTGCTCCTTGGCTTGCTCTATGGCGTAGGTCAGCAGCTTTTGCTCCAGTCCGCAGTCCTCAAAATTCGTGGGAATCAGCATATCTATGATGGCAAAAACGCGTGCGCCATCGGGCGAGGGTAAGCGTTTCCAGTCGATGGGCAGCCCCTTGTATGTTTCCTTGTCACCGCAGTTGCAGTAGCCATACATCATGCCGCTCGGCTCGGCGCGGCTATAGGCGACCACACCGCTCTTGATACCGTCGGCAAACAACTGCCGGACGGTGTTGCGATAGATCTCGACGGTGTGAGCATATTCGCCCACGAGGCAGTGCTTGTAGTGCTCGTCGATCTGCGCGTGCATGGCGTCGGACTCTTGCTCCGACATATCATACTCGATGGCATACCGGTACGGATCGTCTGCCGAGCAGATAATCTTGGAGCAAAACTCAAGATACCGACGATCGTCCGAGCGCAGAAGCCGGCGATAGTCCAGCGCAGTTTCCACAAGCAGCCGCTTGGTAGCGCATGGCGGCGCGAGGCGAGGTTTGGTCAATATGTTATTCAGCATATTCCCGGCAGCCATCCACCAGCGTTCGGCATTCGCATCCGTGACCAGGCGTTCATGCAAAAGATTGGCATCGCACGCCGGCGTATCGGGGCTGTCCGCGGCAAGGGCGGTTTCAAAGGCAGTCCGCAGCTTTTGCTCGTAGCCTTGCATATCTCCCGCCTCTGCGGCATAGCCTGCCTCCTTCAGGTACAGCACGATTCTGAAAACATTATCCATATCTGCGCTTCTCATGGCATCCAGCAAGCCGTGTGCCTCTCGGATGGCATCGGGCGTGTCGTATTTCAAAAGAGTATTGTACAGATCAAGCGTTTGCCAATGCGTGCGTTCTTTCAGCTTTTGCAGTCGTTCCTCGCCTTTCAACACGTCCTGGATCAGGATGTTCTCGACGACTTTCTTGTCCTCATAAGTAGCCAAAAGCTCCTTGGCGTGCTCCGTGTTGCCCAGGTGTCCGTGCGCCTCGGCTAAAAACGAAAGATAGGTCTGGTCGTCCGGATATTCTCTGTGCAAAGAGTTGAAATGAATGGCAGCGCGATTGAGATATAGCTTTGCGGCTCGGGGCGGTGTGTGCGGATCAATGCCGATGAAATATTCGTCAACGGCGCGGCGGTAGAGAAACGTTCTGTCGTTCGGGAACGCCTTGAGCGCATCCTCGCAGACGAGCAGCGCCGTTTTGGGATCGTCGCCGCTTGAGCGGATGGCTTCGTGAAAGCGATGCTCAAAGTCGTCGCGGCGGTTGCCACCCAACAGCTGATCGACGCTCAGCCCCAGCTCTTTCGCCAAGGGGATGAGCAGATTGATGTCGGGCGCGGTCTGCCCCGTTTCCCAGCGGGAGATGGCTTGCGGCGTGACGTGCAGCTCTGCCGCCAGTGTTTCTTGCTTCATGCCCTTCCTCTGACGGGCCTCGCGGATGATCTCGCCCACCGACCGCTTGGCAAGCTCCTTGGCGCGCTCGTCATTCTCGCGAGCAATTTGCTCCCGGTCCAGCCGCTCCTCCTCCTCGCTGAAAAAATACTGATCAATGTCCAGATGGGTATGCGTTGCGGCGCAAAACGCGATGACCTCGTGCGAGGGAGATATACACGGATGAACCTCACCGTTGCCGGCGTAGATATACGGCACGACCTCCAAAGTGAAGTTTACGTCGTACTGCTCGCGGATCTCGTTGAGCAGATCGACCCGATTCAGCAAGGGGCGAATGGTTTCTTCCATTTGCTCGGTCACACATACGCGATACGCATCGCAGCGACCGAACTTCCAATTGGAGAACGTATGAAAGGTGTTAAGTCCATGTCCGCGTGGATCCCCAACCTTCCACGTTTCCTCCGGCTCAAGCCCCAGACGCTTGGTGATGTCGTCCGGATCAAAATTGCCGGTGATTCTGAAATACGTAAAGCAAGTGTTACTTTCTTTCATTGGTACTCCGTTTCTGTCATGATGTCACACGCGCAGCCTTTGGCGGTGCGCTCGTCGTTGGTATCATTATAACATACCGAGCAGCATCTGTCAAGAAACGGTTTGGATAGTAAAGAACAACAGAGGGTTGAGCGCGCAGTGGTGCGCGCCATAGGAAAAGCACCGCTTTCGCGGTGCTCCCTTGATATGATCAAAAAGCCTTAACGCTTGGCGCGCCATTCGTCCGCTTTCTGCGTTGCCCAGCGGGCAGCGGCTTGATATTTCTCCGTTTCACGCACGCAGTCGAACCAAGCCCAACGAGGATTCGTCAAAAGATCGGAAATATCCGTCATGTCGTGGAAGGATAAATTCATAAGCGCAAACAGCTTGTGACGCTCCCCCTCGGCATCTATCGCATAATTCCAATCCCGGCTGACCTTTATGCCGGAGAACAGCTCGCCGCCGATCTCTAACCATTCGTCCGTCAGGGATTGGGCGTATTTACACGTTTCTATCGCCTCATCGAAATTTCGCCAACCTTCCTCGACCTGCCCATGCCCGAACAAGCACGCAGCCAGCACCAGTTGCTTGTAAGCATAGAACATCTTCCAGCCGTCGGGAATCTCCCCGCCTTCCCCGAAGGAACGGATAATTTTCAGAATATCCCGCTGATACGCCGTCTTTCTTTCCGCGCCCAGCACATCCGGGCAACGTCTGTCCAGCTGATTGGCAAAGCGCTCCAGCGCCTCCAGTCCTTGCTGAATATAGCAGCCCTCTCCATTGTCGCGCGCCATAGCACGTGCCACCAGGCAATACCGCCGACTGAAGCCGGAGGAGTACGGTGCCATATCCAACCATTTGTCTAAATCTTTTTCATCACAAACCGTCGCCATCAGCTGAATTACTGCGCTGCGATACCGCGTTTCCAACAGCCGCTCAGCGGTTTTGAGCAAAAGCGGCATATATTTTTGAGTCTTCGCTTCGTCACCGACGACGTGCCGTTTGATTGCCTTGACCAGATGAAATGCATAAAAATCAACCTCGGGATATTTGCGACAGTATTCCCGCACAAAATCAATCCGCGCAGATGTGGAATCAGGCAACTGATCAATTTTTTCCAAGAAAATATCCCGATCTCTTTCCTTGGAAACCGAGTCGTTTGACAAAAGACTGTCCACCGTCACGCCAAAATAATTGGCGATCGTAGGCAGCAGCTCCACGTCGGGATAGCACATACCCAGCTCCCAGCGGGAAATGGATTGGCTGGAAACGTCCAGGATCTCGGCAATCTTTTCCTGCGTGACCCCCTTTTCTTTACGTAAGTGTTTGAAATGATCTGCGAAATTTAAATTCATATTTGATTCCTCCTTGAAAATATGGAAGTGCGCCCTTCTGTGCTTATTATATCACACCCGTTCCGCCAATGCAACCTCTCGCTTGGTGAGAGGAACTATTGCAAATGGTGAATTTTGATCGAACGGATTGAAATATTTCAAAAACCGTGCTATAATAAACTACCGTTTCATTTCACAAGCATCGGGAGGGCAGACATATGCTTTTATATCACATCGACGGCGTCAGAATCAACGATTCATGGTACGTTCGCAAGGACGGCGTGTATCATACTTTTTTTCTTGCCTACGGCGAGGACGAACCGACCGAAGGACAGTGGGATCGCCAGCGCGTCGGGCACATGATCTCCACCGATCTGATCACATGGGAGGATCGCGGTATCGCGCTGTGTCCGCAGAGCGATGGCTGGAATGACAAGGGCATCGCCACGGGCAGCGTCGTCCCATGCGGGGACGTCTTTTATATGCTTTACTCCGGTAACGCCACCGACCCCGCGCGGGAGGGCATCGGGCTTGCCGTCAGCCGCGATCTTGACACCTGGGAGCGCCTGGGTGACGGGCCCGTCATCTTCAAAGGGAAGCCCTACGCCTTCTCTTACGGCAAGGAGACTGTGCACGGGCTGCCGATTGCCGATCCGTACGTTTACCCCGAGCCGATCGACGGCAATTACTATATTTTTGTCAACGGTCATATCGCAGAGAACCCCGTCAACCGCCGCGGCGCGCAGCTGGTGTTCGTCACACGCGATTTTCGCACGTTCACGCCGCACGCCATCGCCGTCATCGGGGAATGTGACCGTCTGGAAACGGCGCAGGTCTGGGCGCACGACGGCCGCTTTTATCTGTACGCGGGACAGGTTGAGATGGTCGGACAGCAGCAAAGAATGAAAAATTCTCTGTACACCGCCGAGCATATCGACGGGCCGTACACCTACCGTGGGGACCTTGCTTTCCCCGAGCAGCCCGAAAACGGAATGCTGTATATCGCCAAGGTGCTGCCCGATCCAACGGGGCGGGACGTTCTTCTGGTAAACAACATCCCCAACGGCGTCATGGGTGCCTATCCCGTCACCTATCACGCCGACGGAACGCTCACGCTTGAGGCTATGCCCTGACGGAGATCGCGTGCCACCAAGGTACATACCTACCAAGCCAAGGAGTCCGGGGAGCCCGAAGCGACGTCAAGAAAATCTCCGGCTGCGCACCAACTGAGCCCCAGCCAAGGAGTCAGGGGGAGGCGGGGGACAGAAACTACGGCGTTTGAGTTGGTTCTGTCCCCCGCGAAAACGCACAGATAAACAAGCAGCGCACGATTACGGGGCTCTGAACCCACGTTTGCGCCCAAATGCAGTAAAACTCCATACTGCTGCGTAGCGCAAACGCACCAAATTGCCTCGCGGCAATTTGAGGGGTTTATCGCCGGGAAGTCTGCACGAGAAAAAAGCAGGGACGGCTGATGCCGTCCCTGCTTTTTTCTGGAGCGGATTACGGGGCTCGAACCCGCCACCTCCACCTTGGCAAGGTGGCGCTCTACCAAATGAGCTAAATCCGCATATGATCGGGAAATTTCTTTCCCGATTTTGGTGCCTCCGGT
This sequence comes from Clostridia bacterium, assembly GCA_017456145.1. Classification (GTDB taxonomy): domain Bacteria; phylum Bacillota; class Clostridia; order Oscillospirales; family CAG-272; genus SIG644. The sequence goes on from JAFTJZ010000030.1 coordinate 54,722, forward strand.
CGGAATCGAACCAACGACACGGGGATTTTCAGTCCCCTGCTCTACCAACTGAGCTACAGAGGCAAATGGCGACCTGAAGGGGACTCGAACCCCTGACCTCTAGCGTGACAGGCTAGCGTTCTAACCAACTGAACTACCAGGCCAAATGCGGCAACGAATTGCCGCTGGTGGAAACAATAGGGCTCGAACCTATGACCCCCTGCTTGTAAGGCAGGTGCTCTCCCAACTGAGCTATGCTTCCATCGCCGTCACGATTGCGACGACTTGGCTATTATACCACACAAAAAATCGTTTGTCAAGTGTTTTTTCAAAATTTTTTTATTTTTTACAGCATTTTTTACACGATTTCCGCTTGACAGCAGCGGCATTTCGCTATATAATATAGCTGTAGCCCCGCATGGGGCGAAATACACTCGGAAAGGAACTGCATTATCATGGTTGTAACCAAGGAGTCCATCATTGGCGACGTTCTTGACGCTGCTCCCGACACCGCTCCCTTCTTCTTTGAGATCGGTATGCACTGCCTCGGCTGCCCCGCATCCCGCGGCGAGTCCATTGAGGACGCTTGCGAGGTACACGGCACCGACGCCGACGAGCTGATCGCCAAGATCAAAGCACATCTGGCAAAGAAAGACGCTTGATCGCGCCGACAAACGCCCCAACCCATTCTCTGTGGTTGGGGCAATTTGTTTTCAGAGACGCGATAAAACATTGATACTTGCGGTATGGCCAGATATTGTTTCCCATAATAGAATTTCATCAGACGATCCGATTCGAAAATGTTCGTTTCTCCCGAACTTCTGTTCCATCCCATGCGTGTAGAGCGCTTGATTTGCTGTTATGCTCTTCCCCCTCCACGGAGGGAGGGGGAGGATTGTCACTGACGGGTGTACAAGCGGGAAAAAACAGTAATAACACAGCGAGCACAAACGTCATCATCTGTTTTTTCATACGAACAAACCTCTTTTCCATTAACAAATAAAATATATCACGAGGTTCCCCTTAATTCATCGGCTCAAGCAGAAGAAAATCTTCTTCCGTCATATGACGATCGGCAGGATCAAATTTTAGATAAATGTCATAATTTGGTATGCACCGAGTTTCTCTCATCGTCTCCATGGTGTAATCTTCAACAAATGTATAGAGGAATCCCGTTCCGTCTGCGCGGATATGTGACTGCATGACTGCAGGCATGTTATACCTTTGCAGCTCGATCGTATAGCAGGTTTCCATTGTGTCCAGCCGGATCACCCTCAACTCCTTGCCGATACAGGTCGCAAAATGATGCAACCGATCTGCGTGCGGCGCATCGGGATCATCCCACAAATAATATGTGGCCCCGACGCTAACCAGGCTGTAAAAATATTGAGGTTCAAAGTTGAAACAAAACAGATAATCACCATCAAGATTCACCAAGCCGACATTTTGCAGTAACGGCTCGGGCACCGCATTCTGATTGCGAAGATCAATCCGATAAAAATCCCGTTCGGGGGATGTTCGCTCGTAATAGGAGCGCTCCGTCTCACCGGGATATTTCTCTTCTATTCCATCCGGCAGCGGCAGTGTTGTTGTATCTCCGTATAACGAATAATACAGATAGCCCTTTCGCATCCCCACGCTGATAAAATCGGATGGCAACGCAGGATTATCATATGCCTGATATTCGGGCTCATCCGACATCAGATCCACGTACCCGATATGTCGACTTCCGTTCATATACAAAATATCATCTTCAATATATCCTGCAAACATCTGCACCGGTGTATCACACAGTAACCGCACCTCACCGTCGGTGGTATCAAGCGAATACATGGACATATCCGACTCGCTCGCTGATCGGTATGCGGTAAAATAGATCGTTCGTGTATACGGATCGAAATACCAGGTGTTCCCCACCAGATCCATCGGGTCCGATAAAATCTTGATCGTCTGCGTTTTCTGATCGTATCGAACAAATTGACGGGAAAGAGCGACCACTCCATCCATCATATTGGTCACGAAGGTATCCATGTAGAGCACCATAGACCCGTCTCCCTCGTACGGTGATACCAGCCGATGTTTTGAACGCTTTGCGATCATTTGCGGGCACGTCGGGCGGTTATGCTGCTCCGCCTCGCATAAGGGATCAAAGCAGATAGAAAATTCTTCTCCCGTATTTATATCAATATATGTCCCGCTGTTGGTCAAAATCACATCGTGATTTTCCCATACAAAGGTACTCCTATGACCGGGGAGCAACGTCCTTTGTGATGGAATCGTTTTCCCATCCCACGCATCCTGATCAACGATTTCAGCGTCGTTTTGGGATACTTGATTTTTTTCTCCCTCCTCCCCCTCTTCAGAGGGAGGGGGAGGATTGTCACTGACGGGTGTACACGCAGAAAGAAATAATAACAACATGGCGAGTACAAACGTCATCATCTGTTTTTTCATGACAACACCTACTTTTAAGATTAAAAATCGTCTACATACGAATCTGTAAGCAGATCACTTTCAAAATATGTCGGCGTGTATCTAAAAATGTCTACACATTGATTGGGATCATCGCTTACCCATTGTTCGGTCTCATATATAGCGAACATATAAATAAAATCGTCTGATTCATTCATGATGATTGAGTCCGTTACAAGCCAAGTATAATAATCGAAAAGTACTTTCTCTTGATAACTCTCTACATCATCAATAATAGTACCGTCAGCAGCATATGCTTGGATATAGGCATACATATTTAACCGGCCATAATAGACCGGATAAGACGTATCGTATCGATCTACCACATACGATCCCCAAATTGAACCAACGGTCGATCCGGTATGCGACGAATAGGTAGCGATGGTATGCTGAATATTGTTTCCGGCGGAGAAACTATAACGAACCTGCTGCGACGTTGTAGCTTGCGACTGTGCAAACGACGGCAAGCAAAGTGCGCAGATCATCATAACGGAAAGTGCGAGAGAAATAAACATTTTTGTGGTCTTTTTCATAAAAGATCCCTTTCTGTGCAATCAGCACGGCGGCATACGGTTACTTCTGTCACGCAAGCATTGCCGCATGGTTTTTGCCCAGCTCCTCCCCAAAAAAACACGCACGAACGTCAATCCGACTACGTCCGTGCGCGAGGTATGCTGTATTGCAATCTTCCTCTCCACCAATCGCAAAAGGAAGTCACAGCGACGCAACACGGAACAAATGCAGCATACATGATATAGAAAATCGTATTCACGGCGATGTCCTCCTTTACCGGGGTTCAGATGAGTCCCTACATAGGACCTTGTAAGAATATTATACCATAATCAACACATTTTGTCAATGGTTTTTTTGAAAAATACACAAAGCATCACTCTCATCAAAACGAGCTGCCGCCCAAATTGTCGTATTTGTCGTATTTGCATTTGCATATTTGCATCTTTCGGATAAATTCCGCGCAGCTACTTGACAATCCGTTCCGTTTATGTTATAATAACATGGAATAGCTATGATGAAGACGCCGTTTGTCGAAGGCTTGCAGAGAGCGCGGGGGTGGTGCGACCGCGTAGGTAGTAGACGATCGGAGATCACTTCGGAGCCGGCAGCCCATATGCGGACGCGCAAGCGTCGCCGCAGGTAAGCGAGCCCGTCCCGCCGCGTTAAGGCGACTGCCCTATTTGGGGCAACGAGAGGCGTCATCAGACGCAATGTGAGTGGTACCACGGCGGCATCTGCGCGATGCCTTCGCCTCACAGTCGCACCCGTGCGGCTGTGGGGCTTTTTTGATCAAAAAGCAAACGGTCGCTCCCCCGATCCCAAGAACGGATTTCATTTATCAAATCAAAAAGGAGACGTAGTTATGGCAAAGGACTACACAAGCACACTCAACCTGCCTGCCACCAAATTTGAAATGCGGGCAAATCTTCCCACCCGCGAGCCCAAAATGCTCGAATACTGGAACACTCTGGATCTCTACAACCGTATGCTGGATGAAAAAGAAGGAAAGCCTCTCTTTATTCTGCACGACGGCCCCCCCTTCTCCAACGGCAACATTCACATGGGTCATGCGCTCAACAAGATCCTCAAGGACTTCATCAACAAGTCTCGCACCATGATGGGATATCGCGTCCCTTACATCCCCGGCTGGGATAACCATGGCATGCCCATTGAGTCTGCCATCATTAAAAAGAATAAGCTGGACCACAAGAATATGTCGGTCTCCGACTTCCGTTCGGCGTGCGAGAAGTTCGCACAGAGCTTTATCGACACCCAGCGCGAGCAGTTCAAGCGCCTGGGCATCACTGCCGATTGGGAGCATCCTTACGCTACCATGGCGCCCTCCTTCGAGGCCAAGGAGGTCAAGGTATTCGGCGAAATGTTCAAGAAGGGCTACATCTACAAGGGCATGAAACCCGTATACTGGTGCCCCAAGGACGAGACGGCGCTGGCCGAGGCAGAGATCGAATATAAGACCGACAAATGTACCTCCATTTACGTCAAGTTCCGCGTCAAGAACGATCAGGGCAAGCTGGCCTCCATCTGCGACGTGAACAACACCTATTTTGTCATCTGGACGACGACCACCTGGACACTGCCCGGTAACCAGCTCATCACGCTCTCCCCTGTGGACGATTACGTCATCGTGCGCGCCGAGAATGGCGAGTGCTACATCGTTGCCGAGGCGCTTTGCGCTAAAACCATGGCAGAAGGCGGCATAGAAAGCTATGAGGTGCTCGCCACCATGAAGGGCATCGATTTTGAATACATGACCGCACAGCACCCCTTCCTTGACCGTGAATCGCTCATCGCCGTTGCCGACTACGTCACCATGGACGCCGGTACGGGCTGCGTTCATACCGCAGGCGGCTTTGGCGCGGACGACTTCGTCACCAGCCGCCGCTATAACGTGGACGTCGTCGTTCCCGTGGACGACCGCGGCTACCAGACCAAGGATGCGGGCAAGTTCGCAGGTCTGTATTACGATGCCTCCAACAAGGCTATCTTCGACGATCTGGTCGAAAGTGGCGCTTTGTTTGCCTCCCGCGAATTTGAGCATGAATATCCTCACTGCTGGAGATGCAAGTCTCCCATCATCTTCCGTGCAACCCCCCAGTGGTTCTGCTCGGTCGATGCCTTCAAGGAGGATGCTGTCAAGGCTTGCGAGAACGTACGTTGGCTGCCCGCATGGGGTGGTGACCGCATGGTACAGATGATCCGCGAGAGAGCCGATTGGTGTATCTCCCGCCAGCGCAAGTGGGGTCTTCCCATTCCCGTCTTCTACTGCGAGGACTGCAGCGAGGTCATCTGCAACGACGCCACCATCGATCGTGTTTCCGCCATCTTCGGCGAGAAGGGCTCCAACGCTTGGTTTGATATGGATGCTGTTGACCTTCTGCCCGAGGGCTTTGTTTGCCCCAAGTGCGGCAAGGCGCACTTCACCAAGGAGATCAATACGTTGGACGGCTGGTTTGATTCGGGCTCGACCCACCACGCCGTGCTCAGCGAGGAGCAGTGGCCCGCGGACGTTTATCTGGAGGGTGCTGACCAGTACCGCGGTTGGTTCCAGTCCTCTTTGCTGACCGCCATCGGCGCCAAGGGTGGCACGACCGCCCCCTTTAAGACGGTTCTGACCCACGGTTGGGTCGTAGACGGCGAGGGGCGCGCGATGCACAAATCGCTCGGCAACGGTGTCGATCCGCTGGATATGATCAAAAAATACGGTGCCGATCTGGTGCGTCTGTGGGTCGCCTCCGCAGATTATCAGGTAGACGTACGCGTCTCCGAGCTGATCTTCAAGCAGCTCTCCGAGGCATACCGCAAGATCCGCAACACCGCCCGCATTCTGCTTGCTAACCTTGGCGACGGTGAGGGGGCCTTCCATCCCGACACCGATGTCGTTGCATATGAGGAGCTGTATGAGATCGACCGCTGGATTTTGGCGCGTTTCAACAAGCTCCTGGCCGAATGCCTGCAGGGGTATGAGAATTTTGAATACCACACTGTCTATCACGCCATTACCAACTTCTGCACCACCGATCTCTCCAAGCTCTATATTGACATCACCAAGGATCGCGTCTACACCGAGAAGAAGGATTCCGCTGCCCGCCGCAGCGCACTGACCGCCATGTATACGGTTCTCAGTGGTCTGTGCCGTCTGCTCGCCCCCATCCTCAGCTTCACCGCCGAGGAGATCTGGCAGGCAATGCCCCACACCGCCAAGGACTTGACCGAGAGCGTCTTCCTCAACGAATTCCCTGCTCTTGATCATGCCGCTGTTCACAGCAAGATCGAAGAGAAGTACGAGCGGCTGTTTGCGTTGCGCGATGACGTCATGAAGGCGCTGGAGATCGCCCGCGCCGACAAAAAGATCGGAAAATCGCTGGACGCCAAGGTCGCCATTTACCCCAAGTATGCCGATCAGATGGCAACGCTGCGTGACTTTGAGGATCAGCTCAAGACGGTGTTCATCGTCTCGGGCGTCGAGCTTTGCGAAGGCGATGTCCCTGCGGATGCCTTCACCGAGACGGTCTCGGACATCGGCGTCTGCGTCCTGCCCCCCGACGGCTGCAAGTGTGATCGCTGCTGGAGCTACAGCACCGAGGGCAAGGCCATCGAGGACGGATTCCTCTGCACACGCTGCCTGAACATTGTTGAGGGATAATATGAACGAAAATACCACAAAAAAAACACGCCGCATCCCGTGGCTGTGGCTGCTGCTCTCCCTTGGTGTCATTGCCATCGACCAGATCACCAAGTGGCTCTGCATCGCCTATCTGAAGGGCATTGATGCTGTGACGCTGATCCCCGGCTTTCTGCGACTGAATTATGTAGAAAACCGCGGGGCGGCGTTCGGCAGCTTTTCCGATAACCGCTGGGTGTTTATGATCATCTCTACGGTCGCCATTATCGGCGTGACGGTTTACCTGCTCGGCTTTTGCGAGGAAAACCGCTTACTTCGCGCGGCACTGGCCCTGATCATCGGCGGCGGCATCGGCAACATGATCGACCGCATTGCGCTTGGCTACGTCGTGGATTTCATCGACTTCTACGGCATCTGGGATTACGTGTTCAACGGTGCGGACAGCGCCGTCTGCATCGGTGCCGGCATGATGCTTTTGTACGTTGTTTTGGAGATCGTCAAGGAATATAAGCAAAAAAAGCAGCCCGCCGATCAGAGCACCGATACCGCCGCTCCCACCGACGACAACAGCGAAGACCATGAATCCAACTGAAAATTCTCTTCTCTTCACCGTGGACACCGACCGGGCGGGGATGCGCGCCGATGCCTATGTGGCGTCGGTCAGCGAGCTTTCCCGCTCGGCGGCGGCACGTCTGATGGAGCAAGGTAACATCACAAGAAACGGTGCACCGCTGGACAAAAAAGTCAAGCTGTGCACGGGCGACATCATTGTCGTCACACTGCCTGCGCCCGAACAGGCCGCAGCACAACCGGAGAACATCCCCCTTCACATTGTTCACGAGGATGATGACATCATCGTCATCAACAAGCCCGTCGGCATGGTGGTGCACCCCGCGGCAGGCAACGAGAGCGGCACACTGGTCAACGCGCTGCTGTATCACTGCGGGGACTCGCTCTCGGGCATCGGCGGAGTCATTCGCCCCGGCATCGTACACCGCATCGACAAAGAAACCAGTGGTCTTATCGCCGTAGCCAAGAACGATGCCGCGCATCTCGCGCTCTCCGCACAGCTCAAGGATCACAGCATGGGACGCATCTACGACGCCATTGTGCTGGGCAATCTGAAAGAGGATGCGGGCACGATTGACGCCCCCATCGGGCGACACCCGATCGACCGCAAGAAAATGGCCATCCTGCGCGGCAGCGAGCAGGCAAAGGATGCGCGGACGCACTATCGCGTCACCGAGCGCTATGCCGTCCCCGGGCAGGGGGCGCTGTGCCGCATCGAATGTCGTTTGGAAACCGGGCGTACGCATCAGATCCGCGTACACATGGCGTCTGTTGGTCACCCACTGCTGGGAGATTCGCTCTACGGAGGCGGTGGAACCCGCTTTGAAACCGCTCACCGTACACTGATCCACGGGCAATGCCTGCACGCAGGGCAGCTGCACCTGATCCATCCGGTAACGGGAAAGGAAATGGATTTTTATGCACCTCTGCCCACCGACACGGTCAAGCTATTGGAGATTCTGAGAAGGCTCTAAAAAACGAGGGAAACGAGGGGCGCGCTCCGCGGATCAGAACCTTTTGAATAAAGGCTCCGACACCTCCAAAACCTTTTATAAAAAAATTCAAGGTTAAATTTTCATTGCAAATGCTAAGCCACACGGCTCTACACGCCATGTAGTCCCCCTACCCCACAAGATAACAAGATAGCAAAACAGCAACACCCACACAAAAAGGATCAAAACCAATGCAAAAATACAAAAACCATCTCATCGTCAGCGACCTTGACGGCACCTTCCTCGGCAAAGGGGGGCGCATCGTCCAACGGAACGTCGATGCCATCAAGCACTTCACCGCCGAGGGCGGGATGTTTACCTTCGCCACGGGGCGCCATCACCACCACCTGCTGGAGGCCATCCCCGTGCTGTCCGAGATCATCAATGCCCCTGCCATCGTCGCCAACGGTGCCTATCTCTACGATTACCGCTCTCATGAGCTGATCGCCGAAAGCTTTATGGACACCGAGCTGACACTGCGCGCCCTGCAATATGCCCGCGCCAATTATCCGCAGGTCGGTTTCCGCGCCTCCACCCCGCAGGGCATCCTGACCGACGGCCGCACCGATTATATGCGTCGCTACGTCAATTATTGTCACGAAAAGCTCCCTTATGTGGTCGAGGTCGCTCCGCCCGAAAAGTGGATCCAGCGGCTGTGGTACAAGATCGTTTTCCGCGGTAAGTGCGAGGATCTTGATGCACTCAAGGCTGCGCTGCAAAAGGAGTTCGGCGGTCAGTTTGAATATAATAAGTCCTCCGATACCTTCTTTGAGATTCAGAAGGGGGGCATCAACAAGGGCACCATGCTGCACGTCCTGCAAAAGAGTTATGCCGCCGTGGGCGGTCAGCCCGTGAAAACCTACGGTGTGGGCGATTTTGAGAATGATCTGACACTGCTCCGCGCTGCCGACGTTGCTGTCTGCCCCGCGAACGCACATCCCGCAGTCAAAAATGCCGCAAAGATGGTGCTTTGTGACCACGACGAGGGCGTGATCGCGGATTTGATTGAGAGAATCGGATAAATTAGCAGGGCGCTGCCCTGCACCAGCAGGGGGCTTTTTGAAAAAAGCCCCCTTGACCCCAAAAAACTTTTATCAATTTTTGTCAAATTCAACTACATCTCATTTGTTAAACATCGTCATGAACGTAAATATCCCCGACAGACCTCAGAATCCGTCGGGGATATTTTCTTTGTTTTCTCTAAAAAAGGTCTCTGCCCTCTTGATTTTTCTTTGGGCGGATGATATAATATTCTCATCATACGATTATTATCACGGAGGTACATCTATGGAAATTCATTCTTCCTTATACAAGGAACTGACCGACGCCGAGCTGCGCTGCGTCATCGACACCGCGCTGCACACCACCGTCACCGATTACCGCCTGCTCAGCGGTGGTATGTTCAACACCACCTATTTTGTAGATACCGCCGATTGCGGCAAGGTCGTGCTGCGCATGGGTCCCGTCAACCGTCATCTGATCATGCCGTTTGAGAACCATTTGATGGAGACCGAGACCATGTTTTACGATCTTTGCCGTCAGCGTAGCATTCCCGTCTCCGAGGTGCTCGCGCAGAGCACCGATAAATCGCTGCTCGACCGCGACTACATGATCGTTCGCTACATTCCCTCCAAGAATTTTTATGATATCAAGCCCGAGGGGCAGCTGCGCGCCGATCTCTACCATGAATATGGAAAGCAAGTCGCAGCGATGCATGAGATCAAAAATCGAAAGTTCGGTCGTCTGCCCGACGTGGCTCGCGGCGGCGGCTTTGAGACGTGGGGTGCGTGTTTATGCAGCGAAGTCGAGGATTATCTCTCGGTCGCCACCAAGTACGATATTTTTGACGACAAGGACATCCGCGACCTGCGCCAGGTCTACCGCATCCACGAGCCGCTGGCCAATACGGTCAAGCAAGCAACGCTGGTCCACACCGACATGGGTCCCGGCAACATCTTAGTGCGCACCGACACCGAGCCCCCCGTCCTTGGGGCGCTGATCGATCCCGACCGAGGGATGTGGGGCGACGTGGAATTTGACTTCTGCTTGATCCAGTGGATGCTGTGTGACGACTTTGTCAAGGGCTACGGCCGTGACGTGCGCATCTGCGATAAGGAGACGCAGCGCCGCCGCGAGCTCTGTCACCTGCTGCGCTGCTGCTTTGACACCTACGTCTGGGAGGTGGAATACAACGTCCACGAATATATGCTTGCAGGCAAAAAGTCCATTCGCGGGATGCTTGACGAAATGCTGCAGGATCCGATCACCGATTAAGAAAAGGAAGGTAACATAATGCGTCACGTTTTGATTACCGGTGGCTCGCGCGGTATTGGCGCGGCGTGTGTCCGCGCGTTTGCGGCACGGGGGGATGCGGTAGCGTTTCTTTATCACAAGGATGAGCAGAGTGCACAGCACATCGCTGCCCGGACGGGCGCGTTGGCACTGCAGGCCGACGTCGCTGACCGTGAGAGCGTCGAGCGGGCGCTGTCCACCTTGCAAGCACAGCTGGGCGAGGTTGACATTTTGGTCAATTGCGCCGGCATTGCCCAGTTCAAGCTGTTCACCGACCTGGACGATGCCGACTGGCGGCGTATGATGGGCGTCAATTTAGACGGTGCCTTCTACCTCTGTCGTGCTCTTGCCCCCGCCATGATCCGCCGCGGTTGGGGACGCATCATCAACGTCGGCTCCATGTGGGGAAAGACAGGAGCCTCCTGCGAGGTTCATTACTCGACAGCCAAGGCGGGGTTGCGCGGGCTGACCATGGCGCTCGCCAAGGAACTTGGCCCTTCCGGCATTACGGTCAACTGCGTCGAGCCGGGCGTCATTGACACCGACATGAACGCCGCGCTGGACGAGAACAGTCGCGCTGCGCTGTGTGATGCCACACCGCTGTGCCGCATCGGCCGTCCGGAAGAGGTTGCCGCCGCGGTTCTCTTTCTTGCCTCAGACGAGGCCTCCTTTATCACGGGGCAATGTCTTGGCGTTGATGGCGGTTACGCAATATAACCCCCCATGGACAGTAGCAAATATGAATAGTTTGTAAATATGCACGACAAACTCGTTTGATATGTAAAAAAAACCATAAAATCCCAAAAAAATTTCCTCTCACCTCTTGCAATTGTCCGTTTTTTTTGGTATAATAAAAGTGTCATCCGATCCGCGCCGTGCGCTCCTTGCGCTGCGCCCTGCGCGAGACCAATATTCAAGGAGGATATAACCATGTGCAACAACGAAAAGAAGACAAATTACGGTAAGATCATCGCCATTACGGCAGCTGCGGTTGCAGGCGCGTGCGCCATCATCTGGTTCGCACTCAAGCTGTATCGTAAATACTGCCTGTTGGACAAGTACGACTATGACGATGAATTCAGCGATCTGCCCGATGCTGACTTTGACGCGATGGCAGACGGTGAGTGCGAGGTCGTTCTGGAAGAGGATGAGGCAAAAGAGGATGTGATCCCCGGTATCGATACCGACGTTGCCCCCATTGATCTGTCTGACGACGCCGCAGCGGAGACTGTTTGATTGATACAATTTGAATGATCGGGGCTGCGTCTCTTTGGCGCAGCCCCTACGCAAAAAAGCCGACGGTAGGCTTTTTTTGCCGCACGGATTTTGCGTTTTTACCTGCATGCAGGCAAAAATCGCGGTGCTCAGCCGCAAAGCAAAACGACGGGGTGAGTTTCAAATGCTTTTTATGCATTTGACTCACCCCTATTTTTTGATGTAGCACCTTAAAAAGTTTTTTTGGAGGTATTGCTTTTTCGTAACGAGTATGCTATAATGTGGTAAATCTGCGGGGCGCCCGCATACATGAAAGGACGGTATATCATCATGAAACGCTACGATATGCTTGCATGGAACATAGTTCCCCATTATCCCTACGTTCCCTTCCGCGCCAACAATGCGGAAACCGACATTCCCAACAGTGCTATTATGCCTCCCATTCCCGCCACCGTGCCCGGTTCGATCTACAAGGACCTGCAGCGTGCCGGCATCATTGAGGATCCCTATTTTGAAATGAACAGCCTCAAGGCACAGTGGGTATCCAATCACTGGTGGTATTACGAGTCCAAGGTCGAGCTGCATCCCACCGGCAACCGCCTGGAGCTGGTGCTTGAGGGCATTGACACCATCGCACACATCTATTTCAACGGAAAAAAGCTCGGGCAGTCTGACAACATGTATGTTCCCTTCGTGTATGATGTCACCGACATCGCTCGCGACGGCTCCAACACCGTCGGTGTGGTCATCGAAAACGCCCCCGATGAGATGGGACAAATCGGTCACACCAGCCAGACCTTTACGCAGAAGGCGCGTTTCCAATACAAGTGGGACTGGTGCACCCGTTTGATCGGTATGGGGCTGTACCGCCCCGCCTACATTCGCGAGTATGAGGGCGTCCGCCTGGATGATTGGTATTTCAAGCCGATCGGGATCGAAGGCGATGCCGAGCTATATCTCTCGCTCCACGGCGATTATGCCGGCTGCTCGGTCAAGGTGTCGATCGGAGATTTCGCTGCCGAGCTGCCCGTCCATGCCAAGGGCTATGCCAAGACCGCGCTGCACGTGGGTGATGTCAAGCTGTGGTATCCCGTCGATGCAGGCGAGCAGGCGCTGTATGATCTGACGCTGGAGATCGTCAAGGACGGCAGAGTGATCGACACCTACGTCAAGACGGTCGGGTTCAAGCAGCTTGTTCTGACCGAAAATGACAACGCTCCGCTGGGTGCCTTCCACTATGTCTTTACCTGCAACGGTAAAAAGGTGTACGTCAAGGGTGTCAACCTGACCCCGATGGATCAGTCCTGCTATAACGACCCTGTAGTCGTGGAAAAAACGCTGCAGAAGCTGCGCGACGCGCACATCAACATGGTTCGCGTCTGGGGCGGCGGCACCATTGAGGACGAGCTGTTCTACAACACCTGCGACCGCATGGGTATCATGGTATGGCAGGAGTTCATCCAATCCTCCAGCGGCATCGACAACGTCCCCTCCAAGCGCCCCGAGTTCCTGTATCGCATCCACGACACCGCCGTCTGGGCAACCAAAACACTGCGCAACCATGTCTCTTTGTGCGTATGGAGCGGCGGTAACGAGCTGACCGACGAGCAGGGTGTCCCCGCAACCTTTGCCGACATGAACATCGGAATGCTTCTTGGCGTGGTCAAGACCTACTCCCCGCACGTCGAGATGCTGCCCACCTCGGCCAGCGGCCCCAACGAATTCGGCAATCCCGCCAACGTCGGTGAGAACCACGACATCCACGGCAGCTGGAAATACATGGGGGTCGAAGGACACTACACCTACTTTAACACCATCGACAGTATGTTCCATAGCGAGTTCGGCGTAGACGGCATGGCATCGGTTGAGACGCTCAAGACCTTCCTTTCCGAGGAGCACCTCAAGCCCACCAACATGGGTGCAGACCACATCTGGCGTCACCATGGCGAATGGTGGGACACCTCTTGGCGTGACAATCACATCTTCGGCGTTCCCACGACGCTTGAAGAGCAGGTCGCTCGCTCGCAGTTCATGCAGGCAGAGGGCTTGCGCTACGCCATCGAGGCGAACCGTCGCCGCGCCTTTGAGAACAGCGGCAGCGTCATCTGGCAGGCAAACGAGCTGTACCCCAACGTGTCCAGCACATCTCTGCTTGACTACCGCATTGAGGGCAAGCCCGCCTATTATCAGATCGCCAAGGCATTCGCGCCGCTTAACGTCAGCCTGAAGTATGATAAGCTGGTCTACGCACCGGGCGAGATCGTCAAGGTTGAGGTATTCATCACCCGCGACAACGACGAGCGCGAAGTCACCTATAGCGCCAAGTGCGGCGATGCCGTACTGTCCGGCAAGGCTGTGGCAGGCAATGGCCTGTCCGTCAGCGTCGGTACGCTGGAGATCGTCGCCGGCGATAAGTTTATCGACATCACCCTCACCGGTGAGGACGGCGAGCTGTCCTACGAAAACACCGTACGCCTGCTCGTCAAGCAGGAGAACGGCCTGTGCTCCGATGAAGGCGTTGGAGAGTTTTATTGAGTAACGCTTGGGGAAAACTTTTTTGGAAAAAAGTTTTCTCCAAACCCCATTCAAAAAACTTATAAAAAATTATTAGCTAATTTTTTAACGGTTCTGTTCTGAATATACGAATAGCATCGTCCTTTTGGGGCCCCTACCCCAAATGACAGATAAATATTTACCTACCGATGATCCGGGGCGTCGTGGGCGCCGCCCCCTACCGATTTGATCAATTTTCGAATGACCGCACAAAGTATAGACCCTGCGGAATTTTATCTAAATTCCAAATGACCGCTTCCAACCCATCTCGAGGCGGTGCCGAAGATATGGAGGAATTTCAGAAACCTACACCCTCGCGCGAGCATGAGCGAGCGCAGCGGAAGGGGGATATATAAGGGGGCGAAGTCCCCTTATACGCGTTTTCTTTCGTCTATTTCTTTGTCGCGTGACAAAGAAATAGACAACACAAACCAATTATAGTTAGAACGTTATGTTCGCACAATCTCAATCTCCATTCGTTCTAACCCCCTCTCCTCATCCGTCACGGCTACGCCGTGCCACCTTCTCCGCTGGAGAAGGCTTATCTTAGAACGCTATGTTCGCACTCTTTCGCCGCACGCCAAAGGAATGAATAACACTCTGTTTCCAAGGAGGTAAATCCATGAAACTCTTGAAAATCGAACGCCCCGCGACCAAAAACGCCCAAATCGCCCGCATTCTTTTCATGGTCATGACCGTGCTTTTCGCGGTGTATATGTGCCTGCTCTGCTATAACGATGCCCGCCAAGCAATGTCCGAAGTTAAAATAACCCCCGATGCCGGCTACATCATGGTATACACCGGCATCACACCAACGGGGCTGTTGTATATCCTCTTCTTTGCGTTTTATAGCATCGCGGCGGTAGCCATATTGCTGCTCTGTCTGTGCTGTACCCCCGTCACAAGCGGTATCGCATTTGCCTTGAGCGTGGGCGGTGCGTTGTTCGCGCTACTCATCAATACAGCAGTTTCCGAATATATGGTCTGCAAGTACAACATCTTTTTCTTCCTGCATCACAACGACATCGGCACAAATTTCGTATATCTCAAGCCCGCCTTGGTCGCATTGACCATCGCCGCCGCAACCTATTTCCTCATTGCACGGCTGATGGCGCACAAAAAAGAATCCGTACAATCAACCGAATAAAAAGAAAGCAGAGCCGTTAAAATTTGCAGCTCTGCTTTTGTTTTGAAAGTTTTCAAAAATCCCGACAGGGCTTGGGGCAGCGCCCCAAATCGCCCGTCTCAATGCACAAACTCACTATAGATCGCTCTGATCGCAGCCTCGTAGTCCTTTTCATCCACACCAACAATGATATTCAGCTCACTGGAGCCCTGGTCGATCATGCGGATATTGATGCCTGCCTGAGCCAGCGAGTCAAACACGCGGGCAGCGGTGCCCTTCGCCTTGACCATAGCACGGCCAACAACGGCAACCAATGCCAGCCCATTCTCAACCGAAACGTGATCAGGGCGGGTACGGCGCTCAATGGCGGCGATCAGCTTTTCAACCTTGCCCTCAATCGCAGCCGTGGGAACGATCACGCTCAAGGTGTCAACGCCCGAGGGAATATGCTCAAAGGAGACCTCATGATCCTCCAGAACGTCGAGAATACGACGGGTAAAGCCAACCTCGGAGTTCATCATGTCTTTATCAATGTTGATCACAGAGAATCCCTTGCGACCTGCCACGCCCGTAATGACGCGGTGCGCGTCGTAGCTGCCTGTGTTGGCAACGATCATGGTACCGGGATCTGCAGGGGCGTTGGTGTTGCGGATATTGATCGGAATGCCTGCCGAGCGAACCGGGAAAACGGCATCCTCATGCAAAACGGTCGCACCCATATAGGACAACTCACGCAGTTCACGATACGTAATGGTCTCAATGGGGCTGGGATTGTCAATAATACGGGGATCAGCCATCATAAAGCCGGACACGTCGGTCCAGTTCTCATAAGTGTCTGCACAGACCGCACCCGCAACGATAGAACCGGTCACGTCCGAGCCGCCACGGGAGAAGGTCTTGATCGTACCGTTGGGCATAATACCGTAAAAACCGGGAATAACGGCGTACTCGTGCTTTTTCAGCTCCTCTGCCATGGCAACACGGGTGCGCTCGGCATCAAAGCTGCCATTGTCCTTGAAGAAAATGACGTTCTCAGCGTCAACGAATGCAAAGCCCAGATACTTGGCAAGGATCAGGCTGTTGAGGTACTCGCCGCGGGAGGCGGCGTAGTCACGGCCCGATGCATGGCACATGGCGTTCTTGACATATTCCAGTTCGCCATCGATGTCGAAATCCATACCGAGATCGGAAATGATCCCGTTATATCGATCCTTGATCTGCTGATAATATTCAGTGATATCCTCGCGATTGCGAATCATCTCATAGCAGTGGTAGAGCATATCCGTGACCTTGATGTCTGCGGAAAAGCGCTTACCGGGTGCGGAGGCAACTACATAATGACGGTCGGGATCGGATTTGACGATCTGCGCGACCTGGCGGAAATGATCGGCATCAGCCAAAGAGCTGCCGCCGAATTTGACTACTTTCATCTGCATGGTACTTTCCCATACCTTTCTTTGGTTATAAAATTGTCAGCTCGTTTCATCGTATATTATATGACAAAATTCGCGTTTTGTCAATAGCTGCGGGCAAATTCGGCGTTTTGCACAAAGGTTGTCCCAAAAGCATTATGGCAGCGGGGAGTGCGCGGAGAAGGGCTCTCTCTCCTCTCCTTCATGTGTCAGGTGCGGCGGATGCGCGTGGCGTGGCGGCGGTGCGTCCTCCAGCACGTGCTCTCCCTCTGCGATGTAGCGGCTGGCCTGAGTAGAAAACAGCTCCCAATAGCGTCCTCTCTTTGCCATGAGTGCGGCATGGTTGCCCTCCTCAATGATGCGGCCGTATTCCAACACCAGGATCTTGGAGGCCACCGTCGCACTGGAGAGGCGGTGGGACACGAAAATGGTGGTCTTATCCTTGCGCAGACGGTCGAACTGATTGTAGATCTCCTGCTCTGCCATGGGGTCAAGTGCGGCGGTCGGCTCGTCAAGAATGATCACGTCGCCGTCCCCGTAGAATGCGCGGGCAATGGCAAGCTTTTGCCACTGACCGCCCGACAACTCGGTACCGTCAATCTCAAAAATGCGCATCAAGGGCGTTTGATAGCCGCCATCCAACCGCTCGACGAAGTCCGACGCGCCGGAGGCCTGTGCCGCAGAGCGCATCCGCTCGTCATCTCTGTCGCGGGAGATGTCGCCAAAGCGGATATTTTCCTCCACCGTTACCGCATAACGACCAAAGTCCTGAAAGATAATACCGAACATACGGTAAAGATCATCCACATCATATTCGCGCAGGTCGTAGCCGTCCAGAAGAATCCGTCCGCCCGTAGGATCGTACAGACGGGTCAGCAGCTTGAGCAGCGTCGTCTTTCCCGCACCGTTGAGCCCGACCAGCACCAACGTCTCTCCGGGCGCGATGGTCATGGAAACATCACTCAGCACGTCGTGCTCGGTGCCGGGATAACGAAAGCTGACGTGCTCAAACTCGATGGTGTGCGGTTGACCGTGCTGCACATGGCGAGGTGCGGGGATGGAGGGCAGCACCGTGCGCTCTTCCTTCATAAAAACGATCAGGTTATCGATGAACAGCGTTCCTTCGTAAATTTGGGCTGAGAGATTGATCAGCGTCCCGACCTGACTGGAAACCGACCCGAGTGCGCCGGTGAGCAAGGAATAGTCACCGATCAGCCACTGCCCCAAATAAACGCGGAAGGCGATCATGGCATAGAACAAGCAGTTGACCACCGCCCGTACGACGAAGGTCACAACGTGCCATGCGTTCTCTGCAAGGATCAGCTTGCGGATACCCGTATAGTATTCCTCGAATACCGTGTCGTATCGCTCGGTGAATAGATCGGACAGCCCGAACATACGGATCTCCTTTGCCATGTCCTTGTTGACCATAATATCGGAATAATAATTCATCTGCCGTCTTTCCTTGGAGCGTCGGCGCATATATTGGAAATTCTTGCGGCGATAATGCATATTGATGATGGCAGACGGTAGTGACACCGCCGCGATGACCAGCACCGACCACCACATTCCCGGTGCGGTGGCCAGAATGACGATATAGGACACCAGACTGATCACGGAGCTGACCATAGAGAAGGTCGCCGAGAGGATCTGAATGGGGCGGTTCCCCGCCTCGCGGTTTGCATTTTCCAGCTTTTCATAAAAGGCGGGGGAGTCAAAGGATGCCATATCCAGCTCCTTTGCCTTGACCATGATCTTATGCTTGACATGATGCACCACTCGCTCGCCTGCAATTCTCGTCACCGCGGTATTGACGCAAGAGACAATGGTGTTGAAAATGCGATAAGCAAACATAGCGACCAGAAACGTAAAGAGAGCACTGCCCATAAAGACAGCCGTCGACAGCTCCTCTTCTCCAAGATAGCCCGCTTGCAGCTCATTGAGCACTCGCTGCGTGATCAGTGAGCCCACCACGGGCAGAACACCGTTGAACAGCGTTACCAGCAAAAGCCCGAACAAAATGGCGGGGTTGGTCTCCCAGACCAACTTGAATATGTAAAACAGTCGCTCGAAAAAGCCGCCGAGCAGCTCTCGCAGAAAGCGCGGCACATCCTTCAGATTGCGAGGCTTTTCCACCGTCTGATACGGTGACTTTCCCATTTTCCCACCGGGCCCCCGAGGGGGCGGCATCGGTACGCCAGGTCCCATAAAAATCCTCCTTTATTCGCACAAGAACCGCACAAACGCTTGATTTTTTCTGCGAAATGTAGTATAATGTAGAATAGGTAAATATTAGTTTCTATTATAAACCATAACGTCACGAAAGTCAAGACATTCGGCGCAATTTTGTCACTTTGCCGAACTACTTTTCTTATCCAACGACTTCTTCGCCCCATCCATATGTGCGGTCGAAAGTCAAGACATTCGGCATAATTTTGTCACTTTGCCGAACTACTTTTTTAACCAACAGCTCCGAACATCCATCCATATGCACAATCGAAAGAAATGAGGTACAAAATGAAAAAAGCGATTCCCTTCTCCCCCGCCGACATTCTCCTGCCCCCCGCCGACATCATTGCCCGGGGCACATGGGCCTGCATTGCCTGTGATCAGTTCACCAGCGAGCCTGACTACTGGGCAGACGCCGCGGCTATCGTGGCCGACGCTCCCTCCACGCTGCATTTGATGCTGCCCGAGGTCTACCTGTCCGAGAGCGAGCACCGTCTGCCCAAAATTCACGCCGCCATGAAGGAGGCTTTGGAAACCGTGCTGCAAGTCCACCCCAACAGCATGATTGCCCTCTCCCGTGTACAATCGGACGGCAGAGTCCGCCACGGGCTGGTGGGTATGATCGATCTGGAGGAATATGACTATCGAAAAGGCGCGACCTCTCTGATCCGTGCGACCGAAGGGACCGTGCTCTCCCGCATCCCGCCTCGCGTTGCCATTCGCCGCGACGCACCGCTGGAGCTGCCCCACGTCATGCTGCTGATCGATGACCCCGAAGATACCGTGCTCGGCCCCCTCTTCACCGAGCAAGCACAGCGCTTGGCCAAGCCCGCCTATGATTGTCCCCTGATGCTTAGCGGCGGCCACGCCACGGGCGTTTTCCTGACCAACGAGCAGATGGATGCTGTGCATGATGCGATGGAGGCACTGATGAGCCCGGAGGGGATGGCCACCCGTTACGGAGACGCCACCCTTGCACCGCTGCTCTTCGCCGCAGGCGACGGCAATCACTCCCTCGCCAGTGCAAAGGCAGCTTATGAGGAGGTCAAGTCCGCGCTCGGCGCTCAGGCTGCCGCCTCTCATCCTGCCCGCTACGCACTTTGCGAGGTGGTCAATCTACACGACCGTGCGCTTAATTTTGAGCCGATCTACCGTGTGGTGTTCGGTGCTGATCGCGAGGACATTCTCTCGGCACTCAGAACTTATCTTGCCGAGCTGAACGGCACCGCACAAGCACAAGTCATTCGTTGTGTCTTCGGTGTGCCCGGGCACCCCCTCACCATCGATCTGCATGCGCAGCATCCCACGCAGCAATTGACTGTCGGTACGCTGCAGACCTTCTTAGACGAATACGCCGCCACTCACCCCGAAATCGAGATCGACTATATCCACGGCGAGGATTCGCTCACCACACTGGCCTGCCGCGACGGTGCGATCGGATTTTTGTTTGATGGAATGCAAAAGGATCAGCTCTTCCGCACGGTCATCTATGACGGTGCACTCCCCCGCAAAACCTTTTCGATGGGACACGCTCGCGATAAAAGATATTATATGGAATGCAGAAAAATCCGCTGATTTTTCATATTTTGACAAAATTTTGCAAAAAAGCGAAAAAACTTTGCAGCTATATATTGCTTTTTTTGCTTTTTTTTGGTACAATATAAAGAGAGTATGATCATCGCCGCCAACACAACCGAACCAACAAGAGAAAGGGGATCCGGAATATGTCCCAATCGAACAACCGTATCTGTACCGATCGCGATATGCGCTCGGTTCATTCCCGCTTTTCAAAGCTCTTATGGCAGGATCTTTCCTACGACCACACCTTTGGGGATCGTGAGCAGGATCTCGTCAACACGTTGATCCCGGGAGATCTGCCTGACACCCTTTGCTGGGCAGACATTAACTACGCCGACGAGGAGCGCAGTGGCTGGGATGCCGCGCGCCATTACACCCGCATTGAGCGAACACTCTGCGCGCACGGGAAAGCACGTCTGCGCGAGGATGCCGAATATCGTAAAAAAATGATCGCCGCGCTCCGTTACTGGGTTCTTCATGATTTCAAAAATCCCAACTGGTGGCACAACGAGATCGGTATGCCCCGCACGCTCTCCGACATTGTCGTAATGATGGAGGAGTTTCTGCCCGACGATCTCCTTGCGGCAGCGATCCAACTGATCAGCCGCGGCTCCATGAAGTGCCATCCCAACATGATACGCTGGACAGGTGCCAATCTGATCTGGGGCATCAACAACACCATCAAGCATGCACTTCTGATCGATGACGATGCTCTGATGACCACCGCAGTGACCCGTGCACTGGACGAGATGAAATATGATGTCGAGGGAATCCAGGAGGACGGCGCCTTCTGCCAGCACGGCAGGCGCTGGTATTCCGGTGGCTACGGCGGTGCCTTTACCTACGATGTGTCCATTCTGATCCACATTTTGCAAGACAGCCGCTGGCAGTTCCCGGAGGACAAGGTACAGATCTTCCTGCAGCACGTGCTGGACGGTCAGCGCGTCATGAGCAAGAACGGCTACTTCGATTATTGCGGAGTCGGTCGGGAATACGCCCGTCAGGGCAATGTTTATCGCACCAATCTGCATCGCGGCGTATCGCTGCTCTCGCGCACCGAAGGAATCCCCCGCGCAGAAGAGCTGGCAGCCTTTGACCGCGAAAATCACCATGGTGCGACCGTCTGCGAGGATCCCTCCTCCGACAAAACAGTATTCTATTCCTCGATCCAGCTGCTTTGCCACCGCAAAAACGGCAGCTATATCGGCGTTAAGGGGCACAACGATAAGCTATACGATCAGGAGCTGTGCAATGGCGAGGGCGAGTTGGCATACAATATGTCCTACGGCACACATACCTGCCTTGCTCGTCGCGGCGATGAGTATTTCAATCTGTCCCCTGTAATGGACTTCGCCCATATTCCCGGCACGACCGCTCGAGTGGAAAACGACGAGCAGATCCACGCCCACCGCAATTGGTGGTCCTTGCCCCTGCCAAACGATCACGCGGGCGGCTTGAGTGATGGGGGGTGCGGTATTCTTTACGAAAAGCCCGAGCACGACGGCATCAGCGCGCTGGTCTCCTTCTTTACTTATGACGGCTGTCTGGTCTCACTGGGCGCAGACATCCGTGACGAGCATCCCGAGCGCGGCCCGATGACGACCACTGTGGATCAGTGCCGCGCAAGAAACACCCAAATTGACCGTTCGGCGCGTCCGCGTCACGTTTCCAACGGCGAGTGGTGCTACTTCAATCTGGACGATGAAACCGAATTTCAAATTGAGGTCGGTGAGAAGATCGGCTCATGGCGGCGAAACAACCACGCAGTTCCCGATGCGCCGGTGAAGGATGATGTTTTTATGGTCTGCATTCCCACCGATCTCTCTCATCCGCGTTTTGCTTACATGGCAGTGCCGCGAGAAAGTGAGGGCGGCGGTGTGAGCATCCTTCGCAACGACGGACAGTGTCAGGCAATCGTTGCGACCCGCAAGAGCGGAAAGAAGACGCTAATGGCAGTCTTCCACACCGACGCGTCTCTTACCCTCCCCGACGGAAAAGAGTTCAAAGGCGAGAGAGGCCGCTGCCTCATCCTCCCCGTTTGAGCATTTTCGATACATGGATAAAAAAAGGAAAGGAATATACTTATCATGAACAAATCCCGCTATCTCAAAAATTATTTTAAGCACAATGGCATTGTCCTCATCTGTGAGCTGCTGATCGTGCTGCTTTTGTCCATCGTTTGCACCATTCTGTTGGACGGTTCTCCCCGTTGGCTCGCCCCCACGCTTGCCGTTGCCGCGTATGTTCTTGCCGAGCTGCGCTTTATGATGGCTTATATCGCCAAGTGTGTCAAGCGTGACCGTATGCTGGAGGAGCAGGCTCGCGCTGCCGCAGAGGAAGCGGCTGCCGAGGAGGAGTTCTCCGCGGACGATGCAGAGGCAGACGAGGAATTTGCTCCCGCCGATGAGGAGGATGAGGTGGACAAATACATCGTTGACGATCAGGATGAGGAGGACGTCTCCGATTTTGCAGGCGAGGAGGACGACGAGGACATCGACGCCTTTGATCCGGGTGAGGAGGACGAGGTCTCCGAGGTTTCCGATGAGGACGACGAGGACATTGACACCTTTGAAGATGATGATCAATAAATCATTCATCGCACCATATAGAAAAAGGCTGCCGTGCTTATACGGCAGCCTCTTTTTACTTGTTTTCGATTTAATCGATCTCCGAGCCGGCATAAATGCGCGCGGGGCGTTTGATGTCCTCGGAGAAGTTGGTCTCCTCCAGCATGGCTCTGAGGTGTGCGGTCGGATAATCGACGTGCTTGAGTGTAACCGCTCCGTCGACAATGGTGATGTAGTCCGCGCCATGCGTTCCCGCATTGCCGCCCAAGCGATAATGCATACTGCCGGGGTTGAGGTACATCTCGTTCCACTTAGCCTGCAGCGTATAGCAGTTGTGGGAATGTCCCAACACAAGTCGATGAAGATTTACCTCGCGGCTGCCGCCGAATTTGGTCCACAGCTGATCAAACATGGGCACAGAAATATACTTTCCAAGGTAGTCGCGAATGGTATTCTCTTCTTCGCAGACCTCCACGGCGTGACGCATACAGTAAGCGATGCCATCCACCGTAACGCGCTGCGTTTCGGGCAGAGCGCGCAGCCAATTCGCATCCTCGTCGGTCATATGGTTGACACACCAAGAGGAATAATTGGTCTCCTTGCCCGGCTCTTCCCGTCTGCCACTGTCGTACAGGCGAACGATATGCAGATCGTGATTGCCGTGAACGCAGATGGCGTTATGCTCACGCAGCCAGGCAATAACCTCATGCGGGTGGAAACCCCAGTCGGTCAAATCTCCTGCACAGAGAATGATGTCGGCATCGTTCTCTCTTTCCCACACAGCGTTCAGTGAATCAATATTGGCGTGAATATCGGAAATGACTAACATTTTCATGATGTAAAATCCTCCTTAATCGATATGTGAGCCGGCATAAACCAGCGCGGGGGTTTTGATATTGGCGGGGAAATTCGAGTTCTCGATGCGAGCGCGCAGGTGCGCGGTCGGATAATCGACGTGACGGAAGATGGGAGTACCATCCTGAATGACAACGTAATCCGCGCCCTTGACGACCGAGTCGCGTCCCTTGCGATAGTGAGTACTGCCGGGATTGAGGTAATATTCCTCCCCCATGGCACGCAGCAGATAACTGATATGCGAATGTCCCAGAATCAAGCAGCGCGTCGTCGCGCAGGCATCCTCCTCGGGGGTGACCAGCTCATTCCACTTCTCGCGGAAGGCGGGCAGCGCGCGGTATTCGCCAAGCAGGATCTGGACGTTACTTTTTCTCTCATGCATGACCAGCGAATGTTTCATGCAGTAGGTAACACCGTCAAGCGTCAGCACGCGGGTCTCGGGCAGCGCACGCAGATAGGCGACGTCCTCCGCCGTGAGCTGATTGACGCAATGCGATGCGTAGGTCGTTTCTTTGCCGATCTCCTCGCGCACACCGCTGTCATACAGCTTGAGTGTCTCGACATCATGGTTGCCGCAAATGCAGATGGCATCTCTCTCACGCAGCCACGCAATGACCTCGTGCGGATGGAAGCCCCAGTCCACGATGTCCCCCGCGCACAGCACGATGTCTGCGCTCTTCTCGCGCGCCCACACGGCATTAAGCGCATCAATGTTGGCGTGCAGGTCAGATATAAGTAATATTTTCATGTTCTTATTTTGCGAGAGGAACCTTTTGTGAACAAAAGGGTTCCTCTCGTGCTCTCCTCCAAAAAACTCAAAAAATTATCGTATGCAGCCGGTTATGCAGGCTGTTGAAATATCCGGTTGAGAAAATCCCCCAAAAGTTTTTGAAAGAGGGGGTACGGGGGAGAAAACTTTTTTCAAAAAGTTTTCTCCCCCGCCTTCATTACACTATTTTATCGTCAATCTCCACCGGCTTGCCTGCGGCATCGGAGGCAAAAGCGGCCTCCATGATCTTCATGACGCGCATCAGCTGGGGGTGGGTTACGATCTGGGTCGCGTCACCGTTAATGGTTGCCACGAAGTTGCGATAGAAATCGTGAACGTCGGAGTCGGGGCGCACGATCTCATGCTCGTGGGTGGTCTTTTCGTCACGGGGGGCCATGGTCTTGGTCAGACCGGCAGCGGTCACAACAGGCTTGACATCCTTCTCGGTATGGTCGGTACAGCAGACCACACGGCAATTTTCACGCCAATCGTTGACCATCGCCGCACCCTCCATGCCCGCCATATAAAAACGCGGCATCTGAATGAAGTGGGAGGTTCCGACCTCGATACGGGCGGTCAAATCATCCTCAAAATACAGATCCAGCCGGAAACCGTCGTCCACCTCGTCGTTGGTCAAGTGATCACAACGGCAGTAAACCTTCTCGATCTTCTTGTCGTAGACGATCCCGAGCATCTGGTCGATCAAATGCACGCCCCAGTCAAGGATCATGCCGCCGCCGTGCTCCTTCTTGCCCCTCCAGTCACCGGGGATTCCGCGTGAGCCCTGAATACGGGATTCGATCTGGAATACCTTGCCAAGCTCTCCGGAGGCATACGCCTGTTTCATCATCAGATAGTCGCAATCCCAGCGGCGATTCTGATGCGTGGTGAACAATCTGCCGTACTTCGCCGAGGCATCAAAAATCTCCTGCAGATCCGTCGAGGACAGCGTGACCGGCTTTTCGCTGATGACGTGCTTGCCCGCCGCCATGGCTGCAATCGCAAGCGGTTTATGTAATTCGTTGGGAACGGCGAGGGTTACAAAGTCAACCTGCTCATCCGCGAGAACCTGCTCCCAGGAGTCATAGGCGTGGATGCCGTTCTCCTTAGCAAGTGCACATCTTTCCGGCTTGATGTCATAAATGCCCAGCAAATTGGCTGCATCGCTCTCCTTGAGGTAGCGGGTGTGCCAACCGCCCATACCGCCGTAACCGATCACGACGACGTTGCGCTTTTGATTTACCGTCCAATTTCCCATAGCTTTGTTTCCTTTCTGGTTGGGTCAAACGATCTTATCCGCAAGCGGGGGAGCCTGCGGTTTTATATTCATATTATAATCGAAATTCAAGACAATTGCAAGACATTTTACGGACTTTTTCGGAAATATTTTGCACTTTTTGCAAAATATCACTTATGATATTGCGTTCCCTTCAAAATGCTCATACAGCGGTAGAGGATTTCAAGGAGCATGACCCGCATCATCTGGTGGGGGAAGGTCAGCGCGGAGACGGAAAGCCGCAGGTCACACGCAGCCTTGACGCGCTCGGAAAGTCCGTGCGAGGAGCCGATGACCAGCACGATCTCGCCGGCACTCTGCATGGCATTTTGCAGTTTTTGGGCCAACTGCTCGGAGGAAAACTGCTTTCCCTCGACGCACAATGCAATTTTATAATTGCGTGGTGTCAGGTGAGGGAGCATCATTTGTGCCTCGCTCTCCAGTGCTGCGGCAATCTCGCTCTCGCTCGGGCGGTCGGGAAGGCGACCTTCCTTGAGGTTGATCTCCTCGATATGACAAAAGACGGACAGGCGTTTTTTATATTCCGCCAGTGCGTCGCGCCAGTAGGTTTCCTTGAGGGTGCCAACGGTGATCATTTTTACGGTGAGCATGGGAGCTCCTTTCGTTGGGAAAAGATTTAGAGGGTGCGAAGATGGCTTTCTAACCTTGCTAAGTATTATGTTCATTTCTTTGACGCACGTCAAAGAAACGAACCAAATGAAAACCGAATTCGGCAAAGCCGAATTCAAAAGTTTGCTTTGCTTGCTAAACGCAAGCATCACGCAAAGCGTGAACAGCAAACTTGCTGCTGCCGAGAAATTCCTTTACGTATCCCCCCTACTGCTGCGCGCTAACGCAACCTTGCGGTTGCTGAGTCGCGCGCGAGGGGGAAGATTTCGATCATTCCTCCATCTCTTCGGCACCGCCTCGAGATGGGTTGGAAGCAGTCATTTGAAATTTGGGCTAAATATGTAGGGGAGGGGTTTCCCCTCCCGATTGTTTGGGTGGGTATTTTTCGTGCGGCGGCGCATAACTCGGTAGGGACCGACGTCCTCGGCGGTCCGTTGGTTGTTGAAAATTTCAACTGAATTATGAATGCGCGAACATAAATTTCTATCTATAGTTGGTTTATTGCCTATTTCTTTGTCACGCGACAAAGAAATAGGCGAAAGAAAACCGAATTCGGCAAAGCCGAATTTAAAAGTTTGCTTTGCTTGCTAAACGCAAGCATGACGCAAAGCGTGACCAGCAAACTTGCTGTTGCCGGAAAGTACCCCTTACGTATCCCTGCTGTCGCTGCGCTCGCTCATGCTCGCGCGAGGGGATAGGTTTCTAAGCTCCTCCATCTCTTCGGCACCGCCTCGAGATGGGTTGGAAACGGTCATTTGAAATTTGATCAAATTGGCAGGGGGCGATCATTGATCGCATGTCCCCAACGCAAAACTAATTTTTCACAAACATTTGGGGCAGGGGCCCCAAATGGGCGTTGAAGTTCGTATGTTTAGAAACGAAGCGTTGAAATTTTAGCTAATAATTTTTTACCAAAGTTTTTTGGAGGTGTCGGAACCTTTTTTGTAAAAAAGGTTCTGACCCCGCGGAGCGTTTACAACTCCACAATCCGATCTGGTGCGGCAACGGCGATATGTACGCGATTTTCACCGCCCAATGCCATCACAAATTCTTCATAAGCAATGGCGGGGTCATTGTTCTGCTCACTGAGATGTGCGAGCATAAGATTTTGCAACCCCTGCTCGGCAAGCTCGGCGGCAAAGGCGGCGCTATCATCGTTGGCAAGATGCCCATAGCGAGAGAAAATACGCTCTTTGAGCTGGCGGGGATAAGGACCCGTCAGCAGCATTTCACGATCGTGATTACTCTCCAGCACAACCGTTTCGCAGCCACGCAGACCGCGTCGCACGTCCTCGGTCACATAGCCGATGTCGGTGGCATAACCGATCTCGTGCATCCCATCGCTGGCTGCAACCCGCAGGCGGTAGCCCACCGAAAAACGACTGTCATGCGGTGTGATAAAAGAGCTGACTTGAATGTTTCCGATGTCAGCGGTATACAGAGGCGGATGCCGCAAAAGGCAAGCGCGGGCACTCTCATCCATATCCATCGCTATCACCTGTGCCGATGCCTCAACCGCGTGAACGGGTCGTGGGTGGTGCTTGAGAAATACGGGCAATGCTGCCGTGTGATCGCGGTGATCGTGTGTAATGATAATAGCATCCAGCTGTTCGGGCATAAGGGAAAGCTCGCCAAGTGCACGGCACAGCGTTTTGGCATTCTTACCCGCGTCAATCAAAAGACGCGTCGTTTCGGTTTCGATCAGCATCGCGTTCCCCGTCGAGCCTGAATATAAGGAATATAAACGGTATGGTGTCATGTTGATATCTTTCTATGGTTGTTTTATTGCTTAAAATGTAATTCCGAGTGTTGTAAACAGATCGGACAAGACGAACAGATACAGCGCATCCAGCATAAAGGCGACAAGGAACGGGAGGATCAGCGTCAGCATCCAGCGCGACTTGTCCATCCGCTGCTTTGCCTCATCCAGGACAGCAGTCTTTTGCTCATACGACATGGTATCGGGCAGCATATCCGGCGTCACGTTTCTATACACGAATCCGCGATTATAGAGAGCGTAAATGACGACCAGCACCGCTGCTATGCCCATGTAGATAAAGAAAATCGGCCAAAACTCCAAGCTGTTCAAGATAAAATAGACCGAGATCACCAAAACACTGTTGGCAATCAACATAAGCATCAGTTTTTTTGCGTTTTTTTCCTTGCTTGCGTCGTGCCCGTCCTTGGGATCACGCCCGCGCCAAGGCAAGGGGGCTTGGGTTGGTTTCCTTTTAGCCATATGTATTATTCTCCTATGTATGATTTAAGCCAGACGCACCGCGCCAACGGGACGAATATGCAGCTCAAGGCAGGCACCTTCACCAAACGCCGCATCCATCACCGCGCGGAAGGTGGGCACCATCGCCGTAGGAACATACGCCTGAATCGTCCCTGCAAAGCCGCCGCCGTGCACACGCCATGCGCTGCGCGCCTCTGCGAGCACCCGCTCGGCAAGGCAAAGCGCAAGCGAGAGTCCCTGCTCTGCCACGTTTACTGTGGTATATACATTTTGTAAATAGCAGAACGACGAACGCCCCGACGCCAGAACGCCGCGGAAATAGCGATCAAGATCGCCTTCCTTGAGCGCTGCCATCTGCTCACACACCCGCTTGTTTTCTTCAAAGAAATGCAGCGCGCGCAGCACAGCACGGTCTCCCACCGACTCTCGCAGTATCTTGATGGAGGAGAGCACTGCCGCCTCGTCCGTCTCGCGCAGGACGGCCTTACCAAGTGCCGATGCCACCGCCTTCATTTCCGCGGGCACCGAGGCGTAATCCGCCGTCAGATCGGCATGGTTGCCGCCCGTGTCCACGATGCACAGCGCATAGCCTGCTCCCGTCATGTCAAAGCGGATAGACTCGACCACGGGCTCCTTCGGATCTGCAAAGTCGATCGCTACCATGCCACCAACTGCGCAAGCGGTCTGATCCATCAGTCCGCAGGGCTTACCAAAGAACAAATTTTCCGCCCGTTGTGACAGCTTGGCCACTGTGACTGCATCCACCGTACCATTACAATACAAGGCATTGAGGATCCAGCCCACGGCAACCTCATATGCTGCCGAGGAGGAAAGCCCTGAGCCGCGCAACACCTGCGAGGTCATGCAAGCATCAAAGCCACCGTACGGCAGCCCCAACGAGGCAAAACCGTCTGCCATACCCGCAATCAGCGCTCCTGACGTTCCCGCCGCAACCGTCTCGGGAGTAGGCAGCGGAGAGAGACACACCGTCTCGGGGGCAAAGCCCTCGCTCTCCAGATGAATGACGCCATCCTGCCGTGCTGCGGCAACAGCCAGAACGTCAAGATCGATCGACGCGGCGATCACGCGTCCGTGGTTGTGGTCGGTATGGTTGCCTGAAAGCTCGCTCCGACCGGGCACAGAGATCAGCACCACCTCGCGTTCGTGCTGCCCGAAACGCAAAGCAAAGGCATCGATCAACTGCAAGCACCTCTGCTTTGCATGATTAAGAGCCTGCTTTTCATATACCTCCAGCAGGGCGGCATCCGCCTCTCCCGCCTCAATGTATTGCTTTAATTGCATAATATTCATCGTATGCTTCTCCTCTCGGAAACGTAATTTTTATCCATCTTATATTGTACCATATCTTGTCCGCTTTGGCAACAGATAATCTGTGAATTTTTCAAAAACGGAATAAAAAAAGGCTGCGGCATTCGGTCTGCACTTTGTTTTGGAAATATTCCGTTTCCGCTTGCGGAACGCGGTTATTCAGACCGCGAGGAATATTTCTAAACGGCGTAAATTGACGTTCCATTTACCGCTAACTGTGCACGCCGTTGGCGCAGCCCCGCTCTTTGCCGGCGAGCAGACTTGGGGCTTTGCCCCAAACCCCACTTAAGGTGCTTTTTCGAGAAAAAGCACCTTAAGAATCCTTAAAAAGCTTTTTCAAAAGGATCATTTTATGGGTTTTCGCCCCACCGTGTTGGGTGGAGAATGCTTTG
>JAFTJZ010000031.1 GCA_017456145.1 Clostridia bacterium
ACCTTAAGAATCCTTAAAAAGCTTTTTCAAAAGGATCATTTTATGGGTTTTCGCCCCACTGTGTGGGGTGGAGAATGCTTTGGTCTACAGTCATCGGAGGGACTTTTTTCAAAAGTCCCTCCGATGACACCGCGCGGAATTTGCGTTTTTTTAACACTTATCGCCGAAAAAAATAAAAAAGTTTTATATTTATACACAAAAAGTTCATAATTTTTTTCAAAAAACCTATTGCATTTTGGTTAAATCACTGGTATAATATAGAAAAATACACCCGCGAATCGAAACGATCGGGGTGTAGCAATAAAGCGTCGCGACCTATTTCCCACGACGTGTCGGCGACGTGAAACAAAGGAGGTCGGCTGGTATGTCGGAAAACAAAAAACGTATCTCAAAGGCGCAGGTCATCGTGCTCATCAGCATCGTTTTGGCGATCGCTGCGGTGATCATCTTATCTCTGGTTCTTCACGAGCGAGAACGCACAGCGGGGGAATGTTGTCCCTGGTGTTTCGGCGCTTGTCCTTGGTGTTGGATCGTCGTTGACATAGCGGTCATCCTCATCTACGCCGCGGTTCTGCTTGCCATGACGGCGGTCAAGAACAAGGTGGCCGAGGCGGTTGCTGTGGCTGCTCCCGTGTCCCGCCATCGCGCACAAAGAGACGTTTCCATCCCGCGGCAAAAAAAGCACCGTGAGCATCATCACGGACATACCCTTCGTCACGCAAAGCAGTATGACGCAACCGTCAGCCTGCAGCAGCTGATGCAGGCGTTTCCCGCAGATGCGACGGTCAACATCGAGATCCTGAAGGGCATGGGTCTGGTTCCCGTCAAGGCGGACGGCTATAAGGTTCTGGTCGCCGATAACGAGAAGATGGATCGTCCGCTGAACATTCATGCGACGTCCTTCTCCGCACAGGCAAAACATGCGATTCTTCACGCCGGCGGCAAGGCGATCAAGGTTTACCATTGATCCGTCGTTGAAGATTCCAATACATAATGGGGTGAGTCAAGTGCAAAATGCATTTGAAACTCACCCCGTTGTTTTTACTTTGGGCTGAACACCGCAATTTTTCCGGCTTTGCAGGCAAAATTCGCAAATTCGGTGCGGCTGAAAGCCTACCGTCGGCTTTTTTACGCAGGGGGCAATGATGCAGCCCCATTTTATAGCTTGTTATAGCTTGCACGGTGGATTTTCGCGAAGAGCACCGTGCGCGGCTTGGGACAACGCGCAAGCGGCGCAGGCTGCATACGTGCTTAGGTTTCCCAGCAGATGGCGGGCAGCCCGTGGGCGGCGAGGAATTCGTTGACCTTGGAGAAGGGTTGCGAGCCGAAAAAGCCGCGGTAGGCAGACAGCGGGCTGGGGTGTTCGGATTCTATCACGAGATGGGCGGTGTTTTGCAACAGCGCCTTTTTTTTGCGGGCATCGGCGCCCCAGAGAAGAAAGACGGTGGGGGTGTCGCGGAAATCCAGCGCGCGCAGGATGCCATCGGTCACGCGCTCCCAGCCCTGCTTGCGGTGGCTGCCGGCCTCGCCTTGGCGAACGGTCAAGGTCGTATTGAGCAGCAGCACGCCCTGCCTTGCCCAGGGGAGCAGAGAGGGTGACGCGCCCGCCGCGGGGATACCGACATCTGTCTCCCGCTCCTTGAAGATATTGCGCAGGGAAGGCGGTGCCTTGATGCCGTCGGGGACGGAAAAGCTCAAGCCCTCTGCTTGCCCTGCGCCATGGTAAGGATCCTGCCCCAGAAGAACCACCCGCACGTCGTCGGGGGAGACCTCGTAAAACGCGCGAAACAGCTGTGCACGCGGGGGATAGATCGGTACGCCGCCGGCCTCGGCTGCGGCATACTCGCGCGCAACAAAGGTGAGCAGCGCCATGGCGCTCTCGCTTATGGGCGTGTGGGTTTCGGTGTCCCATAAAACGCGGGCAAAGATCTCGCGCCATGGGGCGGGGATCAGAGGCTCCAGCCACGCAGCGGTGGCGGAAGAATCGTATGATGGTGTCATATGTACCTCGATTAAACTATAGGTATAATAAATAAACCGAAGGGGTGGATGTTAGTCGTACAACAGGTACGGAGCAACTGCCTTTCGGAAATGGGAGAGGCGATCCTGCTGCTTTGCCAGAAAGGCATCGACAGAAAAGTCCGCATCGCGCAAGTCGCGACAGCCCAAAAGGCGGTCGATGCTCGCGACGCCCGTGGGAGAGGGCGGCGAGAAGGAAAATTCCTCATGCGTTTTCATGATCGCGGTCAGAAGACGCAGCCCTGTTTCAAACGGACGAAAGGTGTGGGGATCGGTGACGTGCAGCTGCACCCCACCGCACAGCTCGCCCGCGTATTTGGAAAAGGTGGGGGTGAAGTAACAGGGGCGGATTTTGACCCCGGGGAGAAATAGCGCCCGCATCGCTTGCGCGAGCTCTTCTGCCCGCAGCCACGGTGCGCCAATCGTTTCAAACGGGCGGGTGGTGCCGCGCCCCTCGGAGAGATTGGTGCCCTCAAAAAGGCAGGTGCCGATGTAGCACAGCGCACTGTCAAAGGTCGGCAGATTGGGTGAGGGGGCGATCCAGGAGAGGTCGGTCATAGAAAACAGATGATTCCGCTGCCAGCCGTCAACGGGAATGACGGTGAGGCGGCAGCCGATGCGCTCGACCGCGTTGATGTAGCGCGCAAACTCGCCGACGGTCAGTGCATGGCGGGAGGCGATGGGATAACGCCCGACGAACGAGGAATATGCCCGCTCAAGGACAGTCCCTTCGATGGTCGTTCCGCCGAGCGGATTGAGGCGATCGAAGACAATGACCTCCTTGCCCGCGGCGGCGCAGTCCTCCATGACGTAGGAGAGGGTGTAGATATAAGTATAATATCGTGCACCGACGTCCTGAATGTCAAAGGCGACGGCATCCAGGGTGTCCGATATGTCCTTTGGGATGTGGTGCCCTTGGCTGTACAGGCTGTAGACGGGCAGACCCGTTTGGGCGTCGGTGTAGAAATCCACCTTGGCGCCCGCCTGACGGTCGCCTCTGACCCCGTGCTCGGGGGAGAAAAGGCAGGTAAGGCAACCGTTCTCATGCAGTATGTCCGAGGTCAATCGCAAGGAGCGGTCAACGCCGGAGGGATTGGTGACAAGGCCGACCCGCTTGCCGCGCAGCAGCTCCTTCCATAAGGACGGGCGGTCGATGGCGTTGAAAACGGCAACATGGGTATGGTTCATGGAAACCTCCTGAAAGCGAAACTGTGGGGATAAAAATACAACCTGCGGTTTTTATTTTGATTGCTGCAGCCACGATGTCAGGCGGTCGAGCAGCTGCAGCGCGTCCGCGCGACCGATCCGGTAGGCAGCCTCAATGCGGGAGGCGTCCTTCTCGATGGCGCGCACGGGCAGCGGGCGAGAGGGGCGGATGAGAAAGATCTCGCCCGCTTTCTCCATGGCGTACAGTGCCTCCTCGGTCTGGTCGTACACCGCCTGTCGCGTGTCCATGGTGTGGATGAAGGCGGGATATTTGTGATAACGGAGCCTTGAGAGCAGGGCGCACTTTGGCTCCTTGGGAAAACGCTCGCAGCGGGTGAGAATGACGACGTTGCGCGGGTAACCCATGTCGCGAAAGGCGCGGATGGGGACGCTGTCCGCACAGCCGCCGTCCAGATACGGCTTGCCGTCGATCATAACGATGCGGGAGACAAAGGGAATGGAGGCAGACGCGCGCAGTATATCGATGTCACCCCGCATATCCTTCACGGACAGATATTCCGCTTTGCCCGTCTCAAGGTTGGTACAGCAGGCGTAAAAGGGAACGCCGCAGTTAAGATACGCATCGTTGTCGTAGATGTCCAGACGGTCGGGTAGCTCGTGGTAGCAAAAATCCGCGCCGACAAGATCTCCCGTTTTCAGTAGGCTGCGCAGGCTCATAAAGCGGGGATCGGCGCAGTATTTTTTGAAGTAGCGTAAGCTCCTGCCCCTCTGGCCGGAGAGATAAGAGCAGGCGTGAACCGCGCCCGCAGAGACGCCGATGACGCCGTCAAAGGTGATTCCTTTTTCTAAAAAGACGTCCAGCACACCCGCCGTGTACATCCCGCGTGTGCCGCCGCCTTGTAAAACCAATCCGATCTTCATATGTGTACTCTTTCTGTTTTGTATACGAGGGTGCTGTTTTGTATGCGAGGGCGCTGCCCTCGCGCACCCGCCAAGAACCTTTTTGGAAAAAGGTTCTTGGAACTCTAAAAAACTCAACCAATGGTTGGGAATGGGCCGGAGCAGTTGCGCTCGATCGTGCGTATTTTTGGTTGTGTCTGCGAGGGTGCTGTTTTGTATGCGAGGGCGCTGCCCTCGCGCACCCGCCAAGAACCTTTTTGGAAAAAGGTTCTTGGAGCTCTAAAAACTCAATCAATGGTTGGGAATGGGCTGGGGCAGTTGTGCTCGATCGTGCGTATTTTTGGTTGTGTCTGCGAGGTGCTGTTTTGTATGCGAGGGCGCTGCCCTCGCGCACCCGCCAAGAACCTTTTTCCAAAAAGGTTCTTGGAACTCTAAAAACTCAATCAATGGTTGGGGATGGGCCGGGGCAGTTGCGCTCGACCGTGCGTAACCGATATACCGTCCCGCCCCACGAGAACGATATGTGAATTTATCACTTAAAACGGTTTCGGTTTTTTGAGGATTCCAAAGGAACTTTTTTTCAAAAAAGTTCCTTTGGCGGGGTTTGGGGCAGCGCCCCAATATTCCGAATTTAGGCAGCGCCCCAATATCCTGAATTTAGGCAGCGCCCAATATCCCGAGATTACATCAACCATAAACCAAATCAAAGAACGCGCGGCGGTGGGTAAA
Source organism: Clostridia bacterium (assembly GCA_017456145.1). Classification (GTDB taxonomy): domain Bacteria; phylum Bacillota; class Clostridia; order Oscillospirales; family CAG-272; genus SIG644. Next base: position 4,816 of record JAFTJZ010000031.1, read on the forward strand.
ATAGTCGTTGTTGCTGCGTCCGAAATGGACGCGATTGGTCAAAAGCAGGCAATAGACGCCCGTTTTGTGATCAACGTACAGGGTGGTGCCGGTAAAGCCGGTGTGTCCGTAGCTGCCGCGGCTCATGCGGCTGCCGCCGGGGTAGGTGCCGTCGCGAAAGAGGTGAAAGCCCAGCCCGCGGGACTCCTCGGGATCAAAGGGGGTCAGGTCACTGACAGCAAGGTCAAAGAGCTCCTGCGACAGATACCCGTCGGCGCGGCGGGAGAGCATTTGCGCGAAGGAGATCACGTCATCCAACGGGCAAAACAGCCCTGCATTGCCCGAAACTCCGCCCAGAAAATGCGCGTTTTCGTCGTGAACGTGCCCGCAGACGTAATCCTCGCGCCCTGCCTTTTTTTCGGTCGATACACAGACGGCGCCCTCGGGCGGGCAAAAGCAGGAGCGCGTCATGCCAAGGGGGGTGAACACCTCGCGCTGCACGATGGAATCAAGCCCCTGCCCGCAAAGACGCTCCAGCAGCTTGCCGAGCAAAATAAAGCCCATACAGCTGTAGATGACCTTGGTGTCGGGCGCGGCGCGCAGCGGGGTGCGCAGAATCGCATCGATTGCGGTGTCGGGAGACGGCTCGCTTTGCCAGAGCGGCAGATGCGCGGGCAGTCCCGATGTGTGGGTCATCAGCTGCCGTACGGTGATCCTGCCCTTGTCGTAGCAGTTGTCAAAATAGCGGTCGATCGTCTCATCAAGGCGGAGCGCACCGCGGTCGATCAGGCGTAGGGTGGCGCAGCTTGTGCCGATCATCTTGGTCATGGATGCCATGTCAAACAGGGTGTCACGGGTCAAAGGGATGCGCGCGGGATAAACAGCGCGATCACCACCCAGAGCAAGGAACATGGTCTGATCTGCATCCCCCACCGCCGCGGCATAGCAAGGGTAGGCACCGGAGGTCAACCCGAGATTCAAGAAATTCAACCACTCGTTGTATTGGCTCATGGAAAAGCTCCTTTCTTATGGCGTGTGATGGTGGGATGGCTGCGCGGATATGGCGAAATAGCGGGCCGGAGCGCCGCGTGTCGGCTCGTCTACGTCAAAGATCGTCGTGATCGGCAAATCGCGGATCGCTCGCGCAAATGCCGCCCGAACGATGCTGTTCTTGGTCAGAATACCGCCGCTGCAGGCGACGGGGAGTGCTGTCGGGGAAGGCTGCCGCGCGAGCAACGCAGAGACCAGCGCCCCAAGCTGCTCTCCTGCTTGCGTCAGCAGGCGGCGGGAGAGGGGGTCGCCCTGTGCGGCACACGCTGCCACGGCAGGAAATAACGCGGCGATCTGTGCTTTGGTGCTGCGGTATAGATGGGAGACCCATTGGGAGGCATCTACACCCATGGCGTCAAGCAGCGCGTCCTGCAGGGGCTGCGGCGCGGCAAGCCCCGCGTCGGCCGCCTCTGTGACAGCGCGGAAGGCGCGGATGACAATATCGTACCCGCTGCCCTCGTCGCCGAGCAGATGTCCCCAGCCGCCGCAGCGTAAAAGGGTATCGCCATCGCGGCGGTAACCGATGGAGCCCGTGCCCGAAATGATCAGGATCCCGTCGGCATTGCCGTGCGCGGCGTACAGAGCAAGGGAGGCATCGCTGATGACATCGATCTTGCCGACCTGCCCCGAAAGGGATCGGAGCAGCGCGGCGGTGACCATGGGTGCAAGTCCGCTTGCCTCCACGCCCGCACAGCCGACGCATAAATACGGGAGCGTGGTTGTTCGGCCTTGCAGTGCGGGATGTGCGAGCAGGGCGCGGACGGTGTCACTCAGGGCACGGCAGCCCGCTTGGGTGTCCACGGTCACGTTTCCCGCGCCGCCCGTAACTTGGGCGAGCTTGGTGCCGTCCTTGCAGTAAGCCGCGGCGACGGTTTTGCTCCCCCCTGCGTCAACGCCGAGAATGAGCCGGTCGGTCATGGCGGTATCCTCCTTTCCTGCGTGGTCAGTGTTGCGCGGTGTCGGTGCGCTCGTCGAGCGCCTGATGCAATTGGCCGCCGCACGATGCCAGCCGCTCGGCCGCGCTTGCGGCGTCAAGGTTCGCGAGCAGCATGAGAATGGCGACCTTGGGGTGATAATCACAGGCGGAGAGTGCTGCCTTTGCCTGCGCGCGGGGACAGCGGCAGACCTCAGCGACGATACGCTCGGCGCGCCCGATCAATTTTTGGTTGGTGGGCTGTACGTCCACCATGCGGTTGCCGTAAACGCGCCCGCGGCGGATCATCGCGCCTGTTGTCAGCATATTGAGCACCAGCTTTTGCGCCGTTCCCGCCTTCATCCGCGTGCTGCCTGCGATGACCTCGGGCCCCACGGCGGGGGCGATGGAAATATCGGCAAGGGCTGCCATGGGGGAGTCGGGGGCGCAGGTCAGGGAGAGCACCGTCGCCCCGAGTGATCTCGCATAACGCATCCCGCCCAACACGTAGGGCGTGCGCCCCGAGGCGGCAATGCCGCAAAGAATATCTTGCGCACAAAAGTCGTATTCGCGCAGCTGCTGCTCGCATAACGTCGTGGAGTCCTCTGCTCCCTCCACGGCGGTGCGCAGCGCACGGTCACCTCCTGCGATCAGCCCGACGACCAGCGAAGGGTCGGTGCCAAAGGTCGGGGGACATTCGCCGGCATCCAGTACCCCGAGTCGTCCCGATGTGCCCGCCCCGACGTAAAACAATCGCCCGCCATTCTCCATGGCGACAACGATGGCGTCAATCGCCGCGGCGATGGCAGGGAGCTCTTTTTCGACCGCTTGCGGGACGGCGCGATCCTCCTCGTTGATCATGCGGGCTATGGTCAGAGCATCCGCACGGTCGATGTGGGCCGTGCGGGGATTGACGCTCTCGGTCACGGGAATGGGTTCTTTCATGGGCCTTTGCTCCTTTGCGGTCTTTGTTGATTCTTTGAATATTTTAACACAGAATACGGACATAGTCAAGTGCTATTTGTAATTTTTGGGGTGCCGTCGGTACATATTTCGTACAAGAGCACCCGTTTCACGGTCGATGGGACAATGACGGTTTTGTTTTGAAAAAGAAATGATGTTTACTCTTGACAACACCGAAAAAATCGTATATAATATAGTATGTAAAACTGTAACCGTCAGAGAGGTACACGACCGTGGATACTACGAGTAAGTCGAACAAAAAATATCTGGGGCTGTTTCTTGACACGCCGCGCAAGCAGCTGTTTGAGCACTGCTGTGAGATCTTTCCCGAGATCGTCGAGAATCTGGACGAGCTGGAGCGCCGCGAGATCGAGGGCGCCGTAGAGCTTGCCATGAAAAAAAGCGGTGCCGACGCGGAGAATTATAACGACATCAAGATCCGGACAAGCTTTGGCGAGATGCTGCTGGCGACCGTGGAGAGCATGGTCTACCGCGAGCGGGAGCTGAAATCCAGCATCCCCGAGCAATCGCTGATCACCAACTCCAACGTGGCAAACGCCATTCCCGGCCTGCGTACCGACACCGAAAATCTGGTGCCCGTCGTACACAAGGGGCGGCTGGTCGCCGAGACCAAGATCACCATCAATATTCTCAACGACAAGAACGTCCGTATGTCCGAGAGCATCACCGAGTACGATAAAATGGCGCACGATGCCATTTGTACGCTCTGGGCGTCGGGCAACAAGACCATGACCGCGGATATGATCTACCGCGCCATGAACGGCTTTGTCGAGACCGAGAAGGTCAGCCCCAAGGCCATTCGCTCCATTGAGACCGCTCTGCGCAAAATGGAGCGCACCACCATCGACATCGACCGCACCGAGCAGTTCCGCGCAGCCGGGATCATTGCCACGCAGGACTCACAGGCGGTCATCTCGGAGAAAATGATCAATCTGCGCGTCATCCGCGTCCGCACGGGCGGTGTGGTCAAGACGGCGTACCGTATTTTGAATATTCCCATCGTCTATTCCTATTCGCTCTTGGAGGATCAGGTGCTCTCGGTTCCGCGTGAGCTGCTCAACACCAAGGACGTGCTGCGCTCCAGCGAGTCGATCATGATGATCCGCTATAATCTGCTCCGTTGGATCGAGACCATGAAGCGTTTCCCCGAGGAGTCGGACAATATCATTCGCTACGAGTCGCTCTATAACCTTTTGGGCAACCCGCCCGAGCGGCAGGCCAAGGCAGCCATTCGCTCCAACACGGTCAAGCTGCTGGATAACTATGTCAAGATGAATTACATCGCAGGCTACAGCCAGTTCAAGCACGGTGCCGTCATTGTCGGTGTCAAGATCCAACTCAACCCCGGCGACCGCGCGACCATTCCCGCCGATGCGGAAGAGGAGGTCTGAGCCGTGGCAGCCGTAACCGCAAAGCAGGCGCTCCCCGCCGCGTGGCAAGACGCTTACCGCGCCATTCTTGAGGAGGAATTGGTGCCTGCCATGGGCTGCACCGAGCCGATCGCACTGGCATACGGTGCGGCGATTTTGCGCGAGGCGCTCGGTGCGCAGCCGGAGGTGCTTGACGCCCGCGTGAGTGGAAATATCATTAAAAATGTCAAAAGCGTCGTCGTTCCCATGACGGGAGGGCTGCGCGGAATCGAGGTTGCTCTGTGCGCGGGTCTGCTCTCGGGGCAACCTTCGCTGCGTCTTGAGGTCCTGCGTACGCTTGGCGGGGACGCAAGGGATCGGATCGCCGCGCTGCAATCCCGCTGCCGCATTACGCTCGCGGAGCTGGACACCCCCCACGCCTTTGATTTCGCTCTTGACGGGCAGTGCGGCACACACCGCTGCCACGTTCGCATCACCGACTTTCATACCAACGTCGTTTCGGTCGTTTTGGATGGTGAGGAGCTTGCTGCCCGCTACGCTTGCAACGGCTGTACCGACGCGGCAAGGGAGGAGCGGGCGGCAGATCGCGGACTTTTGACGGTCGAGAATATCGTGACCTATGCCGAGGAATGTGACCTCGCGCCACTGCGTCCCGTGCTGCGTCGGCAGATCGAGATGAATACCGCCATTGCCCGGGAGGGCTTGCGCGGAGAATATGGCGCCGCCATCGGCAAGCTGCTTTATCGCGACGGGCAGGCCTCGCTCAAGGATCGCGCCCGTGCGTATGCGACGGCGGGCTCGGACGCGCGGATGTCCGGCTGTGAGCTGCCCGTCTGCATCCTCTCGGGGAGCGGAAATCAGGGCATGACCGCCTCGCTGCCCGTCATCGTCTATGCGCGTGAGCTGGGCGTGGATGAGGACACGTTGCTGCGGGCGCTGATCGTTTCCGATCTGATCACCGTCCACCAGAAGACGGGTATCGGCACGCTCTCCGCTTACTGCGGTGCCATCAGCGCGGGCTGCGGCTGCGGCGCGGGGATTTGTTATCTTTACGGTGGCCGTTTTTATGAGATCGCGCATACGGTTGTCAATGCGGTCGCCATTCTCTCGGGCACCATCTGCGACGGGGCCAAGCCGTCCTGTGCGGCCAAGATCGCCATGGCGGTCGAGGCGGGGATCATGGGCTTTGAAATGATTCGCACGGGTCGCCAGTTTTTCGGTGGCGACGGCATCGTGCAAAAGGGAATTGAAAATACCATCCGCAACGTCGGACGGCTGGCGCGCGACGGGATGAGTGAGACCGATCGCCAGATTATTCGCATGATGCTCGGGGAGGAGGACGTATGAGTCGCTGCAGATCTGAAAAAAATCGGAAAGGCAACGGGCGCGGTGCGCAGAGAACCGTGCCTTGCTCTGTGCGGTGGCTGCGCACTCATCTGACCGTGTGCATCTGTATGCTGCTGACGCTTGGAATTGTGACGTTTATCTTTGCCAACTCCTTGGAGAACGGGGAAGAGTCGATGAAGACCAGCGGCGTTGTGGTTGAGACGGTCAAGCCCATCGTTGACCCTGAGGACCGCATCGATGACGAGACCTTTTCCTTTTCTGTCCGCAAGCTTGCCCATTTTATCGAGTTCTTCTGGCTCGGGATGGCGCTGTGCGGCGTGCTCATTGGCGCCTCCCGAAAAAGCGAGGGCGTCGCCCCGCTGCTTTCCCATCCGCCGGTGTGCGGTGCGCTGCTCTTTTCCTTGCTGACGGCGGTGACGGATGAATATATTCAAAGCTTTACCGGGCGCACCTCGTCGGTGAGCGACGTGCTGCTGGATTTTTCCGGTGCGCTTTGCGGCTTGGGCTTGACGGCCTTGACCGTGTATCTGGTTCGTCGCATATGCGCGCTGAGAGCGCAGCGCCGCGGGTGATGCCTCGTCAACTCTAAAAAAATTACCATCGCCTCGCAGGCGTATGCACTCTTCACGGACGGACACACTATGCATATGCAAGCGCAAAATGTTAACAAGGGGCGGATGGAATATGATAAGACCCGTAAAATACGCCGTGTTTTTTATCATCGGCGGCCTGGGGTATGCATTGCTGGAGCTAAGTTGGCGGGGACGGACACACTGGACGATGGTGCTGGCGGGAGGCATCTGCTTTGTCATCTTTTCGCTGATCAGCGAACGCTTTTCGAGGCGGGGGCTGCTGTTCAAATCCTTGCTTTGTGCCGTCAGCATCACTGCGGTGGAGTTTATCTTCGGCTTGATCTGCAACGTACAGCTGCATATGAACGTCTGGGATTACAGTGAGGTGCCATATAATCTCATGGGACAGATCTGCCCGCCGTTTTTTGCACTTTGGTGGCTGCTGGGGCTGCTCTTTTTACCCCTGGCAGATATGCTCAATCGCAAAATGAAGAAAACGTGAGTGCCGTGTGTCGTGCCCGACGATCACAGACCTCTCGGGTGGTGCGCCGCCGCGCCCGCCGCGAGAGGTTTTGTTCTTTTTTTGAAAAATTTTTTTGCATTGCTGTGACCTGCGGTGGTGCAATGTTGTGTATATAGGTGAAGGCCCTTCAAATTCCTACGAAAGGAACGTATGACCATGATCAATGATCTGCCAAAGGATCAGGAAATCGTCGCCCTGTATTTTGCGCGCGCCGAGGCGGCGATCGAGCATACCCAGAAAAAATTCGGCAGCTATTGCCTGAGCATCGCCCGACGGATCCTGGGCAATGAGCAGGATGCCGAGGAATGTGTCAATGATACGTATCTGCGGGCGTGGGAGAGCATCCCGCCCCATCGCCCCGAAAATCTTGCGGCATACCTTGGAAAGCTGACCCGCTCCATTGCCATCAACCGTGATCGCGAGCGGCAGCGACTCAAGCGGGGCGGCGGCAGGACAGAGGAGGCGCTGGAGGAGCTGGCCGCGTGCATCCCCGACCCCGGGGAGAACGCCGAGACGTGGACAAAGGCCATTGTCCTGCAGGACGCCATGCAAGCCTTTCTTGCCACGCTCCCCGCACACACCGTGCGCATCTTCTTGCAGCGATATTTCTATCTGTGCTCTATCGGCGAGATCGCCCGTGAGATGGGCATCGGAGAGAGCCGTGTCAAAATGACGCTGCTGCGTACAAGAGAAAAGCTGCGCGCTTATCTGGAACAACAACATATCCTGTAGAGAAGGAGAATCACCATGAACCAATCCAACACGAAAAAAACCGAGCAGCTGCTTGATACCATCGGGCAGCTCCCCGACGAGATGATCCTGGATGCCGCCCCCAAGGGCAAAGTGCTCCGCACCCGTCGCACCCGCCGTCTCAGCGTTGCCGCCGCGTGTCTGGTCTGCGCTGTCGCGGTCGGCGTGGGCGGCTGGGCATCGGGTCTGTTTGACGGAAATTCCGAGATCGACCGCCGCCACAGCGAGTACGGGAACGGCGAGGAGATCATGAGCCCCGAGGGAGAGACCGCGATCATCCGCCCGTGGGAGGAATTGCCCATCGCCGAGCAGTACACAGAGCTGACCTACGACGGTCGCAGCTACAGCTCCCAGTGGTGTTCGACCGAGCCTGAGCTGCTGGGCGCGTCGCTGGGCGAGATCACCGTCCGCGGCTACGATGAGATCAAGGATGAGATGCACCGGACCACTGCCACTCTCTACCGCATGACGGGCGTGACCGAGGAATTTGCCTTGGCCGTGATGTTTCCGCCAAGCGAGGCGTATGATGCGCTGCCCATCGTTTTTATCGATTCCTCATGGCGCCCCGAGACGCTGGGTGCGCTGATCGACGGGCTTGCGCTGGAGTCGCTGATGAGCTTTGGCACCGTCTACAGCGGGGATAACCGTCTGATGTACGAGGACGTTCCCGACCGGGTCATCTGGGAGCTGATGCTCTCCGAGCGCGACGCGGTCAACGTCTACGACGAGAGCAAGCTTTCACAACAGCCGTACGGCAAGCGGCTGATGGGCGTGAGCGTGTATATCAGTGCGCTGGGCTACCGCAATATCAGCCTTGCGGTCACCGATGCCGGTTACCTGACGACCAATATCGGCTCCACGGGCAAGGCATTCTTCATCGGTGTGGAGCGCACCGAAGAAATCGCCGCTTATATTGCGGAGCATTATGAAGGCAAGGCATACGTCATCCAAAGCAATACCGTAAATTACAACACCGTCACCGAGCCTGAGGACGCGACCGAGACGCCCGCCGTCAGTTTCGAGGGGGAGAGCACCGCTTCGTACGATCCGAACAAAAAGTAAAAATAAAATGACGGGGTGAGTAAAACTCGCCCCGTCGTTTTGCCTTGCGGCAAAAAGCGCAAATTCCGCGCAGCCAAAAAGCCTACCGTCGGCGTCTTGGCATAGGGTTATATCTGTCATCTCGCCGCCGCAAACGTGCCAATGCCGATAAGCATTGGGGCTCGGTCGGGACAAGGTACGGAGGATAAAGGCAACTTTTCCCATCAACATAGAATTGATTGACATTTTTACTTCAGAATGGTATAATATATGAAATAACGCGCGTCATTGGCGCAAGGAGGGATATACATGGACGAGCAGACCGCGCAGCTTTGCATGAATATGGCGATCCGATACATAGAAAACAACATCGGCACGGCGGTGGATGCGGATGCGCTGGCAAGGCTGGTGTATCGCTCCCGTATGCAGCTTTATCGGGATTTTTATTCCGTCACGGGACATACCGTCAAGGGATATATTTCCAAGCGGCGGCTGTCGGTCGCGCTGGCACATATCAAGGCGTCGGTGCTGCCGCTTGCCGACGTTGCTTATCTGAGCGGGTATTCCTCGCAGCAATCTCTTTGCCGCGCCGTCAAGCAGGAGCTCGGTATGACCCCGCTGGAATACCGCGGCAGCAATACTTACTTCGATTTTCCCCCATATGAGGGATATCCCCTGTATTCGGTGACCGTATCTGAGGAAAGCGTTCCGGGAACTCTTTGCCTGCGCTTTTACCACCCAAGCCTTCGCGGTCTTGAGGATCGAGCCACAGACAGATTGATTCGTGCCATACCGCAATACAAAGGACGCGTGTTCGGCAGAAACGGGGAGCAGCGCGGGCACCGTTTTTGCTACGAATTGTATCTTACCGATCAAGAGGTGGACTGCGAGAGCCTTGAACGCTATGGCTTTGAGATCGCGGACGCGTGCGCGCCGCAAAGGGGGCTTTTTGCCACCCTGACCGTGGCGAATGAGGAAGAAAAGATCGGGGATGCATGGGATTATTTGTATAAAACATGGCTCGGCAGCAGTATGTTTGAGCACACGGACGCCCCGTATTTTGAAGAATATCTGTACCAGAACGTCGGCACTGCGTGTCGTCCCGCCAAGCTGCGACTGTATTTGCCGATCCGAAAGCGGGGGGAGAATATGCAGATCACGCTGCTGGAGACATCCGATCTGCATTTTCTGACGGCGCGCGCCACGGGAATGAATGCCGAGCGGGATGCCTCTCGACGCGTCATCAATTATGTCAGTACACATCATCCGTATTCCGCGCATATGATGCGTGAATTTTTCGTTAAAAAGCAAAGCGACACCGATTATATCTGCGGCGTGCGCATCGGCGCGCCCTTGGCAAAAAAGGCGATCGCGGACGAGCAGATCGAGGAATATGCGACGGGCGGTGCGGCGTATCTCATGCTGGAGAGCAGCGTCATGGGCGACTACGAGCAGATGGCCTCGATCCTGCTGCGCTTTGCAAGAGATAATCACTTTGAGCCCGACGCGGCGAGCGTTTTTGCGATATACGACGCGGCAAAAAGCTATGATAATCCGAAAATTCGTATGTACTGCGGCGTCAAGATGTTACAAAATGGTAATACGCCCGCGCGGGAGCATGGTATAATGAACCTACCTTGAAAAGGAGGAAATGAAAATGAACAACGAAGTAAAAAAGCCAACAGAGCAGCCCCAAGGCTATGGGCCGAGTAAGCCGGAGATCATCGATATGGCCAAAAAATCAAAGATATTTGACCTTCTTCCGAAAAGTAATTCTGCCATTCATTCATTACTTTCAAAACTTTACACGGAGGAATATCCGAAATTTCGTTTCATTGGAAAAGCATACGGTGACGAGGATAGAGTGAATGGTTCTTTCGGTGATAAATGGTCTGTTTTCTTTGATGAAGATCACGCAAGCACTATCAGCAAAAATATCGTATCTGAAATCACATGGGAAGACAGTGACAGTTATATCGGATTGATGCGCTGTCGTGATAGTGACCCCTTTATTTATGCGGTTGGTATGTTTGTCCCCGCAGATACGATTGTCCCTGAAGGATTTATTTATTATGATTTTCCCGTTTCTACGCTCGGCATCTGCCATTTGCATGGATTTGATGCAGAATTATATGGTCATGAGGCGGATGTGGCACAACAATTGGAACTCGCGGGGTATCGGATTCAAGACGACAATGAGGGGGCATTCTGGTTTTTCGAACGATATGTTCTTTCAAGATATGCAACGCCGGACGAAGAAGGCCATCAAACGCTTGATATTGGATTTTTTGTAGAACCGAAGGATTCTGCTGATTCCGATAATCATTGATAGGAGATTGTAATGGATAAAGCAATTAAGAAAATTGAACAGCCCCAAGGTTATGGCCCGAGTAAGCCGGAGATTCTCGATCTTGCACACCGGGCAGAAATTCCGGTGAAGGAAACCATATGGAAAGATGGTACAAAAGTGATCGCATTCCGGACAAGACTGGAAGATTTTTACTTTATGGGCATCGAGAACAAGTATGATGAACATACAGATTTCGGTGATTTTTGGGGAAATTTCTTCGATAAGGGTGGATATGATCCCATAGATCCGTATGCCATAGATCCGAACTGCATCAATGTTTGGTGGAACCGATCTGCCGACGAAAAGATTTATTATCAAGGTAAAATGGCTCGGGAAGATGCAGTTGTCCCCGAGGGTTATACGATGAAGAAATTCTCGGGCGGTGAATATCTTGTGGTTACCACCGAATGGATGGCGACATATGAAGAAACCATGAAACACATAAGGTTTGAATATTTTGAAAGCATGGATGCTCCTGACGGGTATGAAAAATGCACCGAGCAAGAGCTTGGTGTGTGGTTGTTGGAGCGCTGGGGCGCCAATACCGGTGAAGGCTACCGTTATGAGTTTTGGGTGCCGCTCAAGAAAATTTGAACCGGGAGCAGTAACCGATGAATAACGAAGTATTAAAGCCGACCGAACAAAACCCGCAGGGGTATGGGCCGAGTAAGCCGGAGATTTTGAATCTTGCCCGGAAAGCACAAGTCCTTAATAGAGTCAAGGTTACGATGAACGGTGCTTATGTCGATAATGTTCCGATGGGTTAACCCCCGCAGTGGGAACGTAATCGGTTATGCGGAAGCTATACAGCTGATTTTGTGGCGCATCCAGCAGAATGACCGAGATGTGCTGGCGGCCGTGAAACGGACACTGGAAAGGCTGGGGGGTAATGGGGCAAATAGTGATGAACAAACGACTATCGGATGCTAATCACTGTGTGTTTTTACCTGCAAAGCGTGCAAAAATGGCGGTGTTCAGCCGCAAAGCAAAAATGGCGGGGAGAGGCAAATGCATTTTTTGCATTTGCCTCTCCCCGTTCCTGCTTTCATGCGGGTTGGATGAACAGATCACTGCCGTCGAAGTCGACCGTCAGCGCGCGGTCGGGCTGCACGTCGCCGCTGATGATCCTTTTGGCAAGGAGCGTTTCGATGTGGGATTGGATGAATCGCTTGAGCGGTCTTGCGCCGTAGATCGGGTCGTACGCCGCGTCGATGATCGCCGCTTTGGCGGCGGGGGTGACCACGACGCGCAGCTGCTTGTCCGCAAGTCTTCGGTCAAGCTCGGCGATGAGCAGATCGACAATACCATCGATATTGCCACGGGTCAGCGGCTTGTAGAAGACGATCTCATCCAGACGGTTGAGAAATTCGGGGCGGAAGCTGCGCTTGAGCAGCTCGCTGACACCCTGACGTGCCTCCTCCCCGATCTCGCCGTCGGGGGTGATGCCCTCAAGGATCAGATCGGAGCCGAGGTTGGAGGTCAGAATGATGACCGTGTTCTTGAAATCGACCGTTCTGCCTTGGCTGTCGGTGATCCGCCCGTCGTCCAGCACCTGCAACAGCACGTTGAAGACGTCGGGGTGGGCTTTTTCCACCTCGTCAAACAAAACAACGGCGTACGGCTTTCTGCGCACCGCCTCGGTCAGCTGTCCGCCCTCGTCATAGCCCACGTACCCGGGAGGCGCACCAATGAGACGGGAGACCGAATATTTTTCCATATATTCGCTCATGTCGATGCGGATCAGGCTTTTTTCGTCATCAAACAGCGCCGTGGCGAGGGCCTTGGCAAGCTCGGTCTTGCCGACACCCGTGGGGCCAAGGAAGAGGAAGGAGCCGATGGGGCGGCGGGGGTCCTTGATGCCTGCGCGGGAGCGCAGGATGGCGTCGCTGACCTTGGTGACCGCCTCGTCCTGCCCGATGACGCGTCGATGAAGAATGCTCTCCAGCCCGAGCAGCTTTTCTCGTTCGCTTTCCATGATCTTGGCGACGGGGATGCCCGTCCATCTGGCGACGATGCGGCAAATCTCTTCCTCCGTGACCTTGTCGCGGAGCAGGGAATTGCTGCTTGCCGCACCGTCCGCGCGGCTCTCCTCCTCCTCCAGCTGCTTTTTAAGCGCGGGGAGCTTGCCGTATTTCAGCTCTGCGGCCTTGGCAAGGTCGTAATGGTTCTGCGCCAGCTCGATGTCGGCGCCCGTCTGCTCGATTTCTTCGCGCAGCCGTTGCAGTCTTTCGATCGACTGCTTTTCGACGTCCCATTTGGCTTTCATTTCGTCGAAGGTGGCGCGCATATCGGCAAGCTCCGCCTGTATTTCCGTAAGATGCGCCCGGGAGAGCTTGTCGTCCTCCTTTTTCAGCGCTGCCTCCTCAATCTCGTGCTGCATGATCTTACGGGCGACCTCGTCCATCTCACCGGGCATCGAGTTCATCTCGGTCTTGATCAGCGCACACGCCTCGTCCACAAGGTCGATCGCCTTGTCGGGGAGAAAACGGTCGGAGATATAGCGGTCGGATAGGGTCGCGGCAGCGATCAGAGCACCGTCGTGGATCTTGACCCCGTGGAACACCTCGTAGCGCTCCTTGAGACCGCGAAGAATCGAGATGGTGTCCTCCACGGTCGGCTCGGGAATCATGACGGGCTGGAAACGCCGCTCCAGCGCCGCGTCCTTTTCGATATATTGGCGGTATTCGTTGAGCGTGGTCGCGCCGATGCAATGCAGCTCGCCGCGTGCCAGCATGGGCTTGAGCAGATTTCCCGCATCCATTGCGCCGTCGGTCTTGCCCGCGCCGACGATGGTATGCAGCTCGTCGATAAACAGAATGATCTTTCCCTCGCTGCTCTTGACCTCCTCGAGCACCGCCTTGAGCCGCTCTTCAAATTCTCCGCGGAATTTGGCACCCGCGATCAGTGCGCCCATATCCAAAGAGAAAATGATGCGCTCCTTGAGATTGTCGGGCACGTCGCCCTTGGCGATGCGCAGGGCAAGCCCCTCGGCAATGGCGGTCTTGCCCACACCCGGCTCACCGATCAGGCAGGGGTTATTTTTAGTCTTTCGGGATAAGATGCGGATGACGTTTCGTATCTCGTCGTCTCTGCCGATGACGGGGTCGAGCTTTTGCTCCTTCGCTCTTGCAACCAGATCCTGCCCGTATTTTTTCAATACGTCGTAGGTCGCCTCGGGATGATCGCTGGTCACGGTCTTGTTTCCGCGGACGCTTTTCAGCGCGCCCAGAAAGGCGTCCCGTGTCAGATCGGTCTTGCTCAGAAGCTCCTTGACCTTGACGTCCGCCTTTGAGAAGAGTGCCAGCATCAGATGCTCCACGGAGACAAATTCGTCCTTCATCTTTTCGGCCTGCGCCTGTGCCTCGGTAAAGACACTGTCCAGCTCGCGGGATAGATACAGCTTGTCCGCCTGCATTCCCGTGACTTTGGGGAGCTTGGAGACGGCGTCCTCGGCCAATTCCCGCAGTGCTTGTGCCGACACCCCCGCGCGGGTGAGCAGGTTGGGGATCAGCCCGTCCTCGCGGGAGACCAGTGCGTGTAAAAGGTGCAGCTGTTCGATCTGCGGATTGGCGTTTTGCAGCGCGAGGGACTGCATATCCTGTAGCGCCTCCGTGCTTTTTTGTGTATATTGATTGATGTTCATCACAGTACCTCCCTGTATCGGTCTTGGATATTGTTTGTGAAATCGGGGTACCTTATGCGCAATTTCATCGGTCGGGTGTCCCTCTTTTCTCACATGATAAGCATACACCCAAAACATGAATAAATAATGACGAAAGTGTGTATGATTTGTAAATATTAGCACTCGGATATATAGAGTGCTAAATTAACGCGGATATAAAGGCGTGAAAACGGTGGAATTTGGGGTATAATTAACACTGTATTTGGCGGATTGCCAATTTTTGAAGAGCGCACCAAAAAAATAACGAGCTGCCCACCTTTGTAAAAAAGTGGGACAGCCCGTTTTGAATGCATCCATCGGATGAGGCGATATCAATGCCCGGCAATATCTTCTGCGACCTGCTGCAGTGCGGTGGGAGCGCCGCCCTCGTCGCGGATCACGCGCCAGACGGTCTGGGTGTCCGTCCACGGAGCGGTGGTATACAGATACTTGCCGTCGCTGACAAGGTCGTGCAGATCGTCGCATGGGACGTCTGAGGTCAGCGCCCACGTTTGTCCCGTGGCGACCTCGACACAGCCGACAAGCCCCTGATCGACGATGGGGTAAAACAGATATTCACCGTCCCCGCCCGAATACCTCTCATCGGGCAGTGTGACCAGCTCGGTGGTGCCGTCCGGGGAGAGAATAACGTAGGTTACGCTGCCGTATTCCTCCCGATCCGTCTGTCGCGTGGAGAACCACAGCGACTCGCCGTACCATACGGCACTGTATTTGCTCACCAGCAGTCCCTCGGGCAACAGAGGAACGCCGTTTTCGGTCAGTATCAGATAGACGTCGCTGTAGGGGTCGTCATCCTTGATGCTCGGGAACAGCACAATCTCCCTTTGCCCGACGGTGTAGTGCGAGTGCTCATATTTATAGTCTGAATACCGCAGCGTCGCGGTGGTCAGCAAAATCTCACCGCTGACGCCGTCAAGGATGACCTGATAAAAGGTCTGATCGTGCTTATTATAGCAGGTGACGATGACCTCGCGCTCTGAGCGGAGCGAAAAGGCGATGTGGGTGGTGTCCGTCCAGCTCGCGGTATACAGCAGCTGCCGCTGTCCGCTCTCATGTGCAAAGACGTACAAACTCCTGCCGCTGTCGTAATAGACGCCGTATTCATTTACCTGCCAATCATCCACCCAGAAGGTGTGGACCATCCGCTCGATGCCCCCGCCGGGGGTGTAACGCATGACCCCGCGGTGGGGAACGAAATAATAATAATCTCCGTCAACGATCTGCCCGGGGTACGCGCCGCAGGAGGCAAGGAACAAATGATAATCCAGCCGCCCGAGCGTGAGTGCCGTCCCCGTGACGACAAGGCAAAGACACGCGGCGACGGCGAGCGCGGCGACCCATTTTTGGCGACGGTGACGCTTTTTTTGCTGCGCATAATCTGCTTTGAAAAATTCCTCCAGCAGAGCGTCAGACAGATGCGACAATGCTGCGGATGCATGGTTCATATCGATATATCCTCACTTTCCAGCTTTTTCCTGAGCCCGTCTTTGATGATGACGAGCTGCTTTTGTACGGTAGAACGGCTGATGCCCAGCGTCCTTGCGATCTCGGCAACGGGGCGACAGAGATAATAGCGGCTGATGAATATGGCTCGCTGCCGCTCCGGCAGAGAGCGAAGGTAATCGCTGATCGCCTCGCCCATGGCGCGGTGATACGCCTCGTCGGCGTCGCAGGGGGCAGCGGGAAGATCATTTGTCAGCTCATCGACGGGCAACACCTCAAGGTGCCCGCCCCGTTTTTGACGGTGGAGACGGCGGTAGGTATCCAGCGCGCGACGTCGGATGATGGTGACAAGATACGCGACCAGCACTGCGGGGCGCGCGGGTGGGATGGTGTTCCAGGCGTCAAGATAGGTATCGTTGAGACATTCCTCGGCGTCGGCGCGGTCGTGCAGAATGTTGTTGGCAACGGCGAGCAGATAGGAGCGATATTTTTGCTCGGTCAGACGCAGTGCATCCTCGTCACGTTGCCAGAACAGCGCAACGATCTGCGCGTCCGTGGGCAAAAGTTGTTTTGACATGGTGCTCTCCTTTCTTGGGGGTGCTCTCACTGATACTGTCGTCAAACGGGTGGCAAATGTGTCATCTGTCGTTTATTTTACCATAAAATTCATCTTTTTGAAAGCCTTTTCCCCCGAAAATCTTGCATTCTTCCTATAAATATGGTATAATTATCGTATCATCGGAAAATTCGTAGCGAAAGGAAGTCAACATGATGAAGAACCATACCATGCACAGAGTGCTTTCCCTGATCTTTGCTGCGGTGCTGCTGATGCAGTGCCTGATCGTCGGTACCACGCTGCCTGCCAGCGCGGGAATCGGCGACGACTTTGACGAGAAATACGTCATTTTTGACGGCGGTGCGAGCGGCAAGACCGTCAAATGGTCGGCAGGCAGCCATGTGCTCTGGAGCACGACAAATTTTAATCTGAACATTCCCACCGACCTGCCCGAGGAAAAGATCGGGCTGTACATCCATATCACACTGGATGCCGAGAGCGCCAAGGCGATGAACACCGCAGGCGAGATCGAGCTGGCGCGCCAGACCTGCGACAAGGGCGAGATCCACTGCAGCACGACGGCGTATATCTGGCGGGAGGGTGAAAATGAGGCGATCATTCCCCTGACGACCATCGGCGGCTACACCGACGGCGGGCAGGAGAGATTGGACCTGTATGAGACCATCAACTGGTTCCGTTTCTACACGACGCCGAGCACGACCAAGCTGTCAAAGACCGCCGAGGCGACCATCTGGGAGGTCGCCGTTGTGGACTCCACCGCTGCGGGCGTGGAGTTTGGTGGAGACGACACCTATTTGCAACTGACCGCTCCGTTGACTGCGACCCCCAACACCATTGAGGCGAGCATCAAGACCAACGCGCTGTCCACCACCTGGACAATGGGTACGTACAGCGGTGTGCGTTACGATGAGAAGGTTCTTTCCAACAAGACCGGCACCATTCAAGGGGTCGACGGTATTCCTGACGGGACGCCGTATGTCGGCGGTACCGTCAAAAAGGGTGGATTCTTCGGAACCACGGATATGAAATTTGACCTCTCCATTCCGAAGGTGTATGATCGGGACGATCTGGCACTGACCTTCTGGCTGTATACCTCCACGGGGAAGGTGACCAAGTCTTATATTGAGCTGACCAGCTCGGGAAAATGCGACGTGGAGGAGCTATGCTGGCTCACGACGGACGCGGAATTTGCCGATCTGAAGGTCGGCTGGAATAAGATCGTTCTGCCTTTGAACTCCCGCAACGGTGCGGGCTTTGACTACACCCGTATCAATTTCTCCCGCATCTGGGGCAGCCAGGCAGAGGGGGACAAGGCGACCGAAGAATTTGAGATGTACGTCTCCGAGATGAAGATCGAGGTGTATGGCGGCGGCGCGGCCGACGCCTCGGACGGCTTTGAAATGGTGGACGGCCTGCCCACGTGGAAGGTTCTGGACTTTTCCAAGATGCCGACCAACTGGGACGGCGGCAAGATCGCCACAGGCAAGGTCTGGGAGGACGACGGCAGCGGCGATGCGCAGCCTGCCGACGGTACCGTCTATATGGAGGTCACCCCGGGCACAACGCTGACCTTTGCGGGGGATCACGCCACGCACGCCAACGAGAAGTATTGGAAGGCGGGCTTTACCGCAGGGACGGGCAATGGCTTTATTGAGCCGAATATTCCCAAGCAATATGCACTCTCCGATCTGACCTTCACCTTCTGGATCTATATTCCCGACGCGAATCTGGTGCCCGATGACATCGGTGCCGACTCCCCCAACTTTGAGTTTACCAGCGACGGGGACGTGGACGGCGCGGAGATCGATTATCTGTATATGTGGCAAAAGATCGGCGGGCTTAAGGACGGCTGGAACTACGTTGAGATTCCCATGGACGAGATGGATGCCGCGAGTGATTTCGATCTGTACGGCATCAACTTCTTCCGCTGGAGCTATATGTGCTTGCTCAAGGACAGCACGGGCAAGGTGGACGAGCGCGTGCGCTATGCGGACTTCCGCATCGTCTCCTCGGTCGATCGTCAAAATGAGAGTGCGCCCGCTGCATCCGACAGCAGCGCGCTCAAGCCGATCTCCGACGATGCCTACATGATCTTCTCCAACATAGGCACGGACGACACGCCCATCGCGCTGTATCTGACGGCGCAGGGGTACGTTGCCTGGACGTGGGGAGACAAGAATTATACCTCCGATTTCAATACCTACACGGGCGAATGGATCGACCTTGCCTTGGTGCGCGACATGAGCGCGGGCAAATTCTATCTCTACGCCGACGGCGAGGTGGTGTATGAAACGAGCGCGCAGGGCACACAGGATATCGTTCCCAAGAGTGCACACAGCATCGCTGCCGACGGGCAAGGCAAGGGTCTGTTTGAGGGCTGGCTTGCCGACGTTCGCGTCTGGAGCGATGTCAGAACGGCGCAGGAGATCCGTGACAATCGCGTCCCAAAGCTGGGGCATGATACCAACGGGCTGTCTGCGACCGAGCCGGGGCTGCTTGGCGCATGGTATCTGATCGGCAGCACCGATTACGTGCTTTCCTTTGTTGCCGACACCGCGGCAAACGGGAACCATGCCGTATATGCGGGCTCGCGCGCGGATGACTGGGTGGATTATACCGTTCCCACCGACGTCATCGGCGAGAACTACTACACCATGGTCTTTATTCCCGACATTCAGGAGCTGGTAACGGGTAAGTTTACCGAGGAGTGGATGACGGCGGCGCAATGGATTGCCGACAACGTCGAGAAGGAAAACATCGTCCATGTCATCGGCGCGGGCGACAGCACCTGGACGGATGCACCCGCCCAGTGGGAGATCGCCAAGGCGGGCTTTGATCTGTTTACGGATCGGGTTTCCTGGAGCAACATGACGGGCAACCACGACTACCCCGGCTCCTGCAACCCCGTGGACGACCCCAATTACACTCGCCGCGACAGCACCAACTATCAGACCTACTTCGGTTTGGATTATATTGACAGCACGGCTGCGGCGGACACCTTCGTGGACTACTTTGACGATCCGTACGAGATCAGTACCACCGAAAACGCCTACTATCGCTTTACCGTGAACGGGATCAACTGGATGATTTTACAGCTGGAGTATCTGCCCCGCGTCCACGTGATCGAGTGGGCGGCTCAGGTGCTTTCCGAGTATCCCGACGATAACGTCATTCTGACCACGCACTCCTACATCACGACCGACAACGCCACCTACACGACGCAGTGGATGCCCTATACCAAGGAGGACAGCGAGATCGGCGGGTATCTTGGCGAGCTGGAGGGTGAGGTCTGGCCGAACGGCACGGCAAAGCCCATCTGGGATGAGCTGATCAAACAAAATCCCAATATCAAGCTGCTGCTGTGCGGTCATGCGGGAACGGGGGATGGTCACGTGTTGACCAAGCAGACCAAGAACGCAGCAGGGAATACCATCCCGCAGGTCATGATCAACGCACAGGATCTGGACGTTTCCTACTTTGAGGGGCAGGCATTGGGTATGCTTGGCTTGCTCCGTTTCAGCGCGGACGGCAAAAACGTTGAGATTCAATATTATTCCCCCTATCACGATGCCTCCTACCATCCCTCTTATGAGGAGATGCTGCATCTGGAGCTTGCGATTACGGGCGAGTCGACGGTCGCTCCCGAGTACCCCGCCAAACCCGACGAGGACGATCCGTCGGATTCGACGCCTGAGGATCCTACCCCCGGAGAGCCTGTGACCGACGGGGAGAAGAATGACGACGTTCTGATCGCCATCATTGCCGTTGCCGCTGTGCTCGTCGCGGGCGCTGTGACCGTGGTGCTGATTCTTTTGAAAAAGAAAAAATAAACGAAATTTTTGATCCGTATTATAAGTCTTACCTGAGGTTTTTGGCGATCCGCGTCTGATTCTCAAAAAGGGCTCGGGTCGTCGGAGGCAACGAACATCATGAACCAAACTGAAACATATTACAAAAAAATGACGACCACGCCGGTGGCACGGCTGATCGTCACATTGGGTATTCCAACGACCATTTCCATGCTGGTCACCAGCGTCTACAACATGGTAGACACCTATTTCGTCGGAACGCTCGGCGAGAGCCAGCAGGGGGCGACGGGGATCCTCTTTACCCTGCAAGCGATCATTCAGGCCATTGCCTTTATGCTGGGGCAGGGCTCGGGGACGCTGGTCTCCAAGGCCCTCGCGGACAAGGATACAAGGGAGGCCTCGGCGTATGCCTCCTCCGCCTTCTTTACGGGCGGGGCGCTGGGTATTTTACTTGCCGTTGTGGGGCTGTGTTTCCTTAACCCCTTTTTGCGGCTGCTGGGCAGCACAGATACCATTCTCCCCTATGCGCGGGAGTACGGCTTTTGGGTGCTGGTCGCCTGTCCCTTTGTCATCTGCTCGTTTATCCTCAATAACAATCTGCGCTATGAGGGCAAGGCATTCTACGCCATGATCGGGATCGGCATCGGCGGCGTGATCAACATTTTCGGAGATTATCTGCTGATCCGCATCATTCCTCTGGGCGTTTTCGGCGCGGGAATGGCGACGGCGATCTCGCAGCTGATCAGCTTTTGCCTGCTGCTGCTGTTTCATCACCGCCACGCACAAGCCACCATCCACCCAAGGTGTATCAGCCGCCGCGCAGCTCTTTACGGGCAGGTCTGCCGCCTCGGCTTTCCCGCTCTGATCCGTCAGGGACTTTCCTCCATCGGTAACGGTCTGCTCAACAACCTGACCAAGCCGTACGGAGATGCCGCCATCGCCGCCATGAGCGTGGTGCAGAGATTTACCAACTTTATCATGTGCGTCGGGCTTGGCATCGGTCAAGGGCTCCAGCCGGTTGCCTCTTATAACCACCAAGCGAAAAAGTACCGCCGCGTCAAGAGGGGGTTGCTGGTCACCATGGCCATCGGCGGCGCGCTGATCTGTAGCCTTGCCGTGCCTGCGTTTGTGTTTGCCGAGCACATCATCCGCCTGTTTCAGGAAAATGCGCAGGTCATTGAGATCGGCACGTATGCACTGCGCTGGTCGAGCGTCGGGGTGCTGTTTATGACGCTCTCGGTTCCGGTCAATATGCTGTATCAGAGCATTCGCCGTCCCGAGATCTCCTCGCTGTTGTCCATGCTGCGCTCGGGGCTGGCGTTTATTCCCGTGCTGCTTTTGACCACATGGCTCTGGGGTCTGCGCGGGGTGCAGATCTCGCAGCCCGTGGCGGACATCCTGACGGGGCTGATCAGCGTACCGTTTATTTTACACTATTTGATCAAAACGCCCGGGGAGGATGTCCCCGATAACATCAAGGAGGAGCAATGAAGAGAAAAGATAAGGCCCTATACAAGCTGTCGTGTACTGTGATCGCACTGCTCTGCCTGCTTTTGGTGATCTCTGCGTTGGTCGGCTGTACCGAGCAGCCGGAGGAGCCCTCTGTCGACACCGACGTCGGCGATCTGACCTCCACCGAGTCACCCGATGACGGTGTGAGCGTGGCGGGGCTGTCAGAATATACCGTTGTGCGCACGGAGCTTGGCATGACTGCAGAGAAAAACGCCGCCACAGAGCTTGCCTCGCTGATGCGAGATAGCTGCGGGTATGCCGCCATTGTCACCGATTATATTGATGCGGTGGAAAAGGAGATCCTGATCGGCAGCACCAATCGCCCCGAGAGTACGGCAGCCATGACGTGGGCGCTGTCGCAGGTGAGCGAAGGGGAGAGTTGGTTTTACATCGGTGCGACCGATAATAAGATCGTGCTCACAGGCACGGGAGACGACGGCGTAGCCGCCGCGGTGAGGTATTTTATTATGAACTACAAGGATCAGATCAAATCGGGGGCAGTGCAGCTGCCCGAGCAAGCGGTTTTCACGTATCGTAACGGTGCTCCTACCTTGGTGAGCACCGAGATGGGGACGCGAGGAGAGAAGGACGTGTTCGTTGCCACGATCGACCTTGGCAGCGCACCCTATTTTGCGGATGCCGACGGAGAGAGTGATGTAACCAAGGTCATTGCAAAGGCACTCGAGGATGTCGGTGCGATGGGTGGTGGCGTGGTCTACCTTCCCGCCGGTACCTACCGCATCAGCGATACGCTGACGCTGCCGCAGAACGTCACGCTGCGCGGGGACTACGTAGACCCCGACCAAGGGCGCTTTGACGCCGGCACGGTGCTTTTGATCGACGGAAAGAAATTTCAGGAGAATAAAAACGTCCTTATCATGAATCAGGGCACACTGGCGCAGGGGCTGGCCGTCTATTATGAGGGGCAAAGCCTTTCCGAGCCCGTTGCTTATGCTGCAACGGTCAGCTGCAACGCAGGGCAGGGCTGCTGGGAGCTGCGTGACCTGACCTTGATCAACAGCTACGACGGTATTTCCAACAACAAAACGCCCAACGGAATGGTGACGGTGGACAACGCCAAGGGGACAGTGCTGCACATGGGCTACGAGATGCAGCAGCGCGCGGACATTTCCATCGGTACGGACATATACCTCTCGCCGAAGTATTGGGCTGCGGCGGGCGAGGCGTACAACGCGCCCGACGAGGCGGATATCCGCGCGTATATGAAGGGCAACGGCTCCATCGGTTTTTATCTGGGCGACTGCGACCGCGATACTTACGAAAATATCCTGCTTGACGGATTTGCGACGGGAATGTACAACCGCGAGATGACCCGCGCGGGTCTCTCGGGCAGCTATTATAAGGTGCGGATTCTGGACACCAAAGTCGGCATCGAGGGGCACGGGATCGACACCCGCTACGGCTTGCTGCTTGCCAATTGCGAGATCGAGGCGTCGGATGTCGCCGTGAACAACGCCACGGAGTCCGACAGCGCCTTCTGCTGTGTTTTTCTGATGAACAGCACCGTTAAGGGGGAGCTGGTCGGTAGCGTTAAGCAGTTGACCAGCGAGGAGGGCGCAGACGACACGGTGTACAGAGCGAAGAGTCGCATCGCCCCCGAACCCGCAGAAAAATTGTTCGATCTTGCCGACTACGGCGCGGATGCCACGGGCAAGACGGATGTCTCTGCTGCGCTGCAGAAGGCGCTGGACGATGCGGCGGCTGCGGGCGGTGGCATTGTCTATCTGCGCGCGGGGCGATATCTTCTGACACAGCCCGTGAGTATCAAGGGAAACAACGTGCAGCTCCTTGGCTGCAATCTTGGCACCCACACGCAAAACGGGGCGCTGGATACCGCCTCGATCTTGATGGTGACCTACGGACGCGGCGGCAGCGAGCAGGACAGCGCGGCCATTACGATCAGCGGGGATAACTCCGGTGTGACGGGATTTTCGGTGATCTATCCCGAAAACGGTGTCAGCAGCGCCGAGTATGAGACAAAAGCGCCCGCCGAGTACGCCTACTGCATCCGTGCGACGGGGAAGAACACCTACGTGAATTTCATGTGCATGATCGCGGTCTCCCGCGCTGTGCACTTTGATGGTGCGGACGACTTTATCTGTGACCGATTGCTGATGACCGTCTGGGATAACGGCGTCAAGGCAAATGATTGTGACGGCGTGATCAGCCGTATTCACACCAACGGGACGTATCATACCCTGGGTACGGGTTGTCTGCCTGTTCTGGGCAACGATTGGACGTACAACGGTGCGGAGGTCGTGGTCAAGATTCTGGACACGCATATTGTCAACCGTCTGACCCTGATCCGCTTGGAGAACTGCTCCTCGGTGCAATTGCTGCACGTCTTCCACTACGGGGCACGCCAATACATGGATGCAAGTAACAGCGATATTTACGTTCTCAACGGGGAGTCCTCCCGCCTGACGGGTATCTCGTTTGCACTGCATGGAAATTGCGATTTGACCGTTATCAACTTCATGCGTCCCAATCCCTCCGAGTATCTCTCGCAGGAGGGTGAAAACTACGTGTACATCTACAACTGGGGTGCCGCGCACTACAGCGGAGAGCGCATTGTGGTGTTGGAGCCATAAGGCGCGGCAAACGACAAAGCAGGGGCTGCGTCAGCGGCGCAGCCCCTGGGCAAAAGAGCCGACGGCAGCTTTTTGCCGCGCGGAATTTGCGTTTTTTGCCTGCCAAGCAGGTGCAAAATTGCGGTGTTTCGTTTCGCCGCAAAGTAAAAACGACGGGGTGAATTTCAAATGCATTATTTGCATTTGATTCACCCCGTTTTGATATACGGAAAACCGCTGGTCTGACGCGGTGACGGGTCTGTCAAAACAGACCCGAGATGACACCGTTATCGTCAACGTCGATTTTGGTTGCGGCGGGAACCTTGGGAAGGCCCGGCATGGTCATGATATCGCCTGTCAGCACGACGACAAAGCCTGCGCCTGCGCTGACCTTGACGTTTTTGACCGTGACGGTAAAGTTCTCGGGTGCGCCGAGCTTGGTCATATCGTCCGAGAAACTGTACTGGGTTTTGGCAATGCAGACGGGGCAGTGGTCAAAGCCCAAAGCGGTGAGCTGCGCAATCTGCTTTTTGGCTGCGGGTAGCACCGAGATGCCGACACCGCCGTACACCTTTTTCACCACGGCCTCGATCTTATCTTCAATGGAGCCGTCCAGCGTATAGGAATAGGTGAAATCTCCCGTTTCCTCCTCGCAAAGTCTGACGACCTCACGGGCAAGCTCGATGCCGCCCTCGCCGCCTTTTGCCCAAACATCGGACAGGACGACGTTAACACCAAGCTCTCGACACTTTTCGATGATCAGTGCGACCTCGGCGTCGGTATCGGTGGGGAAACGGTTGACGGCTACCACACCGGGCAGCTTGTAGACGTTTTTGATGTTGGAAACGTGGCGCAAAAGGTTGGGCAGACCCGCCTCCAGCGCGGCGAGATTTTCCTGACTCAGCTCGGTCTTGGGCAGACCGCCGTGCATCTTGAGCGCGCGGATGGTAGCGACGATCACGACTGCCGACGGAGTCAGCCCTGCTGTACGGCACTTGATGTCAAGAAATTTCTCTGCACCCAGATCCGCGCCAAAGCCTGCCTCCGTGACGGCGTAATCGCTCAACTTCATTGCCATACGGGTGGCAAGCACCGAGTTACAGCCGTGGGCGATGTTGGCAAAGGGGCCGCCGTGAACCAGCGCGGGCGTACCCTCCAGCGTTTGCACAAGGTTTGGCTTGATGGCGTCCTTGAGCAGTGCTGCCATTGCGCCGACCGCGCCAAGGTCGCCTGCGGTGACGGGCTTTTCGTCGTAGGTGTAGGCGACGATGATGCGGGAAAGTCTTTCCTTGAGGTCACGCAGCGAGGTGGCAAGGCAGAAGACTGCCATGATCTCGGAGGCGACGGTGATGTCGTATCCATCCTCGCGCGGCACACCGTTGACACGGCCGCCTAAACCGTCGGTTACAAAACGCAACTGGCGGTCGTTCATATCGACGCATCTCTTCCATGTGATGCGGCGAGGGTCGATATTCAGCTGGTTGCCTTGATAGATATGGTTATCGAGCATGGCGGCAAGCAGATTGTTTGCTGCACCGATGGCATGGAAATCGCCCGTGAAGTGCAGATTGATGTCCTCCATGGGGACGACTTGGGCCCAGCCGCCGCCGGCAGCACCGCCCTTGACGCCGAACACGGGGCCAAGAGAAGGCTCACGCAGTGCGACCATGGTGTTTTTACCGATGCGGCGCAGGCCGTCGGCAAGACCGATGGTGGTGGTGGTTTTTCCCTCGCCCGCGGGGGTGGGGGTGATCGCGGTGACAAGGATGAGCTTGCCGTCGGGCTTTTGCATTTGTTCAAAGACGCTCAGGTCGATTTTGGCTTTGTATTTGCCGTAAGGCTCGAGGTAATCGTCGGGGATGCCGGCGGTTTGCGCAATTTCGGTGATGGGGCGCATTTTGACCGATTGCGCGATTTCGATGTCGGATAAATATGCCATGGGTTCCTCCTGTGGATGGGTGATTTTGGATTGTGCGAACAATGCTTTCTAACCTTAATTAGGCTATTGTTCACTTTTTTGGCACACCCCAAAAAAGTGAACCGAAAAAAGCGTGCGAAGGGGAATCCAAGTCCCCTTTCGAATCCCGGTTTGTATATATTCTGCACGTGTGGGGCTAACGCTGTTAGGGAGGCTGCTTCGCTGCTATTCTTTGGTACAGCGGAAATCTTGTAGGGGAGGGGTCACCCCTCCCGTTTCACCGCGAAACAAATTATGAATTGCACCTGTGGGGCAGGGGTCCCCACATGGATGTTGCTGTTTACTTATTCAGAACAGAACCGCTTAAAATTCAATCAAAAATTTTCCCAAAAGTTTTTTGGAGGGGGTGCGGGGGAACCTTTTGTTCACAAAAGGTTCCTCCGCTTATTTCTCTTACCCCTTAAAAAACTTCACCGCTGCGCGGAACATACCGATGTCGTAGTTGCCGGGGACGTTGCGGTACAACCCGTCGCCGATACGCTCGGAGTGTCCCATCTTACCGAAGACGCGGCCGTCGGGGGAGGTGATGCCCTCGATGGCAAACGCGGAGTCATTGGGATTGAAGTGGATATCGTCGGTGGCGTTGCCGCTCATATCGACGTATTGCGTTGCGATCTGACCGTTTTCTGCCAGACGGCGGATCAAGCCTTCATCCGCAAGGAATCGACCCTCGCCGTGGGAGATCGGCACGTTGTATACGTCGCCCACCTCGGTCAAGGAGAGCCAAGGAGACTTGTTGGAGGCGATACGGGTGCGAACGATACGGCTCTGGTGGCGGGAGATGGTGTTGAAGGTCAGCGTCGGGCAGTTCTCGTCGGTGTCGATGATCTTTCCGTAGGGGACAAGTCCCAGCTTGATCAGCGCCTGGAACCCGTTGCAGATACCGCACATAAGCCCCCCGCGGTGATCCAGCAGGTCGTGTACGCCGTCGCGGATGGCGGGGTTACGGAAGAACGCCGTGATAAACTTGGCGGAGCCGTCGGGCTCGTCACCGCCGGAGAATCCGCCGGGGATAAAGACCATCTGCGATTCCTTCAGCGCTGCCGCAAAATCGCCCACGCTCTTTTGGATATCCGCTGAGGTGAGGTTGCGAATGACCATGATCTGCGGCTCGGCACCTGCATCGCGCACAGCCTTCGCGCTGTCAAACTCGCAGTTGGTGCCGGGGAAGGCGGGAATCAGCACGCGGGGCTTTGCGCAAAGCACGGTGGGTGCAACGCGGCCGTCTGCCTTGTAGGAGAAGGTCTCCATGGCCTTGCCGCCCTGTGCGATGTTACAGGAGTAAACGCTCTCCAGCTTGCCCTCGTATACCGAGAGCAGCTCGTCCAGCGTCAGCGATTCGTCACCGCGGCTGATCTTGCCGTCATCGGTGGTCACGCCAAGGAGGTACGCACCCTCAACATCTTCCGTGACCTCCAGGACGAAGGAGGCGTAACAGTATTCAAACATCCCCTGCAGGCAGAGATTGTCATTGGTGTAGCGCATTCCGATGCCGTTACCGAGCGTCATCTTCATGACAGCCTCGGCAATGCCGCCCATGCCGGGCGTGTAGGCCGCGAGTGCCTTGCCGGAGCGCAAGAGCTTTGTGACCTTGTCAAACACGGCGAGCAGCGAGGCGGTCTTTGGCAGACCGTTCTCATCATATTTGGGGTAGAGAAGAACGACCTTGTGTCCGGCTCCCTTGAACTCGGGGGAGACGATGTCGCCGACCTTTTCGGTGGTCACGGCGAAGGAGACCAGCGTGGGAGGAACGTCAAGCTGTTCAAACGAGCCGCTCATCGAGTCCTTGCCGCCGATCGAGCCGATGCCCAGCTCCATCTGCGCCTTGAAGGCGCCCAAAAGCGCTGCGAGCGGCTTGCCCCAGCGGGCGGGATTCTTGCCAAGGCGCTCGAAATATTCCTGGAAGGTCAGGTAAACGTCCTCAAACTTGGCACCCGTGGCGATCAGCTTACAGACCGACTCCACAACGGCGAGATATGCGCCGTGGTAGGGGCTCTTCTCGGTAATATAGGGGTTGTAGCCCCAGGACATCAGCGAGCAATCGTCCGTGTGCTTTTGCTCGACCGAGATCTTTTGCACCATGGCCTGAATGGGCGTCAGCTGGTTCTTGCCGCCGAAGGGCATGAGCACCGTGCCCGCGCCGATGGTGGAGTCAAAACGCTCGGACAGACCTCTCTTGGAGCAGATGTTCAGGTCGGCGGCGAGAGCCTTGTAGTTTTCGGTAAAGCTGCCGGTGATTTTCTTATCGTAGGAGAGCGGAGCAGCGGGAGTTGCGGTGATGTGCTTGTCCGCGCCGTTGGAATTCAAAAATTCGCGGCTGATATTGACGATGGTCTTGCCGTTCCAATGCATGACCAGTCTGGGCTCGGCGGTTACCTTTGCCACGGGGCAGGCCTGCAGGTTTTCGCTTGCCGCCAGCTCGAGGAAACGTGCGACGTCCTCTGCCTCCACGACGACCGCCATGCGCTCCTGCGACTCGGAGATGGCGAGCTCGGTGCCGTCCAGACCCTCGTATTTCTTGGGAACTGCGTTCAGATCGATCTCAAGCCCGTCGGCCAGCTCGCCGATGGCGACCGATACACCGCCTGCGCCAAAGTCGTTGCAGCGCTTGATCAGGCGAGATGCCTCGGCATTGCGGAACAATCTTTGCAGCTTTCGCTCCTCGGGGGCGTTGCCCTTTTGAACCTCGGCACCGCAGGTCTCGACCGACTGCGTGGTGTGTGCCTTGGAGGAGCCTGTCGCGCCGCCGATGCCGTCACGACCCGTAGAGCCGCCGAGAAGAATGACAATGTCGCCGGGATCGGGAACTTCTCTGCGTACGTTCTCGGCGGGAGCGGCGGCGATGACCGCGCCGATCTCCATGCGCTTTGCCGCATAGCCGGGGTGATAAATTTCATCTACAATGCCCGTAGCCAGACCGATCTGGTTTCCGTAGGAGGAATAACCCGCTGCAGCCGTGGTGACGATCTTACGCTGGGGCAGCTTGCCGGGCAGTGTTTCGGAAACGGGAACGGTGGGGTCGGCTGCACCCGTGACGCGCATGGCGCCGTATACGTAGGAGCGGCCGGAGAGCGGGTCGCGGATGGCGCCGCCGATGCAGGTTGCTGCACCGCCGAAGGGCTCGATCTCGGTGGGATGGTTGTGCGTTTCGTTCTTGAACAGCAGCAACCACGGCTCCTTGACACCGTCCACCGTGACGTCGATTTTGACGGTGCAGGCGTTGATCTCCTCGGATTCGTCCAGCTTTGGCAGCTTGCCTGCCGCCTTGAGCGCGCGAACCGAAACGGTTGCCAGATCCATCAGACAGATCGGCTTATGCTCACGACCAAGGGCTTTGCGGGTGGCGAGATACTCCTCGTAGGTGCTCTGCAGCAGCGGGTCGTCGAAGGTGACTGCGTCGATGACGGTGTGGAAGGTGGTATGACGGCAGTGATCGGACCAATAGGTATCGATCATGCGGATCTCGGTGATGGTAGGATCTCTCTTTTCGGTATCGCGGAAGTATGCCTGCAAAAAGGCTGCGTCGTCGGTGTCCATGGCAAGACCCTTTTCTCTGACGAAAGCGGCAAGCGTGTCGCGATCATAGGCGATAAATCCGGTGAGCGTTTCAACCTCGGTAGGGATGGCGTACTCCGCTTGCAGCGTACTGACGGTCTCAAGGCTTGCTTCACGGCACTCGACGGGGTTGATGACGTACTTTTTGATGCGCTCGATGTCCTCTTGGGTGAGCGTACCCTCCAGCAGATAGACCTTCGCGGTACGTACGGTGGGACGGTCGCCGCAGGAGATGATCTGGATGCACTGCGCGGCGCTGTCGGCTCTCTGGTCAAACTGTCCGGGCAGCGGCTCCACGGCGAATACGGCGGTGAAATTGCCTGCGGGCAGATCCCCCGAGGTATTGTCCAGCTGGGGCTCGGAGAAAACCGTAGCGGCGCAGGAGTCAAACAGCTCTTCGGTTACGTTTTCCACGTCGTAGCGGTTGAGCAGACGGACACCGGTCAGGCCTTGGATGGAAAGCAGACCGCGCAGATCCGAGAGGAGCGCTTTTGCCTCGTGGTCAAGTCCGGGTTTCTTTTCTACATAGATGCGATAAACCATAGGGAACGGTTCCTTTCTTTTGGTGGGTGTGGTGTTTTGTATGGGGTAAGGGGGAAAGCGCACAGCCGGTGGTTGGGAAAATCAACCGCGAGGCGTACAAAGAATGACATTGGTGGGGTAGGGGTGCGAAAAAGCGCTCTAACCATAATTGGTCTATTGCCTGTTTTTTAGGGCAGGAGCCCCACATGGGGGCTTGATCCGCTTGCATCAAACAGAACCATTGAAAATTGAATGATCCTGTTCGGAGGTGTCGGAGCTTTTTTCAAAAAAGGGTTTGACACCGCGGAGCGCCGTTACGCCTTGAGTGCTCTTTGTCCGATATCGCTGCGGTGATAGCCGTTTTCGAATTTGACCTGTGCGGTGTGCGCGTAGGCTTTGTCAATTGCCTCGCGCAGCGTGGGAGCGACGGCCGTAACGCCCAGAACGCGACCGCCGGCGCTGAGCAGCGTACCGTTCTCATCCCTCTTGGCACCCGCAACATAGGTGAAGGCGTCGGCGCGATCGGGGGGCAGCTCCATCGGAAAGCCGCTTTGATATGAAACGGGATACCCCTTGGATGCCACAATGACGCAGCAGGCACTCTCATCCGAGAACTCCACGTGGATCTGATCCAGTGTGCCGCTCGCGGTTGCCATCATGACGGTAAGAAGGTCGGTTTTAAGCAAGGGAAGGACAACCTGCGTCTCGGGGTCGCCGAAACGGCAGTTATATTCGATGACTTTGGGGCCGTTTGGCGTGAGCATCAAGCCAAAATAGAGGCACCCGCGGAAGGTGCGCCCTTCTGCATTCATCGCGTCCACGGTCGGACGGAAAATGGTGTCCATGCAGACCTTGGCGAGCTCATCCGTATAGTAGGGATTGGGCGCGATGGTGCCCATGCCGCCCGTATTGGGGCCCTCATCGCCGTCGTGGGCGCGCTTATGATCCATGGAGGAGATCATGGGGATGACGGTCTTGCCGTCGGTAAAGGAGAGGACAGAGACCTCGGGGCCCGTCAGAAATTCTTCAATGACGATGCGGCTGCCGCTGGCACCGAAGACCTTATCCTCCATGATGGAGCGAATGGCATCCTCGGCCTCCTTGCGGGTGGTTGCGATGATGACACCCTTGCCCAGAGCCAGACCGTCTGCCTTGATGACGGTGGGAATGGGGCAGCTGCCGACGTATTCCAGTGCAGCGGCTGCATCCTCAAATACCTCGTAGGCTGCGGTGGGGATGCCGTATTTTTTCATTAAATTCTTGGAGAATACCTTGCTGCCCTCAATGATGGCGGCATTTTTTTGCGGGCCGAATACGGGGATGCCGATCTCCATCAGCGCGTCGGTCATGCCGAGCACCAGCGGGTCGTCGGGGGCGACGACGGCAAAGTCGATGGCGTTTTCCTTGGCGAAGGCGACCGCTCCCTCAATGTCCTTGGCGCCGATGTTGACGCAGGTGGCGTCGGCGGCAATTCCTCCGTTGCCGGGCAGTGCGTAGATCTCGGTGACCTCGGGATTTTCCTTGAGCTTTTTGATGATGGCGTGCTCTCTGCCGCCACCGCCGATAACCATAAGTTTCATGTTAGTACCTCGTGCGTAATATTAGATGACGTAAGGGGTTCCGTGGGGTGCTGCTTGCACACAAAAATAGCGCTGCAGTTGATAAATCAAACCCGCGTGCGAAATTCGCGCGCTGTGCCTGCTTATTTTTTGGTGCGGCTGCGCACCATTTCCTTGCAGACCATCTCAACGGAGCGGGGGAGAATCTGCCATTCTGCCTGTTTCATGACCCGCTTTTGCAGCTTTTCGGGGGTGTCACTGCCGCGAACGGCGACCGCCTTTTGCATGATGATCTCGCCACCGTCGGGGATCTCGTTGACAAAATGTACGGTGGCACCCGTGATCTTGACGCCCGCGGCGAGCACAGCCTGGTGGACGCGGAGTCCGTAGTATCCCTTGCCGCAGAAGGAGGGGATCAGCGAGGGGTGGACGTTGATGATGCGCTTGGGAAAACGGGAGGTGAAACTCTCGCTCAAAATGCTCATAAAGCCCGCAAGCACGATCAGATCGATCGCATTTTCGTCCAGAGATTGGAGAATGCGCTCCTCAAAGCTTTCCTGTGAGGTGTATTCCTTTTTGGACACGACCTCGCAGGGGATGTCGTTTTTATATGCGCGCTGCAGCGCGAAGGCCTCGGGCGAGCTGGAAATGACCAGGACGATCTGCCCGTGGCTGAGCAGCCCGCTTATCTGTGCGTCGATCAGCGCCTGCAGGTTGGTGCCGCCGCCTGATACGAAGACGGCGATTCTTGTTTTTTCCATTTGTTATGTCCTTTTGTAATCGATGGTATTTGTGGGGCAGGGATCCCACATGGAGAAATGCCTTAGTATGGATAGAACAGAACCGAAAATGCTCTGGCTTAACTTTTTAACAAAAGTTTTTGGATTTTTTAAAAAGGGGTTAAGCTGCCGCAGGCTCTGTGAAGTCAAGTGGAGCAGGGGTCCCCACATGGCATATTGCTGCGTACCGGTAGAATAGAAGTGCAACATATCAAACCGGAAAATTTCCCAAAGTTTTTTTGGGGGGGACGGCTCCGCTCAGCGTCCCTCTCACTCCAAAATCACCTGCTCCTCGCCTTCAGCCGCGGGCACGACGGTACCCAGAACATACGCGTCGTCGCCGTGTGCGCGAGCGATTTCCAGTGCGGTGTCAACGTCCTCGGGATGAACGACGATTGCCATACCGACGCCCATATTGAAGGTGTTGTACATATCGTGCTCGGGAATGTCGCCGGTCTTTGCGATCAGATCGAAGATGGGCAGCACGCGAACGTCGTCCTTTTTGATCTTGGCTGCAAGACCGTCGGGCAGGCAGCGCGGGATGTTTTCATAAAATCCGCCGCCCGTGATGTGGGAGATGCCGCAGATGTCGACCTTCTCCAGCATGGCAAGAACGGTCTTGACATAGATGCGGGTGGGGGTCAGCAGCGTCTCGCCCAATCCCTTACCGCCGAGCGATGCGACGGGGGAGGTCAGATCCGGCTCGCCATCAATGCCGAACACCTTGCGTACCAGCGAAAAGCCGTTGGAATGTACGCCGCTGGAGGGAAGAGCGATGATGACGTCACCTGCTGCCATTTTCTTGTTGTCAAGGATTTTTTTCTTGTCGACGATGCCGACGGCAAAGCCTGCGAGGTCGTAATCCTCAACGGGCATCATCCCGGGGTGCTCGGCGGTCTCACCGCCGATGAGCGCTGCGCCGGACTGCACACAGCCCTCGGCAACACCACCGACGATCTCGGCGATCTTCTCGGGATAGTTCTTGCCGCAGGCGATGTAGTCAAGGAAGAACAGGGGGCGTGCGCCGCAGCAGATAATGTCATTGACGCACATGGCAACGGCGTCAATGCCGATGGTGTCGTGCTTGTCCATCAGAATGGCAAGCTTGACCTTGGTGCCGCAGCCGTCGGTGCCCGAAACCAGGACGGGCTCCTCCATACCGGCGAGAGGCAAGCCAAAGCAGCCGCCAAAGCCGCCGATGTCGTCAAGGCAGCCTTCGTTTTTGGTGCGCGCGATGTGCTTTTTCATCAGTTCGACCGCACGGTAGCCTGCGGTGATGTCTACGCCTGCGGCGGCGTAGCTGGCAGAGTTGGAATTTTCAATCATGGTGATGTTCCTTTCGGGAGAGATGATTTAGGGAGTGCGAACATAGAATTCTGCTTGTTAGTAATTTTTTCCTTCACATCTTTGACGCGCGTCAAAGATGTGAAACGAAGAAAACGCGTACAAGGGGGGCCCCCTTGTAGATCCCCCGCTGACGGTTGCCTGCACGTGTGGGGCTAAATGTTACGATGCGGTGGAGCCCTCTGTGCAGCCGGGAGATTGGCTTGCGAGGCAAAGCGGTTGCCCCGCTCGTCTGAATCGTTGTTTTGCGTTGGTGGGTGTTCTTGTGCCAAAGGTATTATCCGCGTCCATGTGGGGCAGGATCCCCCTATGGCATATCGTTATGTCACGGTAGAACAGAACCGTTAAAGACTAAGCCGAAAATTTTACCAAAAGTTTTTGGGGTTCCAAGGGGGCTTTTTTCAAAAAGCCCCTTGGTCGCCGAAGGCATTAGTGATGGAACAATCTCAGCCCGCAGAAGGCCATGACGATGCCGTGCTTGTTGCAGGCCTCGATGACGATGTCATCGCGGATGGAGCCGCCGGGCTGAACGATGGCACTCACGCCGCTGCGGCGGGCGCGCTCGATGTTGTCATCGAAGGGGAAGAAGGCATCGCTGCCAAGAGAAACGCCCGTCATGCTTGCAAGGTAGGCTTTCTTTTCCTCGGCGGTCAGGGGAGCGGGCTGCTCGGTGAACGTCTTTGCCCAGACGTCGTCACCGATGACGTCCTCGGGCGTGTCGCCGATGTAAACGTCAATGACGTTGTCGCGGTTGGGCTTGGCAACGTCGTCGCGGAAGGGAAGATTGAGCACCTTGTCCATGTGGCGCAGCTGCCAGTTGTCGGCCTTCTGACCGGCGAGGCGCGTGCAGTGAACGCGGCTCTGCTGACCCGCACCGATGCCGATGGCCTGTCCGTTCTTGACATAGCAGACGCTGTTGGACTGGGTGTATTTGAGCGTGATCAGGCTGATGACCAGATCGCGTTTTTGCGCGTCGGTCAGCTCTTTTTTGTCGGTGACGATATTGTTCAGCATGGTATCTGCGTTGATCTGTAGCTCGTTGCGTCCCTGCTCAAACGTGATGCCATAGACCTGCTTGCGCTCGATGGGATCGGGGCGGTAGTCGGGATCGATCTTGACCACGTTGTAGCCGCCCTTCTTTTTGGAGGCCAGAATGGCCAGCGCCTCGGGCTCGTAATCGGGCGCGATGATGCCGTCGGAGACCTCGTGCTGGATCAGCTTGGCGGTGGCAACGTCGCACTTGTCGGAGAGTGCGATCCAGTCGCCAAAGCTGGACATTCTGTCAGCACCTCTTGCACGTGCGTATGCGCAGGCAAGAGGCGTCAACTCAGTTTCGGGAGAAATGTGGTACATCTTGCGTTCCACCTCGTCCAGCGGCAAGCCGAGCGCTGCGCCGGCGGGGGATACGTGCTTGAAGGAGGTCGCGGCGGGAAGTCCGCAGGCAGCCTTGAGCTCAAATACCAGCTGGATGCTGTTGAGCGCGTCTAAGAAGTTGATAAAGCCGGGCTTGCCGTTGAGTACCGTTACAGGCAGCTCACTGCCGTCTGCCATAAAAATGCGGGCAGGCTTTTGGTTCGGGTTACAACCGTATTTCAGTTCGAGTTCGTTCATGATATAGCTCCTTTGTTTGTTGTTGACGGGGAGAAAGCTGTGGGGCTTTGCCCCACACCCCACCAAAAACTTTCTTGAAAGAAAGTTTTTGGATTTCAAAGAACTTTTGGTAAATATATTTATTTGAATTTTCTACAAAGTGCGCTGAGTTGATGTGAGTGCGCTGTCCCCGTGGGTCCCTGCCCACTGGGTTTGGCGCAAAGTTACTTTGCGTTGAAC
>JAFTJZ010000062.1 GCA_017456145.1 Clostridia bacterium
GGGGCGGGGGGAACTTTTTTCAAAAGTTCCCCCGCATCGTCCTTCTATCTAACCGCCATTTGGGGCAGGAGCCCCAAATCGACGATTCGCTTTGCTGATCCTGAACAGAACCGTAAAAAACCAGCAAACAATTGACAAAAGGTTTTGAGGGGGGGCGGGGGGAACTTTTTTCAAAAGTTCCCCCGCATCGCTCCTCTCGGCGGAGTCAGGGGCTGCGCCCATTGCGCTCAGCTCCAATATTTACGATCAAGGCTACGCAGCTGGATGGCCTCGGCGACGTGGTGAGCGGCGATGATATCGGACTCCTCCAGGTCGGCGATGGTACGGGCAACGCGCAGGATACGATCATGTCCGCGGGCAGAGAGCCCGAGATTTTCATACGCATCCTTGAGCAGCTGAACGGCATCGGCATCCATACGGCAATAGCGGTGGATCCCTGCGGGATCCAACCGGGCGTTACACAGCGGTGCATCGGTCGCGTCATTATGCGGGGGCTCTCCCTGTGCGGCGTCCACCGCAGCCATGCGACGGGCGGCAAAGGCGCGCGCCTTGATGACACGCTCCCGCACCACTGCCGAGGTTTCGGCATCGGGGTCGGGGGTAGAGATCTCCTCATAGGTCAGCGAGGGCAGCTCGATCTGTATATCCATGCGATCCAGCATCGGGCCGCTGATATTCGAAAGATAACGGGCAACGTCACCACGGCGGCAGGTACAAGGACGTGTCGGATGCCCGAAATACCCGCAGCGGCAGGGGTTCATGGCCGCGACCAGCATAAAAGAGCAGGGGAAGGTCGCCCGTCCGTTGGCACGGGTAATGGTCACGGCATGATCCTCCAAGGGCTGCCGCAGACCGTCGGTCACCTGCTTTGGGAACTCGGGCAGCTCGTCCATGAACAGTACGCCGTTGTGCGCCAATGAAATTTCACCAGGCATGGGATTGATCCCTCCGCCGACCAGACTGACCGCACTCATGGTATGGTGGGGCGAGCGGAACGGGCGACGGATCAGCAGCGACTCCCCCGCGGGGAGCAGCCCCGTCACCGAATGCACCTTGGTGGTTTGCAGCGCCTCTTCAAAGGTCAGCGGCGGCAGAATGGAGGGCAGCCGCTTTGCCAGCATACTCTTGCCCGTCCCGGGCGGGCCGATGAGCAGGATGTTGTGCCCGCCGGCCGCGGCGATCTCCATGGCGCGCTTGGCCATTGCCTGTCCGCGCACGTCGGACAGATCGGGCAGGGAAATGGAGGAAAGCTCCTCCTCAAAATCGGGCGGACAGGTGGGGGTCAGCGCCTCCTTGGCGTTGAGATGGGCGATCAATTCGCGCATACTCCCCACGGCGTAGACGTCGATGCCCCGCACGGCGGCAGCCTCGGCGGCATTCTCCCGCGGGACGTAGACGCGACGAAGTCCCGCATCTCGTGCGGCAGCGCACATACAAAGCACACCTCTGATCGGACGCAGCTCGCCCGACAACGAAAGCTCACCTAAAAAACAGCTGTCCGAAAGATCACTTCTCGGATCAATCGCGCCCGCGCAGCGCAAAATACCGACGAGAATGGCAACGTCAAACACCGTTCCCTCCTTGCGCCGATCGGCAGGGGCGAGATTGACCATATAGGCCAGCTCGGGGAAGAGATACCCCGTGTTCTCACACGCGGTGCGCACTCGCTCCTTGGCCTCCTTGACAGCCATGTCGGGCAAACCGACCAGCTCAAAGGCGGCAAAATTTTCTCTGGCATCCACCTCAACCGTGACGACAAAGCCGTCGATCCCATATAGTCCTGCGGAATAGATCTTGGATAGCATATTCTCACGCGTCCTTTCTGCCTCGCGCCCGCGCGGCATCACTTCTATTATTTTAACATACGAATGCAAATATTACAAGGTTTCAGGCAAATTTTTCTGCTCCGCAGCCCATTTTTTTTCAAAAAAACGTGAAATTTCAAAAAAATCACAAAATGTTTACAATCTATAAGCATAAAACTCTTGACTTTTTTATGATATTGCTGTATAATGTACAGTGTTGAATAGTCGATACTCGTGCGGAGCTATCGATATAAACTTAGGAGGATGATCCCGTTATGAAAAAATTACTCGCTCTGCTGCTTGCTATGATGATGCTCGTGACCGCCGTTGCCTGCACCGACATGGGAGAGGATCCCAACGACAGCGTTGTTGTCAACATCGGCGTTGAGGCAATGACCTATACCGATGCCGCTACCGGCGATGTTTATACTTATGACTATCTGAACAGTACGTCTATCGTCATCACCGACTTTACATCTGCCAACTATGAGCCCCACGCCATCACCATTCCCGACACCATCACCGTCGTGACCAAGAAAGAGGGCTCCGGCACCTCCACCGAGATGGATATGACGGTTACCGCTATTGGCGATCAGGCGTTCTACGCAATGTCCAACATCTCCGAGGTCAATTTTAACAGCTCGCTGACCAGCATCGGCGCCTTTGCCTTTGCCAACTGCGAGTCGCTCGACAACGTCGTGCTGCCTGCATCTCTCACCGAGATCGGCCAGGGAGCCTTCTTCAGCTGCGACAAGCTGACCACCATCACGCTCAACAACGGACTTACCGCCATTGGCGATTCCGCATTCTACAGCTGTGCAGTCCTTGAGAACGTGACCATTCCCGCATCCGTAACCGAGATCGGCGTGGCAGCCTTCTCCGATTGCATTGCTATGACCGAGATCGTTCTGCCCGAGGGTGTCAAGAACGTAGGTAAGTTCGCATTCTACAACTGCACCGCCGTGGAGAGCGTTACGCTGCCCGCATCCATCGAGAAGATCGGTCTGTACTCGTTCAGCACACAGCTGCGCGGCAGACAGGTAGAGACCGAGGAGGAGGGCGTATTCGAGACGGTCGACGTGGTCTTCAACACGGTTGAAGGCTCTTACGCTGCCGAGTACATCGCTAATCCTCCCACAGCCGAGGACGTGGAATCCGAGGGTCAGGCATAAGGCTGCACCTATGATCATATGAAAATTACCCCCGATTTGCTACGGCTTTTCGGGGGATTTTTTTATAAAATTTTGCTGCTGCGTAACATTTTGAGGAGCTTTTACGTATATCTGTATGAAGGCAGTTTTCGTATCGATGCAGCATGGAGTGAACTATATGAAAAAACACCACAACGAGCCAACAGAAAGCAATCTCATAGCGCTGGAGCAGCACGTCACGGTCTACGGGCCCCGCTTGTCACGGCTGTGCTTTTCGTTGTGCAAAAACGCACACGACGCAGAGGACCTCTACCAGGAAACTTGGCTGCGCGTTGTCCGTGCATACGACCGCTACGACCCCTCGCGCCCGTTTGCGGTATGGATCAATCGCATTTGCATCAATTGCTATCGGGATCTGTGCCGTCGGCGACGAGATACGCTCGCATTTGACAGCA
The DNA here is from genome assembly GCA_017456145.1 of Clostridia bacterium. GTDB lineage: Bacteria > Bacillota > Clostridia > Oscillospirales > CAG-272 > SIG644. The sequence continues at coordinate 3,412 of JAFTJZ010000062.1, forward strand.
CCGAGCACATGGATGAATTTTTCGCCTCGCTCCCCGACGCAGACAGCGAGCAGCGTGCGGATTACGCCGCCCTGTACAATGCCATGCAGCGGCTGAGCGCGGACGAGCAGGCAGCCGTCTCGCTGTTCTATTTCGATGAATACGACGGCAAAGCAGCCGCGCAGATGCTGGGCAAGAGTTATTCGCATTTTCGCCTGATCCTGCACCGTGCCAAAAACAAGCTGAAAGGAGAACTGGAGACATGAAACACGATCTTGACCAAATGCTGCGCGCCGTCGAAAAGACCGACCCGCCGCAGCCCTACCGTGTCAACCTGAGGGCGCAATACCGCCGCCCCGCGTCGCGTCTGCGCTTGGCGATACCGGCGGCCGCGTTGCTCGTCCTATCCCTTTTGGTAGCGCTTACCTTGATCCCCTGGCGGCAGGCAACCACACCGGCGGACGACGATCCGATCGACCCCTTGCCCACCGATGACGAGCGCCCCTTGGGCGACCCTGCCGACCTGCCCCCCTGGCGCAACGGAAAGCTGACCGTGCGCGCTCTGACCTACGCCGCAAGCACCGCCCGGACGCTGGCGTCGTTCGCCGAGCCGACGCTTATCCCGCTGAGCGAGGAAGAGACTATGCCCACCAGCCAAAGCGTGCGCATCTCTTTGAATCCCAGTGTCTCCGTATCGAGGACGGACAGCGCCTTTTTGCTCCGCATCTGCCCCGACACGGGAGAGCACGCAGCGTGCGAAGCCGTCTATTACGACATTAGCACCGACGAGGTCTTTTGTCTGTCCTGTGAGCTGTATGGGTATCTGATCGACGAGCCGTTGTATCTTGACGCCTGGGTGCGTGCGATCCTTGAGGAGGGAATCACCACAGGGCGCATCTTCGTAGAAAGCGACTACGCACGATTGTATCAAGCCATGTACGACGCCGGGCTGCCGCAGCTGCTCTCCTCCTTCATTCGCCCGACGCCGGAGCGACTCGGCGTGCTGGAGCTGATGCAAAACGATGCGTTCAGCATGATAGTCGTTCACGAAAAAATCTTGCGTCAGCGGTTGGAGGAATCGACTATGGAGCCGCACATTGAGATCATCAATTACGGTGTCGAGCAACGGCAATGCCTGTTTTCACTGGTACCGAGCTATGTCAAAGCCTCTTACTGCTACGGAACCTATCTGTTCGATTTTGAAACCAAGAAGCTGACTCGCCTGGAGGGGGACAGCATCGGGGTAGCACGGTGCCTGGGATCCGACGAGGATTCTTCACAAAAGGGAACTGCCATCAATATGACCCGAGCGTTAAGCATTTACTATATGGATGGTTACAAAATGATCACGGCAACGGTACCTTGGCAGTTGCCCCATCACTCCCCCGAATATACCGTCGTTTGCGTTAACACCGTCACCGGCGAGATCACCCTCCCGTTTACCACCGCGTTATCGTCATTCAACACAAGACTCACCAATACGCCCGCCATCGTGCAAAACGGCATTCTGATCAACGAATTTGCTCAGATCGGCGGCATCCACAACGATAAATGTAATGGCTACGGCTTTTTTGATCTGCACGGCATGAATACCATGGTGAGTTTCGGCGCACGAACGCATCTGATGTCGCTGGAGCATCTGTTTTGGGTCGATGGTGAAGCATACGCCAAAATGCATCTCGGTACGGACGAGTATTACAAAGAGGAGAGCTATGTTTACTTCCGACTGCGGGACGGGGAGATGGTCACGGCGCTGTTCGACAACGGCACGCTGGTCGTTCCCGACTACGTGTACTACACCTATCGCGGAGTGACGCGCACCGACACGCGGACAGGCGAGACGGTCACGCTCTACGACGGCGAGGTACTGACCTCGGTCTGCAGCACGGATGAGCGGTATCTCTATCTGCTCCCCGACACGGCCGATCGCATTGTATGCATCGATCGTCGCACGGGCGAGACGGGAGAGATCGCATTGCCGTACGAATTTTCCGAGCAGCTGACTGCCACGGGTGCGACGCGCTATGCACTGTATCTCAATCACGCCGAGGACACGCTGACCGTCCTTTTCACACCGCGTGACATGCTGCGCTTTGACGGTGCGGCTTTCCTGGAAAGCGATTATGAGGCCGGTTTTTTGACGCGTCTGTACGCCGGAGACGTGAGCGCAGCGTTTGCTTATGCCGCCGAACGCATGCTGCCCTATTACCGGCGGAACGACGCGCCGCTTGGCTTTACCAACGAGCCGCTGGTCCGGGAGGCGTTGGCGCTTTTGGCACAACGCGAATATGACGCATTCGTCGCGCAGCACGGCAGAGCGGAGCCGTCTCAGATTCTGCTCACCGCAGCGGAAAGACTGCTGTCGCATCTTACCCGCGACGGCGAAACGGCGACCGTCACCGCAGCCACGCTGGCTGAGCTGAAAGAGGCAGGCACGTAAAAGTCCAAAGTGCCTCGCCGGAGCACGATGTCATAAAGGGGTGAGTCCCATGCCGCTCGCATGGGATACTCACCCCTATCCTCTGTCTGCGTTTTCCGGCAAGCCACAAAAGATACTCAAAATTTCCGGGATATTCGGCCACGGCGGCACGGGCGATCTCATAGCGCTTGGCGGTGTCGCCGGTGTGCCACTTTTTGCTCCCAGAGCTGCGTGAGCTCCGTTTGTCGCACGGCCGTCTCCGGTTTCGCAAGGCCAAACAGCTCGTCGGTAGTACCCCCAGCAGGCGCACCAGGGGAACGATCATAGACAGGTCGGGCGAGGCCGCGCCGGTCTCCCATTTGGAAATCGCTTGAAAGGATACGTTCAGATATTCTGCCAGCTTTTCCTGCGTCAGATCCTTCTTTTTTCGCAATTCCTTGATTTTGATTCCGATGTGCGTCATACAATGGATTCTCCTTTGAAACGTGATAAGCGAGCTCTGCTTTCACCTTCATTATATCACAAAATCCGGCAGAAGCAATAACTTGTTTTTTGATGCCGATTCAACCCCCGTTCGAGTTTTCCCCCAAAGCGGCGGTTGTTTTTCGCGGAAACGTTGCTTTTTCCATTTCGCCGTTCCGTACTTAAAAAGGCACTCGTGGTCAAACATTCCACAGGTGCCTTTTTGATAGGATGCGCAGACACGCCAATCGTCGCGTTCCTCGGTTTTTATTTCCGCGCGCCGTCACGCCAGCCAGCCTGCCAGCGGGGTCAGGTCGATCAGCGTACCGACCGCGACGCCGACGACATAGAGCATGGCAAGCAAGACGAGCGTGTTTTTTCGAGGGCGATTGGCGCGCAGCAGAACAATGGTACCCGCGCCCGCGCCCGTGAGCAGCCCCGCCATCAGCGCCCCGACCGATAAGCCGCCCGACAGATGCAGCTCGGTCAGCGCGACCGAGGCGGCGCAGCTGGGGATCATGCCGATCACAGAGGTGACAAGGCACGCCAGTACGGAGGGAAGGGCAGCGACGCGCTCGATCAAAGCCTCTCCGCCATGGTGAATCAAGCTATGCAGCACCAGACTGACAAGATAGATCACGGCACCGACCGATGCGGTGTGAATCAGGGACGAAAGCCAGACGGGACGCTCGTCACAGTGGCAGTGCCCGCTGCGGCAAAGCTCCTCCATGCGAAATTCTTCTTCGTGATCGTGGTCGTGTACACAGGTTGCGGCGGCGTTCTTGTGGCGACGGAGCAGACGAATGACCGCATCCAGCATAAAGCCAACCGCGATGGCAACGACGACCTTGACAGCAAGCAGCTTGACGATCCGCAGCGGCGGAACCGCCGAGGATAACATAACAGGCAACATCTCGTCCGAGGTCGAGAGGAACAGCGCGACCAGCGTCCCCGGGGTGATCACTCTCGCGGCATAAAGACCGGCTCCCGATGCGGAAAATCCGCACTGGGGAATGATGCCCAGCACACCGCCCAAAGCAGGCCCCGCTCGCCCCGCGCGACGCACAAGCCGCTGCGTCTTTTCCCCCGCATAACGCTCCAACGCCTCCATGGCAAGGTAAGTCAAATATAAAAACGGCATCAGTGGCAGCGTCTCGGTCAGTACGTGCCATAACGTTTCCAAAATATGATGCATAGAATCTCCTTTCGTTGTCTCCGATGGTAGGCAGGATGCCCCAAAAACTTGATCTCTTTATGTTCTCCCGGCTCTCCCGCCAGCTGCAGGTTTGCCATTCATGCTCGGCTCTCCCGCCAGCTGCTGGTTTGCCGTTCATGCTCGGCTCTGCCACCACACTGCGGTGTCATTCACTCACCCCCGCACCGCGCCCCAACGGGGAAGGCTTGGCGTTGAATCTTTCGCAAATCTTTCATTCAGCTTAGATTTTCAACAACCAACGGACGGCACGAATCGTTCGCAAGCGAACGCGGCCGGTCCCTACAAGGTTGCAGAAAATCGAAGCAGAACAAAGGACGTAAGCATAACGAAATACCGTTAGAAGGCTGTTTTCGCAGATTTCAATTTCGACATTTTGCCTTTCATCCCGTCAGCATTACCATGTTTTTCGTCGTGGCCTTCCCACGACGAAAAGCAATACTTCCGAACCGCGATAACCGCGTGCGTATCAGCGGTCGCAAGACCGCGTTAGCACGCGAGAAGGGCGGGGTCCTTA
>JAFTJZ010000032.1 GCA_017456145.1 Clostridia bacterium
ATTAGGGAATTTACCCCTCATTTTGCCTGCTTTTTCCTTCTTTTTTCATCTTTTGAATGTTGGATCGTTCCTTTTTTTCCTTATTTCTCATGCTTACTTCCACTCCTTTCCTACTGTGGAACTTACTTTGAGAATTTACGGAATACGATTCTTCGCAATTGGCAGAACGGCAGGATCGCAAGAAACCTCCTCCATCATGTGCTCGGCATCGATCAGATAGACGTGTTCCGCGGCAAAATCACAGGTAAAGGCGGTGTCCTCACCGAGATTGACCACCATGAGTGCCTGTCTGTCACCCTCTTGGTCACAAGCAGCAAGAGCAAGCAGCTTGGTGTCATTGCTCTCGCACGCGACCTCATTGCCAAGGGCGTACAGCTCACCGAATGCCTTGAAGGCATAATAGGTGCAAAGCGGCTTGTGATTCATCGGATTGAACAGACCGCCGTACATAGACGCTGCAATGCGGGCATCGTAATAGCAAAGAATGTCTATATTGGTCCGCTGCATTTTGATCATCATGTTGGCTGCCTGCGCTGCCGCATAAGAGGTTCCACGATGCTCCAGCTGCGGCGCGTTGTTCCACTCGTTGAGCTGTGTTTCAAGGCCCGCATAACCAAGCTCTGCCAAGCGCCTCTCCAGATATCTCTGCATGGCTGCCGCAGAGTCGGCACTGTCATAGCAGTGCCAGGAGAAAAAGTCGATCGGTGCGTTTTCCTTTTTGATATAAGCGAAAAATCCCTCAAAAAATCGAACAAATTCAACGTATTGCGGCGTTTCGCAGATGGGGTCGCTAATCATTCGTCTAAAATCGCAGGAAATGCTGGACAAATTGCACGTAGTTGCCGACTACGAGGGCAGAAGTGCTAACAGCCAGATCTTAGTCCTCATCCGCGACCTGATCGAAAAATACGAAGAAAAGCACGGTGAGATCAAAACGGGAAAAAGAAATTGATCCGCACGCAAAAAAGGCTGCCGCTTGCAGCCTTTTTTGTTTGCTGCGCAAGAAATACTTGCATTCCCTATAAAACTATGATATAATATAGTATTATATGTCGCGCACACGCGCACGCGAAAGGATGCACCATGAAAGCTCCAACACCCAAACGCATTCCGCTCTCTCCTAAGAGTGGTCAAATGCCTCCCCTGCCCCGCCTTGATGCACGTCTCTGTGCCGCGCTGCCTTTTGTTCGCGGCGGCACGGTCGCCGACGTCGGCACCGATCACGCCTATCTGTCACTCATTTTGCTCAGAACGGGCGCGTGTCGCTTTGCCGTCGCCACCGACATTCATCTTCCCCCCGCTCATCGCGCCGCCGACACGCTCTCGCGCTACGGCATCGGGGACGGACAAGCCGCCGTTCTCTGCACCGACGGGTTGCGCGGCTGCGAGGATTATCGCCCCACCGATATTCTGATCTTCGGCATGGGCGGTGAGATGATCATTCACATTTTGCGGGACGCGCCGTGGGTGCGTGACCCGTCCGTGCGCCTCATTCTGCAGCCGATGACGCGGCAAGCCGAGCTGCGAGAATACCTCGCCGCAAACGGCTTTGGCATTGTGGATGAAAACGTCGTCAAAACCGACCGTCCCTACCAGATCATCTGCGCCGAGTACGACGGGAATCTCCGCACGCTCTCCCCGATCGGTGCACTGCTGGGACAGATCAATCTTGACCGCCGCGACGCCATCATACTGGAGCTGGCAAAAAGACAGCTGGACATTCTCACCGTTGCCCGCCAAGGAAAACAAAAGGGCGCCGCCCCCGACACTGCCTGCGAGGACATACTGATCGCCGCCCTGACCGATTATCTGAACCCTCCACAATCCGCTGATTAAAATTTCTGCAAGGCCGAAACTCTTTTTCATAAAGGTTTTCGGCCGCTGAAGGCATCTGAAAGGACACTAACCATGACCACATCCGATCTCTACCGTGCACTGCGCGAAAAAATCCCTGCCGCAATGGCGTATGAATGGGACAATGACGGCGTGATGTGCCTCCCCGAGCCAAGCCGCCCCGCCCGTCGGGTGCTGCTGGTGCTGGACATCACTGACGAGGCCGTCGATCACGCCATCCGCAATAACTATGACCTCATCGTCTCGCATCACCCTCTGATCTTCAAGGGAATCAAGCACCTCACCACCGAGGACATCATCGCCCGCCGCTGCATCAAGCTGTGCCGCTACGGAATCACCGCCCTCTCCTTTCACACCGCGCTGGATGCCATGGACGGTGTCAACGACCGTCTTGCCGCCGCCCTTGGGCTGACCGATATTACTCCGTTTGGCGATCGGGCGTATCCCGTCGGGCGCCTCGGCTCACTCCCCGCCCCCATGCCCGCCGAAACGTTCGCTGCGCACGTCGCACAGACGCTGAACTGCACGGCTGTCACCGTGGGGAATCCCGAGATCCCCGCATATCGCATTGCCGTGATCGGCGGCTCCGGGGAGGACGATATCCCCGCGGCCATTGCCGCAGGAGCCGATACCATGGTCACGGGCGAGGCCGGCTACCACGAAATGCTGGACGCCGCCGCTATGGGCTTTGATGTCATCACCGCCGGGCATTTCTTCACCGAGCAGTCCACGCTAGTGATGCTCAAAGAGCTGCTCGCCTCCATCGACCCCTCCATTCAGTCCGACGTTTATAACACCAACCGCATGCTGACGGTGGTGAGCGCAAGGGGCGTTGCCCTTTGACCCCACCAAGAACTTTTTGAAAAAAGGTTCTTGGAATTCCAAAAACTTTTGGAAACTTTTCAGCATAATTCATAGCGTTTCTGTTCTGAATAAGCGGGCAGAAACGTCCATGTGGAGCCCCTTCCCCACAAGTAAGCTTAAAAGCTTGTTTCGCGTAGGAACGGACAGCCCGAGACCTGTCCCTACAAGTCCAACGTAAAACAACTATTCAGACGAGCAGGGCAACCCCTTTGCCCTGCAGATCAAATTCCCGGCTACACAGAGGGCCGCACCGCACAAACAATTTCGATCCCACACGTGCAGGCAACCGCCAGCGGGGGATCTACAAGGGGGGCTCCCCCTTGTACGCCTTTTCTTTCGCCTATTTCTTTGGGGCGTGCCAAAGAAATAGGCAATAAACCAATTATAATTAGAAATCTATATTCGCACAAATTAAATCATCTCCCACGAAAGGAATACCACTATGACCTACGTTGTTTCCAACCTCCACGGTTGCTACGAAAAATTCAAAGAACTGCTCGAGGAAATCCGCTTCCGTGACCGCGACGTCATGTACCTGCTTGGCGATCTGGTCGACTACGGCGACCAGCCTATGGAGCTGATTGCTGACATTTCCATGCGCTATAACATCTACCCCATCGCGGGCGAGCACGATTTTACCGCTGTCAAAATGCTCACCGGTATGGATAAGCTCCTCGCCGCAGGCGAGATGCCCGATGCCGAGTTTGCTGCCGAGCTGACCGACTGGGCAAACCACGGCGGCAAGGTGACGTTGGACGCCTACCGCACCTTGGACGACGACATGAAAGAGGGCGTCATCGACTACCTGTGCGATATGGCCTTGTATGAGGAGGTCTCCGTCGGCGGTAAGGAGTATTTCCTGACCCACGCGGGCATCGCCGATTTTGACCCCAATACTGACCCCGAAGATTACCAACCCGAGGATTTCACCACCGAGCCCGCCGATTTGGATGGGATCTACTTCCCCGACAAAACGCTGGTGGTCGGCCATGTCCCCGATCAGAGCGGCAAGATCCGCCGCGGCGAGAACGTCATCGCCATTGATTGCGGCGTTGCCTTCGGCGGCAGACTCGGTTGCTTGTGCCTGGAAACCGGAGAGGAATTTTATGTCTGATCGTAAAACCAAGGGTATGCACAGGTCGGCCGCTCCCATTCAAAAGAACGATATCGTCACACTGCGCATTGAGGAGATCAACAACCTCGGCTGCGGCGTGGGTCACCTGCCCGACGGGCGGGTCATGTTCGTGCGCGGCACGGCAACGGGCGACGAATTGACGGCAAAGGTCATCAAGGTGGCCGGCAGTTATCTGGTCGGTCGCCCCGAGCACTATACGGCCGTCTCCCCCTACCGTACCGATGCCGATTGTCCCGCCTACCCTGCGTGCGGTGGCTGCGTCTATCGCCATATCACCTACGAGCATGAGCTTGCCATCAAGAAGAATTATGTAAAAAACGCCTTTTGTAAGGCAGGACTTCCCGATGTGGTCGTCGAAGACGTCCGCACGACAGGGCAAATCGTTTCCTATCGCAATAAAGCACAGTACCCTGTGGGGAACGGTGCAGACGGTATGATCGCCGGCTTTTACGCCGACCACACCCATCGCATCCTCCCTACCGATCACTGCGCCCTCCAGCCCCCCGTTTTTTCCGAAATCGTCCGCGCCGTCTGCGGTTTTTGCGATCGTTACGGCATCCGCGCCTACGATGAGACAAACAGCACGGGGCTTTTGCGCCATATCTATCTGCGGCAGGGTACGCTCAGCGGGCAGGTGCTGCTCTGTCTTGTTATCTGCGGCGACACGCTGCCTCATGCGAATGCGCTGTGCGACGAGCTGACCGCTGCCTTCCCCGCTCTTGTCGGCATCCTGCTCAATCATAATCTGAAAAACACCAACGTCGTGCTGGGCGAACGCTACACACGGCTTTATGGAAAGGACACGCTGCGAGACACGCTCTGCACCTTGGAGTTTGATATCGCGCCCGCCGCCTTTTATCAGGTCAATCACGATGCCGCCGAGCTGCTCTACGGTATCGCCCGCGAGCGCGCCGCACTGACAGGCAAGGAAACGCTGCTCGATCTTTACTGCGGCATCGGCACCATCGGCCTTTCCATGGCAGACGGCTGTGCACGCCTTGTCGGCATTGAAATTGTCCCCGAGGCGGTGGAAAACGCCAAGGAAAATGCCCGCCGCAACGGCGCGGACAACGCACTCTTTTTCCGGGGCGACGTAGGGGACGACGGCGACGTCTCCTCCCTGCTCTCGCGGGCGGAGGCAGCACTCGGCACACTGGACGTTGACGTCGCCATCATTGACCCGCCCAGAAAAGGCACAACACCCGCGCTGATCGCCCTGCTCGCCCAGCGGCAGATCAACCGCGTGGTCTATGTCTCTTGCGACGTCGATACGCTGGCCCGCGACTGCGCGATCTTCCGCCAACACGGCTATGAAATCGGCACCGTTACTCCCGTCGATCTGTTCCCACGAACGGGGCACGTTGAAAGTGTCGTTTGTCTCACGAGAAAATGAGCAAAACTCAAAAATTCGTTTTACAGTAGTAATGGTTAACATATCGAAAGGAGTTGCTGTATGAATAAATTTAAAAATATACAGTTTCGCGGAACGTTCCGCGATTATCAGCAGCGCGTGCTTGATAATGCTGATAAATATTTAAAAGACGGAAAAATCAATATCGTAGCAGCGCCGGGTAGTGGTAAGACAGTCCTTGGACTTGAGTTGATTCGACGTTTGGGTGCGCCTTGTATCGTTCTTTCTCCTACAACGGCAATCCGTCAGCAGTGGGGCGAAAGATTCAAAAATTTATTTCTTGAAAATGAAGACGAATTTTCATCGTTTTTTTCCAATGATCTACACAAAATTAAGCTTCTCAACTCGGTAACTTATCAATCGTTATACACTGCTATTGAAAAGGTTTCGGTAAATGATGATGGAGATGTTGACTGTTCGGATATTGATATATTTGCTGAAATAAAAGCGTTTGGAATAAAAACCGTATGTCTTGACGAAGCTCACCATCTGAAAAACGAATGGCAAAAAGCACTTGAAAAATTCATTTCTTCGCTTGATAAAGACGTGAAAATCATTTCTCTCACAGCCACACCGCCGTATGATTCGGAAGGCGCGGAGTGGAGCAGATATATGAATATCTGCGGCGAGATTGACGAAGAAATTTTCGTTTCGGAGCTTGTTGGGCAAAATACGCTCTGTCCACATCAGGACTACATATATTTTAACTACCCAACAGAATCCGAAATTGCAAGCTTTCAAAACTACAAAGAGTGTGCCGCTCTTGCCGTAGAAGAGCTTGGCAAGCTTGACCTGTTTGCACAGGTGTGTCAGACCTTAAATGCTGAAAAAAATTACGAAGTATTATTTTCTGCCGTGAAGGAATATGTTGCGCTTGTCACTTTGCTCCGATATTATGGTTTTGAAATTGATAAAAAGCTAATTCGTGAATTGACCGCTAAAAGAGGTTTGCCTTTTTTTAAAATGCAGTATGCAGAAACGGCGATTCAATTTTTGCTTGACGGTGAGATAATTACTGATGAGCAAAAGGCAGAAATCATTTCCATACTGAGGGATCATTCTGTTTATGAGAAAAAGATGGTAACGCTTGATCTAAACGAGCGTTTGAAAAGAACATTGGTTTCCTCTGTGGGAAAGCTTGAAAGCATAATGAGTATCGCCAAGAATGAGGTCGCTGCAATGGGTGACCGACTGCGCATGCTTGTTCTGACCGATTATATCAAAAAAGAAAATCTTTCAAAAATAGCATCGGCAGAGGAATTTAATTCCGTTAACATTGTCAGCATATTTGAAACGCTGCGCCGTGCAAATCTAAATGTGAATATCGGCGTGCTTTCGGGTACACTCGTTATCCTTCCAAAAGCCATTGACTTGTCTGATATAAAACACAAAAAAGAGGATATCCCAAATACCGATTACTGTACCGTTGAATTTTCAGGCGCGACCCATCGTAGCGTAGATTATGTCGGAAAACTGTTCGAGCGAGGTGAAATACAAATTCTCGTCGGAACAAAATCGTTACTTGGCGAAGGGTGGGACTCCCCTTGTATCAATTCGCTGATTCTTGCAAGTTTTGTCGGAAGTCTCGTTTTATCCAACCAAATGCGTGGACGTGCGATACGCATCAACAAAAGCGATCCCGAAAAATCGTCTAACATATGGCATCTCGTTACTGTTGAGCCCGAATATTTGTTTAAGAATAAAACAACTGAAAGAATTTCAGCCTACATCAAAGAAGATTACAAAGAACTTACTTCGTACGACTATGTAATCTTAAAACGCCGTTTTGATTCATTTATGGGGCCAAATTACACAACGGGAACAATTGAAAGCGGAATTGAACGAATTACCTTGATTCAGCCGCCCTTCGACAAAAACGGCATTGAGCGTATCAATGAGGAAATGTTAAAGCTATCTGCCAAACGCGTCGAAGTCAAAAGCAAATGGCACGGTGAAGTAGCAGACGGAAGCTTTGCCGTTGGCGTAGAAACCGATATTCCAAAAGAAGCGAAAGTCCCTGTATTCACCTTTTGGAATTTTGCACTTAACTCTATTATAGTAGCGACAGAAATAGCTTTAATGCAACCGCTTGTGAGATTGATTTCAAATAATAATATTCCCTTGACCTTGGGAACGCTTGCAGTGATGGTGGGATTGTTTATTCTTTTGTACAACGGTATAAAAAAGATGGTGCTGCACTCCAATCCTGCTAATTCTATAAAAACTCTTGGCGTTGCGGTTTACAAAACTCTTTGCGAATGCGATTTGATATCACCGTCAGCCAAAGTGGAAACAACCGCTCATAGGCAACTATATTTTGTTGCGTTGCATTTGCGAAACGCCTCAATTCACGATCAAAATATTTTCAATACGGCTATGGCAGAAATGCTGTCGCCCATTGAAAACCCACGCTACATTCTGATTTCAAAAGCAAAATTCAAGCGTTACAACTATGAGCTTTCCTTTGCTTGTCCTTTGATCATTGGCAAGAAGAAAGAATACGTAGAGGTGTTGGCAGAAAAATTAAAGAAGACAACAGGCAATTTTGAACCTGTGTATACACATCGTGAGGACGGACGGAAGTTAATTCTTAAATGCAGAAAGCACTCGTATATAACCTTTAACGAAAAGGCAATGGGAAAGAAATATAAAGTTTCTCACTTTGAGTGATCGTCAAAAATGGGGACAAATGTTACTTTCCACCCCAATAAAATATACCTTTTGCATTTACAACCCCCGTTTTTAGCAGGGTTTGAGACCTTTTGGAGTCTTGACCCACGTGGAAAGTGTCGTTTGTCTCACGCGAAAATGAGCCAAAATCGGCTTAAAATAGGTGAAAACGAGCCTTTTTGAGTGGTTTTTGAGGAAAATTTCAAAAAATCAGTGTTCAAAATCAAAAAAGCCCCAATTTTGCGTTGGGACAAATGTTACTTTTGAGCAAAACTCGAAAGTTCATTTTACAGCAGTAATGGTTAACATATCGAAGAAAAAGGAGCGATGGATATGAGAAAAATTTTAATTAAATATTATAATCAAGAACTTCCGGCAATTCTTTTGGCTCGTTTCGATATGGTAGATAATGAATTTGTTTCTGTCAAAGGTTTGTTTGGTAAAATAAAAGATATTTTTACTCCTATGAATCGTCAATACTGCTTGGTTTTCATTCCTTGGAAGCATCGAGAAAAAGAGCTTGTTTTGCTTCCTATGAGTGATATAATAACGATTGATAAGCTAATAGGTAACGATATCGTTTCGATTGAAAAGTACATTAGCCCTTTCACGGAAGAAGATCCCTATTATGCTGAATACAAGATATCAAATTTTGTCGGCTATAAATTTATATACGAATATAAAAATTACATTGCGGACATTAGAAATCAATGCTTTAGGAAACCTCTTGAGATATTGTATCAGCACCACCCCGAACTTTTGCAAGAGGAGTTTGACGAGGAATAAAATATACCTTTTGGCTTTACAACCCCCGTTTTTGGCAGGTTTTGAGACCTTTTGGAGTCTTGACCCACGTGGAAAGTGTCGTTTGTCTGGCGAGGAGGTAACACAATGAAAAAAATAATATCTTCAAGATCTGCTTTAGTGATATGTTCTTTTTCAACTCTTTTGTTTTGGAGTCTTTCGTTGATCTCGTTTGGACTTGCTGTATCCGGAGAGCCACAAGAGATATGTATAGGACTATTGCTTTTTAGTGTTTGTTTCGGTTTTGGTTGCTTTCTTTTATGGTACTTGAATCGAGCAGCTTGTGTTGTTTGGATCAAGGACGGTATGATAAAGTGCAAAGGACTCATATATGGCTTTCATAAAGAATGCGCTGTTCGTGCCATTCAAACCGTACAAATAAAATATGTTCATCGCGAAGTGGGTTTTGGTACCTTTGTCTACTTGGTAGATGATCGCGCACCATCCTATCAAAAGTTCTTCCGCATCAGAAAGGATAGTTACATTTGTTTCCGAAAAAACAAGAAAAACTTGGAGTTTCTGCGCTCTTTCTGGTCGGGAGAGGTTGAAAAGTGAGACTTTAAGATATTACACCCCCCGTTTTCGCCCCAAAATATACCTTTTGCTCTTATGCCCCACGCCGATAGTATCGTGTGCTTAACAAAAAGCACAAATCAACTCGTAGGACAGACTTGCATATACGGTTAGGCAAGCTCGAATTTTTTGATATATTTTACGTCAAAGAGGAGATGCATATGATTAACCCGAATATCGAAGATTATATTTGCAGGGAATTGCTTGTAGATGAACAAAAAGTCGCATTGGATTTCATTGGTTTTTTGAGAGACAACAACCTGGTTTTCTATAAAGATAATTGTGAATGCTGGAAGAATAAAATATACTATTGGGTGAAATCAGGTGATGAATGTATCTGTTTTATTGCAATAAAAGACCCTGACAAAACAGATAACCATTGGACGGTATGGTCAGATGATATGGGGTCAGCGTGGCTCGAACAATCCCCCGTGGATAATGTTATAAAAGAAATTGCTTGGAATCGTATCGACCATTGTGGTCATTGCGGTTCTTGCGGCGGCGGGCGACACAAAGTTATCTTTGGGAAAGAATTTGATGATGTTTGCGGATGTACCTTTAGAATTGACAATCCCACTTTGAGCGATTTATTTTTCCTTAAAAAAATGGTGGAAATAAGACTAAAAGAAATAAATAATCAACAGCAGTGATGTGCTTTTAGTTTCATCAATTCCAACAGGTAAAACACTCCTGTAGATTTTTCGCCTTGTGCCCCGATTTTGAATGGAGACAAATAGTAAACAGAAGTATACCTTTTGCCCTCTTGACCCACGCCCGACATATCCGTTTGTCTTACGCGACAATGGGTCAACTACGGCTAAATAACCGAATCTATTTACGGGAGAACAGGAAAGCACAATGCAATATAACGAAATTAAAACAAAAAATCAAGGAAAAATTTCAATGGAAAATTACACCGTTAACGTGATCACGTCCTTTGCTGCGTGCGAGGCATATGTCAAGGACTTTTGTGCTGACAACCGCTTTTCCGCCCCCATGCTTTCCAATGACGAGCAGCTGAAATGCAATCTGATCAAAGCGATTGAAACGTCGGACGAATATGCTGTGATCGGGATATACAAATCACAGCGTATGGTCGGCCTGTTTTCGTTTCTCACGCTAAAGGACGAAAAATATCTTGAAATGCTGGTCGGTCTTTCTCGCGATGCTGCGGCATACTGCGAGATGCTTGACTATCTGAAGGCGCATTTCGCCGACTACCGTGCGGATTTCATTTTCAATCCGAACAACGATCTGCTGCTCAGCTGCTTGCGGCAGCGGGGCGCGGATTTTGATGCAGAGCAGCAAAAGATGATCTATCGTCATTCCGCGCCCGCTGTGGACACCACGGGCATCGAGCTGCTCGCGGAGCCATATATCCCCGCATATCTTGAAATGCATAACACGGATATGTACTGGACGGGTGACAAGGTCATAGAGGCGCGCGACAGATTCCGCACACTTGTAGCTCTGGAGCGCGGGTGTGTCGTCGGGTACTTGGACGTGACCTATACCTTTGAGGAAAACGAGCCGTTTGACCTGCTGGTAAAGCAAGCATATCGAAGAAAAGGATATGGGCGAAGGCTGCTGGCAAAGGCACTGGAAATGAACGGCTCCAAAGGGATGATGCTGCTCGTCGACATTGACAATATCGCTGCCATACGCCTATATGAATCCCTGGGCTTTGAGAAGGCAGAGAATCAGAACAGCCTGGTTGCCCATTTGAAAATCTGATGCAAAACGGAAGGATCGGACATGGATACGAGAAAATTATTGGAGGTTTTATGTGTAGCCGAGCGGCTGAAGGATATGACGCGGCATTGCTATACCAAGAATGGCAGACGTGAAAGCGTGGCGGAGCACAGCTGGATGACGACCTTGATGGCCTTTTTCATCAAGGATGAATTTCCCGAGGTGGATATGGACAGGGTGATCAAAATGTGCCTGATCCACGATCTGGGCGAGGCCTTTACCGGCGATATTCCCGCATTTGACAAGACCGAGGATAATGAAAAAACCGAAGAACGCTTACTGTACGCATGGGTAGATACACTACCCGAGCATTACAGAACCGAAATGTTGGCTCTGTATGAGGAAATGGCAAAGCGAGAAACGGTGGAGGCAAAGGTCTACAAAGCGTTGGACGGTTTAGAGGCGCTCGTTCAGCACAACATCTCCGATCTCTCCACATGGATCCCAAGGGAATATACGCTGAATCTAACGTATGCGGACGACAAGGTCGCTTTTTCGGCGTATCTGAATGAATTAAGAGAAGAAATACGAAAAGACACCTTGAAAAAGCTGGAACAATCATCCATTCCGGGCAGCGATGCCTCCTGCGAGCACGCCGAATCTTAAGGGCTGCCTCGCCAAAAAATGAAACAGCAAAGGAGATGATCTGATGGAACGATATACGGAAGCTCGCGGTAATTACCACGTTGCATATTATTCGGTTTTTATAGATCAAGCCATGAAATTGACCGCCTTGGATTTTGCCAAAAGAATCATTCTGACGGATAATCAATATTCCAGATTACTGCCGACCGAGGTACGCAATTCCAACAACGTGAGTATGCAGCAAAAAATCGAAATTCAACGAACCTACATGGGAAAATTAGGCGAAATGGCTTTTTTGAAATTTTTACAGGAAAATCATAAAAATGTAAACACCCGCGGAATGTTTGATGTTTTTGAAGGGCAGCAGAACGTAGATTCCTTCGATTTTATCACTTCAACCGGAAAATCGGTCGATGTGAAAACAGGTTTCCGCAGCAACCACACACGATTATTGGTTCATGTCGATCAGTTTGATCACATTCCCAAGGACTTCTACGTTGCCGTAAAAATTGACGCGCCGGACGTGGATTCCCGAAACAAAATCGTAGACTGGGACAATCTATCGACCGCCTATATCATAGGCTATGCCGATTACACCTATATGAAACAATATGCCGGCATCCACGACTTTAGTGAAGGCCCCGCCAGATGGCTGTATTACAACAAGCTGATGGGGATTGATAAATTGTTGCATCTGTTTTGAGCGAAAACATTAAACATTGGAAGATTGAGCGGTAAATAACAATGAGTTTGATCATGAACAAAGCCAAAGAGCTGACGATGCGGTATTTGCTGTCGGAAAGCAAAGCGGATCGTATCTCTCAAGTGCTTACAGAGTTAACCGTCATAACCGGAGATCCCTTTTGGGATACGGACGTGCACTCTCCCCTTGACTACACATCCGTGCAGGATTCTCTGGCGACGCTGAACGAAAAAGAATATATCCGCAAGCGCAGAGGCGTCTATTATACGCCGCTTGATGTCGTTGCATTTATTATAGCAAACACCGTAAAAATGCAGCAGGGGCGCATTGATACCGCCACCATCAACGGGACATTTCCCCCTGACGATTCCATAACGAAAAAAAATGTTTTGGATCCCACCTGCGGGGCGGGCGAATTTTTGCTTGCCTTTCTTGATGCCAAATTCTGCGGGGTCTCCTCTCCTACCAAAGCATGGGTGAGAGGTGCCGTTCGCACGATCTACGGGAACGACACCAATCCTGAATCCACAACAATTG
This sequence comes from Clostridia bacterium, assembly GCA_017456145.1. Lineage (GTDB taxonomy): Bacteria > Bacillota > Clostridia > Oscillospirales > CAG-272 > SIG644. The sequence goes on from JAFTJZ010000032.1 coordinate 12,889, forward strand.
CCAAGATCCGATTACTTCTTTGTGTTTACCATACCTACGGCGACGCATTTACCAACGGCGTGGGCGAGATCCTGAATCGCAATTTTTCTCATCACGATTTCATCGCTCCCGTAGACAAAGCGGCCTTTGGTCAATATGATTTTATTGTCGGCAATCCACCCTACATAGAGGATTCTAAATGCGAGACCCCTGTCTTTGAGCGGTACGGAAACATCTATTGCAACGTGCTTGACAACGCTGTCCACCTCCTGAAAAAAGGAGGGGTCATGGGATTCATCCTGCCTCTGTCGTACATATCCACGCCGCGGATGTATAAAATCCGTGCACGAATGACGCATCGTCTGAAGGAGCAGCTTTTGCTGTCGTATGCCGACCGTCCCGATTGTCTGTTCACGGCGGTTCATCAAAAGCTGTGTATTCTGATCGGCAAGGAAGGCAGCGGCGGAAGGATTATCACCAGTGGGTATCATTATTGGTATAAAAACGAACGGCCCCGCCTGTTTGACGAGGTCTTTATCCATGAAAATACCCTTGCCACCGATGAATGTATTCCCAAAATCGGGCTGCCCATTGAGGAGCGGATTTTTCACAAAATAGTTCAGCAGCCGCATACATTGTCCGCACTCATCGGCGGCAATGGCTACAGCGTCTACCTGAATATGCGTGCCTGCTTTTGGATCAAGGCATTCACAGCGCCTCATGTCGGGGCTGAATATAAAGAATACGGGTGTAACAGTGCTTGGGAACAGCAGTATGCTGCGGGCATTTTGAATTGCTCCCTGTTTTGGTGGTATTGGGTCAGCGTATCCGATTGCTGGCACATTACGAAAAAAGAGCTCAAGGGATTCAAGGTTCCCCCTGTACCGATCGACCCCGCACTCACCAAGCAGGTACAACAGCTGGAGCACAAGCTGGAGCTGACGAAAAAATACGTCGGAACAAAGCAGACCGACTATGAGTACAAGCATAAAAGCTGCCTGCCCGAGATCGAGTCGCTCGACAAAACGATCAACGCTCTGTATGGGCTGACCGAAGAGGAATCGGCATATATCATTGACTTTGCCAAAAAATATCGCACAGGAGGAACAGCAGAATGAGCAGCTACAGAATCATCGACCTGTTTTCAGGGTGCGGCGGTTTATCAACCGGCTTTGTGCAAAACGGATGTTCGGTTGAAAAAGCACTGGAATATGACCCGATGATCGCCTCTACCTATCAGGTCAATCACCCCGATGTCCCCATGATCATCGATGACATCAAAAACGTAGGACTATCCGATGCTTTTGCGGATTGTGCCGCAGAGGTCATCATCGGCGGCCCCCCGTGTCAGGGATTTTCCATGGCGGGTGCCCGCATACGCTCGGGATTTATCGACGACCCCCGCAACTATCTTTTCAAGCATTATTTCAATGTTGTCAAGACCGTCAAGCCCAAGGTGTTCGTCATGGAAAATGTCAAAGGGATCATGACCATGCAAAACGGGCAGATATTCCAAGAAATTCTGCGAATTTTTTCCTCCCCGGAGCTGCTTGGCGATCAGCCGTACAAAATGTGGTACAAGCTGATCAAAGCCGTGGACTTCGGTGTTCCGCAGCAAAGAGAGCGAATGATCCTCATCGGAACCAGACTTGAAAACGCGGATATAGATCGCTTATGGGCACTGACACGTGAGGAGATACAAAGAGACGTTCCTTCCTTTTTCGACAAGGTAACGGTATATGATGCCATATCCGATCTCCCGCCCCCCAATGCAAGCGGATTGGTTCCAACGCCTGTCCCCATGACGCCATATCAACAGTATCTGGCAGCAAGCAGCGACGTATTGACCAACCACACCCTGCCTCACCATGAGCAGCACGCAATCGAACGGATGCGCAGAGTAAAGAGCGGCGAGAATTATACCGTGCTCAACGAAGACATTAAATCCGTTCACAGCGGCTCTTACGGTCGGCTGTCCTGGGACGAGCCCTCCCGGACGGTGACCACCCGTTTTGATACCCCTTCGGGCGGCAGATTCATTCATCCGACCGAAAACAGGACCCTGACACCAAGAGAGGCGGCGAGACTGCAGAGCTTCCCGGACAGCTATGTCTTCCGGGGGAACAAGAGCTCCATCTGCAGGCAAATCGGCAATGCCGTGCCGCCAAAGATCTCTTACTTTTTGGCTCGTCTGGTCGAAAAAATTTTAACCACGGAGGATCAAGGATGAACCCCCTTCTTCAAGCAAAATATGACGAACTGGCATCTGCAGGTGATTATGAGTGTTGGTATCTGGTCAAACAGCCGACCGCGTTCGACAGCCTGTGTTATCTGGTATCCTTTCTCAAAGAGTTTCAAGATGCGAATGCGACGGGAAATCTGCAAGAGCATATAGAAAAATGCGTAAAGAATCTGCAAACGACCAAACCCGCCATTGAAATATCCAACAACTATCGGGCATTGCGAGTGGCTGCGTTTTTTGGACTCATCACCATGCGCTCCAAGGGGTACAACGATGCGGACATCACGCCGACCTATGATGAAATCCGCGCCAGATGTGGCGGCGAATTTGAAAGAACTGCTGCATACGCGGATATCATCGACCGACAGATCGAAAAAATATTTTTAAGCTCCGAGATCGATGAGGAAAAGGACGGCATTCGTAAGGATTTCCGCCTATACCCGGTCATGCTGTTATACAAGGTGCTGCTCGAGCTCGGCAGAACAACCGGTCAATATACCATCGACATGACGGAATACCGCTATCTTGTGGCAACAAGCAAAAAATATTCAGACTATCTTGATGCCTTGCTGCTGATCCGATTGATGCGGCAAGACCCCGGATCCAAGGAAAAATTTGAGACCTACAGAGCGAAATTCGACAACAGGCTGATACAAGCGCTCAAGCAGCTTGGAACGCTGACCGTCGACAAGGACTCCGTTTCGCTCAACCCCGCGGCACTGGAGACAGTGGCACATCGGGTATTTGTCTTTGAAAACAATCCTGACATTCATACAACCGAGCACTATTTGACGTTTTTAGGATCGACAAATCGTCTCACCGACCACAATCAAACAAGGACACTCCAAACGACGCCACCCGTGTATCCGTATGACCACGCCCGGATCGGCGCACACAATCGCATCGTTTACGGTACACCCGGATGCGGAAAGTCCTTCTACGTGCAAAATACGTTTCTCTCTGCGTGCGGTGTTGCCAAGGAGCACAGAGTACGAACGACGTTCTACATGGACTACACCAACACGGACTTTGTCGGGCAGATCCTTCCCAAGGTAGAACAACAGGGCGACAAGAGAATCGTCACCTATGCGTTCCATCCCGGGCCGTTTGCACTGGCGCTCAGGATGGCAATTGAGAATCCCGACCATGCCGTCGCACTCATCATCGAAGAATTAAATCGCGGAAATGCGGCAAGCATTTTCGGAGATATCTTCCAGCTTTTGGATCGCGATCAGACGGGAAAGAGCCAGTACAGCATTACAAACACCGCCCTTCAGGATTATCTGAATCAGCAATTTGATAAAAAATATGTGTTTGACCACATCGCAATTCCCTCAAACCTTTACATCGTGGCAACCCTGAACACAAGCGACCAGAACGTCTTCACGCTGGACACCGCATTCAAGCGCAGATGGCAGTTTGAGAAGCTGCGCAATTTCTTCACGGCAGATCACAGCTACAAGGAGTATTTCATCCCCGGCATGGAGGAGATGACGTGGGAGCAGCTGGTATATGCCATCAACACCTACATCGTCATGAGCGGCGATGCCCTGTCATCGGAGGATAAGCAGCTCGGTATTTATTTTATCGACGAAGGATCCCTGTGTGCAAGCAAAGAGGAATGTAAAAATGAGCAGCGGATCGAACGCTTTGCCTACAAGCTCTTCGAATATCTTTGGGACGACGTGGCCAAATTCGCTCGCGCGGATTGGTTCCAAGCAGACATCAAAACGCTGGACCAGCTGATCGACCGTTATAAGAAGGTTGGCAAGAAGGTCTTTGCCGAGGGTGTGCTCGGATCATGATGAAAATCCGTCATTTTCACCCGCATAAGGTAACGGGCAAGGCAGACGATCAATTCGTGGGACTGAAAATCATCGGGAGCGAAATTCATTTCTACTACCCGGAATCCTATCGGCTGGACATGGACGCGCCAACGGTAAGGAATGATATCATCGACCTTTTAAGAACCGTTACCCTCGCAAAAACACCATCCACGCAGATAACACAAGCCCACAACACACCGCACAGCGGCAAAGACTTTGCTCTGGTCTCATACCTTTGGGTCATCCACGATTTCTGCACCAACGGGTTTTACGTCAATCGGGAAAAGCGATACGCAACCAATCAGACCGGCAGAGTCCATTGGAAGAAGACCATGCAAACGCAGCCGATCATCTCTGACGGCAATATCATCTATCCCTATATCGTGACAGAGACAAAAAGCAGTGTGGACAACATTCTGGTGGAGATTCATAAATATTGTGTCAAAAAGAGCATCGACCATATCGGGTGGCTGTTCAATCTCACCTCGTCCTTTATTGAGACCGCTCCCTTCCATGAAACGACAAAGAAGCTCTACATCGCGACCCTTAACCAAGAGCTGAATAAAACCTTCGACGACGACAAACGGCTGCGATTGTGGCACCTGAAGAACGTGATCGTGGGGCTTGATGCAAATGACGGCAAGAATGAGGTTGTCTACGGGGTCGATTCATACCACTACGTTTATGAGAAGATGATCGACGCCATCTTTGGCAACGTCAAGGATCTCAAGGAGTTCCTTCCGAGCGCCACATGGCACCTTCTCCGCAATCATTACGCCCGGACACCAAGCTCAAAGCTCCGCCCGGATACTCTTATCGTCAAGGGAAACGACATCTTCATTCTGGACGCAAAATTCTACAGATTCGGCTATACGGGAAAAGAGGAAGATTTGCCCGAAACGACCTCCATACAAAAACAGATCACCTACGGTGATTACATTCAAAAGAACGTGAACCACATACAGATTCGGAGCATCTACAACGCGTTTCTCTTGCCCTATGATAAGACAAGAGAGGTGTTCCGCTCCGATGACGATATTCAATATGTGGGCTTTGCCGGGTCCACATGGAAGGACAACAACCAAAACCATGAGTTGATCCATACGTTTCTCATCGATCTCTACCACGTTGTAAAGACATGGAATCGCTGCAGCCATGAAACTGACGTTGCCTTCCTCATCGACGCCATCCAAGAGCACCAACGTGATGCATCGCGATTCATTTGCGAGCATACCGCACGGGACTGAGGCATCTTTTTCCGAATGTCGACACCGCCTGAGGTTACTTGATGGTTTTGAACATTGGCAAAGAATACAACGATACGTCGAAAGGACTTATTATGCATCCTATCATTTGTCTGACCCCCGACGTGGACGCCGAGCGCGACACGACGGTGAATTTCACCTACGTTCATGCCCTGACGGAAACAGGTGCGATCCCTTATCCGCTGCCTTATCTGGACAGTGAGGCGGCGCTGGAGGCGCTTTGCGCGCTATGCGACGGCTTTGTCTTCTCCGGCGGCGTGGACGTTCACCCGCGCTACTACGGCGAGGATGTCAAGCCGACGTGCGGCAACATCAATGAGGCGCGCGACACGCTGGAGCTGCGATTGTTCGCGGCGGCATACGCGACGGGCAAGCCGATCCTTGGCATCTGCCGCGGTGCGCAGCTGGTCAATGTGGCACTGGGCGGCACGCTGCATCAGGACCTTCCGAGCGAGATCGACACCACCATCGCCCACCGCCAGACCGAGCCGAAATTCGCCGCGTCACACCATGTGTCCGTCCTTGCCGACACCCCTTTGCACGTATTGACGGGGGTCGACCGCATCCGCGTCAACAGCTTTCATCACCAAGCCATCCGCACGCTCGGGCGCGGACTTTGCCCCATGGCACTCGCAGACGACGGGGTCATTGAGGCGGCGTATCTGCCCGGCGAGCGTTACTTGCGCGTTTATCAGTGGCACCCGGAGCGTCTGGTCGCCTCCTGCCCGCACAACCGCGCCATCTTTGATGATTTTGTCGCGGCGTGCGCAGGGTAAAGAAATATATATCTACAAATATCAAGGTGCACTGTATGTCGCATAAGAAAAGGCGATATCACACATACCATCGGATTTATACGCATCTTCAGGGATGTATGACGATGAATTTGCCTTGAACGAAACACAGGAGGAAAACACATGACAGAAATCTTATTGCTGGGAACATTTCATTTTATGGAAAGCCCGATAGCCTTTTATTCCGACAAGGTGCAGGATGAGCTGGAGATGCTCGCGCAAAAGCTGCTGCGTTTCTCTCCCGATGCCATTGCCGTCGAGGCAGCCAAGGATGCGCAATCGGACGTGGATCGCTCGTATCATACATTCTGCTTAAACGATCTGCGCAACGTAAGCAAAATGCAGACCGAAACACTTGGAGAAATACATATGTTCGGCGGAACATATCCGATCACATATAACAACGAATGTATACAAATCGGTTATCGTATAGGCAAGCTGGCGGGGCTTGAAAAAATTCACGCAATCGATGACGATACCGTTTGGGATACAAAGGTCATGCACTCTCCGACGCCTTGCCTGAACGATGCCATGAAAGCGTTACGCACCGATGAGGACAAGCATACCGACGATTCCCTCCTTGCTCTGTACCGATATTATAACGGCGTTGAATGGTCAAACTTGAACCACGCCATCTACATTCAGATGAATGCGATCAGCACCGATCATGCATATGCGGGTGCACAGGCCGTGGCAAAATGGTATGAGCGCAATTTGAAAATATTCTCTAACATTCAACGGATATCCAAGAACAGCAAGCGTCTGTTCATTCTTTACGGTGCCGGGCATTTACAAATATTAAGAGAGCTCATTCATGCAGACAACCACTTAAAATTGGTTGATGTTTATGATTACTTATAATATATCCGTACGTGCTCTCATCCGACGTAAATGATACCTTCGCCACACGGAGTCATTATGAAAAACAAAAAGCTACTCGGTAATTTTCTTCTTATTCTGACCGCCATGATCTGGGGAACGGCATTCGTCAGCCAGCGGGTGGGCATGGAGTTCATCGAGCCCCTCACCTTCAATGCCGCGCGCTACGTATTCGGCACGGTGGCGGTGGGCATGGTTGCCCTCATTACCCATCTGACCAAACGGCGCACCCCCGACACCCGCGCCCCCGAGGTCATCCGCGCATCCAATGCGGCCACCCTGCGAGGCGGCATCGGCTGCGGCATATTTCTTGCTGTGGGCGGTTTTTTCCAGCAAGCCGGATTGGTCTACACCACGGCGGGAAAGGCGGGTTTTATCACCGCCTTGTATATGCTGCTCGTTCCCATCGTCAATTTTCTGATCTTCAAAAAGAAAAACACCCTGCAGGTCTGGCTTGCGATCCTCATCGGCGTAGGCGGTATGTACCTGCTCTGCGTCAGCGACGGCTTTCATCTGGCATACGGTGATATTTTAGTGCTGCTTTGCGCGTTTATGTTCTGTGGGCACATTCTGTGCTGTGATCATTTCGTACGGTATGCCGATCCCGTTCGGATGTCGGCGATCCAGTTTGCAGTCGCGTCCTGCCTTTCGACCGCTGCGGCATTCATCCTGGAGGAGCCGAGCTGGGAAAAGATCGTCTCGGCGACCGTTCCCATCCTGTATTGCGGGCTGATCTCGGGCGGTGTCGGGTATACGCTTCAGATCGTCGCACAGAAAATGACCGATCCGACCATCGCCTCGTTGCTGATGAGTCTGGAGTCGGTGTTTGCCGTCATCGCGGGCGCGCTGCTGCTGCAGGAGCGCATGAGCACGCGGGAGCTGATCGGCTGCGTTGTCATGTTCGCCGCCATTGTGCTGGTGCAGATCCCGATTGGTAGAAAAAAGCGCCATGACAAGCCGTCCTCTCCTTCACAGCATCGGGGTCAGGACGACAAGCTCTGATAAAATCCACGATCTCCGAAAGGACTCCACCCCATGAAAACAACGATAAAATCCGCCCTTGTCGCCACCATTCCCGTGCTGACCGGGTACTTGGTGCTCGGCTTTGGATTTGGCATTATCCTCAACGCCAACGGTTACGGCGTTCTGCTCGCCTTTGCCATGAGTGGGCTGATCTACGCCGGCTCCATGCAATACGTTGCCATCGGGCTGATCAGCGGCGGTGCTTCGCTCCTGACCGCTGCCATCACGACGTTGATGGTCAACGCCCGTCATCTGTTCTATGGCATTTCCATGCTCGATCAATACCGCGATACCGGCAAGTGCAAGCCGTATCTGATCTTCGCACTGACCGACGAAACCTACTCTTTGGTCTGCACGGACAAGCTCCCCGTCCCACCTGAGCACCGCAAGAAGTATTATCTGTGGGTCTCACTTCTCAACCATCTGTATTGGATCACGGGCTCGGTCATCGGAGCAGTTGTCGGATCCCTGGTACAATTCAACAGCGAGGGCATTGACTTTGCCTTGACGGCACTGTTTTTAACGGTGTTTCTTGACCAATGGCTGAGCACCGAAAAGCACCTTCCGGCGCTTATCGGTGTCGGCGCATCGGTGCTTTGTCTGATCCTTTTTGGCAGCGAGAATTTCCTGATCCCGACCATGCTGCTCATTGCGCTGCTGCTGTGTTTGTACAAGGAGGGCGACCGACATGAATGATCTGCACACCTGGGGAATGGTCGCCGTGATCGCGTTGGTCACAGCCCTGATCCGTTTTCTGCCCTTTCTGATCTTCCGCGGAGATAAGAAAACACCAAAGCTGATTGAAAAGCTGGGACGCATCCTTCCGTATGCCATCATGGGTATGCTGGTGGTCTACTGTCTCAAGGGGATCAGCTTTACCGACGTCAGCGGCTTTTTGCCCTCGCTGATCGCTTGCGCCGTGGTCGCACTGCTGCACCTGTGGCGACGCAACACCCTCATCAGCATCATTGCAGGTACGCTGAGCTATATGCTCTTGGTACAATTGGTATTTTAAGACGAGCTCCCGTCCATGACGCTGCATATTCGCCATACGAAAACCGTCTCCGCCTTTGCCCGCTGTGTCACGGGGGAACGTAGGCGCTGCGCACAAAAAATCATCACATGACACCATTCCAAAATCCAACAAGGAACCGATATGAACTACATCATCCGAACCATTCAAAAGCAGGACGATCCGCACATTGAGCGCGTCATCCGCGATTGCCTGATCGAGTTTGGCGCCAACCATGAGGGCACCGCCTGGGCAGACCCCGATCTTGGCAGATTTTCCGAGATCTATCGCACCACGGGCAATCGTTATTGGGTCGCCGTAGACGAGGATGGACACATTTTCGGCGGGGTCGGCATCGGCGCACTTTCGGGTGCGGACGGCATCTGCGAGCTACAGAAAATGTACTGCATCCCGTCTGCCCGCGGCACGGGTGTTTCCCACGCGCTGATGCAAGCGGCGCTGCAATATGCAAAGGACCATTACCGCGCGTGTTATCTGGAAACGCTGGACAACATGACCGCTGCACAGAAATTTTATGAAAAATACGGCTTTGTCCGTATAGATCGCCCCATCGTGCAAACGGCACATTATGCCTGCGAGGTCAAATATCTTCGCTCGCTTACCGATCTGCCCGACGCAAAGCTGCAAGAGCAAGAATAATCAATATATTGTAGAAGGGACCATCCTATGTTAATCGATCTCCATACCCACTCCTCGGGCATCAGCAAATGCTGTCGCATCCCCGCAGAAAAAGTCATTCAAGCTGCCAAAGAAAACGGTATTGACGGCATCGTACTGACCAACCATTATCAAAAGAATTACATCACCGACGGAGATGTCCCCGCATTTGCCCGCCGCTACGTCGAAGAATACCATTACGCAAAAGAATGTGCAAAGAAGGTGGATTTTCCCGTTTTCTTCGGTATTGAGGTCACCATGGAGCGGTATGGCGGCGTTCATCTGTTGGTTTATGGGGTGGAGGAGGACTTCCCCCTGCAATATCCGACGCTCTTTGACATGACGCAAGAGGAGCTGTACCGCTTGGTCAAGGCCCATGGCGGCACCACGATTCAAGCGCACCCTTATCGGCAAAATATCGACCGTATGCTCGACCCCGCACTGATGGACGGCATTGAGATCAATTGTCATCCGCTCTACGAGGGCACGCATCTGGATGCGCTGGTTGCATTTGCCAAGGCGCACGATCTGCTTTTGACCTGCGGCGGCGACTTTCATGCCGACACCCACCGCCCACGCTGCGGGGTCTATCTGCCCGAAGGAATACAGAGCAGCCGCGAGATCTGCGCCTACCTTGCCGCCACCGACGAGATCCGCCTGTGCGTGCAGGAGGTCACCGAGCGCGTCTCGTTTGACGTGAGTTATCGGCGGGATAAAATTTTATGAAAGCACCAAAAGAGGACAAACCACACATGGACGCTACAACACCATCCAATTATTTCATCCGCCCCGCTACGCCCGCAGACGCAGCCGCACTTTTGGACATTTACGCGCCGTATATTCTGCATACGGCGATCACCTACGAATATGAGGTACCGTCAGTGGAGGATTTCGCCGCCCGCATTAAAGGCACGCTGCAAAAGCATCCCTATCTTGTCGCGCAGGAGAAGGGGGCGCTGCTCGGCTACGCCTATTTGTCCCCTCTGAGCTCGCGGGCGGCGGGTGCATGGGCCGCCGAGACCAGCATCTACGTCGCCAAGGACGCACACAAAAAGGGAGTGGGTCGGCAGCTTTACGAGACACTGGAGCGCGTCGCGCAGGCACAAAACATCGTCCATCTGAGTGCACGGATCGCGTACTCGCCCGACGGCGACGACCCTTATCTCAACCGCAACAGCATTGATTTCCACACCCACATGGGCTACCGTTGGGTGGGCGAGTATCGCAGATGCGGGTTCAAGTTTGGCAACGGGTACAGCCTTGTCATAATGGAAAAGCAGCTTGGCGATCCCGCTGACAGCACACCGCCCGCGCCCGTCATTCCCTTCCCCGCTCTGCCGCGCGACGTGCTTGTCGCCGCGGGTGTAACCGTTTGAGGTAGGCTGTTATGGCAAAAAAGATCAAACTTGCAACACTGGTCAGCGCCGTTTTGTGCGCGGTGTTGATCTCGCTGTATTTTTGGCGCGGCGCACCTCTGTTGCTCTCGCTCGCCATCACGGCGGGGACGTTTTTCTATCATTTTGCCATGCGTCTTACCGTCGGCGCACTGGTCAATGCCATCATGCATAATCACGCGGATGCAAAGGGCACTTGGTTTTGCCCCCGTGCATGGGAGAAAAAATTATATGCCCGCCTCGGTGTCCGCAAGTGGCGGGAGCGGATGCCGACCTATGACCCATCCCTGTTTTCCTTGGAAACACATACCGTCGACGAGATTCTGGGCGCCAATTGTCAAGCAGAGGTGGTACATGAGATCATCGCACTGCTCAGCTTTGTGCCGCTTACGACCGTGCCGCTCTTTGGTGCCTTTCCCGTATTTCTGATCACCTCGATCCTCGCCGCCGCGTACGATATGTTATTCGTCATCATGCAGCGATACGCCCGTCCGCATCTTTTACGGATCGCCTCCCGTGCGGGAATATCGTCAAACCCAAAAAGTAAAGGAGACCAACATGATCAAAGCCGTCCTATTTGATTTTGATTACACGCTTGGCAACTCGGAGGAGGGTATCATCCTCTCTGCCAATTATGCCCTGAACGCGATGGGTCTTGCTGCTGCCGAGCGCGATGCCATCCGTCGCACCATCGGGCTGACACTGCCGCACACCTACGCCGCCTTGACGGGGGACGATGACGCGCAAAGAGCAGAGCAGTTTACGGCACATTTCATGCATCGAGCGGACGAGGTCATGACCGAGAGCACCGTCCTTTATGACGGTGTGCTCGACACGCTGGCTGCACTGAAGAGCCGTGGCATTGCCATCGGTATCGTTACGACCAAATACAGTTTCCGTATCGATCGCATTTTTGCGAAATACAACGCTCGCCATCTGCTTGATCTGATCGTGGGCGGCGACAACGTCAAGGCCAAAAAGCCTGACCCCGAGGGAGTGCTCTACGCAATGGACGCGTTGCACTTGACTCGTGGCGAGGTGCTCTACGTCGGTGACAGCACGGTGGATGCCAAAACGGCTGCCGCCGCGAACATTCCTCTTTGTGCTGTGCTGACGGGAACCACGACCGCCGAGGAGTTTGCTCCCTTTGCACCGCTGTACATTGCCGATACCGCGGTGGCGGGCTGCCGCCGCTTGATCCTGTCCGAGGGGGAGATCACATGAGTCGTTTTTCCTTCGTCAGCAAGATAAAAATCGAAAAGGGCTGGTCGGGCGACGAAAAATATCTCGCCACGACCGAGGACGGCAGCCGCTATCTGCTGCGCCTCATGTCGCCAAGCAAGGGCGAAAAATTCGCCCCTGCTCTCCCGATCCTTCGTGCTCTTGCGAAGAAGGGCGTTCCCATGTGCCAAACGTATGAAATCGAATCGCAAGCGGATCGTGTGGCGGTCGTGCAGCGCTTTGTGGACGGTGCAGATGCCTACGACGTCATTCCATACGCAGACACGGCGACGCAATATCGTTACGGTGTGCAATCCGGCAGAACACTGCGCGACATTCATTCCATTCCCGCGCCTGCGACACAGCCTGACTGGGAGAGCCGTTTCAACGCCAAGATGGATCGCAAGATCGCCATGTACGAGCAGTGTCCCGAAAAATTTGACGGTGCAGAGCAGATGATCGATTACATCAACACCCACCGCCATCTGTTGCACGGCAGACCTCAATGCTTTCAGCACGGAGACTACCACATCGGCAACATGATGATTGAGGGGGAGACCGTCACCATCATCGACTTTGACCGTTACGACTTCGGCGACCCGTGGGAGGAATTTAACCGCATCGTCTGGGATGCTCAAGCGGCCCCTGTCTTTGCCGCAGGACGGATCGACGGATATTTTGACTTCGATGTCCCCGCAGACTTCTGGGCACTGCTTGCCATGTACATCGCCTCCAACACGCTCTCCTCGCTCCCGTGGGCGATCCCCTTCGGGCAAAGTGAGATCGACACCATGCGCAAGCAAGCCCGAGATGTGCTCTGCTGGTACGACGGGATGTGCCGCACCGTACCAACGTAGTATGAACTGGCAAAAAATGCTCTGACACCAAAGAAAGGCTGATAAAATATGAACCGTACCCCCATCACTGTCAATCCCGAGGATTATCCTATTGAATACCGTTCGCTGCTTGGCAGCGAGGTCTACAATAGCAGCTGCTCACCGGCAGCACAGGTGCTGTTTATCGACAAGGTCGGCGGGGTTTTCATCAAGCGTGCCGCCGCCGGCTCTCTTTGCCGCGAGGCAACCATGACCCGTTACTTTCACAAGCTCGGTCTTGCCGTTCCCGTGCTGGACTATCGCACCGAGGGTGCGCAGGACTACCTTGTGACCGTACGTGCCGAGGGTGAGGATTGTACCCATCCCATGCACCTGGCGCAGCCCGAGCGCCTTTGCGACCTTTTGGCCACCACGCTGCGCACGCTGCACGATACGCCCGCACCGGATTGTCCTATCCCTAACCACACTGCGCTGTATTTGCAAACAGCCAAAACCAATGCCGAGGCGGGAATGTTTGACGCGACTTGTCTGCTGAACGACCGTCTGCGCGACACCGTGCGCTCCGCTGCCGACGCTTACGCCATTGCCGCGCGCGATGGCAAGAACTTGACACAGGACGCATTGCTGCACGGAGACTACTGCCTGCCCAATGTCATGCTCAGCGATTGGCACCTGAGTGCCCTGATCGATCTCGATCACGCCGGCATGGGCGACCGCCACGTGGACCTTTACTGGGGCGCATGGACGCTTTGCTACAATCTCGGGCACGATCAGCTACGAGAGCGATTTTTCGACGCCTACGGGCGCGATTTGATTGATCTCGACAAGATCGAATTGATATCCATCATTGAAACGCTTGGATAAAGGAGATATCACCATGAACTACCAACACATTCATCCGAACTACCCGGACGCTGCCGACGTTGACGGCTGGATCGATGCTCTGTACGCAGCTGCTTGTGAGATGCCCGTCACGGCGCATTCCCTTGGCGGCTACGGCTACCATAACGCCTGCGGACCGATGCATATGCACCGCTCGGCACTGATCAGATTTTCGCAGGAGGGAATGCGTCCCTTTTATGGAATGTGGCATCCCGCGATGGGCTCTCCGCGTCCGCTGGTGGTGCATCTACCCGGCTATGGCTCCGAGCTTTCCACGCACCACGACGTCGCAGCCTCGAACTACAACCTTTTGGAGCTTGTCCCCATGGGGTACTGGACGCCGGACGGCTTTGCGGACGAGCTGCGCCATCCCAAGACAGGCACTTGGCCGGTTCTGACCGAGAGCGTCATCGACCGCCACGGTCCCGAGAGCTACTGGGGCTGGATGATCAACGCCATCGGCGCCATCCGCTGGGCGATGACGCAGTCAAGTGTTCTACCCGAGCGCGTATCCTTCTTTGGCACCAGCCAAGGTGGCGGCACGGCGCTTTTGCTCGGCTCGATCTTCCGCGAGCACGGTACGCGTTGCGTCTGCGCGGATGAGCCCTTCCTGACCAACTACCCGCTCACCAACTTTACCGGCGCGTATAACATCATTCCGGCGGGGCTGGAGGTAGTCGGCGAGGAGATCGGCTGGAACAATCTCGGATATGTGGACAACATGTGCCACGCGCATCGTATGACGTATCCCGTTCTTCTGACGCTGGGCACGGGGGATGACGTCTGCCCGCCGCCGACCATCCGTGCCCTGTTTGATACGCTGGACACCGACAAAATGCTGTTCTCCATGCGCGGCAGAGGTCACGGCCACCAGTTTGAATTTATCCGCCACGTACTGACGTACTTGGAATTGTATGCGTAGGGAATAAAATTTGCGGGGGAAACTTTTTTGGAAAAAAGTTTCCCCCGCACCCTCTTCAAAAAACTTTTGATCAAGGGGTTGTTCGTAATACTGTTATCGGTGAAAAGCAATTCACGTTGTCGGCGGTACCCATGCTCGGTCAAGATTTCTGATGCCAAAAACCTTGCGCAACACAGGAATTTTGCCGTACTCGGTATTGACGGCAACCCAACCGTCATCAAATCTGACGCGAACCCGTTCTCCTACAGCAAAGTCATCTGCCGAAATGGAGTAATATTCATTCATTTCGTACCCCCAAAGCGGAACAATACAACATTGTCCGTATTTCAGCAATTCATCAGAGTAATCAAACGAAGGTGCCTCTTTGTCCTCCTTGGCTATAGGCGCAACGACTAGATAATCTGCACCAATTTTTTTAATTTCACCCCTGAAAAACGGGGTGGGACCTGGGACGGGGTGATTTCGTGGATCTTCACCGTAGACCTCGATTGTATACGAAGTACACAGGTCGGGCAGCTCCAAGGTGTCGCCGCGCACAGAACGCCATTCCTCGCTCGTCTTGGTGGGAGCATCGTCAGAAAAAGCGGGCAACGACTCGTCAAAATCGAAAGTAATATCCTTCGGGGGTGAGCAAGAGATACAACCAAACGTCAGCAGCAATGCGCAGATCCAGGAGATACCGCGAATCAACGCAGAAGATTTCATACGATTTCACCTCTTTCTTTGCGGTGCCGATCAGGGCACCTTGGATGGTTTTATTATACAGTACAGACGATCCCCCTGTCAACTGTTACGAAAATATGTTTACATATCGTTCATAAAATTTGTAATTTTGCACGAATCAACGGCACCGTTTTTGTTCAAAACACCCAAATACAAAAAAAGATAGAATCGCTCATCTCCGAGACAATCCTATCCTTTTTCAAAAGTTTTTGAAGAGGGGGTGCGGGGGAGAAACTTTTTCCCAAAAAGTTTCTCCCCCGCCTTCTATTCCTCAAAGCAATATGCAAATCAACCCGTTGCTGCCCTCGTTGATGATGCGTTCCAGCGTCTCGGACAGCCGCGCGCGCGCCTCGGGCGCCATATGCTCCAGCTTGGCGTGCAAGCCTTCGTTGACCAGCTCGTAGAGCGTCTTGCCAAAGAGATTGGACTGCCAGATCGAGCCCGGGTCACCGTCGAACTCCTGCAGCATGTAGCGCATGAGATCCTCGGACTGCTGCTGCGTCCCGACGACGGGATTGATCTCAGTCTCGATGTTGGCACGGATCATATGAATGGATTGTGCCGAGGCGCGCAGATGCACACCGTAGCCGCCCTGCTGCTTGATGATCTCAGGATCCTCCAGATGCAAATCATCGATCTCGGGCATAACGATCCCGTAGCCGTCCCGCTCTGCGCTCTCCAGTGCATCTGCTACACGGTCGTATTTCACCTTCATCTCGGACAAGGAGCGCAATAGCCCCAAAAGCTCCTGCTCGCCATCGATCTCAAAGCCCGTCAGCTCACTGATCACCTTATAATACAACCCATCGGCCAGCGTGACGTTGAGCTGTGCCGTGCCGTCGCCCAGCGATACCCGCTCGACATCCACGCGGCGAACGTATTCGTTATCCTCCAAGGCAGCAAACGCCGTCGCCACATCGCCCGTCTTCTTGACCTTGGCGGCACATTCGTCGATCCCGCTCTCCACCGACAATCGTATCCGATGCGTCGGCTCCAGCGCCGCCGTCCATTCCGGCAACCGAACGCACAACTCGCGGACGGGAAATTCATGCAGCACCATCTTTAAGATCTGCCGAACATCTTCGCCGTCAAGATCCAGACAGTTGACCAGTGCCACAGGCACACCATAGCTCTGCTCCAGTGTATACGCTAACGAGATGGCAGCGGGAGCGCTTGGGTCGACCGTATTAAGCACTACGGCAAATGGCTTGCCCAATGCCTTCAGCTCACTGACTATACGCTCCTCGGCCTCAACGTAAGCGCTGCGCGGCAGCTCGCCGATGGTTCCGTCGGTGCTCACCAGCATACCAATGGTAGCATGATCGCAGATGACCTTGCGAGTACCCATCTCGGCCGCCTGCACAAAGGGCATGGGCTCGGCTTGCCAAGGCGTGTGCACCATGCGCTCCTTGCCGTCCTCCTGCGTCCCCAGCACATCGGGAACAAGGTAGCCGACGCAGTCCACCATGCGCACCTTGGCGCTGACACCGTCGGAGAGATTGACCTCTACCGCCTCATCGGGGATAAATTTCGGCTCGGTGGTCATGACCGTTTTGCCCGCGGCAGACTGGGGCAGCTCGTCACGCGCGCGCTCCCGTGCGTGAGGGTCGGCAATACCGGGCAGCACCAACGCCTCCATAAATCGCTTGATAAAGGTGGATTTTCCCGTCCGCACGGGACCGACCACGCCGATGTATATCTCTCCATTTGTCCGCGTGGCAATATCCTGATAAATTGCATATTCCGCCATAAAATACCCTCCCACATAACTTTGCGAAATCATTCTTCGCTCCATTATATGGGAGGGATGATATTTTTATTCCTGCTTTCAAAATGCTTCAATGTGCGCCCTCGCTCTCCTCATCCGTCAGCCTTCGGCTGCCACCTTCCCCGCTGGGGAAGGTTAAATGAAATCCATGCTGTCATGCGCTATTTTTAATTGTAAAAAGCTTGGGAAATTATAGATTTTCCGGCAAAAAGTTACGCCAAAAATCCACTCTATCCTTTGCCTTCTCCAGCGGAGAAGGGGGACCACGAAGTGGTGGATGAGGAGATCAGAATTTGATCCATCTCCATTGAGAAAGATCATTTATCCTTTCGCAAATCGGAAGACTGCAAGCCAAGATGCTTTAGTATATCCATGCAAACAACTTGAAAATGATCATTGACATCTCTGTTACTGTATCTCAACACCGTAATTCCCAATTGTTGCAATTCAAAATCTCTAATTTTATCGGCTTTCCAATTTTTCGGAACTTGATGTTGAGCACCGTCAATTTCAATGACAATTCTTTTCGTTGCAATAAAGAAATCCACAATATAATTACCGATATTCTTTTGTCTGTTCACTGTTACAGGCAACTTCTTCAGAAAATCATACCATAAGTGTTTCTCTTCATGCGTCATATTTTTTCGCAACGTTTTGGCAGCAGCGACAAGATTTTTATCGTATTTATAAATCATGCGTCAAGCTTTTTTCAACCTGCAATCCAACTCATACAGCGCGGTGCGATTAGAATCCCATTTGAGCTTGGCGCAGACTTCTTGGTAAGACAACCACACGCACTCGGTATGCTCATGCGACAGAGCAAGGTCTTGGCTGCACTCAAAGCCGAAGGCGTACTCCGGAATCACGTAAAGGTCGGCCGCCCAACCGTACTGTCTGCCGCAATCCTTGAAAATGCTGGTCGGGATGTAGCACATAGAAGTCAAGCGAAAGACGGGCGCATTCTCCACGCCGCCTTCCTCCCAAATCTCGCGTATGGCTGCCGTTTCGGGTGACTCGTTGTCCTCGCCGCCGCCGGCGATAAACTGCCACTGGTCGTGATCGGCGCGGTGCAGCACGCAATACTGCACCTCTCCCTCGACCACGCGGTACGGAATGGCTAAAATTTGAAACGGTGCTCTCATAACCCTTACTCCAAAATATTTCTGGTAATATAGTCCACGCCCCACGCGGCGAGCTGCTCGGCGCGAGCCGGGTCATCGACCGTCCAGCAGTTGACCTTAAGTCCTGCGGCGTGCATCGCGTTCACACGCTCCTCGGTCAAAGCGCCATGCTGGATGTCGATATCCATGCCGTCCTTAACCAGCCGCGCGATCATCTCATCCGAGCCGTCACCGGTCAAAAACTGCACCGTCTGCCCCGGTAAAATGGCGCGAACGCGGAGCAGATTTTCATAGTTGAACGAAATGAACACGGTAGAATCAAGGTAGTCCAAGCCGCGGATGATCTCGACAAAGCGCGCGGTCTCCTCGGGAGTGAAGTCGCTCTTGAGCTCCAACACGCAGATTTTCTCGTACTTCTTGCAGATGGAAATATAATTCTCCAGCGTTGGCACGCGCAGATCTTCTCTCCCCTTGCTGCCGTCCATGTCAAACAGAACGACGCTCTGCATGGTCTTTGCCGTGACCGTCTCGGCTGCGATCTGTTCGCCGCCCACGCGCGCCAGATTGCCGTCGTGCAGCGTGACAAACTTGCCGTCTGCCGTTCTCCAGATGTCGGTCTCAATGCCCCAATAGGAGCGGTTCCCCGCCGCGACAAATGCCGCATTCGTGTTCTCTCGCTCCAGACCCGAAAGTCCTCTGTGCGCGACCATTTGTACATTCTTCTTGTTGAATTTGATGGTATTCATAGTAGTCCTCCTTGTTGCCAAGGGGCTTTGCCCCTTGGATCCCCACCAGAAACCTTTTTGAAAAAAGGTTTCTGGACTTCCAAAAACTTTTGGTGAATTTTTGATTGAATTTTTTGCGGTTCTGTTCTATCGTTGCGGCTCGATCATCCTTGTGGGGTCCCTGCCCCACATGGTTGCGATGCCTCCGGCGGGCAGGGCGCTGCCCTGCACCTGCCAAAGAACCTTTTGATAAAAGGTTCTTTGGGATCTCCAAAACCTTTTATGATTTTATTGCTTAATTTGTAACGGTTCTGTTCTATCGTTGCGGTTCGATTGTCCTTGCGGGGCCCCTGCCCCACATGGTTGCGATGCCTCCGGCGGGCAGGCCGCTGCCCTGCACCTGCCAAAGAACCTTTTGATAAAAGGTTCTTTGGAATCTCCAAAACCTTTTATGAATTTATTGCTTAATTTGTAACGGTTCTGTTCTATCGCTGCGGTTCGATTGTCCTTGCGGGGCCCCTACCCCACATGGTAAGCACAACCATATTGTCCGGCTGTGCACAAACAAAATCTTCTTCGATGACTGTAGGGACCGACGTCCTCGGCGGTCCGCTACAAACGATGATTGGCAAATCATGTCAAGAACGTATCATGAAAAAATCGAAATCGGATGTAGGCATATTAAAAAATCAAAATCTACTCTTTTGGGACCATCGGGGACGCCGGTCCCTACAGGTTCGGAATATTTCACTCGAATGCAAACGGAACCAAGCATGCCCATACTCCATGGTATAAAGCCTTTCAAAAGACCATCCGGCTACGAAGATGTATCCCCTGCAGCCATACCAATTGGTCAAGTTTTTTTGAAAGGGGGCGCGGGGGGAAACTTTTTGTTCACAAAAAGTTTCCCCCCGCCAATCATCATTTCTCTAACAACTTCTCCACGGCTGCCAGCTTGGTACAGGTGGTCAACACACGCGTTGCTGCCTCCATATCCGCGAAGGCAGGCCAAGTGGGAGCGATGCGGATATTACTGTCGTGGGGATCGATGCCGTAGGGGTAGGTCGCGCCGACCGTCGTCAGCACCACACCCGCCTCACGGCAAAGCTCAAAAATGCGCTTTGCGCAGCCGTCCATGACGTAAAAGCTGATAAAATAACCGCCACGTGGAGCGATCCATCTTGCGATCCCGCTGTCTCCGATCTCCTCGGAGAGGATCTGCAGCACCCGCTCAAAGCGCGGACGCAGCACATCCGCCTGACGGCGCATATGATTCATCACGTTCTCGGCATTACCAAAATATTTCACGTGACGAATCTGATTGATCTTATCAAAGCCGATGGTCTGAATGCTCATGACCTTGAGAATCTGCTTGATATTCGCCTCGGAGGCCGCAAGAACTGCCACACCCGCGCCGGGGTAGGTCACCTTGGAGGTCGATGCGAAGTAGAAAACGCGATCGACGTTGCCATGACGCTCGCAGGCAGCGAAAATATCAGCCAATACGTCAGGCGCATCGGGGTACAGATCGTGGATGCAATAAGCATTATCCCACATAATGCGGAAATCGGGCGCAGCCGTCTTCATGGCGCCAAGTCTTTCAACCGTCTCGTCGGAATAGGTAATACCGTCGGGATTGGAATACTTGGGGCAGCACCAGATGCCCTTGACGGCAGGGTCTGCGGCGACAAGGGTTTCCACCTCATCCATGTCGGGACCCGTTGCGGTCATCTTGACGGGAATCAACTCAAAGCCCAGCGACTCGGTCACAGCAAAGTGACGGTCATATCCGGGGCAAGGGCAAAGAAACTTGACCTTTTCCTCGCGGCACCAGGGACGCTCGCTGCCCACCACACCGTAGAGCATAGCGCGGGAGAGCGCGTCGTACATCAGATTGAGCGAGGAGTTACCCGCCACGATCAGACGGCTCTCGGGGATGTTCAAAAGCTCAGAAAAAAGTGTCTTCGCCTCGGGAATGCCGTCAAGAAGGCCGTAGTTACGGTAATCAAAGCCCTTGATCCCCTTGGTATCGGTGTTGTCCTTGATGCAGTCCAGCAGGCCATCGGACAGATCCAACTGCTCGCGGCAGGGCTTGCCGCGGGACAGATCAAGGCTCAATTTCTGTGCTTTGATCTGCTCGTATTCGGCGAGCAGCTGTGCGTGGAGCGCAGAAAGCTGCTCTTTATTATAATTTTGATAATTCATAAGCGATGTGAAATCCTTTCTCAAAGGGAATCAGAAATCTGCGCTGCCCGTGGTACGGGGGAACGCCTCAACGTCACGGATGTTGGACATACCCGTGATATACATGATCAATCTCTCAAAGCCCAGACCAAAGCCTGCATGCTTGGTACCGCCGAACTTACGCAGCTCGATGTACCAGGAATAGTCCTCGGGGTTCAAACCGAAGGTGTTGATGGCATCCAAAAGAACGTCCAATCTCTCCTCACGCTGCGAACCGCCGATCAGCTCACCAACGCCGGGAACCAGCATATCCGCTGCGGCGACCGTCTTACCATCGTCATTGCGGCGCATATAGAAGGCCTTGATCTCCTTGGGGTAATCGGTGACGAATACGGGCTTTTTGAAGATCTGCTCGGTGAGATATCTCTCGTGCTCGGTTTGCAGATCCATACCCCAGTATACGTCGTAATCGAATTTATGTCCCGACTCCTGCAGGAGCTTGACCGCCTCGGTATAGCTGACACGACCAAAGTCGGCAGCGACCAAGGATTCAAGTCGCGCCTTGAGCTCAGTGTCGATGAACTTATTGAAAAATTCGACCTCGGCGGGGCACTGCTCCATGACGTAGCTGAGCACGAACTTGATCATTGCCTCGGCAGTGTCCATATAGTCGGTCAGATCGGCAAATGCCATCTCGGGCTCGACCATCCAGAACTCTGCAGCATGGCGCTGGGTGTTGGAGCGCTCGGCACGGAAGGTGGGGCCAAAGGTATAGATATTGGCGTAAGCCATGGCAAAGGTCTCGCCGTTGAGCTGACCCGAGACAGTCAGTCCCGTCTTTTTGCCGAAGAAATCTTGCGTGTAGTCGATCTCGCCCGTCTCGTTCTTGGGGACGTTATCCAAGGGAAGGGTGGTGACCTGGAACATCTCGCCCGCTCCCTCGCAGTCCGAGCCTGTGATCAACGGCGTATGGACGTAGACAAAGCCACGCTCCTGGAAGAACTTGTGAATGGCGTAAGCCGCCACCGAACGTACGCGGAAGACAGCGTTGAAGGTATTGGCGCGAGGACGCAGATGCGCGATGGTACGCAGATATTCAAAGGAGTGCTTTTTCTTCTGCAGCGGGTAGTCGGGGGTCGAGGTTCCCTCGATCTCGACGCTCTCCGCCTTCATCTCAAACGGCTGCTTTGCCTCGGGCGTCAGAACAAACGTGCCGCGCACCACAAAAGCCGCACCCACGTTCTGCTTTGCCAGTTCCTTATAGTTATTCAGTTTGTCCGCCTCAATGACCACCTGCAGATTCTTCAGATAGCTGCCGTCGTTGAGCTCAATAAAGCCAAAAGCGTTGGAGGCGCGAATGGTACGAGCCCAGCCCGCGACGGTGATGCACTGATCGGCATAGCTTTGCGGATCGCAAAATAACTGTTTGACGGTAATACGTTCCATGAGATACGGTTCCTTTCTGTTCCGCGCATGGCGCAGATGATATCCATTTGAATTTTTTGCCCTTTCAAATTGCATCCTCGGCAAGTCGGCAAAGGTGATATTTTTGCAATTTTACGGCGTGGCGGCACCATCGCCTCTCGGGCGCACTATGGGATATTATACCACACTTTTAACTCAAATGCAAGCATTTACTTGATATTTTTTCGCTTTTCGCCTTTCTTTTTTCACTTTTTTTCCCCTTGACCCTCCGCGCGGTCGTCCGACGGGTGATTCTCCCAAAATGCGCGCACCAACTCTGCAAGATTTTTTGCATTTCCTGCATATTGCAAATGTCGCCAGTGGGCGGGATACAGCTGTGTATAGGCGGGCGTAGCATAGCGGTCGTCGATCAGAACGACCACGCCGACATCCTCCTCGCGGCGAATGACTCTGCCCGCCGCCTGCAGTACACGATTCATACCGGGGTAAAGATAAGCGTATTCGTAGCCCATCTCGCAGCGATTCTGATAATATTCCTGCAAGATATTGCCCTCATTGGACAGTCCCTGCAGCCCCACACCGACAATGATACTGCCGATCAGGCGATCACCCGGCAGATCCACGCCCTCGGAGAAGGAGCCGCCCAACACGCAAAAACCCACGCGGAGCACACCGCGATCCGCTTGAAAGGCATCGAGAAATTCCTCCCGCTCGCGCGCATACATTCCCTTTTTCTGGACGATAGCAGTCACGCGAGGGTATCTGGCGCGAAAGGCGCGCAGCACCGTTTCCATATATGCATAGGACGGAAAATAGACGATATAATTACCCCTGCGCCCCGACACGGTAGCGGCGATGCAGCGGGCGATCTCCTCGGCAGACAGCGCACGGTGCTCATAGCGGGTCGAGAGGCTCTCAACGGCAAATAGCCCGAGATTTTCCCTTTCATACGGAGAGGACAGTGCCAAATGCTCCGCGCCCTCTCTGCCGCCAAGCAGATCCATAAAATAGGTCAGCGGCGTGAGCGTGGCGGAGAACAACACCGCGGCACTGCCGCGGGCGAGCGCAACGTCCAGCACGTACGACGGATCCAGACAAAACAGTCGCACCGTCACCTCTCCCCCTTCGATCAGGACATAGGAAAGATACCTCTCGTCGTAATGCTCCAGAATACACAGATATTCCCGTAGGACATACAGCATCTCCGCAAAGCGGGGAGCGATATCCTCCTCGCGATGCGCCTGCAGCCAGTGATCGAGGAGCGCATACAGGGCAGAAATTTTTTCGTTCAATGATGTCAGTGGGCTGCGGGAAAGATAAAATCCGCGATCGTTGCCATCATCATCTCGGGTCAGATTGTCACGACAATGCACACGCAGCCCCCGCATCAGCGAGATCACGCCGTCCAAAGCGTCCACCGTACGGGCGTCCCGCTCGTCCAGCAGTGCGCAAAGCGCCTCCAGCGGCTTGCAGCGCAGCTCTGCCGAATACATATCCCGCGCACGATCGGCAAGGTTATGCGCCTCGTCCACCAAAAAGACGGACTTTCCGCCGATCGCAGCCGACGGCATAAAATATCGCCGCAGATAGACCATCGGGTCAAACACGTAGTTATAGTCTCCGATGATAATGTCGCAATGCTCGGAGACATCCAGCGACAGCTCATACGGGCAGACCTGATATTTCGCGGCAACCTCCAGAAGGCGGGCGCGGTTATACCCCCGTCCTCCGTTGAGCAGCTCGTACACCGCGTCGGGCGCGCGATCGTAATAGGACGCGGCATAAGGACACTCAAACCCATTGCAATGGGAGGACAGCCGCCCGCCGCCCACCCCGAGCGAGGCATACATCGGACAGATCTGTTCTCGTGCGGTCAGCACGACGGCACGCAGTGGGGCACCGCAATCCACCAGCCGTCGAACGGCATCAAACGCCTCGCGACGGGTGCTCGCCTTGGCTGTCAGATAAAAAATGCGGTCGCACTTGCCCTCTCCCAGCGCGCGCACGGCGGGATAAAGCGCAGACATGGTCTTACCAATGCCCGTCGGTGCCTGGGCAAACAGCCGTTTCCCCTTGCCAATGGTGCGATAGGCGGCACGGATCATGCGCTCTTGCCCCTCGCGCATATACGAATATGGAAATTTCTGGTGAGTCAGCGCAGGCAGCTCCTCCACTGCGTGCGCCACACACAGCTGTGCCCAGCGGGCAACTAAGGACAACAGCTGCTCATAATATGTGCGCAGCACCGCGGCGGGGAGATATTCACTATCCTCTTTGATCTTGCCGTCATCGGCACGGACACGAACCAGACGAACGCGAACACCGTCCAGGGCCTTTTCGCAGCAGAGAAAATGGGCGTAGACACGCAGCTGCGCCATATGCACGGGCATAACGGGCTGATAAAAGCGATAATTGCCGACACTTTTGATCTCCTCGACGATGTAATAGCCCTGCCCGTCCTGCTCAATACCGTCGGCACGACCGTGGACCTCATAAGCAATTCCCTCGTACAGAGTGGTATGATGCAGCGGCACCTCGGCACGATAGCCCGCGCCCCTGCCCTTTTGCAGCTTTTGATGCCATTGTGTTCCCGTCTGCATGGCAGCAAACATCGCACGTCCGCCGCCATATTCCAGATCCCCCGACGACAGTGCCGTCTCACACAGCTCCCGCACCGACATCTCCACGCACGCGCGTTCGACATGATACCGCATCTCATCCCTCCTTCTTTGAACTTCTTTGAAAATTCTCTTATTAGTATACCATATTATTCAATTCCCGTCAATCGTCCCTGATAAATTTACTGTATTTTCAATTAAAAACAGCACTTCTTCTTGCATTTTTGCGCTCGATATTGTATAATGGTCTTATCTCAGTGCAAGAGATAAAACTTCAAAGGAGAAATGAACATGAAAAGCAACTTTCACTTATTTCGTTTGATGATGTATGCACTGCTTTGCGGCATGCTGTTTGCAGCCCTTGGCATGGTATCCTGCGCGCCGCAGTCCGAGACGCCGGACGATCCGCAGCCCAATCCCATGGAAGATGACCCCTCAAAATCGGATCAGACGCCCAAGCCGGAACCGGAGCCTGCGCCCGAGCAGACCGTCGAGCCGGAGCCTGCCGAACCGGAAAAGCCCGATCTGACCAATCTGTTCAACACAGACACACTGCAGATGGGCTGGGTCAACGGTGCGGGACAATCCAGCCCCGACGGCTCCTTCCGCACCTGCGACATGATCCCTGTGTATGAGGATGACGTGGTACTGTTCGGCGCTGCCGTCACCACACAGGGCTGGCACATGGTCGTTTATGACGAAAATGAGCAGCCGCTGCGCGATGTGACCATTCATAACGGTCTGACCATTCTGGAGCGCCTGCAGGACGACACCGCCATCATGCAATACGTTGTACCTGCCGACGTCGCATATCTTCGCATGGTCTGCGACGGACGTTATCAATCCTTGTATCTTGTAACCGTCAACGAACCGTTCAACGCAGAGGATTACTTTGCGTATTTTGAGCAGGACAACCCCAACGCGCCCTCCGTCGAGGCAGATCCGAGCAGTCCTCTTTACGGGCTGAAGGCTCTGTTTTGCGGCGACTCCATTTCCTACGGACATTACGACATTCCCGCGGGCTACTCCTGGGCGGGGCGTATTCAGAAATACTATGGCACCATCTCGGACAACCGCTCCCGCAGCGGATGGTGTCTGTCCACCGTACGCGGTGCAGGCGGGCAGATCGTCAATCAGCTCAAGAGCGCCAAGGATGGTGATTATGATCTGATCGTCGTCCAGGGTGGCGTCAATGATGCGTGGGGCTCGACCGACGGGACCAACATCATCGCGCCCGTGGGAGAGGTGACCGATTCGTTTGACGTCAAGGATTTCGACACGACGACCTATGCGGGCGGCCTTGAGGAATTTTTCTATTATGCGCGGCAATACTTCCCCGATGCGACATTATGCTACATCATCTCCTTCTATATGCCGAACGCGGGCGTAGGACACGTGGGTGACATGGAGGAATATTACGCCGTCGGCATGGAGATCTGCGACAAGTGGGGCGTTCCCTATTTGGATATGTATCACGACGATTATCTCAACTACGAGCTTTTGGAGATCGGCACGGCGAAATGCCTACAGGATCCCGTCCATCCCAATGCGCTGGGGTATGATCGCATCTCGCCTTATATCGGTGATTGGCTGGAAACGGTTGTGGAATGATTCAGGAAAGGGGCGTGCGAGGGGAAGTTGGGGCGTTGCCCCAAGCCCCACTTAAGGCGCTTTTTCGAGAAAAAGCGCCTTAAGAATCCGCAAAAAGCTTGAAATAGGGGGTAATCCTGTTTTATAAAGTTTTTGGAAGGAAGCGCGAGGGAAGTTGGGGCGTTGCCCCAAGCCCCACTTAAGGCGCTTTTTCGAGAAAAAGCGCCTTAAGAATCCGCAAAAAGCTTGAAATAGGG
>JAFTJZ010000033.1 GCA_017456145.1 Clostridia bacterium
CACCCAACACTGTGGGGCGAAAACCCATAAAATGATCCTTTTGAAAAAGCTTTTTAAGGATTCTTAAGGTGCTTTTTCTCGAAAAAGCACCTTAAGTGGGGTTTGGGGCAAAGCCCCAAGTCTGCTCGTCGACAAAGAGCGGTGCTGCGCCAATGGCGCAGCCCCTCAGACTGTAGACCAAATCATTCACCACCCAACACTGTGGGACGAAAACCCATAAAATGATCCTTTTGAAAAAGCTTTTTAAGGATTCTTAAGGTGCTTTTTCTCGAAAAAGCACCTTAAGTGGGGTTTGGGGCAAAGCCCCAAGTCTGCTCGTCGACACTGCGTAAAGGAGCCGACGATAGGCTTATTACGGCGCGGGATTTGCGTTTAGCCTGCAAAGCAGGCAAAACTTGTGGTATTCATCCGTAAAGCAAAAAAAGGGGTGAGTATCAAATGCATTTTACATTTGACTCACCCTCATTTTATGCATTTCGGTAATTATGATCCTCGGCGAGCAGGTTGATCGCGGTAGCACACTGATGCAGCATGATAAAGTAGGGAACAATGAGCAGCATCAATAAATAGCCGCATACACTCGTATAACAGCGGGAAATCCGATATTCGATCCCGCGGTGCTTGAGGGAGAGATTGATGCGGGCGTTCAGGCGCGCTGTGCCGACGTCAATGGCTCTGATCCGATCGGTCTCACTGCCCGAACGGAAGATGCTGTTCAGGCTCGCAGCGACCTTTTTACGACCATAGAGCAGTGATGATATTCCAAAGTCAGTTCTTAAATCGTTGTTTCCATCCATATTTTTCTCCTTATGCCGATGCTGTTGTAACTTGGATATATTATACTCTATATATCGACAATTGTCAATACCCCGAGCATAATTTATAATTATGTAGGGGTGAAAATATGATAACATATGAGCCTTTTTATCGTACCATCAAGGACAGAGGAATCACGACCTACAAGCTGATCAACGTATACGGTGTCAGCAGGAGCCTGATTGATCGGCTGAAACACAACAAACCAATCACAACGGTGACGATCGATGATCTTTGTAAAATTCTCGATTGTCAAGTCAGTGATATTTTACAGTATAAGCAAGAATGATGGTAATAACGCCGTACCCGCTCTGAAAAAGGGAAGGTGCGGCGTTATTTTATTGCATCTGGCCCAGATATTCTTCCAGTGTGATGCCCGCGGCACTGATCTCCAGCGCGGCGGCTCTGCCGACAAAGCGGTAGTGCCAGGGTTCATAAGTGTAGCCCGTGATATTCTCCATTCCCTTGGGATAACGGAGAATGAATCCAAATTGGCCAGCGTTTTCCTGCAGCCAGGGGAAGGCGGCGGTGTTCTCAAAGCTCTCATCCAGGTTTCCCATGGTAGTGGTCATCAGATCGACGCACAGCCCGCTCTGATGCTCGCTTTGTCCGGGGCGGGAGGAATAGGTCTCGACGATCTCTGTCGCTCTCTCGCGGCTCAGCGTGGGGTCGCTGTTCATCTCCCGCTCCACGTACAAAGCAAAGAGCTGAGATTGATAGGTGTAGGAGCGATAGCCGCTGGTGGCATAGGTATCCGTGATGCCATCGGCGCGCATACAAAGCAGCATGGCCTCCAGCGCGGCTGCCGCCGTAGATTCCAGCAGCACCTCCTTACCATACAGAGTATAGGAGGGGGCCAGCTCGCTCAGAGAGGAGGGCGCATATCCCGCCCCCTTGGAATGGGTCTTATTCAAAAGAAGAATGTCATCCTTTTCGGGGGCATATTCAATGGCGCTCATAAAGGCACTGACGTCACAGGCATAGGTGTAAGCAGGCCGGGGCGGCGGTGTCTGCATGCTGCTATCGGGATCGTTTTCGGATGCCGGTGGCTGCTGTTGATCGATATTTTCTCCCGATTGCGCGGGGGGCTGCTCGCTGTCATCGACGGGGGGAACATTGGTTGCGGCAGCATGGGCGATCCAGACCACGGCAGCAGTGACGATACAAGCGACTCCCAGCGTCAGCAGATGGCGGCTCCATGCCGGACGGTTTGCTTTTGCGGCGGGCGGTGCTTTGGTGGGCGAGACTTTATGGGGGCTGCTTACATGGGGCTCGTAGGGTGGCAGGTCAAAAAAATCGTCGGCATCGGTATCGCTTACGGTCAGATCGATGTCCGTTTTTTTCTTATCGGTGTCTGCATTGCGGCGGGGCTGTTCTTTCATCGGAGCGAGCGTCCTTTCTTTGGTGGTATCAGCTGTTATTTGCGTCCTTGGAGGGCTTGGTCTCCACCATGATGAAATACGGAGAGGTGGGGGAATTAAGGATCTTGACCAGTGTTGCACAGACGCGGTAGCGGGACAAAGAGGAGAGATAATCGCAGATCATCTTTCCCTCTGCCTCACCCTCGGCGTGACCCGGGTAGACGGCGATATTAAGGATTCCGTCGGGAGCGAGCAATGCGACGGCGGCCTCGATGGCGGGCAGGGTGGTTTCACGCATGGTAGTGATGCGCTTATCGCCGCCGGGGAGATAACCGAGGTTGAACATACCCGCACGGTAGGGTTCCTTGACGTAATCGGCCACCTTATGGTGGGAGTCGTGGATCAGGGTATAATTCTCCGGGCAGCCCTCCTCGCGGAGTGTTTTGGCGGTGGAGGTGAGGGCTTGCTCTTGGATATCGAAGGCGTAGACGTGTCCGTGCTCGCCGACGGTTTTGGAGAGAAAGGCGGTATCATGGCCGTTACCCATGGTGAAGTCAACGGCGGTGTCACCCTCGCGAAGGTGGGTGAGGATGAATTGCTTATGGAGATTGAGTAAGTCGATCATGGCAGACCTCGGAGAAGTGAAATTTTTGGTATGTGAGTGTATGTTTATGTGGAGAGTCGGTTTGTAAAAAATTATGATTGTGCGAACATAACGTTCTAACCTTGTTTTGCTTATTGTTCATATCTTTGTCAAACGACAAAGAAACGAACCAAATGAAAACCGCATTCCGCTGCGCGGAACGCATAAGTTTGCCTTGACGGCTAAACGCCGTCACCGCGCCGTTTTGTTTCACAAAACATCGCGACGGCAAACTTGCTGCTGCCGGGAAATGAAACCCGCATTCCGCTGCGCGGAACGCATAAGTTTGCCTTGACGGCTAAACGCCGTCACCGCGCCGTTTTGTTTCACAAAACATCGCGACGGCAAACTTGCTGCTGCCGGGAAATTCTTTTACGCATCCCCTCCTTCGCGTGCTAACGCGGTCTTGCGAGTGCTGATACGCACGCGGCTGTCAAAGTTCGAAAATCTTGCTTTTCGTCGTGGGAAAGCCACGACGAAAAACAAGGTGACGCTGACGGGATGAAGGTGATAAGATTTATGGTTGCCGCGGTAGGTATGGAATATGGGAAATCGGATGCTCCGCTGAGGCGGAGCCATATCTACTTGC
Organism: Clostridia bacterium; assembly: GCA_017456145.1. Taxonomy (GTDB): domain Bacteria; phylum Bacillota; class Clostridia; order Oscillospirales; family CAG-272; genus SIG644. The sequence goes on from JAFTJZ010000033.1 coordinate 3,410, forward strand.
GGGAGGGGTTCAAACGGTATTATTTGTTTTTCTTGGGTTCTTTATGCAGATCGGCGCGCAAAAAACGGATGGAGCGCTCAACGGCATCCTTGGAATTATACCAAGGCTCCTCATCGTAGCGGTAGTCGAATTTTTTACAGAACCAGCTGATGTCTTCGTTCAGTGTCTTCATGTAGGGCATGACGACCGATGCAAGGTCAGCGGCGAAGGCGGGCTGTTTTTTCTTGCCCAGGCGCGTGTGCGCGCAATCCAGAAGGCGACGGTAATGAGGCAAGCAGATATAGGGCTGTGCCTTGAGCTTTTTAACAAATTCCTCATCGGTGTCCCAGAGCAGCACGATGGTTTCGATCATATGTCCGAAATTAAATTCGATGCGTCCGCAGACGTAGCAATCCGCCTCCAGCTTGGCAATGCGGCGGGCGGGCTTGTCCCCCTTGGGCTGGGTAAAGGGCAGTGACAGTTCGGTCAGCTCCTTTTGCAGCTCTGCCAGATGGCTCTCCAGCGTCAGCGCCATGCCAAGGCGGTTTTTACGCACGAACATCATATCGTAGTGGGTGCGGCAAAAGCCGGTTTCGTTGGTTTTGATGCGGATATCGGGCTCCATCATAGATGCACCGAGGATGAGATCCAGCTCATTTTCCTCCAGACGGTTATACAGCGTACAGACAGGGCAGCCGCACGACGGCTCGTCTCGGCTCAGCTCAAACGCCTCGTTGACGGGAATGGTGTAAATTTGTTCCATGGCGGGTATCCTTTCGCGGCGCCGCGGTATACGGCAATATACAATATACTTGGTATTATATCATACTTTCACTGCTTTTTCAAGAGTGAAATGGCGAACTTTTTTACGTTTTCTCCTCGATGTGCGAGAAAATCCTTTGACAAACGGGGAATAATATGGTATAATATAGAGAATATCATGCCGTATTATGGCCGACGGGAGGTGAAAGGATGGTTAAAATCGTTGCGGTCGGTGTACATTCCAGAGCAGCACGCGCGGGAATTCTTCCCCGGGATGTGCTGATATCGATCAATCAGCGGGAGATCCACGATGTATTGGATTACCGTTTTCATCTTGCCAACCGCCGCATCACGCTGTGCTTGATGCGAGGGGAGGAACGCTATGAAATCGTCATTGTCAAGGGTGAATATGATGATATCGGGTTGGAATTTGAGACGCCGCTGATGGATGAAAAGCATTCCTGCGAAAATCGCTGTATCTTCTGCTTTATCGACCAGCTCCCCAAAGGATTGCGGCAGACGCTCTATTTCAAGGACGATGACAGCCGTCTGTCCTTTCTGCATGGTAACTATGTGACGCTGACCAATCTTTCCCGCCGCGACATTGAACGTATTATCGAGATGCATATCTCTCCCATCAACGTCTCGGTGCATACGACCGACCCCGTGCTGCGAGTCAAGATGATGCGCAACAAGCACGCGGGTGAGGTGCTGGACTATTTGCGACTGCTTGCCGACGCGGGCATCCGCATCTGTGCGCAGGTGGTGCTTTGTCGCGGCATCAACGACGGTGCGGCGCTTGATCGCACCATGCGGGATCTTCAGACCTACCTACCCGCGCTGGACAGCGTTTCGATCGTGCCGGCGGGGCTGACGCGGTATCGGCAAAAGTTGTATCCGCTGGAGCCGTACACGCCCGAGGAATGCCGTGCGATCATTGCGCAGGTGAGCGAGGTGGGCGACCGCTGCGTGGAGGCGTACGGTCGGCGCGTGTTTTTCTGCGCGGATGAGATGTATATCAAGGGCGGTCTTCCTCTGCCCGACGACGAATATTATGAGGACTACTCCCAGCTGGAGGACGGCATCGGCATGGTGACCTCCATGGCGCATGAGTTTGGCATGGAGATGCAATTCCTTGCCGACGATCTGGAAACGTTTCGCCCGCCGCGTCGTGTCACGGCGGTGACGGGCGTGGCGGCGTATGCGAGCATCCACGCGCTGTGCGGACAGCTGGAGGCGGCGGTGGAGGACTTGACCATACAGGTCGTCCCCGTTATCAACCGCTTTTTCGGCGAGACCATAACGGTGGCGGGGCTCTTGACGGGCAAGGATATGCTGGAGCAGCTGTCGGGGCGTGAGCTTGGCGACGAGATATTGATCCCTGCCAATACCCTGCGTGCCGACGGAGATCTTTTTCTTTGCGGCATGACGCCGTGGGAGCTATCCCGTACGCTCGGCGTGCCTGTGCGGGTCTGCCCGAACGATGGTGCCGGCTTTTTGACGGCGATGCTCGGGGTCAATCCCGACGCGCCGTGCTTTGACGGGACGAATTATGAATGTGATAACGAATCGGAGGATAAACAATATGAGTAAACCGATCATTGCCGTAGTAGGCAGACCGAATGTAGGAAAGAGCACGCTGTTCAACCGTTTGATCGGTGAACGGCGCTCAATTGTGGAGGATACTCCCGGCGTGACTCGCGACCGCATATATGGTGAGACCGAGTGGCGCGGGCGTACGCTGGTCATGATCGACACGGGCGGCATTGAGCCTCGCACCGACGACACCATTTTAGTGCAGATGCGCAACCAGGCGCAGATCGCCATTGACACGGCGGACGTGATCATCTTCCTGTGCGACGTGCGCACGGGCGTGACGGCGGCGGACAGGGATATTGCCGTCATGCTTAAAAAGAGCGGCAAGCCGATCGTGCCTTGCATCAACAAGTGCGACCGCATCGGCGATCTGCCGTTTGAATTTTATGAGTTTTACGAGCTGGGCTTTGATTTGGATCCCATTGCCGTTTCCTCGGTGCATGGATCGGGTACGGGAGATCTGCTGGATGCCTGCATCGAGGCACTGCCCGAGGAGCAGGAGGTCGAGGAGGAACCCGAGGGCATTCGCGTGGCGGTCATCGGCAAGCCGAATGCAGGCAAGTCGTCCATCGTTAACCGCTTTGTCGGCGCGGAGCGTATGATCGTTTCCAATATTGCAGGTACGACGCGTGACAGCGTGGATACGGTGGTCGAGAACGAATACGGACGCTTTACCTTTATCGATACGGCCGGCATCCGTCGTTCCTCCAAGGTCAACGACAAGATCGAAAAATACAGCGTTTTGCGTGCCCACATGGCAGTTGAGCGTGCGGACGTTTGCCTGATTATGATCGACGCGTCCGAGGGGATCACAGAGCAGGACGAGAAGATCGCGGGCATAGCGCATGAGGCGGGCAAGGCGAGCATTATTGTGGTCAACAAATGGGATCTGGTGGAAAAGGATTCCAAAACCATGGGCGAGTTCACCCGCAAGATCCGTGAGGCGTTGGCATATATGCCATACGCACCGCAGATCTATGTCTCCGCATTGACAGGACAGCGCCTGCCCAATATTTTCGAGCTGATCTGCAAGGTGCATGAGCAGCATACGCTGCGCATTACCACAGGTCTGCTCAACGACGTGCTGGGCGAGGCGACCATGCGGACCCAGCCGCCCTCGGACAAGGGACGCAGGCTCAAGATCTACTATATGACCCAGAACGCTGTCGCGCCTCCTACCTTCGTGCTGTTCTGTAATTCCGTTGAGCTGTTCCATTTCTCGTATCAGCGTTATATCGAGAATTGCCTGCGCGAAACCTTCGGCTTTGAAGGTACACCCATCAAAATGATCATCAAACAAAAGGGCGATACGTCGGTGTGAAGTTTTAGAGATGGCGGGAAGGAACCTTTTTGGAGAAAAAGATGGTCGCAAGCGACCTTCGAGTTTGCCTTGGCGGCTGAACACCGCCGTTTTGTGAACAAAACCGGCAAACATCGTTCCTCCCCGCACCCCTCCTCCCAAAACTTTTGGAATAAAAAGAATGGCGTATACGGTAGAGATATCACGGGTCCATGATTTGTGAAAGTTTTTGAGGATTTTTAAGGAGCTTTTTTCAAAAAGCTCCTTAAACGGGGTACGGGGCAGAGCCCCGTGAAAGAAAGGAGATTAAAATGCTGATAGATCATGTAAAGCTGGAAATCAAAGCGGGGAACGGAGGCAACGGCGCCATTACGTTCCACCGCGAGAAATACGTCGCTGCGGGCGGACCCGACGGCGGCGACGGCGGTCGCGGGGGCAACATCGTGTTCCGCGTGGACGACGGTGTCAATACGCTGCTGGCCTACCGTTACCGTCACAAGTTTGTGGCGGGGAACGGCGGCGACGGAAAGGGCGATAAATTCCACGGCGCGACGGCGGACGATCTGATCATCCCCGTGCCGCGCGGCACGCTGATCAAGGACGCCGAAACGGGCAAGGTCATTCACGATATGTCGGACGGAGAGGACTATATTGCCTGCCGCGGCGGTCGCGGGGGATGGGGCAATCGTCATTTTGCCACGCCCACCCGACAAGTGCCGATGTTTGCCAAGAACGGTACGCCCGGCGAGGAGAAGGTGGTCATATTGGAGCTGAAGATGCTGGCGGATGTTGGCTTGATCGGCTTTCCCAGCGTGGGAAAATCGTCCATTCTTGCTCGCATCAGCGCGGCACGACCCAAGATCGCCGAATATCATTTCACGACGCTCTCTCCCAATCTCGGCGTGGTGCGTGTGCACGGTGAGAACGGCTTTGTGGCAGCGGACATTCCGGGCTTGATCGAGGGCGCGTCGGACGGTGCGGGGCTTGGACACGATTTTTTGCGTCACACCGACCGCTGCCGCCTGCTTTTGCACGTGGTGGACATCTCCTGCTTTGAGGGCAGAGATCCCATTGAGGACATCCGCATCATCAACCGAGAGCTGGAGCGCTACAGCCCCGAGCTTGCGCTGCGCCCGCAGATCATTCTCGCCAACAAGTGTGACGCGCTGGATGAGGAGCTGGTCAACGTCAAGGAGTTTGAGGACTACGTCCGTGCTTGCGGCTATGAGCTGATGTATGTGTCGGCGGCGACGGGGCAGGGAATAACCGAGATGGTCGAGCACGTCTGGGATCGGCTGCAGGAGCTGCCCCCCATGCGTGTATATGAGAACGAAACAGCAGGAGACGAGGTCGTCGTTGAGGAGGGTAAGGTCACGCATATCCGTTACGAGGGCGGTCGCTTTATCGTCGAAGGACAGTGGATCTTCAATCTGATGAATCAGGTCAACTTCGATAATTACGAGTCTCTCAACTTCTTCCAACGCTCGCTGCAGAAGGGCGGTGTTTTCGAGCAGCTGGAGGCCGCCGGCTGCCGCGACGGCGATACCGTTTCGATCTATGATTTTGAGTTTGATTATGTGAAGTGATGAGGAGTAAGGGGCTCTGCCCCTTAAACCCCGTCAAAGGGTATTTTTGAAGAAAAAGATGGTCGCAAGCGACCACCGAGTTTGGCTCGGCGGCTAAACACCGCCGCTTCGGGCAAGCCCGAAACCACCAAACGTCGCCCTTTGGAAACCCAAAAACTTCTGAAAAAATTTTTGGATCGAGATCGTTATGGCTCTGTTCTGACTGTGGAAAGAGGTTTGCCATGTGGGGCCCCTTCCCCACAAGATTGGCACAAGGATGACATTATATTTGAGTTTTTTGAAGATTTTTAAGAAACTTTTTCAAAAAAGTTTCTTAAACGGGGTTTGGGGCGGCGCCCCAACAGAAAGGAACGTTGAAATGAAGGTTAAAAAGATTCTGGGCAGTGCCGTGCTTGACGGCAAGTGCGTTGTTTCCAACGTCGCGCTCGCAAAGCTGGCGACCGGTGATGTGCTTGGTATGATCGAACTTGAGGGCAAGGCAGACAGTGCTTATTATGATGAGGCGTCCAAAACCGTAACGGTCAAGGGGGAGGGTGAGACGATCAGCATTGCGCTGGAGTACGCCCCCTGTGCTCATCCGCATCCCTTGGCGGAGGGCAAAATGGTCGAGTTGGACGGCGTGGCGCTGGCTGCTCGCGACGGCAAGATCGCGCTGATCGGTGACTCTCTGTTCCACAATTGGGCGGACCCCGAGGGCGATACCGGCATGACCGATGATATTTCCAACTTCGGTGTGGGTGGCTATTGCATTCCCAACCTCAAGGAGCTGACCGTTCCGCGCCACGTTTTCCCGACCGCCCCCCGCTGCATCGTGGTACACGTCGGCATCAACGATATGTTCCAGGGCGGGGTCCCGCTGGATACATATCTGTCTGATATCAAGGGCTTTTTTGATTGGCTGCACGAGGTGCAGCCGAAGGCAAAGATCTGCTTTTTGTCCATTGTCCGCCCCACCGACATCGCCCCGACCGTGACGGGCATCGTAGGCCCCGAGGCAGATGCACGGCGTGACGCCATCGACCGTGCCAACGCTGCCATGCGCGACTATTGCACCGCACGCGACTGGGCAGGATATCTTGACGCCGAGGCTGCCTATTGCGACGAGCATGGTCGCAGCCGCGTGGAGCTGTTCCACGGTGACGGCATCCACTTGTTGCCCGATGCGTATCCCGCATGGGGAAAAGCTATCGCGGCAGCGTTACGCACCGTGATATAAAGGTCATCATAATTCAAGTCGCCGCAGAGGGCGAAAAAGGAGGATATGAGAATGAACATATGGCATGACATTGACCCGAAGGAAATCGGAGCAAAGGAATTTACCGCAGTCATTGAGATCCCCAAGGACAGCCAATGTAAATATGAGCTGGATAAGCATACGGGACTTTTGCGGCTTGACAGAGTGCTTTATACCTCAACGCACTATCCCGCCAATTACGGTTTCATTCCCCGCACTTATGCGGATGACGGAGACCCGCTGGACGTTCTTGTGTTGTGCAGCGAGACGCTCTATCCCATGACGCTGGTCTCGGTGCGTCCCATTGGCGTGATGCGCATGATCGACAGCGGCAAGCTGGACGATAAGATCATCGCCGTTCCCGTTGCCGACCCGACCTACTTCGGCATCAACGACATCGATGAGCTGCCGGCACATATTTTTGACGAAATTCTGCATTTTTTCACCGTGTATAAGCAGCTGGAGAACAAGCAGACCGCCGTCAAGGAGCTGTTCGGCGGCAAAGAGGCCGAGGAGATCGTCGCGCAGTGTATTGCGTGCTATACGCAGACCTTCGGCGACGGTCAGCCCTGAGTGGCAGGAGGTGCGATCGGATGAAACGCTATTTTCGTGTTGCTTTGATCATGGTCGTGGCGTTGCTGTCGCTTTGCTTGCTTGCCGCCTGCTCCAACGGAAATAACGGCGACACCGACGGCACCATAAACGTCGGCAAGGAGCACGACCGTCAATGGCTCCCCGAGAGCCCCGAGAAGGTTCCCGAGGTGGGGGAAGGAGTGTATGCGCTGTATGCCGTCAATTCGAGCAATGCCGGCTATATTTCGGGAAAAAGCAAGCAATTGCTGGGCGAAGGGGTGGTCAGTGAGGAGGTCACGGCGCTCGCTCGGCTGGGATATTGCTTTGTCCGTTGGAGTGACGGCGTCACCGAGCCGACCCGCTCGGGGGACAGCTTTTCCGAGACGACGGTCGTCACCGCGATTTTTGACTACGATTATTACGATATGCCCATTGTGCTGCTGACGACCGAGACGAACAAGGACGTGGAGAGTAAGACCGAATATATCGGCGGTACATTTTCCGTCATCAACGCCGAGGATGAGGCGCTCAACATTGTCACCCCCATTAGCAATCAGATCCGCGGGCGCGGTAACAATACGTGGACATATGAGAAAAAGTCCTATAAGCTCAAGTTCCCGGAGAAGATCAGCCCACTCTCGCTGGGCGGCGTGGAGACGACGTGGGTGCTGCTTGCAAATGTTTGCGACCAGTCTCTTTTGCGTAACGACACGGCACTGGAGCTGATGGATCGTTTTGATTATCTGCGCTATTCTCCAAACGCGACGAGCGTGGAGGTCTATCTGAATGGAGAATACCGCGGGGTTTATCTGCTTGCCGAGGAGATCACCGAGGACAAGGCGCATCTGGATCTGGATGACAGCGGTGTAGAGACCGACGTTGACACGGGCTATCTGCTGGAAATGTCCTATTATGCCGAAACGGTGGATTTCGTCGTGACGGGTAAGAATTTTGAGATCAAAAGCGATCTGTCGGCGGATCAGAGCGTGGCATCGCAGCAGCGGGCGTATATCGGCAGCTACGTGCAGCGCGCATGGGAGGCCCTGCAGCGCGGTGACGAGAAGGAAATCGGGACACTGATCGATCTTAACACGCTGGTCGATGCCTATATCGCCGAGGAGATCACCAAAAATCTGGATATGGGGTGGGACAGCTTTTATCTGCACAAGGATGCGGGCGGTAAGCTGTGTTTCGGCCCGCTGTGGGATTTTGACCTGAGCTTTGGCAACGGCGATGAGACCTGTCAATATTACACCGAGCTGTATTGTGGACGAAACTATCTGCAGCATTTGAGCAACCCTTGGTTTTACACCGCCATGCAGTATGATTGGTTCCGTAACCGTGTCACGGCGCGCTGGGACGAGATGTACGGCGAGCTGACAACGCTGTCAGCCGGCGTACGGGAGACGGGAGAGAAATATGCCGCCTCCTTTGACCGCAACTTTGAAAAATGGCCCATCTTCGGGCAGTGTATGAACCGCGAGACCGAGCTGATCATGTCGCTTTCCTCCCATACCGCGCATTACAGCTATCTTGCCGAATGGATCGAAGATCGCATCGGCTGGCTCAACGACTTTTATCATTCGGACGAGTACAACAACGGCGCGTGGCGTTATGAGGATCAGTTCAAGGAGGAACGACTTGCCGCCGAGGATTTGGCGTGGGAATATCAAAGGAACGCTGAAAATCTGACTTCTTTGATCGATACCAAGTCGATCCATGCCACACTGGATGGGGTCTCGCCCAAGGAAGGGGCGGAAAACCTGCTGGACGGCGACACTGCGACCAAGTATTGTCTGCAGCACACGCACACGGTCCACGTGACCTTCCGTACGACCGAGCCGGTCACACTTGTGGGCTTTTCGGTGACGACGGGAGAGGACACCGATCGATATCCGGAGCGTAACCCCCAAACCTTCGCGCTCTACGGCTCGACGGACGGTGTGGAATGGGAGGTGCTGCGTGTGGTCGGCTACGGGCATGACCTGCTGGGCGCGGAATCTGCCACGGAATACGCCTTTGCCATTGAGAGCACGGGGCAGTACCGATATTTCCGCTTTGGATTCAATAACAATGAGATGATGCAGCTGTCTGAGCTGACGCTGTACGGAGCAGAATAATGTATAAAAAGCGGGTGGCGATGTGTTACCCGCTTTTTCTATTTACAGTTTTTTAACAGAACTACCATAAAAGTTCATAAAATATTTATTGAAAAGACATATATGTATGCTATACTTTAAGCAGAAAATATAATCCTCTGCCCAAGTTTGACAGAGTAATCCATATGATAAACGGTGCAGAGATGAACGATTCTGCACCGTTTTGCGCATTTGTGGGATGATCACGGAAATCTTCCAAACGGATGACGGAGATGTTTCGGAATATGAAGAGACTTACGAGGGTGAATTTTCAATCAACGCTGCAACCAACGAACGGATCGGGATTATATATGGACAGAACACACTGCGTATGATGCACCATTTGTTGATCGTCCGTGGAATAATTATGTTATATGGACGGGCACCGGTGTATATGATGTGTCCGACTTCTATTAAAATAATAAGCATATATGCGGATTATGGGGAGACGATTTCAATGTTAGTGAAAAAAATCACAGCGGTATTACTCATATGCGTGCTGCTGGTATGCTCTTTTTCCTGCACTCCGGTTGAAACGGGCGGTTCACAGAATGACGGTGATAGACACCTTGATGCAGAGAATGAAACTACCGTTAATATCCACACAGGCAGCTCGAATACAAAGGAACGGGAGTTCAGCGATTTACTGACCTCGGGGAATCAGGTGATGTGGGAAGGCAAGCTGTTCGATAAAACGGGAATGCTGGACATCCTGTCAGGGGAATCATTTTCTCTTTGTTCTGACCCACTGTGTCAATCTCATCTTGAATGTGAGATCAGCGTCATGAATGACATTATGCGGTTCACTCTTGATCCGAATTATGAGGAAAACGGGCCGGTTTTGATTGCGTCGTTCCGCGAAACCGTTTTGGAAAACGACAAAATCGTTGAAAAAACGAGTTTCATCCGTTATCACTTTGCTACCCGTGAAAAGGTGTATTTGTTGGAGGATGTGAAACTGAATAAAACCACCTGGTCGTACGATGCGCAGACGCAGACCGCCTATTATATGGTATACCGTATCAAAGAGAATACATCGAACGAGACAGAATTGGTGTTATGCGCGCTTGACACCCGCAGCAAAGAGGTACGAGAAATCTGTGTGCTGAACGAGCAGGTCATTCCGGCATGTATAAGCGGCGATATCCTTTATACCGATTCACAATCCAAAACGCTGTATGCGATCGATATGAGTGCGGAGGAGCCGCAGCTCACGGCTACGGATTATTTCAATGGATATGTTGAGGGCGGATATTTTTACTATTTTGTCAATATGCCGGATGCAGTGACCGTATCTGTTCCCGACGATGTCATGCAAAGGCTGGAGCGATACCCCAACAAAGGAGCCGGAGAAATAGTTTGCTACCCGAAAGCAGCGTATCGTTTGGATCTTTGCCGAGAGGATGCTGAGCCTGAGTTGGTTGCAGAAAATATCGCCTCCATAGCTGTCAATCACCAATATATTCTGGTGAAAGAATTTATGCCGCAATATCGTTTCAGCACGGTTTACTATAATGGCAAATATTATCTGCCGGATGCAGCGAATGCACCGTTAAACAGTTCTGTATCTCACTACATTGTAGAGCACGGCACAACGGCGACACTTTTACGTTCGGATACGCTGGAAAAGGCTGCGGATATTGACCTTGCTCCCTATTTCATGATGAGCGTGAACATGGATGTCGCACAGGACGGTATGGTTGTTTATCTGTCGGAGCAAACATCGGAGGAGTTTATGTTGAGCAAAGCCGGTGCTCAGTCGGACAGAATCACTGCTTATATTCTCTTTAATAAACCCGTGATCACGCAGGAGGATATCCAACCGATTTATATGAAATAATCTCCCGGCGCGTTCGGTTGAATTTTGGTCGGAATATGATGAAAACTATCGATCAAAAAGCGGTTAACCTAAAACATCAAGTATGTATATTTCGTTGATGGAGTTGTAAATGTGCCGATCCGGAAAATTGAATACAGCGCACGTTTCCTGAACAACCCGGATTTTCGATATGCGGTTTGGGAATCTGTCGGTATTCACGGTGAAAATGAATTTTTTAACTAAAAAATAAAACGGGGGAATCCGTATGTTTGCAAATAAGCTTGCCGTATTTTTCTTGTCCTGCTCGTTAATGTTTTGCCTGATATCCTGTACCTCGGTGGATTCGAATCCCATGAGTGGAGAACAATCGTCCGATGTTTTGGACACGGAACCTGATGTGATTGCTCGGGCTGACGTGCGTGATTTGGATATCGCATCTACCCAGTATACGGTGTGGAATAATATATTGTTTGGCAAGAAAATGATCATTGACTTATCGACAGGAGAACAATTTTCCGTATGTACCGATCCCTTGTGTGACGAATATCATGCCAATTGCGAGATCGCTACGATGAATAAAATCGACTGCTTTGTCGTCGATCCGAATTATAATGAAGGTGGGCCGGTTTTATGTGCGTCTGCATATGAGACGGTCTTTGAAAACGGTATAATAACGAAAATACCGTATTTTGTTCGTTATCATTATTCCACGCGCGAGTCGGAAATTTTACTCAAAGATTTCAAATTGAACGAAACACCATGGTCATATGATTCGCAAACGCAGACGATTTATTTCATGACCTATCGCGTCATGGAGGATGTCTCGGGCGATGCGGAGCTGATGTTTTGCTCATTAAATACCAGAACGAAAGAATTGCGTGAGCTGTGTACACTGGATGAGCAGATCATATGCACGAGCATATGCGGCGACATCTTATATGCCGTAGCTCAATCCACAACACTATATTGCATGGATATGAGGGAAGAAACTCCTTCTTTTAAGGCTCTGCCATATCGGAATGGCTATTCGGTCAACGGATATTTTTATTATTCCGAGCCACAAGATACGATTCGAGCGACCGTTCCCGAAGAAATCGAGCAGCTTTGTGAAAAATACGGATCTGCACCGTATCGTGAGTATCAATCGAAGAATCTGTATCGTATTGATCTTGTGACGGAAGGTGCAAAGCCCGAGCTGATTGCAGAAAATGCATGGTCCTGGGGAATCAGCAGTCAATACATTCTGCTTATGACTTTATCACCGCAGTACCGATACAGCTACATAAATGCATATGGAAACTTTTATCCCCCCGATGCAACAAATGTACCCATGGATAGTCAAGTGTTTCATGCCTTTGCTGATTATGACGGGACAGCGCGATTGTTGCATGCAGACTCATTAGAGGAGGTCGCGGCTTTTTCATCGGATCGATATTTCATCAGTGCCCTTGATATGACAACTTCTCAAAACGGCTTTTTTATATATTTTTCGGAACTGACTTTGGAGGGCTTTTTGGGTGAGAAGACGAGTGGAAAGCAAAATATTTTTATGGGATATCTTCCTTTTGGCAGCACCGTTATGACGGACGAGGACATTATCCCTGTCCAACTGAATTGACCCCGCCCCGCGGCGTGATGCAACAGCACACGCCGCGGGGCATTTTATGCTTGTGGGCAAAAAATACCGCAATTTTCCGCAAAAAGAAAAATACGCTTGACTTTTCGACGGGAAAACTGTATAATATTATGTGTGTAGACTACGCTGTGTGCAAACGGAGGTTCGGGGATGAGAGACGACTTGCTGCAACGAATGGAGAAGGGAATGGACTCCTTTTCCAAGGGACAACGGCAAATTGCCACGTATATTATCAATCACTACGAAAAAAGTGCGTATATGACCGCGTCCAAGCTGGGCGCTGCCGTCAACGTGTCGGAATCGACCGTCGTACGCTTTGCCATTGAGATGGGCTTTGCGGGCTATCCCGAGTTTCAACGCGCCATGCAGAACATCATCCGCAATCGGCTCAAATCCTTTCAGCGCATCGAGGTCACCAATCACCTCATCGGCGGCGGTGACGTGCTGGAAAAGGTACTGACCTCGGATATCGACAAGATCAAGCACACGCTGGACACCATTGACCGCGCTGCTTTTGAGGGGGCGGTGGACAAGCTGATCGCCGCCAAGAATATTTATGTGTTCGGTGTTCGCTCCTCCTTTGCGCTGGCAACCACGCTCAGCTACAGCCTGCGTATGGTGTTTGATAACGTCCACCTGATCCAGTCCACCTCGGGGAGTGAGGTGTTTGAACAGATGCTCGGCATCGGGCAGGATGACGTGTTGGTCGCCATCAGCTTTCCCCGCTATTCCAACCGTGTCGTCACGGCGGTGGAATTTGCACATCGCGCAGGGGCGGACGTCGTGGCACTGACCGATTCTAAAAGTGCTCCCATTGCTGCTTATGCCAATCAACTGCTGACGGCACAAAGCGACATGGCATCCTTTATGGATTCGCTGGTCGCACCGTTGAGCATCATCAACGCGCTGATCGTTGCGCTCTCCCGCAAGCGGCAGGAGAATCTGACCGAGCGGCTGCGCAGGTTGGAGCAGATCTGGGAGGATTATGACGTATATGACAATCAAGGCGGAGGAGAGACCGATGCCTGACGAAATGGATACCCGCCCCACGGTGGCCGTGATCGGCGGTGGTGCGGCGGGGATGATGGCGGCGTATCACGCGGCGCAAATGGGCGTACGGGTGCTTATGCTGGAAGGTACGGGGAAACTCGGGCGCAAGCTGCGGATCACGGGCAAGGGGCGCTGCAACGTCACCAATGACTGTGATACGCAGGAATTTCTGAACAACGTGCGAACCAATCCGCGTTTTCTGTATGCGGCGCTGGATCGCTTTTCTCCGGCGGACACCAAGGCGTTTTTTGAGGCGCGCGGTGTGCCGCTGAAAACCGAGCGGGGCAGACGGGTCTTTCCCGTCTCGGACAAGGCAGGGGATATTGTCGGCGCGCTTGCCGATGCTTGCCACCGTGCGGGCGTTGAGGTGGTGTATGAGCGAGCACGGTCGCTGTGGCTCGAAAATGACGTTCTGCGGGGCGTTTGCGCCGACGGGGGCAACTATGCCGCCAATGCCGTGATCGTTTGTACAGGAGGAAAATCTTACCCTCTGACGGGGTCTGACGGCGGTGGCTACGACTTGGCAAGGCAGGCGGGGCATACCATCGTGGATCCCAAGCCTTCCCTGGTGCCCATGACGGTCAAGGGAGATGTCTGTCCCTTGCTGCAAGGGCTGTCGCTCAAGAACGTGGGGCTCAAGGTGATCGACACGAAAAGCGGCAAGACAGTCTACGAGGACTTTGGTGAGATGATGTTCACTCACTTTGGTATTACGGGGCCGATGGTGCTCTCGGCGTCCTCGCATCTGCACGATCTTTCGGCGGGGAGATATACCGCGCGGATTGATCTCAAGCCTGCGCTGGACGAAAAAACGCTGGACGCGCGCATTCTGTCGGATTTTGAAAAATATCGCAATAAGGATTTTATCCATGCACTGGACGATCTGCTGCCCAAAAAGCTAATCCCCGTCATCATTCGCGAGAGCGGTATTGATGAGCGATGCAAGGTCAACACCATCACCAAGGAGCAGAGAAGGGCACTTCTGACGTTGCTCAAGGGCTTTGAGCTGCCGCTGCACGGCTTTCGCCCCATTGACGAGGCGATCGTCACGGCGGGCGGCGTAAGCGTCAAGGAGATCAATCCCAAGACCATGGAGTCCAAGCTGCTGCGCGGGCTGTATTTTGCCGGTGAGGTCATCGACGTGGACGCCTATACGGGCGGCTATAATTTGCAGATTGCCTTCTCGACGGCGGTTCTTGCCGGGGAGAGCGCGGCGATGGAGGTTGCCTCCGGCGGGTCAGAACCTTTTTGAAAAAAGGTTCCGACACCTCCAAAAACTTTTTATAAAATAATTTTGGTTAAAGTTTTTGAAAACGCCAAGAAAACTTTTTTCAAAAAGTTTTCTTGGCGGGGTTTGGGGCAGAGCCCCAACTTCAGAAAGGAATGGTCATAACGATGATTCAAATAGCTATTGAGGGTCCCGGCGGTGCGGGCAAAAGCACGGTAGCCAAAGCGCTTGCCAAGTCGTTGGGAATTGTATACGTAGACACAGGTGCTTTGTACCGCACGGTTGGCGTAGCGGCACTTTCCCGCGGACTTGACACCAAGGATGCCGCCGCACTGGAATCGCTGCTGCCCGAAATCGAGATCGACGTCCGTTTTGAAAACGGTGTACAAAGCGTCTATCTCAACGGTGAAAATCTGGGGGATCGCATTCGTACGCCCGAGGCGTCCATGGCGGCGTCCAACGTCTCTGCCATTCCCGCGGTACGGGCATTTCTTCTGGACACCCAGAGAAGGATCGCCCAAAAAAATCACGTCGTCATGGACGGTCGCGACATCGGCACGGTCATTCTGCCCGATGCGCCCGTCAAAATCTTTATGACCGCCTCTCCCGAGGCGCGTGCCCGCCGTCGCACGCTGGAGCTGCGCGAGAAGGGGATGGAGGTGCGTTATGAGGACGTGCTGCGCGAGATGAACGAGCGCGACGCGCAGGACAGCGGTCGCGCCATCGCACCTGCGATTCCCGCTGCCGATGCGGTCATGCTGGATAACTCCGATCTGGATATCGACGGCACGGTCGATGCGGTGATCGCTGTGATGAAGGAAAAGCTGGGTGAGGATGTAATCGATGAGATGAAGGGGCTGAGCAAGCTGTGAAGAAACAAAACAATGATCAGACCGTTGCGCGCGCGAGCCGTTATGAACGAGTCTATAAGGCGACCCAGATCCTGTTTGCCAAGATCGTCTTAAAGCTGTATCGTATACGTATATATCACGCCGAGCGGGAGCCGGATGACGGTAACTACCTGCTTTGCGCCAACCATACCGCAGCCATGGATCCTTTTATTCTGGCAGCGGTGCTGCGTAAGCAACAGACGCATTTCATGGGGAAGAAGGAATTGTTCCACGTTCCCGTGGTCGGCTGGCTTTTGCGTATGTTCGGCGCATTCCCCGTCGATCGCTCGGGAGACGTCGGTGCGATCCGCACGACGCTGGAGCTTTTGGAGCAGGGAAAGTGCGTCGGGATGTTCCCGCAAGGGACGCGCTGCCCCGGTGTAGCCCCGATGGATGCGGCGGATAAGCTGAAAAACGGTGCGGGAATGTTGTGTGTTCGCACCAAGGTCACCGTGCTGCCCGTTTGCCTGCGCGCCAAGGGGAACAAGCTGCGTATGTTCGGCGGTGCGGACGTGATTGTCGGTGAGCCGATCCCTTATGAGGCGTTTGGTGTGAGCGAGCCGTGCCATGCCGAATACGTGCGGGTGACGGGTGAGATATTCTCCCGCATCTGTGCGCTTTATCATGAAGATATCGGAGAGCATCAAAATGGGAAATAAATCAAGCAGAGAAGTCATCGTCGCCAAGAATGCGGGCTTTTGCTTTGGCGTTCGTCGCGCGGCGGAGCAGCTGGAGCGATCGCTGACCGAGCGGGCGCCGGGACAACGGATCGTCACGCTGGGGCATCTCATTCATAACGATATCTACAATAATCGCATGGCGGCGCGCGGCGTGGAGATGGTGGAGGTCGAGGGACTTGCAGCATTGGTCGCCTCGGCAACGCCCGAGCAGCCTGTGCTGCTGATCGCACGTGCGCACGGCATCCCACCGCAGGTGGAGCAATCGTTGGATGACTTTGCTGCAGAGAATCCCCATTTTTCCTGGATCGATTGTACCTGTCCTTTTGTCGCCAGAATCCATCGGATCGTGGAGGAAAACTGCACCGAGGCACACCAGCTTTGGGTGTTCGGGAAGAAAAATCACCCCGAAGTGATCGGAATTTTGGGCTGCTTTGGGGGTGAAAAGCACGTTTTTGACTCGGCAGAGGATTTTGTTACGGCGTTTGAACAAAAAAAAGTCGAAAATTTTTGTGTAAAAATCCCAATTGTTGTGGCTCAAACGACCTATTCTTTGCCCGAATGGGAGAAATCTCAAAAAGTTATCAAAAAGCTATGTACAAATGCCGTAATTTTTGATACAATATGTAGTGTTACGGAAATGCGCCAGAAGGAGGCAGCGAGTCTGTCAGCGGCGTGTGATTTGATGATCGTCATTGGCGGGGTGCAGAGCTCCAACACAGCAAAGCTCGCCGCAATCTGTCGGGATCAAGGCACACCGACCGTGTTTGCAGAGAGCGCTGCTGACCTTATGTCCACAGATCCGTCAGCCTATCAGCGTATAGGCATAGTCGCCGGTGCATCGACACCGAGCGATGTTATAGAGGAGGTATACAAAACCATGAGCGAAATGGAAAATTTCGAAACACTGCTTGCGGAAGAAAATTCCGTCAAGACACTAAATACAGGGGATGTCGTTACGGGTATCGTCGAACACGTTTCTGACACTGAGATCCAGCTGGACCTCGGTACGAGCGTGACCGGCTATATCAAGGCTGAACAGGTCACAGATGATTCCAGCGTCAAAATGACGGACCTGTATAAGAAGGGCGACAAGATCGAGGCCTTTGTTATCCGCGTCAGCGACGTGGAGGGCGTTGCCGAACTCTCCAAGAAGAGAGTGGACTCCGACAAGAACTGGCTCAGCGTTGTCGCGGCTTGCGAGAGCGGCGAGATCATTGAGGGTAAGGTCATTGAGGCTGTCAAGGGCGGTCTCGTCGTTTTGGTCAACGGTGCCAATCAGGTATTCGTTCCCGCATCGCAGTCCGGCGTGCCGAGAGACGGCGATATGAACGCGATGGTTGGTCAGACGGTCAAGCTCCGCGTTATCGAGATCCGCCAGCCCAAGAAGGCAATCGGCTCGATCCGCAGCGTGCTGCGCGAGGAGCGCCGCGCCAAGAAGGCGGAGTTCTGGGCAAACATCGAGGAGGGCAAGGTATATACCGGTGCCGTCAGAAGCATGACCAGCTACGGTGCTTTCGTGGATCTGGGCTGCGGTGTTGACGGTATGGTTCATGTGACCGAGCTGTCCTGGAAACGCATCAAGTCTCCTGCTGACGTGCTCTCCGTGGGTGATGTGATCACTGTTTTCGTCAAGAGCTTTGACAGAGAGAAGGAAAAGATCTCGTTGGGCTATAAGACCGAGGATACCAATCCTTGGAACATCTTTACATCTCAGTATGCCGAGGGTGACGTGGTTTCCGTTAAGATCGTGAGCCTGATGCCCTTCGGTGCGTTTGCAGAGATCGTTGACGGTGTGGACGGCCTGATCCACATCTCCGAGATCGCGAAGAAACGCATCGGCAAGCCCGAGGAGGTTCTGTCCGTCGGTCAGATCGTGGACGTTAAGATCCGCGAGATCGATATGGAAAAGCAGAAGGTCGGTCTGTCTATCCGCGCACTGCTGGAGGATGCCGTTGAGGAGCCTGCTGCAGAGGTTGTCGAGGAGGAGGCTGCTGTCGAGGAGCCTGCCGAAGAGACTGCTGAGGCGTAAGCAAAAGCAAATATTAAAGATCTACCATCCAAAAAAGGGGGCTGCGTCATTGGCGCGGCCCCTGCGTAAAAGCCGACGGTAGGCTTTTTTTGCCGCGCGGAATTTACGTTTTCGTTTGCAAAGCAGGTAAAATTGGGGTGTTCAGCCGCAAAGAAAAAACGGTAGAGTGAGTTTCAAATGCATGTTTACATTTGACGCACCTCTTTGAACCGAAAATGAAAATTTTCAAAAAAAAAATCAACTTTTTTTCAAAAAGGTATTGACATTTTGAAAAATTGTGGTATAATAGTCATGTTGTCAGCGAGAGAGTCGCAGACAGCACGCCACCGATGCGGGTTTGGCGGAATTGGCAGACGCGTAAGATTCAGGTTCTTATGATCGCAAGATTGTGGAGGTTCAAGTC
The DNA here is from genome assembly GCA_017456145.1 of Clostridia bacterium. Classification (GTDB taxonomy): domain Bacteria; phylum Bacillota; class Clostridia; order Oscillospirales; family CAG-272; genus SIG644. The sequence goes on from JAFTJZ010000033.1 coordinate 22,313, forward strand.
CTCTAACCCGCACCAAAGCAATATAATCCGAACCAGATCTTCCCTGTGGGAGACGGGTTCGGATTATTTGTTTATTTCGAGAAGTTTGAGGACACTCACTTCAAGAACGGCATACTCAAACGTCCGAACTCCAAACCAAGAGGACCGAGAAAGAAGAAACGATCTTGATTATGGAGGATTTGATTATGAGAAAACTTATCAGTTGTGAATTTAACTTCGATACCGTATGTGTGGAGATGAAGTTCTCTGACGGCAGTATGATTTCCATTGATACAATTGCCGTAGAGAACGAGATTGCCGACAATATGTATCAGCGGTCGGAGCTGGACTATCTGATCTACAATGACCCAGTAGCGTATGCCGAGCTGATACTGAGCGGCGATCCGGAAACCTATTTGAAAACCGTAACCGAATACAAGCCATTGGACTAATCACCACATACGGCTTTTCCGTATCTGGTTTTGCCATATATGGTAAAACCACGTCTGGAAACTCCCGCACAAATAAATAAATATAGATAAAAGAATTACTAATATAAAGAATTACTGACTAATATTCTTTTCTATTCCGATGAATGAAATGAATCGAAATAAAAAAAGGAGCACATGGTCTGATTTTTGAAAAAGCTATTTCTGCTATATTCCGGTGCAGATATAGCAAGTTAGCGCCGCCACAAGGAGCGTTTGTTCCATGTGGCGGGTTAACTTATGCCGAAATATAGAAATGGCTCAGAGAGCGTTTACCGCCCTCCGAGCCATATTTGTATTGTTAAACGGACTTGCCGCTATTGTTGTCTTTGGATGTCTTGAGCTTTTCTTGTTCTGCTTTCCATTCTGCGAACTCTCGCTGCCCCTCTTCGCTTTGATAGTAAGCCATAATGTCGGGAAGAAGTCGACGAGCGATGCTTTCGATTGTATGCTGTGGAATGTTGGTGTTATTGATGAGTTTTTTACGTCTACCCAAGAGTTCCTCCTTCGTATGCTGGTGGTTGAATTTGAAGGTGTCTTAGGTGTCTTTGGCGTTTGTGTTCGGCATCATTCCTTTCGTTTTTTGTATGAAAAAAGCAGACCCTGTGTCAAGCAAGAGCTTGTATAGGTGTCTGCGTGTCTTAGACGTCTTTGTTCATTTACATTATAACAAAAAAGATGCGTTTTGTCAAGATTTTGCAGGCATATCATTCATTAGAATTGGTGACTTTTTAATTATAAACTTCGAGAAGTCGAAACTATTTTGTGAATTATCAGACGATATTATTGTAAATTCGACATTTTTGTGCTATAATACAATTATGAATATGTGCAATCACGCTTCAAGACTATAAATCAGAGGTGTTTACATGAAAATCAGCTACAAAAAACTCTGGGTAATGCTTATCCAAAGAGACATCACTAAGGTAACGTTAAGAAAAGAATTAGGCATATCGACAAGTACAATGAGCAAGCTCAATAAAGGTGAAGAAGTTGCCCTATCTGTACTTCTGCGTATTTGCGATTATCTTGATTGCGATATCGGAGATATTTGCGAAGCAGTTCGGGGTGATACCAAATAACGGTGAGCTAATGATTTCAAACGTGAAAGGATTAACTTTATGATAAACACATTACAGGAAATTCAAGACAGATTTGACAAAATAAAAGATCATAAACCCAAGGCGACAAAAAAGTTAAGCGAATTGGGCGATATTCTTGCGTCCGCATACAATATTTCCCCTGAAGTTGCGGATGAAATGTGGCAATACATTATTGACCTTAATGTTTCTGAGGATATTACAAATTCGGATTTTTATATTGCTCAGGTATTCAACAAACTAATTTCGCATTTGTCTGTATCCAGTTTAACTGACTTTGTTTCCATGAATCCCGAAAGAGTATATAATCTGATAGTATACGGATATAATGGGGCAAAAACTTGGAATGCAAGACTTTGGGAGTGCTTAGAAATTCTTATTCCCGGATATATCGAAATGAATCGGATTGATGAGGCTGCCCTATGTATTAACTGGTTTTATGAAAGATTCGGCGGGATATGGTCTGATAGAAAAGAAATATATAGAGTAGCTCGTAGAGTGACGAATACCTGTGTTAAATATTATATAAACAATGACAACTACGTAGATGAAGCAGAAAGTTTATTAAAAATAATTGGTCAGACTGAAAATTCGGAAGTTAATGCTATTGTAGAAATCACAAAAATTATCTCATCCTCAGATGTATGTGAAGACTATGATATGTTGTTCTATCTTACAAGAAAATGTAAAGAGCCGGTTGAGTTTTTTGACTTGCTTTGGGAATCTCGTAAGCATTTTACTATAGATGAACTTAGGGCAAAATGGATTGAGTATGTGTCCGAATGCGATGATCAAGATATAAGACCTTGGAACTACATACACGATAACGAAAAACTGAAATTCTATGTTGATTTGGAAAAAGATGAAGATGAATTATTGGATTATTATTTCAACAGAGCAAAGTTATACGATGTTGAAAGAGGTATCGTATATTCTTGGGTCGAAAATGGAGACTGGGAGAGATTCATCAAATATATTTCACAAAGCATTATTTCAACGCGCGAATCATCAATTGACTTAACATTAAAGAACTTATTAGCGAATCTTAAAAGTGCTTGTTATTCTGCCAATAATAGACATGTTGCCAACGAATACCGATACGGTGATATTACAATCGATAAAAATAAAATAGAATCCTTTTCAATGTCCTTGGTGAAAATATCTGCTATAACGCTTGGTTGTGAATGCCATAATGATTATCACACCTTGATAAAAGAGTTTGTTATAAAAATTAACAAAAATGCTTTTAAGGAGATAGGCTATCCCGAAGAAACTGAACAGAAAAGCAATAAAAGTTCTCAAGACCCGGAAAAACAGTTAAAAAACTATGTTAATAATTTTCTTGCAAGTGGAGAAACGTTACACAAAAAGTGTGATATGCACGATAATATCATTGAACAATTACAACTTCATGATTATTCTCCCAAAGCTACAAACAAAGCGTATAGGTTGGCACATGATAATGTAGTTGCAGAATTCTATTTTTCGTATGCAATAGGAGAAAATGAAATTAGAAAAACATTAATATCTTCGTGTGTTAAGAAAAACGACTTGGAACATGCCTTGAAATTAGTAGATATGATGATATCTACTAAGGATAAGACTAATTATAGAGGGACTGCGGGATGGGGGCATCAAAATGCACTCACAATAATTCATTTGATTCGGGAATACGATTATTCTTTAAAGGGAAGCAATCGAGCATCCGAAATCAATGATGAAAAAAGACAACTGATTAAACAACTTGTAGGACGAATTACTCCATATTTGCCTGAAAAATCGCAACAAAAAGTCAAGGATGAAATATATAGAATAACACCCATAGAAGATTCGTTTGATGCATACGTTGCGAATTTGTTAGAAAATGTCGATATTTACACTGGAGAAATCAGTTCTAAAAAAAGTGTAAACGTTAATACATTATCGAATCAACTTGAAAAAAATTTTTCTAAATTCGCGTCAAAGGATAGGTATGATATCATATATCATATTATGATGAAACTCGCAAAAAATGAAAAAGAAAATAATTCAATAAAATATCCTATGTGGATGTGGCGGTTAATTAGGGGTGTTAGCGAAAAAGATTTAATGAAGTTGTTTAAGAGTTATCCCGAAATGTTTATTGCATGGGTTGAGCACCCATCAGTAAAAGATTCTGATATACGAGAGATAGCAGAGATCTTTGGAGGCTCTTGTAGTAAGGACGATTTCTTTGCATTCAGAAATTTGGTTCTTAATCACAAAGGGTTCATAGATGGCGTTGATAATTGTTTTAAGCGAACATCTAAAAATACTGAAACACAGGTTCTTTTTGACGGAACAAATGCACTTATAGAATTGGATTATCTTGAAGTATATGGTTATTGTCCAAGAGCCAGTTTTAATCCAATCTGCAATGTTGTTTTTCACTTTCTGACTATGCAGAAATCCAAAAAACTAAATTCAGTGAGAGTCGTATCTTGTAAGGTTAACGGCTTGGATGTGAATAGTATGGGATTTGTCTGTGGTTTTGATGACGGTGGTCCATCAGTTGGTTATGAACTTTATGAGAGGAAAAGCAAAGATGAATTGACTATTTACGGTGATTTCTTTGATAATAAGCAGATAACTCATATAAGCAAAATTGAATTAGCTTTGGTTTTAATGGATGAAAACAAAAAAGTACTCGATGCTCCGCCTACAATTATCATTGAATATGATATTTATGCAGGGGATTACAAAGTAGTTTGATGTATTGCTTGAAGGCAATCTAGATATTACGAAAGGTAGGATATAAATTGAATAATACAATTTTAAGCATATCAAATTCGTTTATGCAAGAAGCATTTTCTTCGCCCAGAATGTTGGAAGATCTTGCAGCGATGGAAAAATACATGTCAGAAAGTTATGACGGAAGAACTTTTGTTGAACTCTTGCAAAATGCTGATGATGCTCAGTCCAATAGAGTAAAGGTTTTTCTTGTTGGTGATACTTTAGTTGTAGCTAATGACGGTAGACCGTTTAACGAGAATGATATAATGGCGATTTGTCGTTCCGGTGCCAGCAGTAAGCAAAGAGGTAACAATATCGGTTATCGTGGCGTTGGATTTAAAAGTGCAACAACAATCTCTACAGAGATCATCATTCATTCGGCAGATGTGTATTTTACATTTTCAAAGTCCATATGCGCAAAAAGATTAAATAAGAGCGATACCCAAGTACCGACTGTACGAATTCCATTTTTGATTGATAAAAATGAACTTGGCGAAGATGTCAATTTATCTATTGAGAATTGCAAAAAAGAAGGATTTACTACCTTTTTCGTGTTCAATAGAGCAAAAGTAGCAAAGTTTTTAAATGAACTAAATGGTTTTGATTCGGGATGGTTATTGTTCTTGAGAAATATCGGTGAGGTTGAAATTTCTTGCGGTACATTCAAAAAGACATGCTCCATAAATAGAAAAAACATATCCGATACAGATGTGTTGTTGAGTGTAGTCGGAAGCAAAGACCAGTGGTATCTTGTTTCCCAAGATGGAGTTTCAATTGCATTTAAGTACGATACCGTTAAAGGCATTATTCCCTGTGGAGCAGACGAAGCAGTGTTCCATTGTTTCTTACCGACAATTGACAAGACAGGATTTCCATTCAAAGCCAATGCCGATTTTTCTACCGATCCGTCACGAAAGCATATTATCCAAGATGAAAGTACAAATAGTGCTATTCTTAGTATCCAAAAACTCTACGCAGATGTTGTTAAACGAATAACGGCAAATGATGAAGAAAAGATGTATGCAGTTTTATCGTTGTTAAATACACATACAACGCTTAACTCATTGGTTACACGGTTTGAAAATGGAGTGTTGGATGAATTGCGATCATCTTCATGGACACCCTTAAATAATAACCAGTTTGTTAAGCCCAATAATGCAAAAATATTCCCAAAGTGGTTAGATGCAGAAGAAAGAAGTGTAATTTGTAAAAACACAAAATCTTTTTCATCACACCTAATTCTGCCAACGTTGTTTGAAAAAACAGATCGTTTGGAAGTATTGTTTGGAAAACTTGGAACATCAGAACTGACACCTCGAGAATTATCTGAAATCCTTACAAATATTGATAATGCTCAAAACATGCCGATATCACTTTTAGGAAAGATATTTGTCTATTGTTATAGAGCAATGGGTGTAGATGAACGTGCGGTTAGAAAATTCTTCGTTCCATTAACTAATGGTTATTTAACCATAGCAGACACGACCGCTGATACCGAATTACATAAAGATTTTATATCTGTTTTGAAATCTCTCTTAAATGCTAAGGAAGCAGAAAATTTAGCAATAACATATGAGGTGTTTTCAAAACTTCAGAAGAAAAAGGAGATTCCTGTTAAGAAAGCGACGTCTGATATATTACCCAAAGGCGCATCTGCTACTCAAATGGCAATCAATAAATGGAAAACTCCTATTCAAAACTGCATTACAGTTGAAACGCTTAATGGTAATACCGCGAAAGATGTTAGCAAAAAAAGTGAGGGATATACTATTATCAGTACCACCCCTTCAGGAGATATTTCGTATATTGCTGTAAAACAAGTAGGTGTATTGGGTGACTCTTTTAAATTGACCGAAAGTGAATATAGTGCCGCACAAAAATACGGACAAGCGTATAAGGTATACTTGTTTACGACCGATACGAGCAATATCAAGTATGATATAATTACAAACCCGATAGATACTGTTAGTATGAAAAAAGTAGTAAGAGAGTGGGAGTGGATTTGTAATTGTCATTCAGAACTTGGAGATTCTCAAGACATCGTTGAAAGTGTTGTCGATACATTTGAGAATCCTAATATAGACACAGTAGATTTCGATGTTATGGATGGTGAGGAATTTGAGAGATTCTGCGCACGACTTTTGATGAACAGTGGCTACGAAGATGTTTCATTAACCAAGGGATCGGGCGACCAAGGAATTGATATTATTGCTTATCGCGATGGTATAAAATATGGAATTCAATGCAAGTGCTATTCATCGGATATTGGCAATGCGGCTGTTCAAGAAGTTTTTGCCGGAAAGACTTTCTATAAATGCAACATCGGTATTGTTTTGACAAATCGGCATTTCTCGCCTTCTGCAATACAGCTCGCAGAAACAAATGGCATCATTCTTTGGGGACGTGAAACGTTATTAAAACTTATTAAAACATCCAAATCAAATTAACACGAATTGGGGATAAAGTTATGCCAGACTTAAATGATTTTCATGCTTTCAAGAGCACAAGTTCCAGGGGCAATAGTAGCAACGGCGGATGCTTGGGCGGTGGTTTCACTTGGATTGTTATAATCATAGTTGTTCTGTGGCTAATAGGAAAAATCTTTGGCTGAGCATAGTTGCTAAAAGTTAGCATGGGATGTAGCAAGCAATGCTCGACGATAGCCATTTTGCTTATCTCTCTCAAGTGATCGCATCATGCGCAGAGAGAAAATTACAAAAGCGTCGAGCGCTTGCTAACTCATAGTTGGAGTCAGCAAGCTGGGCATGGCGGTACCCACCATGCGAAATGACTTGTTGAGGAAACATCCCCAATCCCCTTTAACAGAGAATACTTCTCTGGCTATGCACACGATGGTGTGCTGATAAGTACAAAATTCCAGGAGGTAATTATGTGTACTGAAAATGAAACTGCAGAGATGGCTATGGGACAAACGCCACAAGTCTTTATGCAGAACATTGCATTTAATGATGGTACGGTTCTGCCTCTCACACCTAATAGCATCGTGGTCTTCACTGGTGCGAATAATAGCGGAAAGAGCCAAATATTAAGAGACGCAGAAAACTGTCTTAACAAATCCAATGAGAGTTTACAAATTGTATTAAAGAATTCTCTATATGATTTTCGTGGGAACATTTGTGATGAAGCTTTTTTAAAAGGTCATTTCATTATAAACCAACAAGGACATTTCGAGTTAGTTGGTTCGGGTAATTCTTTTGACAAAAATGCTCTGAGCAACTGGTGGAGAGAGCGAACTTTATACAGTGATTTGCATTTATTATTTGTAAAACGTCTTAGTACAGAAATACGATTAACTGTATCCAATGCCTTGCAACGCGAAATTCAACCCGAAAGTCATCCGATTTACAAACTGTATAAGAGCGAACAACTTGCTCAAGAAATCTCTGATTATTTTCATCAAGCCTTTGGTGTGGATTTGATTGTTAACCGTAACGAAATGCGAACTATTCCGTTACATGTGGGACAAGCGCCAGACAAAGAAGCTTATACAATCAAGTCACAAGATGAGTATTATGATCTGGTTTCCGCATTACCAAAATTACAGGACCAAGGCGATGGCATGCGGAGTTTTGCGAGTATACTTCTCGACACTTTTACATCAGAGCATTCCATCACATTGATTGATGAACCAGAAGCCTTTTTGCATCCACCGCAGGCGAGAGTACTTGGAAAAATGCTTGCTAAAAACAATCCTAATAATCGACAGTTATTTATCTCTACTCATAGCGAAGATTTCTTACAAGGATTACTTGATGCGGATAATGAAAATGTTACTGTTATCAGAATTAATCGAGTAGACAACATTAACAAAATGAGCATCTTGGCGAATTCCGAAATCAAAAAGCTATGGAGCACCCCTCTGCTTCGCTACTCCAATATACTCAGTGGTCTGTTCCATGAGAAGGTCGTTGTTTGTGAAAGTGACTATGATTGTTTGTTTTATCAAGCTGTAATGAACGCCGTGTATGAAAGTAAAGGTGAAATTGCACCTGATATACTCTTTACTCATTGTGGAGGTAAATCCCGAGCTAAAGATGTTGTTAATGCTTTGAGAGCGGTGAATGTTCCTGTAGTTGCAATCTGTGATTTTGACTTGTTAAATGCAAGCCAAAACTTCAATCCCCTAATTACTGCATTTGGTGAAAAGTGGAGTAATATATTATCAAATGGGATGCAAACCATCTACAATAATATGAATGCTAAAAACAGTAATGGAATTAATGCATGGGAACAGATTAAGAAGATCGGCAAGGCTGGATTTACCGGAGATGCCCCCGCTGCCTATGAAACAGTAGAATCCATGTGTAAAAAAGTTGGATTGTTTATAGTGCCTGTAGGAGAAATGGAAGGCTTTGATAAAACCATAAACAAAGAAAAGAAAGACTGGGTATATCATGTGTTGGCAACTTATGATTTGGTAGCAGAACCCAAACTGACTGAGGCTCGGACATTCGTACAAGCTGTTGTTGATTTTAAGATTCCCGAAGGTATCTAATAACAAAGATGTTTGTGTGATGTATTTTAGCTTCAAAGAAGCGTAGCCAATTTCTCTGAAATTGTTAAAGGGTTCGGGATGTTGCCCGACAAGGAAATCGCAGATTTCGCATTGAGGGTACCTCGGTGCATTGCTTGCCAAGTATGATTCATCATCTTGAGCAAAAATGCGACGTGGGTCCCTTCATGCCCTGCTTGCCAAGTATGAAATCGTCTGATAGATAAATTCGAGTAGTTCTCAAAATGAACACAGGCAGGAAGGTCTTGATGCACTTTCCTGCCTTATTATCGTATAACTTGTAACTTGCTTTTGTATTGGAGGTGGAAATATGAGTTTTAATATCAGCGAATTAACAGAAGTAGAAAAAAGAGAAATTATGACATGGACAGGAAATAGCGCTGATAACGGAGAGGCTATCAATCAAAGTCTAAGAACGGGGCATGAACTAACCAAAGATCAATTTGTTAGATTTTCCATAGTTAAGCAAGCAATACAGAAATCGAAGACGACAGAGGAAATAACTCTATATCGAGTCTGGGGAAGAAATAATCCTCATTCACCCTACAAAAGGAAGAAAGAAATAATTGATTACGGAATTATGGAAGCATCTCTTACGAATGATATTGTCAATGTATTTTCTCAGCGTAAGTTTTTTATGATAATTCGTGTGCCTAAAGGAACACGGTGTCTGCCGGTAATGTGGGTTAACGGTCGTGACTTTGAGCAGGGTGTGCTGTTTTTACCGAATACTCGTCTATTAGTCGAGAAAATACAGAGAAATCCATTTAAGCAATAAATTAAAGTATATTGCTCGGTCGTGAGTGGTGACTAACTTATTTGTAAACATTCTCGGAATTATGCTTGTTTGCTATTGAATGTTATCGCATTTTGATGTATAATAAAATCAAGGATGGAGGTGAGATATTGGAAGTTATAAGCAAGCGATTGAAACAACTTCGTGAAGATGCAGGGTTGTCTCAAAGTAAGATAGGGAAGTTAGTTGGCGTTCCTCAATCCAGTATCTATCGCTATGAACAAGGTCAATCAACACCATCCCCAAAAACATTCCGTTGGTATGCAGACTATTTTGATGTTTCCCTTGATTATCTCTTTGGAAGAACCGACGATCCACACGGGACTCACTATGAATATAAACCCAAATACGAAACGCTTAATCCCGAAATGGGCAAGTTCGTGGAGATGTGCTTCGAACCAGGTTCACCAATAAATGAAAGATTAAAAGAAACCTTGACACAGATGTTGAACTCGGGTGAGTTCACAGAGAAAACGGAAAAGGAGTCAAAATGAATTTTGAGGAATTTGGCAAAATAATTAAAAGTGATGAGACAAAAAATATTGGGAAAGAGTTAATTGATAATACTATAGGTGCTCTAAGTGCTGATCCTGTTGCTTGCAAAAATTTAGTGCAATATATTATCAAATTGCCAATCTCGTTGAGAGAACAATTCTTTTGGAATAAGTTTTATCGTTTTCTTAATGGCGTTTATGTTCCATATGACAAGAGCATCGCACTAAGCCACAAACTGTTTGGTGACGAAAAAAACAAGCGAAAGAATGCGATGCGAATCGTTGAAGTTATTGGAAAAATCGAAACCGAAGACAGTCTGCAATTCGTGATTAATGCGACAAGAAACGTGTTACTAAATTTAATTAGTACGACTGATTACTTCCGAATCATAAAAGCTATTGCAGATACTTTACTTGAAGATTTGCTATTCTTATCCGATAACATTACTAAGGGTGGACAGTTTAGGGGTAATACACAAGTACTCGCTTTAGAACGCTCTGGTTTGATGATAATGGCTGGAATCGACGCTAACGAAGATGTGGAATCTCAAAATTATGTGTTTACCTCATTCGGAAGAATGGTAGACCAATATGCATTATCATTGGAAGATGACGAGCGTTACAAATGGCATAATAAAGCACAAAAAACGGGAACATTATTCGATACTGGAATAGAAGAAATTAGCAACGAAGAAATCCAAGATATGGTTAATAAAGTTATGAAAGAGGGTGAAACATGAAAGCTGTAATTTACGCTCGTTATTCTTCCGATAGCCAACGTGAAGAATCCATCGAAGGTCAAATCCGTGAATGTACTGCCTTTGCAGAAAAGAACGGCATCACGGTTCTGCGCCACTATATCGACAGAGCTTTTTCCGCTAAGACAGGCAACCGTCCCGAATTCCAGAATATGATTAAAGACAGCGGTAAGAAGCTGTTTGACACGGTCATCGTTTGGAAACTCGACCGCTTTGCACGTAACCGTTATGACAGCGCAAGGCATAAGGCAACACTGAAGAAAAATGGCGTAAAGGTCGTGTCTGCTACCGAAGCGATTGCTGATGGTTCTGTTGGTATTATGATGGAGACCATTCTGGAAGGCATGGCAGAATATTATTCGGTTGACCTCTCTGAAAAGGTTGTTCGTGGCATGACCGACAATGCCTTAAAATGTATGTTCAACGGCGGAACATTGCCGATTGGATATATCATCGATAAGGAACAGCACTTTCAGATTGACCCCGTTACCTCGCCTTTTGTTCTTGCAGCCTTTGAGAAATATGCCGATGGTGCAACGATGACGGAAGTTCGTGATTATCTCAACGAAAACGGCGTTACCAACACCAGAGGCAAGCCGATGACCTACAATAGCGTTCAGCATTTGCTGAATAATCGTCGATACATCGGTGAGTATGTTTACAGAGAAATCGTTGTTCCAGATGGAATACCTGCTATTGTTCCTATCGATCTGTTTGAACGAGTACAGGAAAAGATGGCGAAAAATAAGAAAGCCCCTGCACGACACAAAGCAGAGGACGACTACTTACTGACCACCAAACTGTTCTGCGGTCATTGCGGAGCTTATATGTGCGGCGAAAGCGGTACAAGCAGAACCGGTGTGGTTCACCACTATTACAAGTGCGTATCCGTCAAGAAGAAACGTGCTGAATGCCACAAGAAGCCCGTCAAGAAACGCTGGATCGAAGATTTGGTCGTTGCAGAAGCCATGAAGATGGTTATGGATGACGATGTTGTAGATGCCATCGTTTCCATGCTGATGGACTTGCAAGGGCGTGAAAACACCAATTTGCCTCTGTATCAGCAACAATTGAGAGAGACAGAGACCAAGATAGAAAACCTCTTAAAAGCCATTACAGAGGGTGTCTTCACAAAATCTACGAAGACACTCCTTGAAGAATTGGAAGCAGCCAAAGAGGAGCTTGAGAATCGCATTTCTCTTGAAAAACTGGAGAAGCCGCAAATCAGCGAAGAATTTATGCGCTTTTGGCTCCATCGCTTCCGCAAGCTGGATATGGCAAAGAAAGAACATCGTCAGATGTTGATTGATGTGTTCATCAATGCGATTTTTCTATACGATGACAAGATGCTCATCACCTTCAACTACAAAGAGGGTACCAAAACCATTACTTTTGATGATGTAAAAAATGAGGTCTCAGAGGAGACTTCCGGTTCGAATTTGGATTGTTCAAGTGCACCAAGAAAAAGCGACAAAATTCGACAGAATTTTGTCGCTTTTTCAACTAAATCCGTCATTGAGGACGGGATAAATCCAACTACGTTGGGTGAAATCGCCTCGCAATGAAATCCCGCTTTCGCGGGGTGAGAGGACGG